>NZ_JAEVHG010000030.1:0-31026 GCF_018263875.1 Zooshikella ganghwensis
ACGACTTGGTTGACTGCTTCTTGTTTAAATTCGCCTGAGTAACGGATACCTTTACCCATGATTTACCTCTTATGGTTTAAGTTACATTTTTACCATAAAAAGTGTCTAAGGTTTTCAGGCCGTACCAATAATTAGAGAAACCCCAATGACGACTCGTTGTATTTCAAAAACGTCTACCGATATGAGAACAAATAGAGTTTCAGCAGACAGCAATATCTCCTGGGAATTCAACTTAGCTAAATCAAGAGAAGAGCTTTATCGTTCTTTGAATACCCAAAATGGTGTCAGTGGCAGCTTTACCTATGGTTCATTTGCAGGAGAAGGTGCTCATACAGACTCAATAATGAAAGGTACAAGCAAGGTTTCCAGTAACTATCGTGTTGTTGGTAGAATGTTTGCAGGCTCTTATGTTGATTTCGCTTACTCTCCTATAGATTTTAATGATTTAACAACTCAGGCGAAAAGTGCTTACAACAAAGGGCAGGATTACTTTAGATCATATTGTGGAGATGGGTATGTAAACGCAATTACTTATGGCTCTAAGGCATATTTTACGGCTACGGTTATTCAGAATCATGAAACATCAACCACGATTAAAAATAAAAATACAAGTCTCTCTCTCAGTCTGGGAAGCGTATTTGGTGCTTCAGGAAGCCAAAGTAAAAAAAGTAAGCTTATCCGAGATTTCCAGTCCTATCGCTTTGAAATTAAAACAATGACAGTAGGTATATCAAAAGCTTCTTCTGTTGCTGTCACTGATATCAATGGACTTGTTGCATTTATAGAGCATGTTTCTAATCCATCAAACCACAAACCTCGACCAACGCTAGTAAGTTACACGCCATACCAATTTCCTCAATATCCAACTAAAGATTTTAGTACATCGAAATCTACCTATAATAAGTGGCTAGCAGTTAAAGATGAACTGAGAGATCGATGCTCAATTTTTTCAGCAAAAAGCAACCCACATTATCAAACAATGGCCCGTCGAGCGAATGAAATGCTATTTAAAGGTCAAAATTTAATTCAATCGTACTGCGAATCAGCAACAAATGCGGTGAATAACCATATCAGAAATTGTTCCGACAGCGAGAAGTGGGCTAGCTGTATTGCTCCAACATCTCAGCATTGTAGAGTGGGAAATAAGGCTTGCGCTATAGCTATTAACGGTAATGTAATTCCAGCATGGGTTCCTGTTGAAAAAACTGCAACCTATCGTAAAAAATTTAAATCTGGAAAAACACACCACAGAACATTTAACATCTGTTTTAGTGGCAATACAACGATGCATGATTTGCGGAGAGGTTCACTTGGCTACAACCGTGAATCAAATAATCGAAATGGTGTACATAAACATACCAGCACAAACTATAGATGCGATAGAACAGACTTTTATGTTAAAAGTAGAGGAGGGATAAATTTTAATTCTACTGTCACTCTTTTTGGACTGCGGGCAGAAAAAACACCAATTTTAACATCAAGTTTTTAGTTTAAGTAGTCTGGTTACAAAATTATTCTGAGGAATAAATAAGTCTTGGCATTTCTGATATTAGGGAGTGTCAAGAATTCATAAACCCTTAAATACAAAATTTAACGTAATCGCTGAAACTCTTACTAGCTCAACCAGATTTATAGCCACGTTCTTTGATAAACTGCATTTTTCGATTCTAGCTGATTCAGTCATTATTGTGATTTTGAAAGACATTGTGTTACTTCGAGCCTAATTGCTCAGTCAATTCAGCTAGCTCTTCTAAGAACGTGTCTAAAAAATCAAAACTTAAGCCATTCTCTTGGCTAAAATATGCAGCATGGCAATGTGAATCATTGCTTCACTATTTCTCGTTAAAACTTCATTGTCTTTTGAGTAACGCCTATAGTTGATTAGCGATGAAAACGTACGTTCAACAACCCAACGTTTTTTTACAACATTAAATTCTTTGCCCGTCTTTTCAACTACCTCAAGTATTATGCCTTGAGTGTCCTTATGGTATCCTTTTACCCATTCAAACACTGGATTCTTTGAATAAACGCCATCTAACCAAATTTTTTTCAGGCCACTCATGCCTTTTTTGACATAACACTTCAGTAGTCGTTTTAAGCCTTCTCATTCACCCAGCCCCGCAGAGGTCACTACAACACAAATGATCATTCCGAGTGTATCAACCAAGAGATAGCGCTTACGGACTTTCACCTTTTTCCCATCATCAAAACCAACATGAATACCTTGGGTATATTTTTCAACACTTTGACTGTCAATACAGCCTTCACTAGGACTGGACTTTTTATCAATGCATTCTCAATTTCCTTGCTTGCTCCAAGAATTAAAGTAGTTATAAACCATTTTCCAGCGACCATACTCTATGGTCAGTATCCGCCATTGGTAGTCTGTTTTAACAATATTAAGTATCATCAATGACTGTTCGTCTTTCAGCCGGTGGATGGCTTCTACTGCCTGTTTGCCACATCGTCTTTGGAAGTAAAGTTGTTAACACTGCCCATTATTTATCAGTCAGATCAGTTGGATAATACATTGTGGCTCTTGTTTTGTTCTTTGTTTTGGCGAAACTAATCGTAAACAGAAGAAGAGCCCATTCCTAACTTTTTTATCTCGGCTAGGGCTGCAGTGTAATCAGATAAAGGCATGATATTAAGATTTATGTAAAATCAAACTGCCTAGATTAGTATTTATTGTTAACGCTCAACCTAGAATGTTCGTATACACCAAAAATAAATTGAATTTACAATTAAAACGCAGCTTGACCAATGAGAATAAAATAATCACAATTCTATGTGTTTTCGTATAAAACTAATAAGGGATAAATAATTATGAAAAGGGCAGCACTGTCATTATTACTACTATACTTTACAGGAAGTGCTTTTGGAGGCTGTTTAGATAATAGTAATCCATCAATTATTAGCTCAAAAATACGTGGTCTTTATATCAATAGCCAAAGCGATGGCAGCGAGACGAAACAGTATGTAATACTAGATAAGAATAATTGTACAGTCAGTGGTGGAAATGTTGAAGTAGGCTTTAACACGAGAGCAAATTACTATCTTTACTTTAATGATAAAGATAGCAGTCTCCAATCTGCTATTTTTAAAGCATATTCAAGTGGTGAAAAAGTAGATTTTAGAATCACAAATGCTAGCGATGGTTATAATAAAATTCTTTATATTGTTATGCCGTCAGGTAGTCAAAATCAATAATGACTGTATTATATGCGTGAAGTTTTTTTATGAAGGAAGCTTCTGAAGCACTAGATATGCATAAAGTCATTTAATAATTTCACTACAGTAATAACAGCATTTTATTTTATTAGATATTTTTCTTTTACAATTAGGGCAAGTAGTCGTGTTAGAAAACTCAAACTGCTTGCCTAATGGTACATTAAAAATTTTACAGAAGGCAAGGGCGAGTTGTCTAGAGTCTTCGCCTTGAGTTCCTGAGAAATCAATTAAGTCATCACCTGTAAGTACGCCAAGCAGACCTGTCATTTTTGAGCCTTCACCAGAAAAAGAGCAGAGTTTGTATTTTTCACCTCGATTGGTTGAAATTGAAAGTGTGTACTTTTCAATCGTATCAGTTTTTGAAATACCGCCTTCATCAAGGGATATGCCCCAACATGTTGCAAAATCACTAAAGCTGTAATCTAGGTAATCTATTTCATCAAATGCAATGACAGTTTTTGATTTGAAAAAATAGCAGAAACGGTGGGAAATAATTACGTTACGTGCCTTTCTATTAATGGTCACAGACTCTAGTAATAAAAAAAGAGTGAGCAGGTGTATTGCTTTAGAGCCTTTGATCGTTATTAAGTCTTCATCAATCTTAATCGTTGGGCTAAGAGAAAAAAGTGATGAGGTATAACTGACTAAGCTCATTATTTTCCAGTATTTCAATAGGTTAAGATTCATATGCACAGAGTATTAGAGCATTTTAGCACTTTCTAAAGTCAATTTTTGTGAACGATTGAACGTGAAAGGTTAAGGAGTGATCAATAGTTTTTACAAAGAGTATATTGATGCTTGTTAATAATCTGAGGATGAAACAGGCGTATACTTCTGTTCATTAATCATTACTATTAATCACCCAATGAGGGGAGAGTCGCAGTGGACCTTCAATCACACGTCAGAGCGATTGCCAATCATCCTCACTTAAGTCCTGCACAAAAACAGACACAGATAGCACAACTAGCAGATCAAAGCCTTGATTATCCTGAGGTGTCATTAGAAGCTCAACAAGCACTAACCTCAGGTTTGATCTGTGATCTCCATGAAGGCCATGCACCTTACAAGCCTCGTTATGTACTTCCGGATTATCGAGAAGCATTGAACAAAGGGTGTGAGTATCTTGAGTTAGCACCACCGACAGACCTTGATGAAGCTATTCAGTTTTTGATGATAATGTATCATCATGTACCCTCAGTGA
This sequence comes from Zooshikella ganghwensis, assembly GCF_018263875.1. NCBI lineage: Bacteria > Pseudomonadati > Pseudomonadota > Gammaproteobacteria > Oceanospirillales > Zooshikellaceae > Zooshikella > Zooshikella ganghwensis. The sequence continues at coordinate 4,433 of NZ_JAEVHG010000030.1, forward strand.
CTGGGTTTCCAGTCTATTTAGGCGATATTGATCAGCTGCTATTGCCTTATATTAAAGAAGATATGTCAGAGGACTATCTGTATAAAAAACTGCGTTTATTTTGGCAGTATTTAGATCGTACATTACCTGATGCTTTTATGCACGCAAACATTGGCCCAATAAACAACCGAGTTGCTAAAGTAATATTGAAAGTAGACCGTGACTTACAGCAAGCTACGCCAAATTTAACGTGTAAATATGATTACCAAAATAGTACTAGCATTGAACTGTTGAGTGAGGCTATCACCAGTATTATTCATTGTAATAAACCACATATTGCAAATCATCAATTAATCTGCAAAGACTTCCCTGAAGGTTATGGTGTTGCAAGTTGCTATAACTCATTGCCTTTGGGTGGTGGAGCTTTCTCATTGGTTCGCTTGAATCTAGCAGAAAGTTTTAAGTTCGCTATAAAAGAGTACCCAACCGAAAATGATATTGAAGAATGCTATATTCAGCATGTAGCTCCACGTTGTGCAGATTTACTATTCGAAATACTGGAAGCAAGGATAAATTATTTAGTTGAGCAATCCGGATTTTTTGATAATCATTTTCTAGCTAAGGAAGGTTTTATTTCTATTGATCGGTTTACTGCAATGTTTGGTATTTTTGGGTTGGCCGAACTTGTGAATAGTATGATGGAATTGAAGCATGCAGAAGGGCGTTATGGGCATGATGAAGCCGCAAATAAGTTAGGTGAACGGATTGTAGGTGTCTATGCTGACTTAATACAAGCCAGAAAAGTTCGTTATTGTAGAAATCAGCAAGTGCTTTTTCACGCGCAATCAGGTATTAGTTCAGATATCGGTGTGACAGAAGGTACTCGTATTACAACTGGAGAAGAACCAGAAACGCTCTCCCATATCCTTGCTGTTTTACCAATGCATCAGTATTTTGCCGCAGGCATCAGTGATATTTTTAACATTGATGAAACCATTGAACGGAACCCCTTAGCATTGTTGGAGGTATCCCAAGGGGCTATTCGTCAAGGATTAAGAATGTTTACCGCAAATGTAGCTAATCGAGATTTGGTCCGTATAACGGGTTACATGGTCAGACGATCTGATATTGAGAAGTATAAAAAAGAAGGCTCACGCTTAAATAGCACAGTGTTAGGCAGTGAAGCAGTTGATAATGGCAAAGTTATTAACCGGTGTGTTAAAGCACTATAAAAAGCCAGGACTATACCCTTCATGAATCATTTTTATGTGCGCTATCCATAGCGCTCACCCTAACGGGCCAGCGAAGCTGTTCTAATGTGTTCCCGACACATTTGTAGGGTTTGTTGTCAGCGCTCTTGACCACTAAGGATGGTGGAAAGGCAGTTTATGTATAATGACATGGATGTCATATAGTAGAGCAATGCAGGCGCTATTGCCGAGGAGCATTTAACGGCTGCACCCTTGTGCCCTTGGGGTATAAAAACCCTTCGTTTTGGGTATACATAGTGTGTTAAAGAAAAGTTTGTTATGAAAAGTATTGATGGTTTGATTAGTAAAATAATTCCATTTAGCTGTGTAGATGGCCCAGGTAGCCGCATGGTGATTTTTTTACAAGGCTGTAATTTTGACTGTATTAACTGTCATAATCCACATACCATTGGTCATTGTAATCACTGTGGTGAATGCATTGAAGCGTGTGAGCAGCAATGTTTGCAGCTTGTGAATGATAAGTTAGTATATAATCCAACAAACTGCATACAATGTGAAAAGTGTATTGATCGTTGCCCACGCTCGTCTAATCCAACTTCTCGGTACTATTCAGTTAGTGAGATAAAACAACAGATACTAAAAGTGGTGCCTTTTATTGGTGGGGTTACCTTTTCTGGTGGCGAATCTACCCTTCAATATGAGTTTATTATTGAAGTAGCAGAAATGCTACATGATGATCCAAAGACAAAGCATTTATCAATTTATATTGATAGCAATGGAAGCTTACCTATTTCAAAGTGGAAATTATTGCACAATCATTATGATAAGGCGATGATTGACCTAAAATCGATAAATAAATCAGAACATAAATTGATAACAGGGAGATCAAACAAAAATGTAGTGGCAACTATTCATTATTTGGTTGATCAACAAAAATTACATGAGATCCGTTATTTATTGATTCCACAGCTTAATGATACTTTGTCTGATGCTAGTGAATTGGTAAATTTTATGATATCGATTAAGGCAAGTATAAATCTAAAACTTATGGGTTTTCAGCAGCACGGTGTTCGTAGTCCTTATAATACGCAATATAAAGCAGCTACGTTGGCAGATATAGAAAGGTTTTCAGAAAAGCTATCCAAGCGTGGTTTGACTAATATTTCGTTAGTCAAACCTTTATTCTAAATGTTTAACAAATTACTGACGATCTTTATAGTTTGCAGCTCGTTTCTGAAAGTTTGATTGCATAGCTTCTAATTGATTGGATTTACCCAGTACCTTAGTTTGTAATTCAGCCTCAAGTCGTAAACGTTCTGCGTGTCTTAACTGAATAGCTTCATTTATCATCCGTTTGCTTTGCGAAATAGCATCAGGCGATTGCTGACAAATTTGCTCAGCTAAGAATAATCCTCTTTCCATAGCATTTTCGTCAATGTGGGTCACTAAACCAAGTTCCTTAGCTTCTTCAGCGGGTACTTTTCGACCAGTCCACATTAGCTCTTTAATAACATCTAAAGACGTTACATAAGGAAGTGTTGTCGTAATTGACATGTCAGGGATTAATCCCCATTTGATCTCCATAATAGATAATACTGCGCAAGGTGAGGCTACTCTGATATCTGCCCCCATTGCAATCTGGAAGCCACCACCAAAAACAGGCCCGTGTAATACCGCTATAACCGGTACTGGCAGTTCTGTCCAGGCATAGCCAACTTGCTGGGCTTTATTCGCAATTTTATCATCTGAAAAGTTCATCAGGTAAGGTATGTTTTGTGGCTGTTTGATAACTTCTGTAAAGTCTAATCCTGCACAGAACCCTTTACCTTCTCCATATAAAAGTACTGCTCGAATCGACTTATCTGCCGCAATTTCTTCAACTGTAGCTATGAGCTCATTAAACATAGCCATATTGATTCCATTGTATTTTTCAGGCCGATTAAGACCTACTTTAGCAAGAGGACCTTCTTTCTCATATTTTATACAGCCCATTGCTTGACTCCTTAGCGTTTTACCTGAAATTAACCTGCAACGATTAGGATTCCCCAATTGTAGAGGCTATACACTTATTCTTCTGAGCCGGAGATTTTATACTTAATCACAGCTTTTTCATAATCATAAGCACTTGCGCGATTAACTTCTCCAAATAGTTTAGTGAACTCTTTGTCACTCCAATCGAATAACGTTTCTCCTGTGATTGCTCGGTCAGCACTTCCTAGATATGTAAAGTGTAAGTGTGTGTATAATGCCAATGCACGGTTGTAGATGTATTCGTCTGGCTGGTCATGATAATCACTTACTTTTGGAATAACGAGTTTTACCATAGTGTAAGGAAAATACTCATAATGAGAAACAAACGCTAGATTCCAAACACTGTACAGGTCAGCCCACTTTTCAGGTAAAGGCATACTAATAAGAATAGATTTGTGATTATCATTAAAGCGACTTGGTAGGTCACCAGGATTATTAGCGGCTAAGACTAACCCTGCTATTGCGTTATCTAGAAACCCATTATTAGTATCGACTGCTACTGCTTCGATAATATTGAGTGGAAGTAATAACTTAGTAAAATACTCTGGAACATTATTCTCTTTATGGAAGGAGATAATTCTACTAATAGGATATTCGACTGAAACTAGTTTTACTTTTGCGAAAAGCCCCATATGATCATAAAAGTCAGTTTCATCACGTGTTTTTGACCAAATTGTTTTACAATCCTCAATAATACGCCAGTCGTCATACATAGCGGTAGTTAGATATTGTTGGACAAGGGCATAAGCAATAACATCAGCTAGGTGCTGAGAGCGATTATGGCTTGATTTATTGATAAGATCATTAAAAGTGTGGCTTTTAGCCTTTTCGAAGAAGTTTAATAAATACTCATTTTTATTCAGGCTGTAAACTGTTTGGTTGATAAATTCTATAGCATTTTGGTTGTTGATTGTGCTGGGTAAAAGTTGATCTGAAACTAAGCTTAGTCTTTCTGTTGCCCATTGATCATTATTATCTAATAAACGCAATGTTTGATAATGCTTCTTCATTTTTTCATATAATTCATGATCCTCCATGCTATTAACGGCTTCATAGAGCGTATTAGCTACATTATTCAGCACGATTGACTGTGCACTAAAGCAATTAAGCGAGAATAGCAAAAAAATAATTGCGAGTGCATTATATTTGATACTATTAATATTCATGATTTAACTTCTCCTTATTACGAGCAGATAACCATCCCTAAAAACATATAGGTTTTTTCTACTGTGTTTATTATTATTTATAGAGGGTAATATATATTGTGTTGAATCAAGAGAGTTTGCTGAAATAACGTTGTATTTTGATAATTGATATTAATAGAAATAGGCTTTGGATGTGGATTTTGAGTCATGAACTTCTAGTCGTTCATAAGTAATAAGCAACTAATGAGTTGACCTAAAAAAAGCAAGGTATACCCTTCACGAATGATTTCTAGGTTTTGTTATCTTCACTCCTCACCCCAATCACCTATTAATATAGGCTCATGGGGCTTCGTCACTCGATGGCCGCACTTAAAAACCTTTCGTATTGAGTTATAAGTTAAGCCATTTTATTATTTATTTAATGAGTTATGTAGCGTTCTAAGCAAAGTACCGTCAGTATCATCTTGGCCTAAATGCCAGAACATAACACCACCTAGCTGGTTGTTTTTTATATAGTCAGCCTTTATGGTCAATGACTCGGCATCATCATATGTTACGAATAAGTTATGATTGGCATTATATAACCATGGTGCTTTTGTTTCAGAATGAAAAAAACGTTGGTAGCCAAAACTTCCTGCAAGCATTTTCTTAATATCAGCATATGTAGCAATACGAGGTTCATTCCGCTCGATACATTTTTCACAGCCAATAAGCCAGGTAGGATCACCTACATATGGATCACCACCAGGGGTATTAAAGGGTTGATATAATCCGTTATTTGCACTGCCGACTTCTTTGAAGGCTCTACCATAAAATGGAACACCCATAACAATCTTATCCTTTGGAATATTCATTATAAGGTGTTGGTGAATGGCGGCATCAGTGGTTAATGCAAACGGACTTGGAAATAAATTTTTGATTTCTTCCCAAGTCTTGGGTGGGTTAAAGATTACTTCACGTAAAGCATTATAATACTTAGGTTCATCTTTGCCCCCAAAAAGGTGAGCGTGAAAGTTAGTTTTAGTAACTCCTTGCCATGGACCATTAAAGTCATAGGTCATAAGGTTGATAAAATCCAGTGGTGCTACTACTTCTTCTAAATTTGCATAGTAACGTGATAAGAAGAACGCTCCACCGGCTCCAGCAATAGTGAGCTGATAGTCAGCTGCGTCTTGCAATTCATGCAGACTAATTTGCTGTCTAAATTCCCTTAATAAAGCAATAAAATTTTGAGTGTCAGATTTACGAGGATACTCCCAGTCTAAATCAATACCGTTAAAATTATATTTTTTCATTAATTGTATACATGAACTAACCATTCGTTTTCGAGCAGCATCTGAAGCAGCAGCTTGTCTAAACCTATTCACTGTCGGACTGGCATCATTGGAAAATGCCCACCCACCCACGGAGAACATAAGTTTTAATTTCGGGTTATATTGTTTTAGTGTATTTAACTGTTTAAAAACATCAGCGGCTTTGGTTTGATTGGTCCCTTCTAATAAATCACATTGACCTTCCTCATTAATTCCAATGAAAGCAAAGTTAATATGTGTCAACATGTTTGATTTTTCTGGAGTAATATTACTGACTGGGAAATCAACACTGGGGTATTTATTAATTTCGTCAGGCCCGAGCATATAATAGCCTACTACGCGGTATTGATCAGGGCCAGAGGATCCTGTATCAGGTGTTGTAGTACCAGGTTCAGGATTGCCAGGTACTTCATCATCGTTATTATCCAAGCGTTCCCAAGGACCCGTCGGAGATGCTTTGGGTTCTTCACCTTGAGTCCACCATTTAGCAACATATAAAATATTATTGTGGTGAACTTTGTCGCCTCGGTTATATACTTTATCATTTTGCCAAGTTTTTATGAGGGTAAACTCAGTATTTGTATAAACTGAAGTATTAAATGTGTTGATCTCTTGAGCCATGCCCACGTTTGCTAAACAGGCTAAAGATATACTTATCGTAATGCCAGTAAGCAGTTTGTAAGGATACCGTTTATTTATTTGTATTGGTAACATTTGCTTTTCCATAAGTTATAAGTACTGATAAGAATGATAGTTATAAAATGATCTAGGCAGGAATATGTAACGTCTTTTTAAATATATAGACTTAAACGAAATATTATTAAGCATGGAAGGAGAGGTGGAGCTCTCCTTCGTATTTATTTTGAATTAAAGATTATTTGCTTTCATCTATGATCGCATCATCAAAGAAATGTTTTACACATTTGATGTAATCACCCTCTTTAAATGCACTAAATGATGTTTGGTAATTTACAAGTTTACACTCATAGCTTTTTCCACTTGGCGTGTTGGGTTCCCAGCGCCAGTCTTGTTCCCAGTAGATGTTCAAAGCCCCGCTACCTTGAGTATCAAAGCGTTTCATATTGGCACAGCCTAATACTTCATCTTCAGGAACAGGTACCTCTAAGTACTGACTAAACTGTTTATAGTAGTTGATGCGATTAATTGATTGTCGATGCTCTGTGGGAGCACCACACTCAACGCCACCATTTATAATTTGTGTGGTAGCACCAAAGCCAGGAACTAAGCTTCCAGCTTTATCGTGATCATTGGGTTGCCAGGTTCCATTAATGACATGAAACATGCTTGGTTTTGGAGGTTGAGGGTAAACATAGAAAAATACGGCACTTGCTAAGTTTAACCAGGTATCTGCTACTTTTTCAGGGTTATCGAGCAAAGTACGCGTAGTACCAAACATCACTTCTGAAAAAGGACCGTAATTATAGTTATAGCTAAGTTGTTTAGCTCCTCGACCAAAGTAACTTTTGTACTCACCACTTGAAAACTTACCACATGGCCATGCTTTTCCTTGCCAAGTATTGGGGCTACACTCAGTGTTATAGCCTCCTTTCATATTTTCATTCCACCCCATTTCTCTTACATAGTGTAATCCTTGCCGCCATTCCGGCACATCCATATGAGGATTATGTCCACCTGTTTCTTGAGTGAAGTGTGCAAACATGGTTGCTAATGACTTTCGACAAATAATTTCAGCATTTCTACCATCGTCATAGTCACCACAAAAGGCGGGAAACTTTCCAATAGCTTTCAAAAAGTTTGTGTAGGTATATTCCTTCGCTCTTTCAGGGAAAAGGAACTCCCAATCATCTTGAGAAATGATTGATTCTACCCGTTTTACATTATTTGGATTATTAACATCTGTCGGTTTAATTTTTTCTACTTGTGCATTATCAAGTGTGGTTATGCTTGCCTTTACCTCCTGCATAAGGGGGGTATTAGTTAGCTCTTTTTCTCGTTCGATGAGCTTACTCAGAGGGATCGTATAGTGCTTATCTTGATTCGTATTTGGTGCATCAATTACAGGTTCTATAGTGGTTAATGAGCGTTTATTACGACTGATTCTGGTACTCGTTTTCATGCCATTATGGATAGCATTCAGAATGTCGCCGTTATCGGCATCAATTTCCCAAGTAAACATTCCTGCTAGGTTGTTTGTTAATACATATTGACCTTTAGCTTGAACTGAGCGTGGGTTGTCGTATGTAATAAGCTCACCTTTAGCAGGGTTCCATACATAGGGTGCTTGAGCTGTATTGTCATAGTAGTATTTAAAACCATTTATACCTTGGCCGTTGGTACCGCCAAGATATTTGTTCACTATATGTTTATAGTCTATGACACCTGGCTGCCATGAACCTTTAATTGGTTTACCGTTAGTACCATCCCAAGGGTAGCTGGTTTGCCCACCTTGTATACCAGTCCAACCTCTGCCATACATTGCTGCACCTAGTACAAGCTTTGAGGCTGGTAGTCCAGCTTCTAAAATGTTTTGTATACCATCATGAGCGTTAAATTCAGGTATTTTTTCATGAGCTGCAGCATAAAGTCCAGTATGGTGACCTAGAACACTATCCCAAGCACCATAGAAGTCATAAGTCATTGCAAAAATGTAATCAACATAAGAGCTAACTTGAGAATAATCTATGTTATTAATTTTCGCTGGACCTGCGCTAGTAGCAGCGGTTAATTGATATGATTTACCTGTTTCTTGGCTCAGTACATCTAATGCTTCTCTAAGCTCTCGCATTAAAGTGGTAAAAGCGGCTTTATCTTCAGGGGAACCAAGATCTGGGTTTGCTCCCGGAATACCTGGAAACTCCCAGTCTATATCGATCCCATCAAAAAAAGTGTATGTTTTTAAAAACTCAATAGCAGACTGAACAAAGGTTGCTCTTTTTTGAGGATCTTTAGCCAGATAATAAAATGGATCTGACAATGTCCATCCGCCAATTGAAGGTAATATTGTTAAATGTGGATTATCTTTTTTTAATTTTATAAGCTGGCCAAAATTACCACGAATAGGATCGTCCCACTTATCACCGGGATAACTTTTTTCAAGGGCAGCAAAGCGATCGTGAATTGAAACAGTATAATCTGGTTGATCAGCACATTCACGTTTGAGTGCACTATAACCTTGAGGATTTTCTTTTTTTAACGATTCATTGGGACCACAAACTGCAATGAATCCATAAAGGATATGCGTTAATTTGTTAGCTGGAATATCTTTAACGTGGAAGTTTCTACCATAAACTCCCCACTCAACAAAGTATGTACCAACTACTTTATCAGGGCTTGAATAGATATTATCTGAGTTATTACTTAATGGAGTTGTACTTGAAAAACTAGAACAACTTATACTTAAGGCAAGACTTGCAATAAATGTGTTTGCATATTTGTGCTTGAATTGCATGGAGTACATATATTCTCTCCTTGATGCATGATATAGGCAATAAAATACGACCCACATAAGATGTGGTAGTGAATTATTTATTTTTAGAAATAGTTGTTAATTTATATTTTAATCTTTTCGGTCATTATTTGGCTCAGTTACCTCTAAAATGACTAAAGTGAACCAATAATTCGCGAAGCGAATTAAGTAATTGATCAAAAAAACACAATGCAAGTAATACCTATTAAAGATTTATTGTCAATAATATAATATGACTCATACGTCTTTAGTGAGTGTTATTGCTACTATTAGGTATATATGCGAATTGTTTAGTATAGGCTAATGATATAATCTTTTTTGGTTATATACTCTTAACGAGTAATTTATAGCTGAAGTAAAGTGTGAAAAAAATACTAAATTAGGTAATTTTAATTTTTAGGTTGAACATATAGCGTAGACTAGAAACTAACTATTGTACATTATGGCTAGTGATCAATTCGGCTTATGATCAAATCTAACAAATATATACAAAAGGCCCCAGATAGGACCTTTTTGCTAATAAACTAACTGGCTTTAAAACTCATTTTCCTCCCAGCTACTTTTTGTGCCTATGTTACTTGGTGCATTTTGATCTTCACTATAAAAGTAAGAAAATAATGAGCTACCAATTAGTCCTGCTAAAGAATTACCAATAAATGGTCCAAAGAAATCAACAGCTACTTTTTTGGCCTGGTTAACAGACATTCTTGCTTCTTTTGTTGGTCCCCATCTAAACTCAAGCGTAGCCCAATCTGCTTGTTCGTAGTTCACAACATAAAAGTTGTTAGTCTCATACGCATTAAAGCGGTTACCTTTATCTGTATAGTTAAGTAAGTCAACATCTAAATGCCCTGTACATTTACCCAAAAATTTTGCAGTGCATTTGTGTAGAACACGGTGTGAGTTTTTTCCTTTACCAGAGTAACTGGCATGACCATTTTTTGATGAGTACATTACTAAGTGGTTTCTATCCCAATCAACTTGATTAGCTAATTTGACCTCACCGTAGTTATGTTGAGCAAAATAAACAGAAGTTACTTTTTTTGAGGCGTTTTCAAAACGAAGTGTAACGTGCTCCCAATCTGCAGTGTGCTCACCAAAGGGTTTCAACTCACCTGTATTACTGTATATTTCTCCTAACCTTACTTTAGCTGTACCAGGCCCATTGTAAGCATAGAAAAACCAAAATTGAATGTCAGTGTAGCCTGGAACACTATTTTTGACATGTACAATTGATTTTGCTCTATTAATATTGCCTGACTTTATTGCTGATAAATTATCGGGTTTAAGCCATATGCTATTTACTGCACGACCATTGATATTGCCTGCAGATTTTATATATTCATAGTCTTCTTTGAAAGAAGCAAGAGAAGTTTGAATTTTAGTACCTTTTTCATTAACAAGCCAAGCGTTATTCATATAGTAAAATGGAGAATCTAATTTATATTTTTCTTTGGGATGAAGGTATAAAATTGGACCATGTTTTTTAATTAAAGCAATAACTTCTTTTTTTGTAAGCTGCTTATCAGCAATAACATTCTTATTTAAAACATAAAATAGTGGACTTGATGACGGAGCCTTATGACTGGAATGAGCTATAAATAGATTCAAACTCAAGCCATACTGGTGGTTAGGTACAATTTTCCATGAACTAAAATTAGCCTTGGCGCCTGTACGCTTGTCATTCCAGGTCATTTTTCCTGCTTTGCCCGCCACCACTAAGTTTGATTTAACACATCTCACTTCATCGATAGAGGGCTCATGATGCCCACGTTGGGCTACGACACCAAGGCACTTATATCCAGTGGGAGGTTTAGGGAGCCAGAAGGATCCATTCCACTTTGCCCCAGAACCAGAGTCTTTCCATATCCTAGTGTAACCGACTGGTCTTACTAAAGAGCCTGGCACTAACTCTTTAACTACGATAACGGATTCGGTTGGGGCACTGTATCCAGATTTAGCATAGTCTCCAAGTCGATAGTAGCCTGAGGGAAGTTTAGGTCGATAATAACTACCATTGTGTTTACCACCAGATTTCTTATCCCACCATACTAAGTCGAACTGATTAACATACTTGACTTCCAGAGAATTCTCTGTCGTGTTAGCAGCTATACTACTTGCTCCAGCTGCTAATACAATAAGTGTTGCTATTTTTATTATTGTATCCATTAATTAACTACTCCAAAATATTTGCTGGCAAAAAAATCAAAATAATAACCCATTTTTTTGTACGATAATTAATCATTCAAAAGTTGATGGGTTGGACTATTGTAGTGTATTCGTGAAATTATAGGAAAAGATACTTTCTTAAGATATACCCATAATGAATCATTTTTAGGTGTCGAAATAAAGTGGTATATACTCACAGCGAAGGGTTATTTAGGTGAGGCCAGCGAGCGATGAAGCCCCCGGAGTTTAGATAAACTAAATGACTGGGGTGACAGTTAAATGCAACAGAAGTATTATTACTAATCTTTTATAAGGTTTATCTAATTTAGATTTTTGAAAGGCGCGGAGTTAGTAAATGACAATGGATTAACCTATGCACTTACTTTGTCGCTGGGAAGGATTTTGTGCTGTTAAGAAATATCACTAATGACTTTATGAAAATTAAAGTATAAAAATAATACTTTTCTTTCTCGATCTCATTTAATGAAATTTTAATGTGCATTAAAAAATAATTTAACTTTGTACTTAATCTTTTTTTTAGGTATTGTTTTTTGGTCAAAGCTGATACGTCCAATAGAAGCTTTTTGATACTAAAGTAGTGAGATTTTCAATAATTAAAATAAAGGTAAGCTAATGTATAAGTATCGTATTTATATGAATAAACTTTTATATATAATACTACTATTTCTTGCAAATATGTTACAAGCTGAGACATTTTCTGACCCAATGCTTAGTGTTATCCAGCGTGAAAAAGGAGATTGGGTCTTTATTGATAGAGATGGCCGTGAAGTATACTGGCGAGGATTCAATGTATCAGGATCGACTAAACATATTGAGAAAGGTTTTAAACCATTTCGAACGGCTGATGACGCTGAAATAGCGCTACAGCATTTAAAATCCAAAACCGGTGCAAACATTATCCGTTTTTTAATTGCGTGGGAAGGCGTTCACCCTGCAGTTGATCGTATAGATTATGGTTACCTTGCTGATGTAGTTTCACAAATTAAGATTGCTATTGATAAGGGTTTTTTTGTTTTAGTTGACTATCATCAGGATCTATACTCACGTCATTTATTTAATGCAGACTCCTGGCATACCGGAAATGGTGCACCAGCATGGATTGTTCCTGATGATGAGTATCCTAAGGAATATTGTGGGATAGTGTGTGTGAGCTGGAGTCAGCATAATTTAACCAATGAGGCTGTACGTTTAGCATTTCGGCGATTCTGGGAAAATGCTGAAGTTAACACTACAAAAGGTGTGAGATATGTGCAAGATGAGTATATCTGGCAGATACAGCATGTGCTTCGGTTTATTAAAGATAATTTATCTTCAGAAGAGTTTGGCTATATTGTTGGTTTAGATCCTTTTAATGAACCTGTAGATGGTGGTATGAATGGTTTAACTGCTGAAGAGTGGGATAACTTGCGTCTGTGGCCTTTTTATCAAAGGGTAAGAGCAGCTATGAATGAGACTGGCTGGGAAGCTCGTTGGGTATTTGCTGAGCCTTTGGTATTTTGGAATACAAATGCTGGGCTTATAGCACCTGCAACTGGAGGACATCACTTATGGCAGTCACCAGGTCAAGGCTTTGTTTTTAACAGCCACTTTTATGATGCTGCAAGAATGAGCTGGAATTTAGCTAATGTTAAAAATAAAACATATGTAAAATCATTCCAAGAGATCACTGAAGAAGCAAAATTTTTAAAGATGCCAGCTTTTGTGAGTGAGTTTGGTATGTGGCTTCACGGGCAAGGTAGTAAAGATACTAATCGTATGTTACAGGGCCTGTACCAAGGTTTATCAACTCAAGTAAATGGTGATGGAACACGTCAGGCATTTAACAGTCCATTTATTTCCTCTACCCAATGGCATTGGGATTATTATTATGGCAATCATAAAGAACTACAGAACTATAACCCTGATAAGTTGATGAAAACCAAAGATGCTTGGAATGATGAAGATTTCTCTGTAGTAGCTGATTGGGGTACAACATACAATGTTTCTCAAAAGATAGTTGAGCGTGCTTATCCACGGCGAATTCCTGGGGAGTTGAAGCATTTTTATTTTGCTGAAGGGGGAGTACCTGACGCAAAAGGTAAATTATCACACTGGGCTTCAATAAAGTTAAATGATCAACGTTGGCTAGAAAATAAACCATTTGTATGGCTCACTTGGCATGGCAAACCATTATCAGCAGGTTTAGAGTTATATTTGCCAGGTTGGTTTTTAGAAAAGCCATTAGTAGTTATTACAGAAGAGTCAATAAATATATGGGATAGTGAGCTTAATCAGTTAAGTGATATTGTCATTTCTAAAGAAGGGCAAGGTGCACGTGTATCTCGCGCATCCGCAAATGAAAATCGTATGCAATTTATATTGATTACACCGGCAGAATATATTTCAAACTCAAAAAGAGAGCAACTTCAGTCTCAGTTAAATGAAAGTGTCCTGCAGCAAATGAGTCCTGTAAGCTTTGATTGAGCTAGTAGTTTAAGTGTAAAGTAGTTCACATCAATTTATTGTCTGGTAAGTTGCTTTTTTGTAAGCATAGTAAACCTATGTCAGAAATTGCAACGCTACCAGACAATAAATAAACAAGAAGGTATTACCTTGTTTTCCCCATGAGTCACTAACCTTAACAGGTCAGATGTACCCCATTAAAACTGGTTTGTTATGGGAGTAATTTGTTTAAAATCATTACACATGGTTTGATGTAGATCAACTAAGTATACGTCGTTAGTTGTACAATTGTTCCATAATAAAGCTTTTGTTACTTAAATTCGACATAAGGAGTGTCGTATGCTGACTTATAAAAATGGATTAACAACAACTTTAGCTTGTGTACTGCTTTCATTTGCAGCTTCTCAATCTGCTCTTGCAAGCGCTGAGGACAGTGCAGGAGAAAAGATATTACCTGTCAAAGTTATTGTATCAAGTGTAAACTCACTTCAATACGATAAACATCTAGAAGTTGCTAGGAGCTCATCCAAATATCAAGAACTAACTAGTCTGTTTCACAATGCACGTAATCTAACATATGACATTGATTTTAATAAGTATGCTGTTATTGGGGCTTTCATGGGCGTGAAGTCTACAGGTGGCTATAATATTAATATTGTTAAAGCAATACAAAAAGAAAAAAATAATAGAAAATATATCGAAGTTTATGTTAACTCAGAGATACCAGGTCCAAACTGTATGGTGACTATGGCGTTTACACAGCCTGCTGAGCTTGCATTGATTCCTGCAGAGCCACGAACAGATATCATTTTTAAAGAAAGCTACGAAGTATATAAATGTCGCTAGTGATAATGATCCCTACCATAGAGGTAGGGATATTGTATCTATAAATACAAGCTTAACGAATGGCTAGTACTTCAATTTCTATTTTTGCATCCATAGGCAGTCTTGCTACCTCTACACATGATCGCGCTGGAAATAAAGCATTATGTTTATTAAAAAAGTCTTCATAAGCAGCATTGATTAAAGAAAATTCATTCAAATTTTTTACGAAAACTGTAGTTTTCACAATATGTTTTGCATTCAGTCCCGCTTCTTTAATTATAGCTAAAGCGTTATTTAAAGATTGAGTAGTTTGTTCAGCTACATCATCTGACATTACTTTAGTTTTTGGATCTAAAGGTAGTTGACCCGAAGTAATAATCATATTACCAATGCTAATACCCTGAACGTATGGACCAATTGCTTCAGGTGCTTGTGATGTTTTAATTGATTGCACTACATTTTCCTCTTTACAGTAAAGTACAGGGCCTAGTTATTAAAAAGTTATTTATATCGGGTTAGCCAGTAAAAGTAGGAAGCATACCGGCCATTGCTAAAAAATGAAATACGGCTGTAAATACACCAAATAAAATAACTAATGTTAAAATTATTGAACCACCAGGAACAATAAATCCATCTTTTCCTGACTCCATTGATCTTGATTTTTTAGCGAGTAAGGCAGGAATTATACATGTCCAAATTGTCGCAACGCCACCAGCGTATCCGATTGCA
Organism: Zooshikella ganghwensis; assembly: GCF_018263875.1. Taxonomy (NCBI): domain Bacteria; kingdom Pseudomonadati; phylum Pseudomonadota; class Gammaproteobacteria; order Oceanospirillales; family Zooshikellaceae; genus Zooshikella; species Zooshikella ganghwensis. Next base: position 19,746 of record NZ_JAEVHG010000030.1, read on the forward strand.
GTTACAAAACCAAATGGAAATAGCAGTGATAAAACTAAAGGGGGAATAAAAGTCACAATCCATGTTTTACTACGACCAAGCTTACTATTTTCAAACTTAAAAAAATCAGCTAAAAAGTCAAATACTCCAAGACCAACACCAATAAATGAAGATAGAATTGCAGCCATCGAAAATGCATTAATTGCTTGAGCAACACTTTCTGACTCAATTACAGAACTTAATGCGCCAAGTAAGGCATCAACATTTCCACCTTGTTCTATAACGGGGCTAAAATCACTTCGAGGCAAGTTACCAAATATGCTGAAGATCCAAAGAAAATAAAGTGCAAGTGCAATCGTAGTTCCACCTATAATAGCATATTTTGCTTTTCGTTCTTCTCCGTAATATGCCCGCATAGAAGATACTGAGTGATGATACCCAAAAGAGGTTAGTGCGACGGGAAACATGGCTAACGCATATGGGGCGTATTCTGCTTCCTGATTGATGGTGTCAAACAGAACAGATATATCCACATTTATAGCGAGTCCAGATACACCAAATACAAAGCTAAGTATCATAAAAGCAATAAGAACAACCGAAATACGATCTACAGCACGTGTAGAATGCCATACAAAAATTGAAAAAATTGCAACAAATAATACTGAAGCAAGTTTTCCATTAATATTTAGCAGTTCTTGTAAAATAAGACCAGAAGAAGTGATGTATGCATATAATAAAATGCCTCCTACAAAGTATACGGCTATATTATTTAACATGTTGACCTTATGGCCCAACATCTTTTTTGTAACCGTATTAAAAGAAACTCTTAAATCGAAGTGTTTGAATGCTTCCAGCAACATCCAGCCAGAAATAGTCATGACAATCATCGTTAAAGTGATGGCTAGCAAAGACCAAAATGTCCAGGCGCCGGCGCCAGCACTAGGTAGCCCTAACATACCAGCACCTACACAAACGCTGGCAATGATACAGGACCCACCTAGCAGGGAGGGTTTAGTTTTCATTGTTTTATTCTCTTTATCGTTATAATTACGTAATTAATACGTTGTCGATACATCTTTTAGGTATGAGTAGTATTTAAATAAATGCAGCCTTAACAGGCTACATTTATTGTCGGAATTAATTCTCTACTTCTTTCAAACGTGCGGTAAAATGGCGTAGCACTTCAGGTTCATAGGTAAATGTTAAACCTTTTACGTGTGATGCATTTTCTTTCACTTTTTCAAATGCCTCAATAATAAAGTCCATATGAGTTTGAGTATAAGTAGCCCGAGGAATGGTTAACCGCAACAGCTCTGCTGGGCATGGATGTTGTTGACCTGTGACTGGGTCTCGACCCAGTAATAATGAACCAATTTCAACTGCTCGAATTCCAGCAACTTTATATAACTCACAGGCTAATGCATGCGCAGGAAATTGATCTGCAGGAATGTGAGGTAACAGCTTTCCAGCATCAACGAAGGCAGCATGTCCCCCTGCCTGTTGGCAAACGATGCCGATGGCCTCCAAGCCATTTACAAGGTATTGAACTTGGTTGATTCGATAAGCTAACCAGTCTTGACGCATACCATCATATAAACCAACCGCTAAGCGTTCCATTGCTCCGCCCTCCAAACCACCGTAAGTAGGAAAGCCTTCTTGAACAACACATAACGTTCGGCATTCGTTGTATACATCCAGCATGGATTTATCTTTAAAGCAGAGAAGTCCACCCATTTGGACCATGGCATCTTTTTTGGCTGACATTGCTAAAGCATCTGCATATTTGTAGCTTTCAAACGTTATCGCTTCAATACTCCAGTCCTGATATTCTGGTTCTCGTTGCTGAATGAAATAGGCATTTTCAGCAAAGCGTGCGGAATCCATAATGACTGGAATTTCATAACGTTGAGCAATCTCATAAACAGCTTTCAGGTTAGCAATTGAGACAGGTTGTCCACCAGCAGAGTTACAAGTAATGGTGCTAACGATATAGGGCACATTTTCCGGCCCTGCTTCAAGGATTGCATGTTCTAGCAGTTCTAGATCAAAATTACCTTTAAAGTCAGCTGAGATAGAAGTATCAAATGCTTCTTTAGTGAATACATTTTTTGCAACACAAGCGTTAAGTTGTGTATGACCTTGGGTGGTGTCGAAGAAGTAGTTTGATAGCGCCACCATTTTAGTGCGATCTAACCCTTTTTCTTTTTCACGCTTTTTAATTAATACAGGGATATATATTTGTTCTGCACCACGACCTTGGTGAGTTGGTATGGTGTACTCGTAACCAAAAATGTCTTTTACCGCATCAGCGAGAGCGTAATAGCTGCGACTACCGCTATATGCTTCATCACCAATAAACATCGCAGCCTGCATTTCCTGTGTTATTGCACCTGTCCCACTATCAGTCAGCAAATCAATGAAAACATCCTTACTATCTAATAAGAAAGGGTTCATACCTGCATTTAAAATTGCTTTTTCACGATAGGCTAGCGTAGTTCTTTTTACTGGTTCAACAACACGGATACGAAAGGGTTCTGGAAGATGTCTGAAATTATTCACGAAGTTAATCCTAGTAAATTAAATATAAATTACTGTGAGATAATTTTTTAAGTCAAAAATATCCATTCCTATTACTAAGTAGGATATAGTTGCTTATTGATAATCGTTTTTATTTTTCTATTGAATAGAGTGCTGTGAAATACTCATACTCTGAAGAGTAAATTAGTAAATCAATATTTAAAAACGATATATGTAAGACTCGGGAGGGATTACTTACTAGGGAAGAAGAATGCAATTTTGAAATCGTGAGTATACCAGATACTTGAATAATTGTACTGATCCATACCATCACCTACTTGAAATTTAAAATTTCAAACTACTAGCAACACTATCTAAAATGAAACAGCAAATCACTGAAATAAAATTTAAAGTGAGATTTTGTTAGCAAAAAACACGCTATTTATTTTATGACTACACGTTGATGTTCTTCAATGGTCTTGAGTATAACGTAATAGTAGAACTGAGTGTGATACCGTTCGCTCGATGATTTATACCACAAAGGCTGAGAAAGCCTAATGTAGCTGGCTTGCAATTAACTTTTACGCATAACGAACGGTTTTTTTATATTCGTATGAAATGAAACTGATAAGCTTAGTGAAAGACAAGTTGTGACTATATACCCTTCACGAATGATTTCTAGATTTTGTTATCTTCTCTCCTCACCCCAATCACCTATTAAAATAGGCTTATGGTGCTTCGTCACTCGATGACCGCACCTAAAAACCATTCATATTGGTATAACAATACTAAAGTGAATTATGTTTATTAAGTGTAGTATCGTTTTTTTCATAATAAAGCCTATTAATTTAATTCGTATTGTTTTAGGTTGAAATAATACTGCAAGTATATTCGTGAAATATTTTAAAGTTAGTCACTTCTCTACTAAGTATAAATATTTTTGTAGAATTAAATTTTTGTTAAAGTTATAGATAATTATTGTATTAGTTTTATAGCGCTAACTGGCTCGTTAAAGTAAGCTATATGGATTATGCGTGTTAAATGTTTTATAGGAAGTATACCTTGTAATAATGTGTAATTTTAAAATGTCAATAGTAAACGATAATGATTGCAGACTTTAGCCTGCTTGGATTTGCCAAAGTCATATACTATTTAAGTCATAAGGAGATGACATAATGAATAGAAATAATACCAATTTACTCTTTTTAGTTATAATAAGCTTAATGCCATGTGTAGCAATTTCTGGTGATATTGAGATTGGTGAAGATCCAAAGCACTATGATGATCCAACAAAAAATGAGGTTGTCAATTCTGGAGTTAAAGATTATGAGCCATCAATACTTTTGAGCAATTATCATGATGTAAAAATGAATGGTAAAGGTAATAGATGGCATGTAGCTGGTGATATTGGTTATGTATCTGGTATTAGAATTTTAGGAAGAAGTGATAGAAGCGCGGAGTGGTTTGAGTATCGCCATCTATACGATGTTGAGTCATCTCTTGTCAAAGATCACACATATACTGTTCAAATGCAGGGAAAAGGAAATGGTTACTATACATGCAATACTAATAACGTTGTTACTGAGTTGTATTATTATGATGAGGGTGATGATAGCGTAGAAAGGTTTCGATGCAGTGAGGTAGATTCTAAAAAAGGTAAGAATGTTTCAGTTGAAGGACATACTTGGAAATCCGTATCGAATGGATGGAAAACATGTAGTGATAAATATGCAGTTACTGGCTTTTATTATTATGACTCAGGCGATGATTATATTGCAGAAATTCGTTGTTCAAAGATTGTTGTTAGGTAAATGAAGAAAATCACCTCCGCTTTTATAGAGCGGAGGTGATTGGAAAAAACATTAAAAAAATGGTTTAAAGAGAGGGTGTTAAAAACTCTGTAGCAGCTTTGTTCATATTATCAGGTTGTGTAGCGTTTTGGGGGGCCATACCATTCTACTTCATGTTCAATCAAGCGGTTGGAAAGTTCACTATAGGAAAGCTGTTTGTTATCCTTAAACATAGTAACTTCTTTTCTGCTTTGCGGTCCTCCGCCTATCCGTATCAAATAGTCAATGTATTCAATAAAAGTATCAGACTCATCACCAAAGTTTGTTCCAACAATAATTTGCTTGTCACAAGGGAAAATTCCACTTCTTACGCTTAAAGCCCTTTTGGTTGATATTCCTACAGTAGTCAAACCCAACTCAACAGCAATTTCATAAGCTATTTTTGGAACGCCCGTATTTGTTAGGCCGCTGACCACTTCAATATTTGAGGAGTCAGTTTTACTCATGATTCCACTAATTTCATTTTTAAGTAAAGCACGAGCAGTTTTTTGATCAAACTGCCGCTTACTAAAGCCAACTACACCAATTTTCACAGTTTAAACTCTATAGGTTGATCGATTTATAGCCAAAAACATAAGCGCGAACTTTAGAGTATATTTTGTTCAATATCAAGGCTTTCTTGATGCATTAGATGCTTATAACAATGCCCATCATACAGGTTATTTTCATAGTTTAAGCGTTTTGAACACAAACTCTGTTCTGAACGATTATTAGTCACGTATAAAAAATAATAAATACCAATTATGGTGATATGATCTTTAGTAAGATTGTTGGGCAGTACTGGTTAAGTTTATATCTTTAAAAATAATTTATGTTATATGATTGATAGCTTTCAGAGGTGATAGGAACTGTAGTGTCTTAAAATTGTAGTATATAGATTAATAAAGTATAGTGGTTACTACAATGTTTGGTGATATTTTAGTTGTTTTTAATTAAGTTTGTTTTGAATTAATGATGTGTGCTTCTTAGCAAGGTTTTTTGCTGGTACAGCGATTAATGAATAAGCATGAATCTATACACAGTACGAATGGTTTTTAGGTGCGTCCATCGAGTGACGAAGCCCCATGAGCCTATATTAATAGGAGGTTGGGGGGAGGAAAGAAAATAACAAAACCTAGAAATCATTCGTGACTAATTTTGTAGTAACTTAATAAGTGCTTTAATAATAAGCAGATAAGGGATTTATCTTGGTTGGAAGTAGTAGTACTCACAGTATAAGAGAAATATTCGGTAAAAATCTTATTGATAACGATGATGCTATTCGTAAAGTAAGTATTAGTGGTATTGCGGAACACAGCAGACTTATAAAAGGCATTATTTATCCAGAGAGTGTAGAGTCATTAAGAAAATGCATAAGTGATGCATATAAAAATAATATACCGGTTTACCCTGTTTCATGTGGCAATAATTGGGGTTATGGTAGAAGTTGTCCGCCCGTCAATGACTGCATAATTATTAATTTAAAAAAGCTGAATAAGATTAGTAATTTTGATGCTGAGCTTGGATCTGTTGAGGTGGAGCCTGGAGTAACCCAGGGCCAATTAGCGAAATTTCTCGAAAACACAAATTGGATGATGGATTGTACAGGGGCTGGGCCTGATACAAGTATAATCGGTAATATATTGGAAAGAGGATTTGGACACTCTCCATTAGGATATAGAACAAGACATTTTGCTGTTACTAAGGTAGTAATGGCTAATGGAGATGTTTGTGACTTGACAACACCAGGACGTTTCATTGGAAGAGTGGGGTTCAGTGCAGGTCTACATGAACTGTTTACACAAAATAATATCGGTGTTGTAGTTGGTATACGATTGGAGTTAGTTGCAAGACAAGAAGAAAGTTTAAGATGCATTATCAAGCTTAACCACAAATCATCAATATCAAAGTATATTGATGCAATGAGGCTATTAAAAGCTGAGCAAACTATTACGGCACTACCTCATATTGGTAATCACTACAGAATGTTAGGGATTTTCCACCAGTTTGATTTTGACCGGAAAAGTTCGAACTCAACATTTACTGAAGAAGAGTTAGCAGAGCTCCTGAAAAAATATAAATTATCAGCTTGGATGTCTTCATTTGCGATTTTAGGAAGCTCATCGGTAGCAAAAGCAAAAGCAAAAAGGATAAAAAGACAATTAAAAGGTATTGCTAAAGTTTATATTATCTCATACTCAACATTAAATAGAATTAATAAGATAACAAATTGGCTGGCTAAACATGTAAAATGGCTTCCGAAAATAAATACTATAAATAGTAATGTTGAAGATATATACCACGCTATGGGAATCTTTGAAGGAATTCCTAATAATGTTGCTCTCAAGGGATGTTATTGGCGTAATAAGCAGTCTACACCCAGAACTGATATTGACCCAATTGAAAATGGTTGTGGATTTATGTGGGTAGCACCTTCATTACCAATGCTAGGGGCTGACGTTGAAAAGTTCATGGACTTAACTGAACAAGAGTTTAACAAGTATAACTTTGAGCTAGCCGTTACGCTTACAGCTGTAACATCAATGCTTTGTCAGGCAATTATCAGTGTTTATTATGATGCAAGTAGTGTAGAAGAAACACAAAAAGCTAAAAAACTAGTAGAGAGTTTAAGGGAGCTTTACTCTAAAAATAAATGGATACCTTATCGACGTGCTGTCGATGAAATGCCGCTTGACCAATATCATTACGAGACTGGGGCGGTTTGGCTACGAAAAATAATTAAAAAATCTGTAGATAAAAATAATATCATTTCACCAGGACGTTATGAGTTTAAGGAGTAAAAAGTGATATCAACAAAAATTGCAAAGGATAATGCTCAAATTGAACTTTTTAAAAAGCTTTATTATGAAAGCTCTAGCAATCACGTTGATATTGACTATCTAAAAAGGGCATCCATTGTACGCTTTTTTTATGATAAGCATGGAAACCCTATTGCAGGTTACGTATTAAACGGAAATATCCCTCATCGCTATTTATCAGACATACCTTCAGAACGTTATGATACATGTAATATTCCTCCAAAAGATAATATGGTAGAAGGATGTTGTATTTGGATGAATAGAGGTCTAAATTCGTTTGGACGCGGTATAATATATATAGTCACATTTTATGACTATTGTATGCTAGGTAAGCGTTTTATGATGGGAGCTTCAGTAGAACCAAAAGTAGCTAGTTTGCAAAAAAAAGTAATTCCAAATGTTGTATATGAGGGACCTATTAAACATGCTCCTTGGTGCTCAATGTATTTCGGAACAAGAAGACATATGATTTGGTTGACGCTATTTGTTGTCGGCAATTATTGGTTTGTTAAGCCATTGAAAAATAAACTAACTGTATTTAAGCGTAAACTTTTGAGTGAAGCTTAGTTTATTAATGTATAGCTTGGTACTCCAAAGTAGCTATACTCTTAGCGAATGATTTTTAGGCGTTGTTACCATCGCTCTTGACCACCAAGGATAGTGGGAATGCAGTTTATGCATAATGACATGGATGTCATATAGTAGAGCAATGCAGGAGCTATTGCCGAGGAGCATTTAACTGCCACCCAGTCATTTAGTTTATCTAAACTCCTGGGGCTTCATCGCTCGGTGGCCTCGCCTAAATAACCCTTCGCTTTGGGTAAAGAAAAACACGGGTTTGAATACCTGAACTAGTTTATGAAATAAGTTCAGTAAACAACAAAAGTAGTAGAAGCCAAGAATACACTTTTTGTACAATTCAAAATAAAAGTGAAGAGTTACTAAATAGTTATATAAAGAGATGCCTAAAGTATTTTTTATCAAGAGTCACCTTCAAATAATGCCCTCCCATACTTGCCAGAAATGTTAAATAATTTATTTCTAATCTAAAGTGTTTCTTTTTTTATCTATGACTATAAAAATGTAATCTTGACTCACTAAGATTATTAATCGCTTTAATTGGACTTAAATAAAATAAAAAAGGCAAGGGAATACTCATGATTAACAAACCGCTACGGCTGGCAGCTTTAACATTAGCAATGTCTCCTACTTGGTCATTGGCAGGAGTAAATGAAGAAATAGACACTTATATGAATCAGTTTCATCAAGATCCTGCGGCCACAATGGATCAGCTCCCCCCTAAAACAGGACATGCTAACACATTATTTTCTGATACAGCTGTTAATAACAGAGATTATATTCAATATAAAGATCAAGCTCGACAAAAAATTATGAGAGGAAACAGTGCTCGATTAGACATTCCAAGAGCTCCCATAAATTATAGCAATGATAACCCAGCACGATTAGTAGATTTAGGTAACAATGTTATTAGTAACTTATATACGCTTGATAACAAAGCACCAAAACAACGTGCACTTGAAGTGCAGCCTTGGTCAGATACTTATTGGCCTCTTTACTCAGGTGCTGCGGCATGGCGTTATGCTGATAGTGACTTATGGCGTGCATCACCGAGTAATTGGAAAGATTATTGGGACTTCAGCTATGTGACTAAACCTGTTTCATCCTATTATGGACAGGCACGGGATAATTTATCTCCTGCTGAAAAATATGACCTGCTGATGGGCGATTCCAGTTTCACTCTGACAACAAATGCTTGGAATAGTGGCAAAGGCTATTATGAGCGTAGTGGCAAAGTGGAACGGTGGATGGGATTATGCCATGGCTGGGCTCCTGCAGCTTACATGCTACCTCGCCCCATAAAAACGTTAAATGTTAAAGATGCCAGTGGTGAAGATCTTACTTTGTATCCATCTGACATTAAAGCTTTAGCCACCTTACTATGGGCTAATGCCAGGTTTGATAACCGTTTTATTGGTAGCCGCTGTAATATAAAAAATCCTGAACGGGATAGTAATGGTCGAATAATTAATAATGTGTGTTTTGACACTAATCCAGGGAGTTGGCATATTTCAGTGGTTAACCAAATAGGCATCTCTGGTCGTAGTTTAATTATGGATGCTACTTATGACTATCAGGTTTGGAATCAACCTATTCAGTCATATAAAGTCACTTATTTCAATCCCCAGACCAATGCGACTTATGCTTCTGCTCAAGCAGCCACTATTCCACTATCTAGCTATACTAAAGATAAATTTAGTAATTATCGTGGCAACCAGTCTACCCATGTTGTTGGGGTAAGAATGGATGTGTCTTATGTCGTAGAAACCAACCCCACCCACCGTCGTACTGATAGCCCCCAATATGATGGTATTACCAGAGTCAGTTATTACTATGACTTAGAATTAAATGACCAAGGTAAAATCTTAGGTGGAGAGTGGTACAGTAATCGTCACCCCGATTTCTTATGGACACCAACACCCAATGCTATGGCGCAATCCTGGCAGAACGGTTCAGGTAAATGGAGTGTAGGTCAATCCGTTCCTGAAAAATGGAAAAATAAAGCCAAGCAAGCCTCTCGCTATGGTCAGCCACTCACATCAGTAGTAAACGAATTATTTACTCGTGCCTCTGAGGATAGTAATACACCAAGTGACACCTGGCGAGAAATAGTATCGAGTGATGGATATTGCATGGATGTAGCAAATAGTGGCACTACTGATGGTAACTTAATTCTTGCTTGGGATTGTCATTCAGGTAATAACCAAAAATGGTGGCAAGACAGTTATGGTCGTTTACGTCCTGCTCATGCAACCAATATGTGTGCCACAGCAAAAATAAACGAGGGTGGAAAACTAGTGATTGAGCGCTGCAATAATAGTCGTGCCCAGCGTTGGCAGTGGAATGGAAATTATTTACGCAATTTAGCTAATTTCGATTTATCCTTAACCTACGATCCAACTAGCTGGCAAGTTATGGTCACAGCTGACGATGATATGACCTGGTCTTGGCGGTAGTTTTTTAATACCTATTAGGCTCTCTCCCTGAGAAGGTATTACAATAAAGTACTAAAAGTAAAAGGCTGCTATTTTTTAATAGCAGCCTTTATTCTGTAATTGAAACCCCTCCGCTATGTGTATATTCAACTAATTTTTTATCCAGAGCACTTAAATACTCTAACCCATATACTGACTCATCAAGGGTTTCTATCAAATTAAGAGGTAGCGCTTTGTCATATTCTTCAAAGCATGTCGCTAAGCCAACAGCAATAGATGCAACGCTATCAGTATCACCTCCTAAGGAGATGCATTTTTTTAACAACCCTTTCAAACTCTGGCAACTTGGCAAACAACTGAAGGCTGCACTCACTGTATCGAATGCACTTACTGAAACTTCTGTAAACCAGTCATAGTCCCACCCTAAAAATGATGTGCTTTCTAAAAATGTTTTTAGTTGTGAGAGCTGTCCTTTCTGATAAATACCAAAGTGTGCTGCCAATGCTACAGCGCAACTTGATTTTATTCCAATGTCTGTATTGTGAGTGACAGCAGCTTGCATTTTAGCTTTTGCTATCAACTCAACTTTGTCTTTAACGATACCTAGTGGTACCGCTCTCATTGCAGCACCGTTTCTATCGCTGTTATTTCTGATTTTGAGTAATAAATCATCCCCACTATCTACTTTCTGCAGCAAACTATAAAAACCTTTAGAGTAGCCTTTACGAGGATCCCTTTTAAAGCATTCTACAAACTTTGATGCAATATCCCTTTCTGACCAAACTGGTTTAGAAAGTATTAATTCAGCAACTGCAATAGACATCTGAGTGTCGTCAGTATATTTGCCTTGCATACCATATAAGTCATGCGTTGTGTAACTACTTAGGTCGTTGTATCTAGTAATTTTTTCCTTAGAAGAAAACTCAAAACCTGCCCCATATGCATCAGCTACCGCAATTTCTGTCAACATGATGTAAATTGATACCTTGTGCAAACTAGGGCCTGTTAACACTAATTCTGTTACAATAGGCTCATGGAAATTACAACAGAACAATTTAAAATAATAGAACACTTGCTACCTGTTCAGCGTGGTAATGTAAAACTATCAAATATCCAAGTGCTC
>NZ_JAEVHG010000031.1:0-26217 GCF_018263875.1 Zooshikella ganghwensis
CCTGTTCTTTTTCCAGGGTTTTAATACGTTCTTTGACGTATTTGCTGATGACCGAGTTAGGCAGCATCTTTTTTTCTTTCTGTAGGCAGAGCAATTGGAAATTACCGATATGCTCAGCAAAGTGTTCCGCTTCTTCTCCAAAGGGGCGAACCCAGCCATAGCTTTCCGCCTGTTGGGGCGTGCAGGGTTTAAAGGCCTGAGCGCTTAATTTCTCGTTTAGCAACGCCTGGTCAAGCTTGGCGACCTGTTCGCAGCGGAAAAAGATTGCGTTTTTAAACCACATGATGTGCACCTCTTGTTTTATGTTGTATGCAGGGTGGGAACAATCGACTCATACCGGTTAGTACGCGTTCGGTAGATTCGATTACGTAGGAGTGGGTCATCGGAAAAGGCCGGCACGAGGGCCAAGGACAGCGCTAACAGTCCCATGGACAACGGACAGATCACCTTTGACCGGATCAGCTCGGCGACCAGTTGTGTACGATTCTTCAGACAGTGTTTATGCAGTGCGGCTTTAATGGTCTTGGAAATGGTGTCCGGCGCAACCGAATACTTGCGGGCAATTTCCTTATCCGATAAGCCATGCAGAGCTTCAAAGGTATACAGCGTTTGTCGTGGGGAGAGCTGAAGGTTGTTCAGGTAGGCTTTCCAGTGGCCTATGGTGATCGTGTCGTCCATGGTGAGTACCTTGCAGGTTCCAAATGATATAATTTAGTATCTACCTGCAAGGGTTTTAAAGTCAACATAAGCGCACATTGAACTTTGCTACTAGACTATTTGGTCTGATAGTTTTAATTATTTCTTAAGCTTGTAATTAGCGAGTAGAGCATATCTACCTCTTTCTCAGATAGGTTTCCATCAAGGATTAAATCCATAAACTCCTTAGCTAGAACCCTTACCTTTTGTTGTAATTGTATATCTTCTTCCTCTTGAAGGATTTTATCTCTTGCCGCTAAAAAGTTAGCTTTTAAGTTAGGCATAAAGAATTTAATCTCTTTGCCTGTTATATCGGCTATCTTGCGTAGGTGGTCAACTCTAGGACCTCTTCTAACCTCGGGATCTTCTGACTCCCAGCGCGATGCAGTAGCCCGAGTTACACCGCATAGCTTTGCAAGTTGACCTTGTGTATAACCTGCATTTAAGCGCGCTTCTTTGATTTTTTCCCACAATTCCGGTTCGGACATACTTAACTCAGTGTAATTTAGGTGTAACTAATAGCTGTAGTATATGTAATATTATGTTGACTATTGATTTTTTTATGCCTACAGTATCGCATAGCTAGTAATCAAAATGTTGCTATAACTACACTTGTATAACTTTTGCCTGCCTAAAATGTAGTTGTTGCGGTTGTTTCCTTCTATCCCCTCACACGGGAGTAGTCAACAATTGATAACAGGAATAACCAGTAATGGAAGCTGATAAACCACCAATCACTGAAGAAACAGCCTGGGAACTCTACGACAGAGGGTTCACCGTTATCCCGTTAGGTTCACCATTTGAAACGCCACCGCCTTACTTTGTCAACAAACGCTTTGACGGAGACAAAGAAAAAGCACAGCAGGAGTGGCCTAAACAGGCGCGTGTGCCGTGGGCTAAGTTCCAAAAAGTCACGCCTTCGCTTGAAGATATGGACTATTGGACCGCCTCCTATCCTCGTGCTAACTGGGCCATTGTCACCGGTGCACATGTCATTGTGGTGGATGCTGACTCTGAAGAAGCCGTTCAGTTTATGGAATCCGGCACCATCGGTCGAACGCCGTGGAAGGTGAAGACGGGCAAAGGTAAACATTTTTATTACGCCGTTAATCCCAACGTAGAAATTCGCAATTCGGTCAATCCACATTCCAAGATCGATATTCGGGGGCTGGGCGGTTATGTTGTGGCGCCAGGCTCGACCCATGCCAATGGCAGTCGGTATGAATGGGAATACGACGCCAGTTGGGTGATTGATAGCATTGATGACTTACCTTGTTTGTCAGAAGATGATCTGCAAGCCATTCAGCAATTTAATGGACGACATGTCATTAATCAGACCAAGGCTGATGCCACTAAAACCAAAGCTACGACTGAAGTGAAGGGTAACTTAGGTTTTAGCACAGCCGATTACCAACCCAAGGCCAGTGGCGAGGCGGTGAGTGAAGGTTCACGTAACCAGTCAGCGGTATCATTAACAGGCCAATATATTGCCTCAGGCATGGACCTGCGCACCATAAAGCAGATGTTGGATACCTGGAACGCTGGCAACAGTCCACCGTTAAATTCCAGTGAGCTCAATACCTGTATTGCCAGTACGGTGATGACTCACTTACGTAAACATCCTCATGATGTGATTCCTGTCCAGCCCGCTCCACCTGAACCTTCCAAGGCGAGTAACCTATCACTACCCGACAGTGGTGGTATGCCGGGCCATTTATACGACATACCCGGTGTACTGGGCGAGGTCGTGCAGTTTGCTAATCAGACCGCACGACGAAAACAGCCCGCATTGGCAGTACAAAGTGCATTGGCACTCGGCAGTGTGGTTTGCGGGCGTTATTACAAGACCGATAAAGGGAATTTTTCGTCGCTGTACTTCCTGAACATTGCCAAGTCGGCCAGTGGTAAAGAGCACTGTAAGGATGTGGTGGAACAGGTTTTAGAAGCGTCGGGGTATGGGCGGCTCATTTCTGGTTCTGGCTATACGTCATCAGGTGCCTTGTTCAGTGAACTACTCCATGAGCCCAACCATATCAGTATCATTGATGAGTTTGGTAAGTACCTGGAAGGCAGTCAGCACAAAATGAATCCGCATAAAGCGGAGGCCATTACCCGACTGGTCGAGGCCTGGAGTAAGTGTGGGTCTTCACTTTATCCACCCGTTTATTCAACCATGGGCATGAGTAAGCAGGCGGCAGAAGAGATGCGCAAGCGGTGTATTAAGCATCCAGCACTCACACTATTAGCACTGACGACACCGGGTACCTTTTACGGTGCTTTATCGCCTGAACTGGTGAAAGACGGTTTCCTCGGACGCTTTATTGTCATGGAGAGCCAATTAAAACGACAGGTGTCGAGTGATCCTGGGCTAATCGAGGTACCCGAGAACATTACCAAGTGGGTGGCGACCATTCGGGAGAACTTGGCGGGTAACTTAACCAGCCATATGCCCCCGGAAAATAAGCCCGCACAGAATATTCTCGTGTTCGAGGAGGCGGCGCTCCAGCGATTAAAGGAACTGGACCAGGAAATCATTCAGAAAATGGATGAACTGGAACAGTACGGTATTGAAGTACTGCTGGGGCGCACCCGAGAAAAGGCCATGCGCATTGCGTTAATTCTGGCCCTGTCGGTTGATCCATTTGCCGAGACGATTACACGACAGGTGACGGATTGGGCTATTGATTATGTTCGCTATCACGATTATTATATGGTAGATACCGTAGTGAACCGTGTAGGCGGTTCTTCCTTTGAAACTCAATTGAAAGAATGCGTTCATGAAATTGAGAAGGCAAAGGAACGCGGTCTCACCCTCTATGAAATTGGTCGTAACCCTAGTTTCTCTAAGATGCGTGGTAAAGAGCGCAAGGAGATACTAGACGACATCTGTTCCAGAGGGCATGCCCGATTAATCCAGGTGGCTAAACCAACCGGTGGACGTCCGAGGATGGCTTATGTGCATGCCAATTTCTGCTGAGGCCACGGATCAAGGGGTTTTCACAAGTTTTCACGAGTTTTCACATGAACTCATGTTAAAATTACTCCTTGATTTTATTAGAAAAAATGGCCTTTTCACATTTTCACAAGAATTCCTAAAGTCCCCTAGAAAGACCCCAGAAAAAAGCCAGGGGGGGGTACTTTTTATGTGAAAATGTGAAAACTATTATTTATATATATTTTATTATTTTTTTTATTTATATATTAAATACTTACAGAAGTATTAGTTTTCACAAATATACATGTGAAAACCCTGTGATAATTTGTGAAAACCCCCGCCTAGACCTCTTCCTTGAAACAAATCTGTCACATACTACGAGTGCCTTATGAATCAAGCCTACGCGATTACACCCAACACCAAGCCTCGCATGACCCGTGCAGACAAATGGAAACAACGCCCCTGTGTCATGCAGTACCGTGCGTACAAGGATGCACTACGGACGTTGTCTATCGAACTGCCTGAGAGCGGCTACCATCTCATTTTCGTGTTACCCATGCCCAAGTCATGGTCGAAGAAAAAACGGGCTGAGATGCGAGGACAGCCTCATAAGGCGACACCGGATAAGGACAATCTAGAGAAAGGGTTACTCGATGCCTTGTTCGTAGACGATGCTCATATCTGGGATGGACGCGTCAGTAAGTATTGGGGCGACGAGGGACAGATCATCGTGAAACGGATTCCAACCTACAACACGTTAGACGAAGCGTTGAACTCGACGATTCACTGAGGGGAGGGGATTAGATGGCCAATGGTAATGTGCAAATGGCTACAACTGACGCCTATCAGCCTGCACAGCAAAAAAATGGACCCAACCTGGTGTTACCCTGGCACTCGGCTAAAGTGGCCTGGCATGAGGCGTTTATGAGCATGCGCGCCAGGTCGATGATTAAAAGTTCAGGGACGTCGCCGTTTAACAACATGACGCAAATTGGCCGGCATCTGGAAAAAGGGGTTGTTCAGGATGCCATTGCCAAACTACCCAAGCCAGTTATCCATTGGGGCATGTATTGTTATGCACCCGAGCATGATAAGACCGATACTTATAAGTCTCGTGTCGCTGATCGACTGTATGCCATGATGGTGGAACAATTGGATGATACATACCTCAGGAGTCGTATTCGATGTATACGGCTAGTGACGATGTGCAATATTGCCATTGAGGAACGGAAACACCAGCAATGGACCGGTGAGTTTTATTCTGATTACAAAAGGGCGCAACTGCTGGGTATTCATCATCAGAATTTTCAACGGGATTATGGTCAGTTGTATGGAACTATGCAGGAAGTGCTGAGTGGGTATTGTGGGAGAGCGTTGGGAAACGTGGCTGAGTTACTGAAAGCAGAATCAAGCATTTGAAGTAATACTGTGGATCATGTGCTGGCGTGTGCCTGTAATAATAAGTATACCGACAGCCTGTTCATCGTATGTTGAGCAGGCTAGGGTGAGTACAGTACACTTTACTGGTACTTTTTCATTTCTTCATGGTGTTTACGTCGTTCACGCTCCATTTCTTCTTGATGTTTACGCTCTTCGCGGTCCATTTCTTCGTAGTGTTTACGTTCTTCGCGTTCCATCTCTCTCTGTTTTTTTAGCGCTTCCCGCTCAGCCTCTTGCTGTTTTTTGAGTTGCTCCTTTTGCTCTTTGTATGGATCATCAGCGTGTGTACTGAAAGGTATTATTGAGAGGACTGTGATTATTGCCGTTAGTGCTAACTTGGCTGAAACATGCATCTTGCGCTCCTTAAAATTGAGGGTAGTATTTCTTTAATGATTAAATAGTAGCCAGAAAGTTAAATCTATTCTGTTACATAACGTAGCTTGTGATGTATAAAGCAAGTTTAGTGGGACTGTAGTTTTTGCTCGATGTAGGATGTTGTGGGGAGTGGTTAAATTGCTGGATGCATCGCAAACAAACTGATGAGAAGCTATTGGATGGAAAAGCTTAGGTGGGACGGTGAACATACTAAAACTTTCAATCATTTTAGTTACAGGCCTGGTGGGCTTGTTAATGAATGGTGTAGCCGCAAAAGAAGTTAAGATAGATGACAGTCTCACAATATTTTATGAACAAGCAGGAAGCGGTGATACAACGATTATTTTTATTCCAGGCTGGATGATGTCAACAGAGGTTTTCGAACATCAACTGGCTCATTTCAAACATTCTACAACGTACCGAGCGCTGGCGTATGACCCAAGAGGTCAGGGCAAATCATCAAAACCAGTTGAAGGGCACACCTATCAACAACATGCTCGGGATCTGGCCAAGCTGATTGAAAAACTGGACTTAAACAAAGTGATTTTAGCGGGTTGGTCATATGGAGTAACGGAACAGTTGGCGTATATAAATCAGTTTGGTACTGAAAAAATCAAAGCCATGATCATGATCGATACTGGACCTGATATAGCAGGAGCAACGCGCGATGAGTGGGTCTGGTACCTTAACGATGACTCAGACGGCTATTCTCGATCATTTACTGAAGGTATCATCGAAGACCGCGATAATGTGATTACAGGATTTGCCAAATGGATGCTGGAAAATCCGACACCGAAGGTTGTTGCCTGGCTAACGAAAATCGCTAATCAAACCTCAAGTAGTGTCGCGGCAATTACAAATGCTACAGGGTTTTATCTTGATTACAGTAAGGACCTTATCGCACTAGAGGGTAAAATGCCTCTGTTGTATGTTGTGCGCAGTGAGATGAAGGCAGTGGCAGATAAATGGATTAAAGCCAACACGCCATCCGCTACTACTGCCTATATGGGCAAGCATATGATGTTTTGGGAGAGGCCTAAGGAATTCAATAAGGTCGTTGATGAGTTCCTTGCAAGTGTTAAATATAAGTAACAACTGTAGTGTATTTACTTCCAGGATTTTTAGCGGGATTGTGAGCTGTTGTATGGGTCTATGCAGGAAGTGTTGAGTGGGTATTGTGGGAGAGCGTTGGGTGCTGTAGCTGGGTTACTGAAAGAATCAGCGGACAGTCACATTAAAGTGACGTAATGTTTTACGTCAGAATGACGTTCATTAATAGTTATGACCCTTGGATAAGTTAAACATGGAGTCACTTTTTCTATCAAAATTAGTGTTGCCCTTCTTCTCTACTATGGGGGCTGCTCTAATTATTATGTACATAAATTCTGTGAACAGAAGGGTCAAGGAAACCAAACAGAAGATATATGCAGCTACATACATATTAGATTCGAGTATGCGTATACTCTCGTCTGAATTTATTTTGCTTATTCATACAATCAAGCCACATATAGAAGCTTCATATAGAATTGTTAAAGGCGATCAAAAGCTATTAGAGACAATGCTATTAATTGATGAGTTCGATATCCTAACAGTAGCAGGCCCTGACTTTTCCCATATTCCTAACGAATTTACGTTGCAACTTGGTTACGATAATCTTGAATTAGTCCAGATGTATGACACGCTTCTCTATCTATACCGAAGCGATTCAACAAGAAAATCATTAAATGATTTCCTAAAAGATAAACTCAAAAGTATGGATGGATTTTTGCAGAAAAGTGAACCAGAGAAACTTGATATCCTTAATACCTATATTGATTACCTTGATAGACTACAGCATGAAGCAAATCGACTTATTTTCATGGTTTCCCACAATGTTCTACCTAGTCTAGAAGATTATTTAAAAAGCTATAAGTTTTGGTTTTACTCTACAAGTCATGCGAATAAGACAATAAAAATGATTAAAGATATTATGCGGAACAATGTTGCGTATATGCCAGAGTCCGATTTTATGGAAAGAGTAAGGCATGGTGGCATTCAAAGAGAAATCAAAAAGTCATAATAATTAGCTGGTGACTATATCTCTTGGTTCTCTGCTGATTATTGGTATCCTTCAAGTTGCTTGTTGGATTCACCTTACATTCCTAGCTTTGAATTTAAAGAAGGTGATCCTTCATTTAAAAAATGTACTTTATACTGCTGCACTTGTGGTATACCTGATTGTTGGCTTTTCCGGTGTCTTATAACTGTTAGAGATGAAATTGTAATATGGTCTGATTTTGAGCAGTTTCATCGAGGGTGGTAATAGGAGATTGGTCCATTTATATTTGAGTATCAACAATATTTGAGTTTTTTTAAAGATGTATAATCAGATAAGAGCTGGTGCCCTAGCCAGCTCCCCACATCACCCTGCATGCTGGTCCTTTAAAATCCTCTCTTGTAACAGATCGTAGCCTTGTGACGTCCATTCCTTAGCGCCTCATGGCTTTCGCCTACAATAGCGACCAGTTATTGGTTGTAAGGCGAAGTCATGAAATTGGGTGCCAATCGCAGTGTATTTTTATTGGAGATTACCGGATGTCATGCAAAAGCGTAGGCATGGTAAGACTTTGTCTGACTATTTCTCATTTTTTGAGTGAAGTAAAGCAGTTAGTTAATCACCTTAATACAGTATGGATCGAAGTAAACAATGAGTAGTGATACACCGGATAATAGCCCATATGGTAAGCCTGCTAACCGTGAAGAAGCCCGTGCAGAAATTGTGGATGGGGCTACAGTGAATGGTGTTGCCCTGTGTCCGGTGATTGAGGAGTTTATCTACCTGTACCCAACACGGTATGCCTTAGCTGAAAAAGAAGTTAATCACCCAGCGCTCAATCCTAACTTCGAATCATTAAGTAAGCCAACAGGTGTACGATTAGCACGTAAGGGATTTGTATACATTTTTCACTCGTTAAAGCCTGATGAACTCCTATCTTTTGAAATTCAGCATGAAAGTGAGCAGTCTCGTTACTGGGAACAAAAAGCACGTGTCGGTGAACCAAGCTTTTTAAAAAAGCCGATTAAACTCAAGCGACAAGGATTTATTGATGTTGCCTATTCAGAAATAGAATGGTCAAGCTCAACAATTTCAGCATTAAAAAACGATCCACGTTTACGTTACCAGCGTATGCAAAGAGTAAGTCTTGAAGACTATGACTTTGGCAAAGGAGCTAAACACCTTGTGCCATTAAAAGATATTAGCAATGTGCTGAGTGAATTTATTGGTAAAAAGCAACTTGAGCCGCCGGCTAAACGAGAACATAGTCTGCCTTTCGAATGGGAAGCTTTTAGTTGGTCATCTTTGCCACTTGCCCCAGCCTCCAAGGGTAAAGTTTTGGCTGAAACCCAAGGTACTTCATTTAATACTGCTCTGCTTGTATTACACGACATTCTAGGGGTATTACATGATCTGGATATGCACGCCGAGTGTATTTATCGAGAAAAACGAGAGTGGTACGAAAAAAATAAACAAGCACTTCATTCAGGACAATTTATTCGTGGGTTATACCATATCACGAAAGGTGACTTAAATAATCACTTAAAAACAAGTGAAGACTACCAAAAACTTGATGAGTTGGATCAGGAAAGTTTAGAGGCATTTACTCGGGTCGCTGAGCTAAGAAACGAAGCCACTTTACTCAGGCATAAAGCCACTCGATTTAGAAAAAGTGAAATCCGCAGCCCTCAAAATAGACAGCAAAACTGGTATAAGCGCTATCAAGCGATGATGGCTCAAGCAGATGCTAAGGATGCAGAAGCATCGCGTATTGAGGAAAAGTTAGAGCGTAAACATGGTAGTAAGTATGAAGACTATAAACAAGCCGTAGAAGAATACCGATTCGCAAAACTTAATATGTATAAAGATGTGAGTATGTGGAATGTACCTCGCATTGAACAACGGGTCCGCACGAAAGCAATGGAGGTGTTTTTGGATGATGCGGATGAACTGGCTCAGTGTATTGCAGAATTAGAAGAAGAAAATAGTTTAGATCGGGCCTCTTTATTACCCAAATTTAATAAAGCGGCATGGTATTTTGATATTACCATTTTTTCGCATGTACAGCGTTTACATGAAACCCATTTTTGCTGCGTTGCAAACCTGTGTGGTGATGCTGAGGGTAAAGGCATTAAGTTAGCGCATAAGCTGTATATCGAAGAATTTGGTGAGGATAACCTTGCCTCGTTATTTATAACCAATTACAGCGTCGCCTCAGTAAATGAGCTAAATAATGCGTCAGGTAGTGCTGACGATATTAAAACTATACTGTCGTCAGCAAAAGACGTCAGTGAGTTAAAATCACTCCTAAAACTGGATCGATTTCCCGAGTTACAAGAGCATATTGAGTTACGGGGTAGTTTAATTGCAGTGCTTACCCCAGCCTATGTTGAAGAAGTGACAAGGACGTTTGATCAGGTGCGTAATGTCGATACAGTTGAACGTGCACGCAGAATTATTCGTCATACGGGTGTCGGTTTTGACATGCTATTGGTTAATGCTGCGGTGAACGATAACATAATGATTCGTTTACCCGATGCGGCTGCCGCCAATCAATTTGAACGTGCACTTAATGAATTAGCTGAAGAACAAAATGTCGTTCACACTTTACGCAAGCAACGTAATAAGGTTCGTAAACAGATCAAGCAAGCACTGAAACGGCGTGATCACACTATCGTTAAGGCACTCGAAAATGAGCTAGAGGGCATAAAACAAGCTTCAGTTAAAAAATGGCAAGCGATACAAGATGCCAAAGCAACCATTCGTTCTTATGCATCACCTACTGGTGTAAGTGAGGGGATGAGCGGCTTTAAAATTGATGGTTTAGGTCAAGGTGAAATAAATACCCTACACAAACATATTGAAGGTTTTCGTAGTGGTATGCAGGGTAATCATGGACAGGGACATTCCTGGGGAAGTGCTTGGAATGGTACTAAAAGCATCATGTTACCCACGTTTTTAGCGATTACCAATATTTTGAATGCGTTTTCGACGTTGGAAGATTCAGCCCATAAGGCTCAACGATCTGGATTAGACTGGAGTGAGATTGGAGCCGATATGATTGGGGCTTTTACAGCTACTGCATCAGTAGGTGTAGAGCTTTGGCGACATAGTATTGAAGGAGGGATTGAGAGCGGAAATCCTTTTTTAGTGAATAAGCTTGGCAAGGTTGTTATTTTATCAACTTTAGGTATGAGCGTTGTTGATGGAATAGGAGCAGCGATTGATAACATAAAAAAAATTAAAGAAGTTAAAGAAGCACTAGAGGATGATGACTATGTGGCTGCAGCCGGTAATGCCACCTCCATACTGGGAAACACGTTTGTACTGGTTGGTAATGTCCGGCAGGGGTATTACGCTTTTAAAGCGCTCGAATATGCTCGTTTGCATGGTATGAACTATGGTGCAGCACTTGCTCGCTTTGCTGGACCTATTTCCAGTGCGCTACCTTGGTTGTTGATGGGGGGCGTGTTGATATTGATCGGCGAAGCCATTTATGAAATTTATAAATCGCCTCCTATTATGGTATGGGTTGAGCGTTGTTATTGGGGTAGAAATACGCAAGGCTGGAGTCACCAAGAAGAGCAGCAGCAGTTAGCGGATGCTATTATGCGTCCACGTATTGAAGCTCAATATTATGTTGATGGTTATGTAAAAAATAAAAAATACGATCAACATCCTGAGTCAACTTTAACTCATAATATGGTGGATTTAACGATATCAATTCCAGGAATCAAGCGCAGCAGTTTTGTAGTACCTGAACAATCCGTACCTTCACAGCCGTGGGAATCCCCACTACAGATTGGTATTGCTGCAACCAATTACTATCAAGAACAAGATATTACTTTTTATATGTTGAATACGGCCTCTGCAGAATTTAAAAGTAATATGTTGCAGCTCAAAATATTTGTTTCGAGAGAAGCATTAAGAAATGCAACCAGCTTAAGTTTTAAGTTAATTTCCAGGCCTGACATGGCTTATAAAGCGGTACAACAAGATAAAAACTATGTTCGGTATACCGTTAAGTTAGACGAGTTTCAATATGAGGATGATGATAAGCCTGGTATGGTACCAGCCCTTGAAGATAACGATACATTACCAGGAGAACAGAGTATGAAGCTGTTTTCAGTCAATGATGCCTGGTTAAATTATGCGGTAGATGGTGAACAAAATGTATAAGTTTTCTGATGTTGAACAGAGTGATGGAGTAACCTCACTGATAATGTCACCACTTCCAATATGGACGGGTTATAAGGCTGCAGACCCTTTAAAAGTATTAACAAGAAAAAATGATGTTTATATCGATATTGGAAGTGGTAATGCGAAGGAGGCTTTTGAGGTATTGTATGGAGGGTTTTCCATCGCTACTTTAGTACTTTGGGGTATTTATTTATTTTGTGTGTTACTTATTGAGCCTCAAAGTGGCTTTATTAATTGGAATTTAATGCCTGTCATTTTATTTGGTTGGGTATTAGCTTTTTGTATGTGTTCATCTTATGTAATTATTGCACATATTAAACATGGCAAAGAAAATATGCAGACTCGTTTTAATCGACAACGTCGAGAAGTGGCCTGGGTTGATGATAAAAAACAGCTACATCTTGTGCCTTGGGAATCTTTTAAAGCTTGGGTGAGTAGTGCAAGTACAATAGGGGATAGCATCGCGTATCGGAGTTCGCTATTTGGTATGGGTCCACCTGCACCTGATGATCCGCATGGGTTTGTAGGCGTTTGGCGCATGCCATGTGGTACTGAGTTAGCTGGAATTATGCAATGGGAGTGTATTCGTTCATTTATGGAGTTAGGCCCTGATC
Source organism: Zooshikella ganghwensis (assembly GCF_018263875.1). Classification (NCBI taxonomy): domain Bacteria; kingdom Pseudomonadati; phylum Pseudomonadota; class Gammaproteobacteria; order Oceanospirillales; family Zooshikellaceae; genus Zooshikella; species Zooshikella ganghwensis. The sequence goes on from NZ_JAEVHG010000031.1 coordinate 12,296, forward strand.
ATATCCCTGATGTTGATATGACTCAGCGAGATGCTACCTTGCACTATAAGAAACGTAAAAAACTGCGCCGCCAGGCTGAGTGGGGAGATTGGATTAAACAAGTGCTAGCAGACTGGTTTTTAGGGCGTTTTTGGGCATTTAAATATGCAGCTTTAAAAGAGCGGTTATATAGTGTTGAATTTTCACCGGAAGCTGATGAGTGGTCTAAACCGTTACCAGAAGAACAATGGGTTAAGCCTTCTGCTGAGCTGGTTGAACTCGAAAAAAAATGGCGGCAACGTTACAAACGTCGTGAAAAGTTTTTTGATATGGATCGTCGAATTGCTGAGGCAAAAGCTGAAGGACGCTATTATACGCCAGTTAATGAGTAGCAATTTCATATTTTTATTGGGGGATGTGAATGTTAAAAAACCAATAAGTCACAAATCGCCATCCCCAACAAATTGACACTTGATTACTAATTATATACCCTTATTTCTATAGTTGGATAACCCTGCCTAAACTGAGGGGTTTCTTGTTTTTGACTCTTTTTTAATCAATTCTCTGTACTTCAAATCAAATTCTTAAAGCTCACCTCGGTGGGCTTTTTTTATACCTGTAAAAAAGGAATTCACCATGAAGATTACCAAATTGGTCGTACATTGTGCTGACACGCCAAATGATAGAGATGTAACCGCTGAAGAGATTCACCAATGGCACATTCAGCAGAAATGGGCAGGAATCGGTTATCACCGTGTTATACGACGTAATGGGGTTATTGAGCAGGGTCGTCCTGAGTATTGGAAAGGTGCTCATGTAAAAGGCTATAACTCGACTAGCTTGGGCGTGTGCTTAATTGGTCGTGATCAGTTTACGGATGCGCAGATGCAAAGCTTGAAACGGGTATTACAAGAGTGGAAAGCGAAATACCCGAATGCTGAGGTTTGTGGGCATCGCGACTTAGATCCGCATAAAACCTGTCCGAACTTTGATGTGAAAGCTTGGTACCTTAGTAGGAAGTGGGATGAAGCAATGTAAACTCTTATTCAAGCTAGCAATATTTTGCTAAGAAGAAACTTATCATCGTTACAAAAGTAAGCACTACATAAATATACGTCTTGTGGCTTCTAACATCATAATAACCCTACAACAATGATGTGAATCAAGTTAAGGTAAACAATGAAGAAGCTGATTATAACAACTTTTATCGCCACTTTTTCCCTTTCTGTTTTCGCGAATGATGATGATGGCAAAGGTGAATATGATAACTGCGGTTGGGACTGTTTGGGATGGACTTGGAGTGACCAAGACTTAAAACAAAACGCTAAGGTTATTGAACGACCTTTAGAAAAGGTTATGCAGCTCAATGGTAAACAGTTTGAGTGGAAGCATGACAATAGGAAAGATATTGGTGTTATTGCACAAGAAGTTGAGACGGTATTTCCAGAGCTTGTAACGGTTGATGAAAAGACGAACTATAAAAAGGTTAATTATGCAGGTCTCGTGGGTGTCTTAATTGAAGCGGTTAAAGCGTTAAAACAGGAAAATGATAATCTTAAGCAACAATTAGGTATATACGATTAATTTTGCATAATTAGTTTTATTTCACCTATAAAGCCAGGGTATGCCGCTCTGGCTTTTTTCGTTCTATGATAACCCCTATGAAAATCTTACCTATTGATACCGTGGTGTCTTCTATAATGGAAGGCCTTGATGATTTATTTACCAGCGATGAAGAACGGTTAAAAGCCCATAATAAAACCTTAGAAACACTCAACCAGCCGCATATCCTCCAAGCCTTAACTACGTTAGAAGAAGCCAAGCATCCATCTATCTTTGTATCTGGTTGGCGGCCTGGTCTGGGTTGGTTATGTGTCGGCTTACTGACATATGCCTGGGTGTTAAGAGACTTAATAATAATTGCATTATCCCTTGCCAATCGTCCTGATGTGGTGGAAATGCTTCCTACGATTGATACCAGCCAGCTGATTACATTAGTCCTTACGCTACTGGGTTTAGGCGGTATTCGGACCATGGAAAAGATGAAGGGTGTTGCTCGCCAACGATAAACAAATGGTTACTCCGATGATTACCGAAAAAATGATTTCCAATGCGCCCTATGCGGCGAGTACATTTACCATCATAGCGGGTTTTACCGTCAAAGATTGGGGCGTCATTATCGGAGTAATTCTTACCTTAATTACCGTCATCGTGAACTGGGTGTATAAGCATCGGCAGGATAAGCGGGAAACAGCAATTTTTAACCAGAAAATGAAAAGCAGTACAACTAATAAGGTTAATAGCATTTAGTAGAAAATGTGTTATTTTGATAATAACCAATTAGTTTGCGAGGTTAATTATGGATCAGTCTATACCTCTAACCCTCTTTTATGATGGAGCATGCCCATTTTGTATGAGAGAGATTGCTTGGCTGCGTCAGCACAATGACAAGAAGTTTTTATCATTTGTTGATATCAGTGAAGCTTCATTTAATGCTAATGATTATGGGCTGAACAATGATGAGGTCAACAAAGTACTTCATGCCCAGTGGGCTAGCGGTGAAACGCTCAGAGGAATGGAAGTCACCCGTGCTGTTTACAATTTAATTGGTTTAGGGTGGCTAGTAAATTTTACAGGTTGGCCTGTGTTTAACTGTGTATTTGATAAATTATATATGTCATTTGCAAAACGTAGAATTTTGTTGGGTAGTATATTTAGCGCTTCTACTAATAAATCATGCTCCATTAATGAAAAGAAACATGAATAGTGCTTCAGGATGAATTGTTATACACATAGTTAAATAATTTTGATGGCTAATAAAATCAAGTAAGAACCATAAATAAAATTGGTAAAGCCCACTTAGGTGGGCTTTTTTTTAACTAAAATAAGGTAGCAGTGAATGAATATAATTCCTTTCCAATTTGAATCAACAACCGTTCGTGTTATTAATAAAGAGGGTGAGCCTTGGTTTGTGGCAAAGGATGTGGCGTTAGCTTTGGGATATCCTAAAGCGAATACCGTGACACGATTTTTAGATGAAGATGAGCTTGGGGCACACAATGTGTGCACGAGCGCTGGATCCCGCGAATTATCTATCATTAACGAGTCTGGCTTGTATTCAGCTATCCTTAAAAGCCGTCGGTATGAAGCGAAGAAATTTAAGAAGTGGGTAACAAGGGACGTATTACCCTGCATTCGTAAAACAGGTAGTTATGGTGTTACTCAAATTGATTGGAATAATCCAACGCAAATAGCTGGTTTTTTAGCGCAATCTCTTCAGCGGGTTCAGGAGCAGGATGAAGAAATCGCGATGTTAACGCCGAAAGCAAAGTTTCATGATCAGGTTATTCAGTCAGAGGATTCGTTGACCATTGCCGAAGCGGCTAAGATATTGGATACCGGACGTAATCGTTTAATGCAGTTCTTACGTCATCATGGTTGGATCAATCGCTTTAATGAACCTTATCAAGCTAAGATTGAAAGTGGTGATATGGATTTAAAATTAAGTCAGTTTGATCATCCACGACAAGGCGTAAAAGATAGAATAACGCCATTAATCACAGGTAGAGGATTAGTGAAACTGAAACGCATGCGTGCAGATTTTCATTAGTGTTTAAGGGCATGGGCACACTTTATGTGCCTCATGGTGGCGAATCAACATCGTTAAAAAAAACTAAATTTGACGTTCGTTTTTTAAATCATTGACTTCTTGTTTTAGTTCTTTAATGGCTTCAATCATTACGGGAATTAATCCAACATAGTCCACTTGCAGATAACCACATTTATTTGATACCAGTTCAGGGAAGACAGCTTGAACATCTTGAGCAACAACACCGAGCTGCTCACTTTGTACTTGTGCGAGTTTATTAAATTTTGCATAGCAATTTTGTTGGTCAGATACAGGCAACGATTGAATTAAGGCATTGTGTTCTTCACTCATAGGTATGTCATAGTTATAAGATATGCCATTGATCGTTGTTAATTTATTTAAGCTATTTTGAAGAGGAAGGACATTAGTTTTAAGTCCATAGTCGCTATATCTTAATATGGCGTCTTTTAATTGTTCCATAACATTACTGTTATCGGTATTAACTTTCTTGCCATTAATGACCACTGTGTCTGTGTTGGCATAGATCGGGTTTGAACATAAAAGAACCAAAGTAATAAAAGTATATCGTCTAATCATTTTTTGAAAACCGTCTAACTGTCTTACAATTTATGAAGATGTTACAAGTAAGGTATCGGTAGTAAATTGATATGTATCAGTATAAAAAGCTGAGTTTTTAATGAATACAATCGTTTTGGTTTGGTTCGTAGTTATTATTTAAATAATTAAATATAGAGGAAATAAAGATGGGAATGGCAGCTATATTTGCATTGCTTTTAGTCGGTTTATTTCTATTTATTTTTGATAATAAAGATGAAGAAAAATAAATTAATAAATAAGGTTGTTGGTTGTGAAATGTCTTGTTTTATAGTGTTTGGTGGTCGTGGGTCCTTCTTGCAATAATGTTAATTTTCGCCGGGCTTGATCTCGCGGTAAACGCAAAAATTTCGGTCTCTATGCGCCACAGCACTAATTAAGTGTTCAGCTTTAAAATTTCCTAATATTCATCTGATCTATCTGTGGTCAATACCATGTCTTCTGATACCTGTGAAAAATGGTCAATCAGCCAAATGTCACTGCTATTCGGCATGTGTCGTAAAACGGTGGGTAAACGCTTAAATTCGGCGGGTATTGAACCCATCGGTAAGGTTAAAGGTTATCCTGTGTATGCTTCTGATGAGGTCGGGCCAGCATTGTTCGGACAAAGTCATTCATCCAGTGTTGATGATCCCAATAGAATGTCTCCCAAGGACCGCAAAGATTGGTACCAGTCCGAGATTCAACGTTTACAGCTGGAGCAACAGGAAGGCTTATTGTGTAAAGCTGAAGAAGTACGCCGTACGATGCATACCTTGGTACAACTGTTAGTTCAAGCACTGGAGACCTTACCTGATCATTTAGAACGTAACTGTGCTTTATCGCCGAGCACACTGACGTTTGTAGAAAATACCATTAACGAAGTCCGTGTCTCTCTTCACGAGCAGTTAATTCATGCATTTAAACCCCGATAATTTATCCCATGAAGTCGCGGAAATTGTCACGCCACCCAGTACCATTTCGGTCAGCGATGCTGTCCGGCAAACCTTACGTGTCCCGCAAAGTGGTGGTGGCAGTAGTCCATGGTCAGCGGAGATCACACCGTATTTATTAGAACCCTTGGATTGCTTAAACAGTCGGGAATACACCGCCGTTATTTTTGTCGGTCCAGCTCGAACCGGTAAAACGTTGGCTTTTTTAGAGGGTTGGGTCAGTTATGTGATTGCTCATAACCCGGCGGATATGTTGATTGTGCAAATCTCGAAAGAAAAAGCCCAGGAGTTTTCCAAAAAACGATTGGATAGGGCTATTCGTCGAAGCCCGGAATTAGCCAAACGTATTTCCCCTCGGGTCCATGATAATAATATCCACGATAAAATCTTTCGGGCGGGTAATTATTTAAAAGTGGGCTGGCCGACGGTCAATATTTTATCCAGCTCCGACTATAAGTATGTCGCGTTAACTGACTACGATCGCTTGCCCCTGAATATCGACAGTGAGGGTGATCCGTTTACCTTAGCGAAAAAACGTACCACGACCTTTTTATCCAGTGGTATGACTTTGGTCGAGTCTTCCCCAGGTTGGAATATTAAAGATCCACGTTGGGAACCTTCCAGCTTACACGAAGCACCACCCACGGAAGGTATTTTAAGCCTGTATAACCAAGGCGACCGGCGTCGTTTATATTGGCCTTGTCCCCATTGTCGGGAATGGTTTCAACCAGTGTTTGAAACGTTACATTGGGATAAACATGCTGATCCAGTAAAAGCCTCGGAAAGTGTGTATATGTTATGTACTCAGTGCCGTGGTCGCATTGAACCGACACAAAAAGCAGATTTAAATCGCCAGTGTCGTTGGTTAGGAGAAGGTCAACGTATTACGTCAGACGGCGAAGTGACAGGGGAAAAACGACAATCGTTGTACGCCAGCTTTTGGATGGAAGGCCCGGCAGCCGGTTATCAAACCTGGCAAGGCTTGGTGTACAACTATATTCTCGCTGAACAGCATTATGAAAAAACGGGCAATCAGGAAAAACTACAAAGTACGATCAATTTGGATATTGGTCGTGCCTATTTACCGATTACCAGCACCACTAACCGCACGGCTAAATCTTTAAAAGCTCGGGCCGAACCCTTTATTAAACGGACCATTCCCAATGGTGTGCGCTTTTTAACGGCGGCGATTGATGTCCAAGGTGGAGCCAAGCGACGTTTTGTGGTGCAAGTCCAAGGCTGGGGTAAACACCTGGAAAGTTGGATCATTGATCGGTTTAATTTGCGTTATTCACCGTTTCGCGTGAACGAGGAAACCGGTGAAGTATTAGCGATTCACCCTGGTGCTTATGCCGAAGACTGGGATGTGATTATTGATAAAGTCCTGCATAAACACTACGTATTGAATGACGGCTCTGGTCGGGTGATGGGCATTCAATTGGTGGCCTGTGATTCCGGTGGTGAGGAAGGTGTAACGGATAATGCTTACCAGTTTTACCGTCGTATTAAAAAGTTAGGCTTACGTCATCGCTTTATGTTGATTAAAGGTGATCACCATACTCAGCATACTAAAATGCGGGAAACCTATCCTAATAACCAACATAACAGCCACAGCAAAGCGCGTATTTATGGGGATATCCCTCTGCAATTATTAAACTCCAATGCCTTTAAAGATGTGGTGAATAATTCACTGGAACGTGATATTCCAGGGCCTAATTATATTCACTTCCCTGACTGGTTACCGCTGAGCTTTTATGAAGAGCTGACCGCCGAAACACGCACGGCTGATGGTAAATGGGAAGAACTCGGTGGACCCAATGAGTCCTGGGATTTATGTGCCTATAACCGTGCCTGTATCCATAAATTAAAAGCTGACACCATTAATTGGGATGATCCTCCAAGCTGGGCACAGCCCTGGGATACCAATAGCCGGGTGTATACGTTAAACGCCGACAATGAACCCGACATTAAACCCAAATCAACGTTAGATCTTTCTGCCTTAGGACACGCCCTCGGATGAATACTGAACAATGCTTATTTGAAGCACGACAGGCTTTGCATAAATTACGCACTGGGGACTTAAGAGCATCAATCCGTGATGCGGATGGAGCCATGGTGACCTACCATAAGCCTGAGGATTTAGAGCGTTATATTGGCCAGTTAGAAGCGGAAATAAATCAGTCCAAACTGCGTCGCGCTTTTAAGTTGATTATATGAAATTTAATAATCACATTACTCTGTATAAGCGTTTAATACGAACGTTATATTCATGATCGATGTGAATAGGTATGGGGCGCTTTTTATCAGTAGTGGATGTGGACTCCCTTTTTTAAGATAAATAAAAACGAATAGCGTTCCAATGACTGGAGAATAAAAGACGAGAAACCAAAATATATCCACCGTAGCTAATTGCATACTGATAGGGGCAACGATTAATACAATGAAATAACCAATGACCCCAAAAAACCAGTATGCATGCAAGCTAAACAGGGTCATTGGTAACCATAACACTGGATGATGTTCGGACACTTCATTAATAAAGCTGCGACTTGTTAATAGCGCAACAATAGTGCCTAAGAAAATATTGAAAATATATAAATTTAAAAACTTTTTCATATTAGTATTTACATTGATGCAATTGGTAGTTCCAAGCGCCACCAGCATCTAAACATGTATCAATTTGTAATGCATCTGGGTGAAAATCAAACGTCCAATAAATAAAGCCAGTCATGGCCAACATAATTAATGCAATCGTACCAATAAATAGACTCATCACTATTAATAATATTTTTTTCTTACTTGTACTCACGATCAAATCAATCCTTATTTGGTTTTTTAATATATTATCATGTCACTTCTTATTGACACTTCGGGAAAACCCTTACAGATGGAATCCCGTCCGTTATCCACGCAATCCATTCAGAATAATATGGATTTTTGGCAACCGGCATTATTATCCATTGATCGTGAACACTTGCCAGAAATGCCCTTACGCAACAGTCGGGCACGGGATATTAAACGTACCCATGGTTATGCGAATGGGGCAGAACAGATTTATGTGGATAATATTGTGGGTCATCAATTTCGATTATCCGCTAAACCCAATTATAAATTACTGGGTTTGGATGCTGAAAAAGCCAGCCTTTGGGCCAAGGATGTCGAAGCCCGTTTTACGGATTGGGCCGAAGATCCAGACTGCTGGATTGATGCGGAAGAAAAAAGAACCTTAACCATGATGGCACGAGAGTCTGTACGACACTATGCGAGCCAAGGTGAAATACTCGCGTCAGCGGAATGGCGACGATATGAAAATAACCATCGACCACAGACCTGCATTAAATTAATCGACAGTGAACGTTTAAGTAATCCTTTTGAACAGGCGGATACTCAACGCCTAAGAGCCGGTGTTGAATTAGGTCTACGTGGCCAGGCCACCGCGTACCATATCCGTTGCTCTCATCCAGGTGATGTCGATTTAGCGTTAGATGCCTATCTCTGGAAAAAGGTTAAACGACGTAAGCCGTGGGGCCGACTGCAAATCCTGCATGTATTTGAGCCTGAACGCCCGGACCAAACACGGGGCATTAATGTCTTTGTCAGCACTTTGCGCAACTTAAAAATGCTGGAGCAATTCCAGGATGCCACCTTACAAAATGCCATTGTCAATGCCATGTATGCGGCGGTGATTCAATCCGAGTTTGATTCACAAACCGTATTACAGGCGTTAGGTGGTGGTGAATCAGAAGCACAGCACATGCTGAATAATTATTTAATGCAGGTGCAAGGCTTCCATAAGAGCTCACATAATATTCGTTATAACGGTGCTCGTATTCCCCATTTATTTCCTAATGAAAAGCTCGAATTAAAAACCGCCAAATCCAACCCGTATTTTGAGAATTTCGAAGACACCTTGTTAAGGCATATTGCCGCCAGTTTAAATATCAGCTTTGAACAATTAAGCCGGGATTTTAGTAAAACCAATTATTCCAGTGCCCGCGCCAGTATGCTGGAAAGTTGGAAATTCTTTTTAAGTGTCCGGCATATTATTCCCGCCCGTTTTTGTCAGCAGATTTATGCGCTATGGCTGGAAGAAATGATTAATAAGGGTGTGATTGAATTACCAGGGAACGCCAATTTTTATCAGAACCCATCCGCCTGGACGCGCTGTTATTGGATTGCGCAAGGCCAAACCCATATTGATGGCGTGAAAGAAGTGGAACGCTTGGAAAGATTATATGCCCTGGGCGTCATTACCTTTGAAGAAATTTGCATGATGCTCGGTAAAGATTACCAAGAAGTACTGGAGCAGCGACAACGAGAAGACCAGGAATTTAAAGCCTATGGTTTGTCACCTCCTAGTTCAAGTTCTAATCCCGTCGCCAAAAAGGCCGTAAAAGAATGATTATCGATGAATTAATCAATAAACCATTATTAATGAATCCGGGTTATGCCCGGATTTTTTTTGGGGCCTTGGCTGAACGGCTTAAATTACAGAGTTTAACGTTAGCTGATGGCGAGCAATTATTACTGGCCGATTTAAAAGCCAGTGCTGCGAATTATCAAGCCCGTGAGCGAAAGCTTTACCAAATCCAGGATGGCATTGCGGTGATTCCTGTGGAAGGCACGTTAACCCACCGTTATGGTTATTTAAATCCCTACAGTGGAATGACGGGTTACGATGGTATTCAAGCCAAGTTGGATACCGCATTAGAAGATGACGACGTGCGCGGTATTTTGCTGGACATTAATAGCCCTGGCGGCAGTGCCAATGGCTGCATGGATTTAGCCGATGCCGTTTATGAAGCACGACAGGTTAAACCGGTCTGGGCTTTAGTGGATGAACAAGCGACCAGTGCCGCTTATGCCATTGCCTCAGGTGCTAACCATGTTATTGCCCCTCGAACTGCACAAACCGGCAGTATTGGTGTGATCATGGCCCATGTGGATCAGAGTAAAGCCCACGAAAAGCTGGGTATTCATGTCACCTTTATCCATGCCGGTGCGCATAAGGCCGATGGTAATTCATTTCAGCCACTACCCGATGCTGTTAAAGAGCGCTTTCAGCAAGAGGTTGATGCGTTGTATGCCTTATTTGTCGATACGGTAGCAAGAAATCGTCAGTTGAATGCTAACACGATTCGTAAAACAGAAGCCGCCATTTACACCTCCGAACATGCCAAAGAAATTGGTTTAATTGACCAGATTTTACCGGCCAGCCAAGTGCTGACGGTATTCACTCACCACCTGAATGATACAAGGGCCATTATGACTACACCCACTGAACCCCAAGCAAAAAGCACACAACCTGCCGTAGAACCCATTGATATGGATGCGATTGAAGCCAGTGCAATCCAGCAAGAGCGGGAGCGCTGTTTAAGTATTTTGCAGTGTGATGCCGCTGAAGGCCGAATGACCACGGCAATACATCTGGTTAAATCCGGCATGGCCGCAGAGGATGCTAAAGCGTTACTGGAAACCTTACCTAAGGCGGAAGCGTCTGCAGCCAAAAAAGAAAACACCACAGAAAGCGCTTTTACTCAGCACATGAATAACGATGAGCATCCGAATATTCCCTCGGAAAGTACCCCTGAAAAAACAAATGAACCTAAATCCGCGATTCAGCAAATGTTGGCCGACTTTGAATTAATCACAGGAGATAACAGCCATGCATGCCGCCAGTAATCATTATTCTGTTCAACCATTAGTCCCCTTAATGACCGGCGAAACTGAGGTTAATACCATCACTGTCACCATTGCCAAAGGACAGCAATTACCGGCGAATGCCGTGTTAGGTCGTAATGATAAAGGTGAATATGTGTTATCCGATGCGGCTGCGACTGATGGTAGCCAGGTGCCCGATTGTATTTTAGCGTATGCCGTGGATGCGAAAAGCCAAGCACAATCTACAGGTGTATATACCTCCGGTTGTTTTAACCCCGCTGCACTGCATTTAGGTAATGGCCATTCGGAGCAAACCATTACACAGCCTTTTCGAGAGCGTGGGATTTTTCTAAAAACACCCAGTTACAAATAAATTATTATTTTAGTCCTCGCTTTTGTTACTCACCTTTCTCCTTATTGAAAATACTTCCTACATCACTTATTTAATAGGTAATTATTGCTATGACCGTGAATATCGACCGCGATACGATTACGCTGGTGCGTACGATCGAATTCAAGAAAAAACCGTTTCCGTATTATTTAAATAAATACTTTTCCTCGATTTATGAATCACAGGAGGAGCAAATTAATTTTGAATTAGTGTTTGGTGAACGACGACTTGCGCCGTTTGTATCACCGATGTTGGAAGGTAGACCACTACCGGATCAAGGCTATGAAGTAAAAAGCTTTAAGCCCGCGTATATCAAACCGAAAAATGCCGTTAAACCGCAACCGATGATGAAACGCCGTGTCGGTGAAGCCTATTTAGGCAGTTTATCGCCAGCACAGCGTTACAATATTTATAAAATGGAATTATTTATCCAACAGGCCGAAGCGATTGATAACCGTCTGGAGTGGATGGCCGTGCAAAGTTTACTGTATGGCAAAGTCACCATCAGTGGTGAAAATTATCCCAAATGCGAAGTCAATTATGGTCGAAACGGGGCGCTGACCATTAAAGCCAAAAAACCTTGGACAGCCGTTGATGCGCCCATCGTCGATGATATCGAAGAAATCAGTGTAGCCATGGCTTCCATCCCCGGTGGATCACAAGCCAAGGATATTTATTTTGGTCCTTCAGTATGGAAATCCATGCGTAAAAATAAACAGTTACTGGACCAACTGGATACCCAGGTTGCTGGCACCAATGCCACCATTGATCGAGGTCCACAAACCGCAGCCGATGATGTGGTGTTTGTCGGTTCGCTTGGTGGTGGACGCTTAAAACTACACTGCGACAGTCGTCAGTATCAGGATGATGCAGGCAACATGCAGCCGTTTTTACCTGAAGGTGTGGTGATGCCTGTGGGTGACGTGGAAGGTGTACAGTGCTTTGGTGCCATAATGGATGTCAAAGTATTACGGCCTATGCGTACTTTCCCTAAATCCTGGGTACAGGAAGATCCGTCTGTAGAATATGTGATGACGCAATCTGCCCCCCTGGTGGTGCCTGCTCGCCCCAATGGCTCAGCGTTATTAACTGACGTTTTAAAATAAGCTATGAGTATATTCCAATGTCTACAACAGGAGCTGAATCGGGAGCGCATGACCATGTATGGCCGGCCAATTGTGTTAACGGATGGCCAGATTATTACCGGTATTTTTTATTGGCGAGATCAGGAAGGGAAGCTGAATAAAATCCAATTAAATTATGCGACGCCTGAATTACATGTTTCGGTCAATGAGTTAAGCACGCTTGAACAGCATGAATATGTGATAATCGACGAGCAGAAATTCCAACTTAATTGGCCACCACTTAAAAAAGATACGGGTATGGCCATTATTAAACTATCCCCTTATGAAGCGGCTAAGGACGGTAGTCGATGGCGTTAAAAGTTGCGGTTGATATTAATGATTCACTGGATGACGTGTTAATGGGTTTGGATCGGAGTCAGGCAGATGTTAAGCGAGCCATTAAACGTGCCCAACGTAAATACACGACATTTATCGAACGGTTATTAATCCAAGCGGTGGTCGATGCCTCTGGGGTAAAGAAAAACCTGTTTAAAAAACACCGAGTACGTGTCACCACAGTGTATGCCGAAGGTAAAATTAAGGTCTGGCTGGGTGTTAATCCGGTAGGGTTAGGTTATTTTGGTAAGGTCAACGAAGTGCCTGGTGGTGTAAAAGCTGGCCAACATGATCGACCGGGGGCATTTAAAATTGGTGTTCAGAATGCTGCTTTTAAGCGGGCAGGGAAAGCACGTTTACCACTAGTGTATCAAACCGAAGACATTGAGCCGGTGGCGAAACCAGTTGCCATCCAAATTCTGAAACGTGGCAAACAACGACTCATAACCCTCCTGGAACAGGAACTCAATTACGCCTTAAATCATGAATAAATATGATCCTCTTGAATTAATTCACCAGGCGATGGTGGAGACGCTGACGAATCATTTTGGTAAACGATTGGAATTTGTTCAAGCTTATAATCCAGGTAAATGCCTGAATTCACCGGGTATTTATTTAGGCATGCACCAAATGGAAATGGGTGAAAATCCCGGTGATGGTCGCTATGTTATCAATGCGGATTGGTTTTGTTATTGTGTGTTAGCCAACAGCACACCTGATTTAGCCATTGAAATTCGCCGTATGGCCTGTGAGGTGATGCGTTTATTAAATCAGCCTGAAACGGGATTATGGGGACTCGATAACGTCGTTGCGTTACCGAAGCATATCCAAGCCATTCCTGCCTTATTTAATCCTGATACCGAAGGCTATGAAAGCTGGGAAGTGACCTGGCAACAGTCGTTTTATATTGGTGAATCACTGTGGGAAGACGAAGGTGAAACACCCAAAACTGTATTAGCCAGTCATGTCCCTTATACAGGTAAAACCTATGAACCCCGATATAAACCCCTTTAATATTGAAGAACTGATTCGCCTGGTTAAGAATTTAATTCGACCAGGTGTCATTAGGAGCGTGGATTATGATCGTGCGCGTGCCCGGGTACAAATGGATAAACTCACCACTGACTGGTTACCTTGGTTAACAACAAGAGCGAGCCATGACCGTTCCTGGTGGGCACCCGAGGCCGGTGAGCAAGTGGTGGTGTTATCACCGTGTGGTGAATTGGCCCAGGGTTTTATTTTACCTGCAGTGTATCAGGATAAATATCCAGCTCCACAGCAAACACCTGAAGTAT
>NZ_JAEVHG010000032.1:0-25301 GCF_018263875.1 Zooshikella ganghwensis
GTCGCGCCTGAGGTTTATCACTACCCTGCCCCTTAACACGCAAGGGGTGCTCAACAAACTTTTCTGCCGTGAGCGCTGGATTATTTAAGTAGCCTAACGCGACCCCCTCTCCACCCGCATATAACTCACCCACCACCCCAACAGGTACAGGTTGCTGGTGCGTATCCAACACATACACCTGGGTATTACCAATCGGTTTACCAATGGGTAATGGCTGCGTCACCGGCCAGTCTTTAGGGATCGGGAAACAGCAGGTAAAGGTCGTATTTTCCGTGGGACCATAGCCATTAATAACAGTGACCTGAGGATACTGCTGATAACAGCGGGCCACGGATTGTGGCGAAACCACGTCCCCGCCAGTCAATACATAGCGCAGACTGGGCATGGCGGGCAATTCAGCAGCCACCCACTGATCAAATAGACCCGAAGTCAACCAGATCGTATTGACCTGATGTTGGTGAATGCAGGTGGCTAACTGGGCCGGGGCCACAATCTCTTCCGGATACAGTACCACCTGTCCACCATTAAGGAGGGGGCCCCATAGCTCCAGGGTTGCGGCATCAAAAGTCACCGACGCCGCTTGCAACATCACAGTCTGCTGATCCACAGGAACCGCAGGATTATTCAACACCAACCGCAAAATACCACGATGCGGTACTACCGTCCCTTTCGGCTGTCCTGTTGAACCTGAGGTATAAATCACATAGGCAGCACTGTGCTCATCCACTGACACCACAGGGGCGGTTGTCGGGCAGGTCACCAAGGTGCTTTGTAGCTCTGGGCTGTCTAACCGCACGGCCTGCTGATCCGTCAGTGGCAGTTGTTGTTCCAGGCCACGCTCCGTCAGCACCCAACGTACCTGGCTATCACTCAGCAAATAGCGTAATCGGTCTTCTGGGTACTGGGGGTCTAATGGTACATACGCACAATCCGCTTTTAAAATCGCTAAGGTCGCTATGACCATATTGAATGAACGCGGTAGGCAAACACCCACTAAGCTACAGGGCGGTACCCCCTGGCTAATTAAATAGTGCGCAAGCTGATTCGCCTGCGTATCCAATTGCTGGTAACTCAGCACGTCATCATGCCACGCCACGGCTGTGGCTGCCGGTGTCGCCTGTGCCTGCAAGGCAAACTTCTGAGCCACGGTTTTAAAAGGCAAGTCAATCGGTTGGGGATTCCAGTCCTGGAACATCTGGTATTGTTCGTGTGCTGTCAGCAGAGGTAACTGGGTAATAGGTCGTGTTGGCGATTCAAGCGCCGCCAGCAGTAACTGATTAAAGTGAGTCGCTAAACGAGTAATGGTGGCCGCGTCAAACAGATCTGTGTTGTATTCCCAGTCCAGAGTTAAACCATTGGGTTGCTCATCAACATTCAGGGTTAAATCAAACTTGGCAGTACTAGCCTTAACCGGAGCTTCAGAGATCCTAAGCTCCGCCATATTAATCTCAACCTCCTGATTATTTTGCACAGCTAGCATGACTTGAAATAACGGGTGGTAGCTTAAGTCTCTGGGTAGTTTGAGCTCATCCACTAATTGCTCAAACGGCACTTGCTGATGAGCAAATGCGCCTAGCGCCACAGACTTACACTGGGTTAATAGCTCAGTAAAGGTAGGGTTGGCAGATAAGTCCGCACGCAATACCAAGTTGTTAATGAAAAAGCCAATCAGCCCGGACACTTCATTTTGATCCCGATTTGCCGAGGTTGTGCCCACCACAATGTCCACTTCGCCACTATAACGACTGAGCAACATTGAGAGTGCAGCATACATACCCATAAAGAGTGTGACATTGTGCTGTCGACAAAGTCGCTTTAGCTGTTCGGAAGCATAGCCTGGCAACTCAGACTTCAGGACAGCCCCTTGAAAACTTTGCTGAGCAGGCCGTGGTTTATCCAGTGGTAAATTATGCAGACGGGGTAAGCCTTTAAGCTGTTGCTGCCAGTAGTCCAACTGCTTCTTTAATCCTGATCCAGCCAAAAACGTTCGTTGCCACACGGCATAATCAACATACTGAATAGTCAAGGGAGGCAATGGATTTTCTTCACCTTTTGCATATGCCTCATAGAGCACACTCAACTCATTAAAAAGCACGCTCATAGACCAACCATCAGCAGCAATGTGATGAATCACAATCAATAGAATGGCAGTCTCACTATCCAGTAACCATAGGTTAGCTTTCAGCAATACCCCTTCAGTTAAATCAAACGCATAATTTGCCGCGTTATCCATTAAAGGCTCTACGGCTTGAAATACTTGCAGCTGACCCAATGGCGTTAAATCATCAACATCCAGGCTAAACTTACCTGCAATAGGCACCACTTGTTGAACACCGTGTCCATCCTCAACACTAAAAGCAGTACGAAGACTTTGGTGGCGCTCAATAATTGTCGCTAACGCTTTTGCAAGTGCCGCTTGGTTTAAGCAGCCACTTAGTTGTAAGGCAACAGGAATGTTGTAGTGACTGTTTTTTCCTAGTAGCTGATCAATCGACCACAAACGCTGTTGAGCATACGACAGTAAATGCTTACCAGACCGATCCTTAAGGGGAACTATTCGTGCTGTTTGCAGCTTTTCTTGCTTTTTCTTAGCAAGTAACTGCTCAACTAATGCTCGTTTTTCTGGCGATAGACTTTCCAGTTTTCGCTTTAATTGAGCGTCAGCAGATACACTGTTACTTCTATTATCCATCCGTGTATACCTTATTCTTCGCTGGTTTCAAGGAGTTGAGCAAGTTCATCAATGGCTAAGTCATCAATCTGGTCCAAAATATCACTCAGCAGTTCATCATCTTCAGCGTTAAGCTGTTGATCCAAGAGACGACTTAATTGGCCAATCGTTGGTTGTTCAAACACGGCGCCTATCGCCAAATTGACTCCAAATCTGGCTTTCACCATCGCATTTAACCGCATTACCATCAGCGAGTTACCACCAATATCAAAGAAGTTAGTTGTGGTACTTATAGGCTCATCAATAACCAGCAACTGTTGCCACAATCCGACTATTGCTTGCTCTGTTTCATTGACGGGCGAAACATACTCCTCTTGATGTATATAAACAGGATCAGGCAATGCTTTACGATCTATTTTTCCATTAGGTGTTAACGGAAATTCACTGACTGTCATTATTACATCCGGAACCATATGTCCGGGTAATTGCTTATTTAAATAGACTTTAATTTCTTTATTTATTTCTTTCTGAGGAGACTTAGTTTCAATATAAGCAACTAACTGTTTACCTCCAGTTTGATCTGCCAACCTGTCTTTATCGATAACCAATGCATTTTCAACATCAGCATATTCAAGAAGTGTATTTTCGATTTCTCCAAGCTCAATACGAAAGCCTCGTATTTTTACTTGATTATCAGCTCTACCGATAAACTCCAGAGTTCCATCGGGTAGCCAGCGAACCAAGTCACCAGTTCGATACAGAAATTCATTCTGACCGCAGCTAAATGGGTTACAAACAAATTTTTCAGCCGTTAACTCAGGTCTATTTAAATAACCTCTCGCTACATTAATTCCGCCAATATAAAGCTCACCCACAATACCCACAGGTAATAAATTTTGATCAGAATTTAAAACATAAGCTTGAGTATTTGAAATGGGATAGCCAATAGGCAACTGATTTTCATCTGCAGAAAAAGAGAAAATTGTTGCACAGACTGTTGTTTCAGTTGGGCCGTAAGCATTATAAAATTGACGCCCTTTTGCCCACTTTTGAGCTAGTGATAAAGAGCAGCTTTCACCCGCAACAATTAAGTGAGCTACGCCTTTCCAGCGTTCAATATCCAGAGCAGAAAGAATCGCTGGAGGTAGAGTAGCATGCGTAATTTTAAGTGCTTCTACATCTTTAGATAACTTTTCTCCTGATTGAATCGTATCTTTAGTTAATAAATACAAAGCAGCCCCAGAAGTTAATGCCATACACCATTCCCAAGTGGCTGCGTCAAAACTAAACGTAGCAAACTGCAAAATGCGGCTATTTTCTGTTACAGAAAAAGCCTTACGTTGAGTAAACGCTAAATTCACCAGTCCTTTATGTTCGAGCATTACGCCTTTAGGTTTACCTGTCGAACCAGAAGTATAAATAATATAAGCCAAGTCAACAGGCTTAACTGGTACTGATAAATTTTCACCTGAAAAATGATTAATACTTTCCCACTCAGAGTCCAAACAGAAAGAAAATCCCTTAAAATAAGGACGTTCTTTTTGCAGTGAATACTGGGTTAGTAGCAATAAAGGCTGACTGTCTTCTAACATAAATTTAAGTCTGTCTTCGGGATAGTCAGCACTCAACGGCAAGTACGCACCTCCAGCTTTTAAAATACCTAATACACCAATAATCATTTCTATCGAGCGCTCAACACACAAACCTACTAAAGCATTAGGTTTCACTCCCCTTTTCACTAAAAAGTTCGCAAGCTGATTAGCCTTCAAGTTAAGTTCTTTATAAGACAGTCTCTGCCCTTCAAATACTATAGCCGTTGCATCAGGAGACTTAATTGCTTGCGCTTCAAATAGTTGGTGTATACAGACTTCGTGAGGAAAAGAGACATCCGTTTGATTAAATCTATACAACTGCTGATGTATCTCTGCATCAGTCAGTATTTCAAGTTGAGAGATTAAGCAGTCACTATCTACTGAGGTCATCGCTACAAGCAAATTATTTAAGTGCATAACTAAGTTTGAAATAATTTGCTCAGTAAACCTTGTTGGTTGATACGACACTTGAAAAGTAATTTGCTCTTCTGGAATAACTAACAAACTCAGTGGATAATTGGTTTGCTCAACGCTTGTTACTTCCTCTACTAACATAGGCTCAGACAAATCTGAGCTATCACTTAAAGAGGCGTCTATAGGGTAGTTTTCAAAAACCATTATAGATTCAAACAATGCCTGCCCACTGCTAACATCGCACCATTTCTGAATATCAACTAATGACATATATCCATATTTATCATGGGCTGCCTGCCCTTGTTGAAGCTGCTCTAAACACTCAGTTAAGGTCATGTCGTCATTGAGCTGTAATCGCACAGGTAAACTGTTGATAAACAACCCCATCATCTCATCTGCATTTACCAAACTATCAGGTCGGCCTGAACGAGTTGAGCCAAAAACAATATCGTTTGCACCGCAATAACGACTAAGCAGGATAGCCCAGGCTGATTGAATAACCGTGTTAAGAGTAACTTGTTGATATTTTGCAAGCTTCTTGAGTTTGCTGGTCTGATCCTTTGACAAACTAAAGCTTTTCTCAAATTGAGCACCTTCCACAAAAACTTCTGATGACTCCCCAAAGTTCAGTATTGAAGTGGAAGAAAAGCCTTTTAAGTAACCCTTCCAATAGTTTTCAGCTGCCTTATAGTCTTGCTGTTTAAGCCAGCGAATATAATTTCGATAAGGCGCTATACTCGGTAAATTTGCTTTACTGCCACTGCAAAGGACCTGGTAACAGGTCATCAACTCGCCAAATAACCTCGGTAAACACCAACCATCTAAGAGTGCATGATGGTTGGTCCATAAAAATCGGTAACGTTGCTCTGTTTCTTGTACCAAGGCAAAACGCATTAAAGGTGGGCAGTCAAAGACAAAAGGCGTAGTTCTTTCCTTTATGGCCAATTCCTCCAACTGTCGTGCATACTGCTCTTTGGATAAATGGCGCCAATCAAACTCTTGCCATGGCATTTCAACTTGCTCAAAAACCACTTGTATTAGCTCACCACTTTCCATCTCAGCAAAACCCGTGCGAAGGATGGCATGACGTTCAACTAGCTGAGACCACGCTGATTTAAAACACTCTGCATTAAGAGGTTCAAAAACCATCTGTTGCTGACACAGATACACTCCCGAACTTGCATCCAGTGCACTATGCAGGAGTAACCCCTGTTGCATTGGTGTAGTTGGATAAAGATCAACAAGCTGAGGATAGTTTCTGTCGAAGAACTGAACTTGCTCTCTTGTAAGGCTTAACAGAGTAAAATCAGATGGTGTATGTCCGCCCTCACTGTTAAGGCAGTGATCAACCAGTTGGGTTAAGCATACTTGATAGGCATTCGCCAAACGCTCAATGTTTGCGACAGGGAGTACCTGAGAGTCAAACTCAAAATTGAATTCAAGCTCACCATTAACCGCAATTCCTGTGATTTCCAAAAGATGCTGTTTACTTCTGGCTGCACTCTCTTCTTTGCCCAGGTAGCTGAAAGCAGTTATATCATCTGACTCAGCTACATCTATCGTGAGTTGATCAGACCCTGTTGAGAACTGACCTAGATAATTAAATACAACGTCAGATATTGCATGACTCAGAACAATGTCTGGATCTTGCGCGATATAACGCAATAAGCCAAAACCCAGTCCTTTATTAGGCACAGCCCTAAGCTGCTCTTTCACCGCTTTGATGGTATCAGCCCAGTTCTGAGCACCCAGGTCTGCCTCGTTCGGCTTGGTAAGCAGCACAGGATAAAGACTGGTAAACCAGCCTACTGTCTGGCTGATATCTAACTCATTAGTAAGGCCTACAAGGTCAGGCTCACGACCATGTCCCTCTAGATCAATTCGAATTGCCGGCGTCGCTTGATCTGCAGCGAATGCTTCTAGTAATGCAGTCAGCAGCAAATCATTTATTTGAGTGTGATAACACTGGTTAGCCTTTCCTAATAGCTGTTTAGTGAGGGTTTTATCAAGTTTTATACGCACAGTTTGAGCAACTGGCTGAGAGGCAACAGCAGGCTGCCCACTTGGTAATAACGACATTACAGGGGCTTGCAGAATGCTCAGCCAACAGTCACGTTCACTCGCCAGTAAGTTGGCAGTACAGTTCTCATGCAACAATTGCCCCCACTGTTGGTAACTGTGCGTTTTCGCCGAAAGCGAGACGACTTGCTGCTGGTGCAACTGAGCAAGGCCCTGCTCCCAATCCTGGATTAACACCCGCCATGAGACACCATCTACAATCAGGTGATGCATAACCCAAAGTAATTGATCTGATTGCCCTTCTGGCAGTTGACACCAAATCCAGCGACACAGTGTGCCTTCGTTGCCTAGGCTTAAGCTCGCTTGTGCCTTTTCTGCTAGGGAAGCGATATGGTCAGCTAGGGCATTCCCATGCAAATGACGACAGTCCTCTATCCATAGCGATGCGGCTATACGGTCTTGGTGATCATCCAGATAATGCCCTTGCCACTGTCCTTCCTGCTGGACAAAAGCAAGACGCATCACGTCATGACGTTGGTAGAGCGCAGCCAATAACTGACGAAGTGCAGATTCATTAACTGCATAGGGGATTGTCAGCCACTGGGCCTGATTGAAGTGATGTAAATCCGTTTGATCCCCAGTTAAAAAGCGCTGCTGAATGGGTAGCAGAGGTTGCTCGCCTTTAACTGGCAACTGTGAAATCGTACTGGTAACGGCTTCAACATACAGTGCCAGCTCAGCAACTGTCTGATGTTCAAATAACTGCCGTGTTGCCAGCTGATAACCTGCCTGCTTAGCTTGTGACGCCACTTGTATGGCCAGAATAGAATCACCGCCTAAGGCAAAGAAGTTATCATTCACGCCAACCTGGCTGATACCTAAAACCTTTTGCCAAACCTCACAAAGCGCTACCTCTGCAGCTGTTTGTGGCGCCTGGTAGTTATTGCTCATACAGTCATAATTAGGTTCAGGCAGTTGTTTGCGATCTACTTTGCCATTTGGGTTCAGCGGTAAACTATCCAGTTGAACAAATGCCGAGGGAACCATATACCCTGGTAACAGCTGTTTTAGTGACTGACGTAAAATAGCCATCGCCTCATCGTCAGCCCGACGTTCATCCATCGCATCGCCAGCACTCACCCAGTAAGCCACCAGGCGCTTATCACCTGCCTGGTCTTCTCTCACCATGACGTAGGCTTCACTGACACCTGATTGCTTCAGTAATGCTGCAGTCACCTCTTCCAGCTCAATCCGGAAGCCCCGCAACTTCACTTGATGATCAACACGCCCCTGGAATTCCAGCCCACCATCAGGTAGCCAGCGTACTAAGTCCCCGGTCCGATAAAGTGTAATCGTTGAGTCGAAAGGACTTTGAATAAAGCGTTCTACAGTCAAATCAGGCCGGTTTAAATAACCTCGTGCCACCCCAGCACCACTGACATATAACTCACCAATCACACCAGGAGGAACCAGCTGCAGGTCTGAATCAAGAACATACAATGACTTACCCGGTAATGCAGTACCTATCGTTAACTGAGTACTGTCTGCAGAGACATCGCCACAGGATGCACAAACCGTCACTTCTGAGGGTCCATAGGCATTAATCAACCGACGCCCAAATGACCATGCTTGCGCTAACGGAAGTGGACAGTGATCTCCAGCAATCACCAAGTGAGAAACCGCATGCCACTCATCCCTATTCAACACGGCGAGAAGTGCTGGAGGTAAAGTGATATGACTAATATTTTGCTGGTTAACAGCCTGAGTTAATAATTCTGCAGATTGCACAACTTCCTGGGAAACTAAGCACAATGTCGCCCCAGCAGTGAGTGCAACACTCCATTCTGCTGTAGCCGCATCAAAGCTGAATGAAGCAAACTGTAACATTCGACTTTGATTATCCACTTCAAACCGTTGCTGCTGACCTATGGCCAAATTCACTAAGCCATCATGTTGTAACATCACTCCTTTGGGCTTACCTGTTGAGCCTGAAGTATAAATAACGTAAGCCAGGTGATCAGGCTTAAGGCCAATTGTCGCCGGTGCAATATTGTCTTCCGAGTAGCGCCTCAACTGCTCAGCCATATCGACCTGATCAAGAATCAGCAACTCAAGTAACACTTGCTCACTGGGTAACTGCTGAACAAGATGCTGCTGAGTAATCACCAGCGATAGTTCACTGTTACTGATCATGTATGAGAGTCGCTCTACCGGATAAGTAGGATCAAGGGGTACATAAGCACCTCCAGCCTTCAAAATACCCAGCAGTGCGATGATTAGATCAACTGACCGATCACAACAAACACCCACTAAACTATCTGGCTTCACACCTTGAGCGATCAAAAAGTGAGCGAGCTGGTTAGCTCGACTATTTAACTCGGCATAGCTAACAGTTTGCTGCTCAAACACCAGTGCTACTGCATCTGGCTGAGCATCAGCCTGCTGTTCAAACAACTGCTGAATACACAATGCTTGAACATCAACATGCGCTTCAGTAAGCGGTGTATGACCCTGTGTTAACAACTGTTGCTGAGCCTCAATGCCTAAGCACTGCAACTGATACCCAGGTACAAAGGGTGCATCGACAATGCTCTCTAGCAACACAGCAAAGTGCTCAGCCATTCTGGCAATTGTTGCCTTTTCAAACAGTCTGGTGTTGTACTCCCAGCTTAAAGCCAGTCCTTGGCTGGTTTCTTCGACATTCAATGTCAAATCAAATGCAGTCACCGTGGTATTGGCTGGCATGCTTTGCCAGGCAACATCATTCAGTTCCAGCTTACCTGCTGGGGTATTTTGTACCGCCAGCATGACCTGGAATAAAGGATGATGACTCAGGTGTCGGCTCGGTTGAATCGCTTCCACTAAGTGCTCAAATGACACCTGCTGATGCTCATACGCTTCTAGCGCAGTAGCGCGAGTTTGAGCCAACAGCTCAACAAAGGTGTTATTCGGTACTACTTGTGTACGAATCACCAGGTTGTTCACAAAGAAACCAACCAGCGCTGAAAGCTCCAGTTGATCACGGTTAGCCACTGGCGTGCCTATCAGGATGTCCTGATCACCACTGTAGCGACTGAGTAACAGTGAAAGTGCCGTATTCAGCCCCATAAACAACGTGGCACCCTGCTGCTGACACAAGCCTATAAAGCGTTTTGTCAGTTGACTTCCCAGTTGAGTCTCAACTACATCACCGGTATACACCTGCACCGCAGGTCTTGGCTTATCAAGAGGGATACTATGAATATCTGGCGCCCCTGACAGTTGTTGACGCCAATAGGCCATATGCGCATCAAGATGGTCACCCTGCAGCCACTCCCGTTGCCAAATAGCATAATCCGCATACTGCAAGGGGAGTGGTGCTAACTGCGGCTTATCGCCTGAGCAAAGTGCGTTGTAACACTGACTCAGCTCTGTAATAAGCACATCGGCAGACCAGCCATCGGAAGCAATATGGTGCATGACAAGCAGTAACACTGATTCCTGTTCACTGAGTTTTAAACAGGCTACTCGCAGCATTAGGTCTTCACTTAAATCAAAACCCTTGTCGATAAATGCCTGCTGGTAATCAGTGACTTTTTGTGTCTGCTCAACAGCAGAAAGCCCTGACAAATCAACTTCAGCCAGAGGGAATACCTCAGGTGCTGAGTTTACTTTTTGATAGGCAATGCCTTTGGCATCATTATGGTAGGTAGTCCTCAGTACTTCATGACGTTCAACCAACAACGTCAATGCAGCGTTTAAGCTATTTAAGCGTGTTAAACCTATCAGCTTCAGAGACGCTGGCATGTGATATTGCTGGCTGCCTCCTTCCATTTGATGAATAAACCACAAACGCTGCTGGGCATAAGATAATGGAATATGCTGTGGCCGCAGCTGAGGTTCAATCTTAGTCAGCGCCATATCTGCACTGGACTGTTCAATATTGGACTGGGTAGCTTCAGCATCAATGTGTTTTGCCAAGTCACATAACACAGGTACAGTAAATAAGCATTTCACAGAAAGCGCTTTACCGAACATGTCCTTAATTCTGGCTAAGACTTGGATGGCCAACAATGAGTGTCCACCTAGCTTAAAGAAGTTTGCATGAGCACTGACGGGGTTGTTGAGTTCCAGCACCTCCTGCCAAATCAACGCCAGCTGTGCTTCGGTTTCTGTGGTGGGTACCACATAATCATCACCTGCCGCATATTCAGGCACCGGTAATGCCTTGCGATCCAGCTTACCGTTGGCATTCACTGGGAATGCGGCCAACACCACCCAAGCGGCGGGAATCATAAAGTCCGGCAGCTGCTCTTGAAGCACCTGGCGTAGGGAGTCAATCAATAAGGTTTGATCTGTGCTAGCCGCCTCTGCATTCGTTGGCACCACATAAGCTACTAGCTGTTTATCGCCAGGCTCATCTTCTCGTACCAGCACCACCGCATCATGCACTGCGTCCTGCTGACGTAACGCGGTTTCAATCTCACCCAACTCAATACGGAAGCCTCTCAGCTTGACCTGGGTATCCAGTCGTCCAAAGAATTCCAACTCACCATTGGCGAGCCAGCGCACTAAATCACCGGTGCGATACACCCGTGCCCCAGCATCCGCACTGAATGGATGTGCAATAAACTTCTCCGCGGTCAGCTCAGGACGATTCAGATAACCTCGTGCTAAGCCAATCCCACCAATCAGTAACTCGCCGGGCACGCCCACAGGTACTAACTGTTGCTGGCTATCCACGACATACACTTCCGTGTCTAAGGTAGCACTACCAATCGGCACACTGACCCCACCACTCACCGCTTGATCTGTGCCTCCAGCGCCTAACCAGTACAGGGTGGAGGAAATGGTGGTTTCCGTGGGTCCATAGTTATTGATTAACTGACAATGTTGCTGGGCTGGTCCTGTCAGCCAGCCTTCCGCAAAGTCGGGAGGTAACACATCACCACTGACCACTAACCGGCTCAGTGAGGTCGCTTGCCAAAAGGCGGTATCCCCAAGCACAGGCTCCAATAAGGCCTTGGCATACATGGGTGGGAATTCCGTAATCGTGATAGGGTTAGCTTGTAGCCAGCTGACAAACTCTGCCGAAGTCCACAACTCAGCAGGACGAATATACAAGCTGGCTCCGGTGGTTAAGGCCTCAAACACCTGCTCTACTGCCGCATCAAAGCCAATGTTGGAGAACTGCAACACCCGGTCTTTCGCTGTGATGCCATAGGCCTGGATAATACTTTGGATATGACTGACTAATGCCTGATGCTCAATCATCACCCCTTTGGGCTTACCCGTAGAACCCGAGGTGTAAATGACATAGGCCAAATGCTGAGGCGTGACACCCGTTACTGTCACTGGCAAGTTAGTGACTGGCTGTGCGGCCAATGTAGCCTGGAATGCTGGATCATCCCAATACTTAGAGTCAGCATCCACTGAGGCCAGTTTTGCTTGCTGGGCCTGTTCCGTGATAATCAGCTGACAACCACTGTCACTCACCATATAGTTCAAGCGATCAACCGGGTAGCTGACATCCAGTGGCACATAGCCTCCGCCGGCTTTATGCACAGCTAAAATGGTCACGATCATAGCCATGGAGCGCTCTAAGCACATACCTACCAGCACATCGGGACCAACACCCTGCTCGACCAGCCAGTGCGCAAGCTGATTAGCCTGCTCGTTTAACTCGGCATAACTCAGGCTGTCCGCACCCAATATCAGTGCGGTCGCCTCTGGGGTTAATGCAACCTGCTGCTCAACCTGTTCATGAATACATTGAGTCATGGCGCATTGCCTAGCGTCTCGCCCTTGAGTAAGCGCTTGGCCTTGTACTACCGCTTGGCCTTGAGCAAGTAGGGCCTGCTGTTCTGCGGAAGTCAGCATCGACAGCTGCTGAATGGCTTGCTCAGGCTGTTGAATAATACGTTCCAGTAAATTCAACAGATGTTGCGACATTCGCGTGATGGTGTCTGCCGCAAACAAGTCTGTGCAGTACTCCCAGTAGAACGCCAGTTGCCCATCAGCCTGGCTATCCAGCACATTTAAGGTCAGATCAAACTTAGCGGTGGGGCTGGTTTCTGCCAGCGCTTCAATCACTAAATCCCCCAGCTGTTGCTGAGTAACATCTTGGGTCTGCACTGCCAGCATAACCTGGAACAGCGGATGATGACTTAAGTGACGATTCGGCTGCAGGACCTCCACCAACTGTTCAAACGGTACTTGCTGATGTGCATAAGCATCCAGTGCCGTTTCTCGGCAACGCGCCAATAGTTCAGTGAATGAGGGATTACCAGATA
The DNA here is from genome assembly GCF_018263875.1 of Zooshikella ganghwensis. Lineage (NCBI taxonomy): Bacteria > Pseudomonadati > Pseudomonadota > Gammaproteobacteria > Oceanospirillales > Zooshikellaceae > Zooshikella > Zooshikella ganghwensis. The sequence goes on from NZ_JAEVHG010000032.1 coordinate 12,969, forward strand.
GGTCGGTGCGCAACACCAGAGTATTCACAAAGAACCCGATAAGCGCTTCTATCTCCAGCTGTTCCCGATTCGCCACTGGGGTACCCAGCACGATATCGGTTTCCCCACTGTAACGACTGAGCAGCAAGGCAAAGGCAGCTTGTAGTCCCATAAACAGGGTCACGCCCTGCGCTTGGCAAAAATCCCTAAAGGCTACTGTTAACTTGGTAGGTACCGCTTGCTGATACACCTCCCCCGCATAGCTTTGTTCTTTGGGCCGAGGCATATCCAATGGCAAGCTGTGTACATCAGGAATATCCATTAACTGCGTTTGCCAGTACTGCAGCTGCTTCTGCAATACCTCACCTTGCAGCCAGTTCCGCTGCCAAACCGCATAATCGGCATACTGAATAGCCAATGAAGGCAATGGGTTCGACAGACCTTGGCAATACGCCTGATACAGTGTTGTTAACTCATTGAACAGTAAATCTGTAGACCAGCCATCGGAGGCAATATGGTGCATGGTCAGCAGCAGGACATGCTCACTGTCGGTTAACTCAACCAGCTGACAACGCAACATCAGGTCATGGTTAAGATCAAAGGGTGTTTCCGCTTCAGCGTTCATCAGTGCATTTAACTGTGATTCACGCTGAGTAGCCGTCAGTGCTTTTAGGTCTACAGTGGCTAGCGGTAATACACTGGGAGCCGCTTGAATGAGCTGATAACTCTGACCATTTTTTTCAATATAACAAGTTCTTAGCACTTCATGGCGCGCCACAATGGTTGACAATGCCTGTGATAGTGCTTGCTTATCTAAATCACCTGTCAGTTTAAACACCCCAGGCATGTTATATGAGGCTCCGCCTTCCAGTTGTTGCAGGAACCAAAGCCGCTGTTGAGCAAAAGATAATGGTAACGAGGCTGAGCGGTCTGCTGGCTTAATAGCAAGTGTCTGATCGCCTGCTAAATTGGCAATTTCTTTTGCCATACTGGCTAACGTTGCACTTATAAAGACCTGTTTAATGGACAGCTCTGCACCAAAATGCTCCCTTATCTTAGCGACCAATCGAACAGCTAATAACGAGTGCCCTCCCAGCTTAAAGAAGTTTGCATGAGCACTGACGGGGTTATTGAGTTCCAGCACCTCCTGCCAAATCAACGCCAGCTGTGCTTCGGTTTCTGTGGTGGGTACCACATAATCATCACCTGCCGCATATTCAGGCACCGGTAATGCCTTGCGATCCAGCTTACCGTTGGCATTCACTGGGAATGCGGCCAACACCACCCAAGCGGCGGGAATCATAAAGTCCGGCAGCTGCTCTTGAAGCACCTGGCGTAGGGAGTCAATCAATAAGGTTTGATCTGTGCTAGCCGCCTCTGCATTCGTTGGCACCACATAAGCTACTAGCTGTTTATCGCCAGGCTCATCTTCTCGTACCAGCACCACCGCATCATGCACTGCGTCCTGCTGACGTAACGCGGTTTCAATCTCACCCAACTCAATACGGAAGCCTCTCAGCTTGACCTGGGTATCCAGTCGTCCAAAGAATTCCAACTCACCATTGGCGAGCCAGCGCACTAAATCACCGGTGCGATACACCCGTGCCCCAGCATCCGCACTGAATGGATGTGCAATAAACTTCTCCGCGGTCAGCTCAGGACGATTCAGATAACCTCGTGCTAAGCCAATCCCACCAATCAGTAACTCGCCGGGCACGCCCACAGGTACTAACTGTTGCTGGCTATCCACGACATACACTTCCGTGTCTAAGGTAGCACTACCAATCGGCACACTGACCCCACCACTCACCGCTTGATCTGTGCCTCCAGCGCCTAACCAGTACAGGGTGGAGGAAATGGTGGTTTCCGTGGGTCCATAGTTATTGATTAACTGACAATGTTGCTGGGCTGGTCCTGTCAGCCAGCCTTCCGCAAAGTCGGGAGGTAACACATCACCACTGACCACTAACCGGCTCAGTGAGGTCGCTTGCCAAAAGGCGGTATCCCCAAGCACAGGCTCCAATAAGGCCTTGGCATACATGGGTGGGAATTCCGTAATCGTGATAGGGTTAGCTTGTAGCCAGCTGACAAACTCTGCCGAAGTCCACAACTCAGCAGGACGAATATACAAGCTGGCTCCGGTGGTTAAGGCCTCAAACACCTGCTCTACTGCCGCATCAAAGCCAATGTTGGAGAACTGCAACACCCGGTCTTTCGCTGTGATGCCATAGGCCTGGATAATACTTTGGATATGACTGACTAATGCCTGATGCTCAATCATCACCCCTTTGGGCTTACCCGTAGAACCCGAGGTGTAAATGACATAGGCCAAATGCTGAGGCGTGACACCCGTTACTGTCACTGGCAAGTTAGTGACTGGCTGTGCGGCCAATGTAGCCTGGAATGCTGGATCATCCCAATACTTAGAGTCAGCATCCACTGAGGCCAGTTTTGCTTGCTGGGCCTGTTCCGTGATAATCAGCTGACAACCACTGTCACTCACCATATAGTTCAAGCGATCAACCGGGTAGCTGACATCCAGTGGCACATAGCCTCCGCCGGCTTTATGCACAGCTAAAATGGTCACGATCATAGCCATGGAGCGCTCTAAGCACATACCTACCAGCACATCGGGACCAACACCCTGCTCGACCAGCCAGTGCGCAAGCTGATTAGCCTGCTCGTTTAACTCGGCATAACTCAGGCTGTCCGCACCCAATATCAGTGCGGTCGCCTCTGGGGTTAATGCAACCTGCTGCTCAACCTGTTCATGAATACATTGAGTCATGGCGCATTGCCTAGCGTCTCGCCCTTGAGTAAGCGCTTGGCCTTGTACTACCGCTTGGCCTTGAGCAAGTAGGGCCTGCTGTTCTGCGGAAGTCAGCATCGACAGCTGCTGAATGGCTTGCTCAGGCTGTTGAATAATACGTTCCAGTAAATTCAACAGATGTTGCGACATTCGCGTGATGGTGTCTGCCGCAAACAAGTCTGTGCAGTACTCCCAGTAGAACGCCAGTTGTCCGTCGGCCTGGTTATCCAGCACATTTAAGGTCAAATCAAACTTAGCGGTGGGGCTGGTTTCCGCCAGCGCTTCAATCACTAAATCCCCCAGCTGTTGCTGAGTAACATCTTGGGTCTGCACTGCCAACATAATCTGGAACAGCGGATGATGACTTAAGTGACGATTCGGCTGCAGGACCTCCACCAACTGCTCAAACGGTACTTGCTGATGTGCATAAGCATCCAGCGCTGTTTCCCGGCAACGCGCCAATAGTTCAGTGAATGAGGGATTACCAGATAGGTCGGTGCGCAACACCAGAGTATTCACAAAGAACCCGATAAGCGCTTCTATCTCCAGCTGTTCCCGATTCGCCACTGGGGTACCCAGCACGATATCGGTTTCCCCACTGTAACGACTGAGCAGCAAGGCAAAGGCTGCTTGTAGTCCCATAAACAGGGTCACGCCCTGCGCTTGGCAAAAATCCCTAAAGGCTACTGTTAACTTGGTAGGTACCGCTTGCTGATACACCTCCCCGGTATAGCTTTGTTCTTTGGGACGAGGTATATCCAGTGGCAAGCTGTGTACATCAGGAATATCCATTAACTGCGTTTGCCAGTACTGCAGCTGTTTCTGCAATACCTCACCTTGCAGCCAGTTTCGCTGCCAAACCGCATAATCGGCATACTGAATGGGTAAGGCAGGTAATGAATCTGTCTCTGCTTGGCAATAAGCCTGATAAAGGCTATCAAGCTCATGCATCAAGATATCCAATGAAACGGCATCGCCAGCGATATGATGCAGCGTCAACAACAGGACATGTTTTTCAGGGGCAAGGATAACCAGTTGCCCTCTGATCATAAGTCCTTGCTGTAAATCAAACGGTCTCTCTGCCTCCGATAGTCGCAACTGGGCTAGCTGTTCAGCTTGAAGAGCTGCTCCTGTCTGCTGAAGATCAACCTGGGTGAGGGAAAATACTTCAGGGGCAGCCTGAATAGCTTGATAGGCTTCACCACCCTCAACAGCAAAACACGTTCTTAAGCTTTCATGACGACTGATAAGCTGATTGAGCGCTTGATTTAGCGCAGTGACATTCAAAACACCCACCAGCTGAATCGCCAGTGGCATATTGTATAGGCTGTTTTCTCCCTCCAGCTGAGCTAAGAACCACAGACGTTGTTGCGCATAAGACAAAGGCAACTGCGCCTGTCGATCCACTTGCGTAATAGGGGGAGCCTGGCTCTCATCAGCCAGCGCATTATCAATAAACTGCGCGAATGAGGCTAAAGTGGGATGGGTAAAGATGGAGCGAACATTAATATCTTTATTAAACCGGTTTCTTAACTCTGCCACTAAACGAATAGCAAGTAGTGAGTGCCCTCCCAGCGCAAAGAAGTTAGCATTGCGTCCCACGGGTTCTTCGGTGTTAAGCAACTCTAGCCATAGGGATGCAAGCACTGTTTCAGTGCTGGTTTCTGGTGCTACATAGTGAGATGTGGTTTGCAGTTTAGGCGCAGGTAGCGCTTTACGATCTACTTTGCCATTGGGAGTGAGTGGTAAAGCATCCAGTACGGCCCATCCCACTGGCACCATATAATCTGGCAGTTGTTCAGCTAAGGTTTGTTGTAGTGAGGCAATCCATTCAGCTTCTTCTTTCGCTGGGTTATTTTCTTGAGCTGTGGGCACTTTTGACTGCGCTGTAGGCACTATATAAGCCACCAGTCGCTTATCTCCTGGTTGATCTTCTCGGGCAATAACAACACAACTGCTCACACCAGAAATATTGCCGAGTTGGGTTTCTATTTCACCCAACTCAATTCGAAAACCACGCAATTTAACTTGATGGTCAATCCGACCTAAATATTCGATATTGCCATCTGGTAACCAACGAGCCAGATCACCCGTTCGGTATATTTTTGATTCCTGACCAGCGTCTTCTTTGGCAAAGGGGTCTGGTAAAAATCGTTCAGCGGTGAGTTCATCGCGATTAAAGTAACCTCTGGCTAAACCAACACCCCCTATAAAAAGCTCACCGACAACGCCAACAGGTACTGGTTTCAACTGATTATCCAGCACATAGAGTTGGGTATTATCAATGGGTTTACCTATGGGCACAGAACGTCCCATAAAATTCGGTTGGCATTGCCAGCAGCTGACGTCAATTGCCGCTTCAGTAGGTCCATATAAGTTGTAAAGCTCGGCATGATGGTTCGCCAAAAAGCGGTTTTGCACATCTACTGCCAGCGCCTCGCCACTACACACTACCAGTCGTAAACTAGGAATTCTGTGCTGATAGCGCCCATCAGCGATGAAGGTGGCTAACATGGGAGGCACAAAGTGCATAACCGTGATGCCTGCTTGCTCAATAGTATCCAGCAAGTAGTCCACATCTTTATGCCCTTCAGGTCTTGCCATGACCACTGAAGCACCCGTTACCAGTGGCCAGCAGTATTCCCAAATGGATACATCGAAGCCAAATGGGGTTTTTTGCAGGACATTATCAGTGCTTTGTAAACCAAACTGCTTCTGCATCCAGTGAATCCGGTTGACCAGACCCCGGTGCTGGTTCATAACCCCTTTGGGTTTACCTGTTGAACCCGAGGTATAAATCACATAGGCCAAATGTGTTGCGGTGACACCAATATGCTGGGTATCAAGGTTTACAACTGACTGCTGGGCTAACTGTTGCTGAACATATTCATCATCAACACAAAGGAACTGATCTGCCGATAAATTCAGCTTACTCACCAAATGTGAGTCTGATATCAGCACGCTTGCCTGGCTATCTTCAAGCATGTACGCCAAACGCTCTGCAGGATAACTCGGGTCTAGTGGTACATAGGCCCCACCTGCTTTTAATACCGCAATTATTGCAACAACCATATCGATGGAGCGTTCAAGGCATATACCCACTAACTGGTCCGGCTTAACACCAAACTGTACAAGGTAATTTGCCAGTTGATTAGCACGCTCGTTGAATGCTTGATAGGTCAGTGTTTGTTGTTCAAACTGAATGGCTACGGCTTCAGGAGACTGCTTAACCTGTTTTTCAAATAGCTGGTGAATACAGCTATTGTCGGGGAAACCAGCGGCAGTATTATTCCAGTCTGTTAATACTTGGCTGGCTGCAACGTCCGTTAATAATGAAAGCGACAACACGGGCTGCTCAGGGGTCTGAATAATACTTTCAAGTAAGCGATTAAACTGCACGGACATTTGTTCAATCGTCTCAGCATGAAACAGATCCGTATTGTATTCCCAAGCCAGCGCTAAATTATCTTCCTGATCTTCCACTGTCAGCATCAGATCAAATTGTGCTCGACTGGTAGTCAGTGTCATAGGTGTACAGCAGATGTCTTCTAGCTGCATAGTCTGTTGACGACTATTCAACACTAGCATAACTTGGAAAAGCGGGTGATAGCTTAAATCCCGAGCAGGCTGTAACACTTCCACCAACTGTTCAAAAGGCACCTGCTGATGAGCATAAGCCTGCAACGCAGTTGTTTTGGCTTGCTCAAGCAACTGTAAATAACTTGGGTTATCGTCTAAATCCAAGCGTAATACCAAGGTATTAACAAAAAACCCAATTAACTCAGCAAGACGATGTTGCTCTCGGTTAGCAATCGGGGTCCCAACAACAATATCATTATCGCCACTATAACGAGCAAGCAACACTGAGAAAGCTGCATGTAATCCCATAAACAAGGTGACACCTTGCTGCTGGCATAACTGCTTAAATTGCTCAGTCACCTGGCTATTTAACTGCAAATAATGCCATTGACCACGATACTGTTGTGTAACTGGACGTGGCTTATCTAATGGTAAATTATGTACTGCAGGTAAACCCGCTAATTGCTTTTGCCAAAAACTGAGTTGTGTATCCAGTAATTGACTTACCTGAGCACTACGTTGCCATAATGCATAATCACGGTATTGAATAGATAACTCAGGCAAATTGACTGCTTTATTATTGTTAATCCCATGATATAACTGACTGATCTCATCCATTAATATTCCCAGGGACCAGCCATCAGACGCGATATGATGCATGGTGAGTAGTAATACGACGTCTGTAGTATCAAGTTTTATCAATAATCCTCTTAGTAATAAGTCCGTTGATAAATTAAAAGGCTTATCCGCTTCTTCTTGTTGTAACGCAGAAAGCATTTTTTCTTGCATGTCCTTATCAACACCCTGCAAGTCTTTCAATTGCAACTGCCAGTTTTCAGGCATTGCCTGGATGTGCTGATAGACTTCTCCTGACTTATTAATAAAACTCGTTCTCAACACCTCATGCCGCGCAATAACTGTGGCTAGTGCTTTATTTAATGCTTCAAGGTTCACGTCACCTTTAAGTCGAAAAGCCAGCGGCATATTATAGTGGGCACTACCACCCTCCATTTGATCAATAAACCACAGCCGTTGTTGCGCATAAGAGAGTTGAGACAAATCCTGACGGGTATTTGCCTGAATTTCAGGTAAACATGTTTTCTGCTGCGAAATGAATTGATCAATTAATTTCGCCTGATCGCAAAGAATCGCGTACTCAAAAATCTGATTAATCGCTATTTCAATAGCAAACTGCTTACGGACAGCGGCCACTAATTGCATAGCAAGCAACGAATGTCCACCAAGCTCAAAAAAGCTCGCCTCTCGGCTTATCGCGTGTGCAGAACCTAAAATAGCCTTCCATATACCTGCTAAAGCCACTTCAGTTACTGTTGAAGGTGCAACATAATATTCAGAAATAATATCTGGCTCGGGCAATGCACGACGATCTACCTTACCATTCGCTGTCAGCGGAATTTCAGGCACAATCATTATTGTGCTAGGCACCATATAGCTGGGCAACTGCTCTTTTAATTTAATTTGTATATCGGTTGTTATTTCTGTTTTACTGCTTTCTACTCCATGAGATAAAACAACATAAGCAACAATACGTTTATCCTGGTGTTGTCGACCGTTATGAATCAGTACCGAGGACTCTGATACTTCAGCACAATGATTAAGCGTGGACTCAATCTCTCCCAGCTCAATACGAAAACCTCTTAATTTAACTTGCTGATCAGCCCTTCCTTCAAATGCAATATTGCCATCAGGTAACCACCGAACTAAATCACCTGTACGGTATAACTTGGCATTTTTATCTTTGCTAAATGGATTAGTTACAAATCGGCTGGCCGTTAATTCATCCTGATTTAAATAGCCATTGGCAACACCATCCCCGCCCGTAAAAAGCTCTCCTGTGACACCTACAGGTACAGGGTTCAGCTGTGCATCAAGCACATAGACTGTGGTATTCGATATTGGCTTACCAATAGGAATTCGTTGATGTGTTGGCCAGTCCCTAGGAATTTTATAGCAGCAGGTAAAGGTGACGTTTTCTGTTGGGCCATAACCATTAATAATGGTAAGCTGGGGATGTCTTTTATAAAACTCAGCAACAGATACGGGATTAACGACATCCCCCCCCGTCAATAAATACTGCAAACTAGGTAGCGAGTGTGAACAGTTTGCAACAAACTGATCAAATAACCCAGCCGTTAACCATAATGTATTAATGTTAAACTCATTAATCGTTTTCGCTAAGGTAAGCGGATCAATTAAAGGCTCTTTATATAATACTAACTGCCCACCATTAAGTAATGCCCCCCAAACTTCAAATGTAGCAGCATCAAAAGTAACTGAAGCACACTGCAACATCACAGTACCAGGGGATAATGGCAGGCTGCTGTTATTAGTAACCAGCCTGATAACCCCTTTTTGGGTTGCGTTAACCCCTTTTGGCTGGCCTGTAGAACCAGAGGTATACATTACATAAGCTAATAGTTTTTTAGGCTTATTACTCAGTGAAATAATTAGATCTGAACTTAATTTTGCTAACTCAGTTTGTAATGCAAAATCATCTAGACAAATAGCAACTTGCTGATTAAGTGGTAACTGATTAACTAATTCTGTATGACTAATAATTAAATTTAAATCAGTATCGGCCAGCATATAAGCCAACCGCTCAGCAGGATACTGAGGATCTAGTGGTACATAGGCTGCACCCGCTTTTAAAATTGCCAACATCGAAACAATTAAATCAATTGATCGATTGAGGTAAATCCCTACTAAATCGCCAGTAGTTGTTCCTTGTTCAATTAAATAATGAGCAAGTTGATTGGCTTTAGCATTCAACTCTGCATAGGTTAATTGTTCTTCACCTAAAATAATCGCTACTTTATTGTTATTGTCTGCAACCTGTTTTTCAAATAGTTCAGCAATAGATGTGTCAGCGGGGTATTGTCGAAACGTATCATTCCATTGATACAGCAATTTATTTTTGGTTTCAGTTGATAGCAAAGATAAATCATTAACACATTGATTAATATCTTTCGTTAACGACTCAAGCAATATATTAAAACTTACAGTCAGGTGTTCAACAAAGGCTTTACTCAATTCAACTGAATTAAATAACACCTTAATTTGAATTTGTTTACCTGGAATAATCGCAACCGTAATTGGAAAGTTGGTTTGTTCAATGGCACTAATACCATTAAAAGTAAATGCCTGTGTTGCATTATCAACATCACCATCCCGCCATCGATCTTCAATGGGGTAGTTTTCAAATACCACTAATGAATTAAATAGCTTTTGACCTGCTTCCACCTCACTCCAACCCTGAATATCCACCAGAGAAGCATATCCATATTGGTCAAGTGCTATTTGTGATTGATGAATGGTTTGCAACCATTGACCTACTGACTGCTGATCAGATGGAATACACAAACGAAGCGGCACACTGTTAATAAACAGCCCTACCATTTCTTCTACACCGACAACCTCTTCGGGTCGGCCTGACCTTGTTACACCAAAGACAACATCATTACTACCGCAATAGCGATTCAACAATATTCCCCAGGCCCCTTGAAACACCGTATTAAGTGTCACTTTTGCGTGCCTGGCAACCTGTTGCAATTGCTCAGTAATGGCAGAATCCAACGTCAGCAAATGCTCTTCAACGATATTCTGCTTTGGCTCATGCCGTTGATAACTGATTGCTTGAGGATCAGATAATAAGGTAGGTTCAGTAAACCCTTTTAAATAATCCTGCCAGTACGTTTTAGCTACTTGTTCACTCTGTTGCTGTAACCACTGAATATATCGACGATAAGGTGCTACAGGTGATTGCGTAATCGATGATCCTTGTACGTTAGCACAATAGAAAGCCTCTAAATCCTTAAATAAGACAGGTACGCCCCAACCATCTAACAAAGCATGATGATGCGTCCAAATCAAATGATGTCGATCATCCGCCTCCTGCACTAACATTAGTCGCATTAAAGGAGCCTGACCGAGATTAAAATCTGCACGCTCAGATGCAAGCAAACTATGCCATTGTTCTTGATAAGCTTCTGCAGATAGCGTTCGCCAATCCCTGGTTTGCCAAGGGAGTTCGACCTGACTTTGTACCAGTTGTAAAGGCTTGCCCTGATCTAAATGAACAAACGCTGTCCGTAACATGGCATGCCGTTCCACTAGTTGCTGCCAGCTACGCTGAAAATGCTCTCTGTCAATGGTTCCAAAACTTAATATCAGCTGTGTAATATACACACCGGAATCAGGCTGCATTTGACTATGAAACAGCATACCTTGCTGCATGGGTGTACATGGATATAAGTCTGCAATTGTAGGGTAATCTGTTCGTAGCTGATTGAGCTGCTGTGCGTTTATTTGAGCAAGAGGAAAATCACTTGGCGTGTAAGCACTGGGTGCATCCAGACAATGCTCAACGATAGCTGTTAAATTGTTGATATAATTGTCTGCGAGTAACTGAATCGTCGATGCATGGTATTCGAGGTGGTTATAATCCCACTCCAGTTGCAGCTGACCGTTACTTACTAAGCCACTAATAGACAACCGATGACTACGTTGCCGCTTTTGGCTAACCCAATTCCCTGTTTTTTCAAAGCTCCCTGTTAATACGCTAGCAGCATTATGGTCTTCAATACCAGATTCATCACCGTCAAACTGACCTAAATAATTAAATACGATATCCAATGCTTCTGTCGTACTTATTAAATCATTATCTCGACTGAGATATCGCAATACGCCATAACCCAATCCCTTATTGGGTATTGCTCGCAAATATTCTTTAACTGTTTTAATCTGAGCATCAATTTCACCATCAGCACGTTGTAAAACCACTGGAAATGTCGTGGTAAACCAGCCAACGGTTTCATTTAAATCAAACTCATCATTGATAGCTTCTCGGCCATGACCTTCCAACTCAATGCGAATGGCCTGACTATTTTGCCATTCAGTCATTGTGAGTAATAATGCTGTTAATAACAGATCATTTATTTGGGTGTGATAACAACGATTTGCTTGCTGTAATAATGCCTGACTAATTTCCGTATTTAATGTCACCGTTACGGTTCGGCTATTTTCCCGGATATTATCTTCAACATTAACAGGCTGATCAGCCTTTAAACGTGGAACTGGACTTTTTACTATATCTAACCAATAGTCACGTTCAGCCAATAATACGTCAGATTGGCTATACTGTTGTAACCATGCCCCCCAAGATTGATAAGCGCTGGATTTTACCCCTAAGTGAATGGACTGCCCCTGATGCAATTGGTTGAGTGCCAACGATAAATCTTGCAACAAGATGCGCCATGAAACCCCATCAATAATTAAATGGTGAATAATCCATACCATTTCTCGTCGATGTTCACTTTCAAGACTCAGCACAACATGACTTAAAGGTGTTTTGGCTAAATCAAAACTACGGTGTGCTAAATCTATTAACTGGTCAAAATCATCACCTTTTTTCTGAACGGTTAAGCAAGCTTTATAATTCGTTTCATTACTTTCATCATAGTGACCTAACCAATTATTTTCTGCTTTTTTAAAGTTTAAGCGAAAAACATCATGGCGCTGATATACCGCAATTAAAGCACTTTTCAACAGCTCATCGGTCACACCTTTTGGTAATTGAATGCGCAATGCCTGATTAAAATAGTGCTGATCGATATCACCGTCATATAAAAAAGCACGTTGAATAGGTAATAAAGGTTGCTGACCTACAATATATCGATCTTGGTATTGATCCTGTCTTTGCGCAGATTCAACTTGTTTAACGTGCTTAGCCAGTTCAGCAATTGTTTGATACTCAAACACCTGACGCGTACTCAACTGATACCCAGCTCGCAAAGTCCGAGAGGCCACCTGAATGGCTAAAATCGAATCACCACCAATCGCAAAAAAGTTGTCGTGTATACCAACCGGATTAACACCCAACACTTGTTGCCAAATTTCACACAGAACGGTTTCTGCTGCCGTGCTGGCTGCCACATAGCCTTGCTGTG
>NZ_JAEVHG010000033.1:0-23420 GCF_018263875.1 Zooshikella ganghwensis
GAGCACTTGGATATTTGATAGTTTTACATTACCACGCTGAACAGGTAGCAAGTGTTCTATTATTTTAAATTGTTCTGTTGTAATTTCCATGAGCCTATTGTAACAGAATTAGTGTTAACAGGCCCTAGCTAAATACCCAGCTTTAGCTGAGTTAACATTACTTACATAAAATTTCTCCATTGATTGAAGATATTTTCAAACTTTCACCTATCTTCTCAACTACTGTTATATCATTCGATATTGTTGTTTTATCATATTTTCCTTGATAAGCTACAACTCGTTCTTTCAGTTTTGAATAAATTGTACACCTAAAGCCATTATCACAATCTTCAATTTTTGTTACTTCTCTATTGATTGATAAAAGTTCAGCATGCTGCTGAATTGATAAGAAAGTTCTTTTAAATCTTTCCATATCAAAAATATCTATAGAGTTTTTACACGTTTTAATTTTGATATAAACCTTATCTGAAAGATATGGAATAACTTTTTGAAGACTTAGTTTTGATTGAGCTTTATCGAAATCAATGACATGATTCACAAATTTATTTTCTGTGGAATGGACAATTCCAGGCTCTATAATTGTTGTAATCAATAATATAGTAATGATTTTTCTGTTCATAATTTTTCCTTGCAGATTATAACAATTAATGAACATAACTAGACAATCACTACATCAGTGTAATCCTAACTGCCATCCTGAAGGTTTTTCATATGCCTAGCATTTGCCTCAGAATCAAACTGGAACTCAGTACTTAGCTCATCTATGTTAGCCCCACTAGCAATAAGATAATCCATAATTTCTTTGTGCCCGAACTCCTCAGCTACTTTTAAGGGAGTAAAACCACCTTCACCCTTTTGCTCAATATTTATTCCATTTTCTACGAGCAACTTTACAGCTTCGATATCTCCCCATACACATACACAATGAAGAGCATTATCTCCAAAAGCATTTGTATTATTGATGTCACTAAGCTTAATCCCAACAAAGTCTGGTACAGACTCCACTTGATCTAGCAATTCTCGAACGGCCTTTTTCATCACTTTATTAACACCACCCTGACTCAAAACCTAGCCTCACGCCAGGCCTTATGGTTCATGGCATCCAGCGAGGTAGTTAGGGAGCAGTTCTTAGTCTATTATGCTCACTCGACAATAACTGTTTTTTTAAATAAATAAAAATAATCTTTTACTTCAGTGCTAGGGTCAGATAGTAAGCCAAAGATATCAACCCTAATATTATAATCATCAATACACATTTTTTGTTTCTTTGAGTACAAATGGTTAATTTCACTATCCTTTAAGCTATTTGCAGCGCAGGTCAACTGAGGCAACTCTTCTTCGCAAATAGCTCTCATAAGCTTAAAACCATCAGATACTTCTTCGGCAGTTCTGAATCTCGTGTTTAGTTGATAGTGAAAAGAATCAACTTTATTTTTATAAGACTTATAGTCTTTTAGTAATTTGGTTACTCTATCCATATTTCAACTCAGTTGCAAAATCCAACCTCATTGTAAGCCTTATTGCTATTGGAATACAGCTAGGGAGGGCTATGCGAACATGCTGTTGTCACAAATAGAACTCCTTTACAGGAGTTGATGACTCTAGCTCACCAAAAGTAAAAGTGATTTTGGCGCCTTGCATAAATGGTAGATTGGCAAGATCAACCTTGATGTACTCAAACAATTCATTGGCGCTTACACAAGAAAATACTACTTCAGCATCAACACCATCGATTGCCATATCATCACCAAGATATTGACCAAGTCCATTACTATGGAGCTCAGCTTTAATTTTCATAATAAAATCAGTGTACGGGACGATATCCTGAATGCCATGCTTAAAATAAATAGTTAAATGCTCCATAGCAGATCCCGACTCACTTTACGCCTATCAATTAATGAACGACACCCAAACTTAAAATCTAGCATCATTCTAGGCTTTACTGTTCATGGTATCCAGCGAAGTGGCTAGGGAATAACTCTTAGCTGATTAAACAAAAAATTCATACCTATTATCAGCTTTATTAAAAGTAACACTTGTAAAATTTGTGTCTATCTCAAACACTTCACTTACCCATTGCACTAAAGCCCAGGTCAATCCTTCAACTTGAAAATCGCAAGGATTAAACTCAATACCTAGAATGATAATACTCAAATCTTTATTATCTCGTATCTTTGCTTTAAGTTTATCGCCAACTAGGTCAATTGCTCTCTCTAGACAAAATCTCTCTTCACCACTAATCCAAATTAGGCTAGATAAATCCAAGTGGATTAACCCACTTCCATCACTAATTGAGTAGTCACCCTTTAGATCGATAACGATCCCCCACCTTGAATCTTTTAATATCTTAAACCTAGTTTGATGCATCTTGCTCGTTTACCCAACTATTAAACCTAACTTCATTGTAGGCCTTATGGCTCTTAGCATCCACTGAAACCGGATATTTGGAAGTTGTTGAGGATCTGTTGATTTGACTGGGTAGGTAGTAGCTCTTACCTTATCAGATTGGATCATTTACTTTGATAATAAACTATTGTGGGAAAATTATACTTAACACCCATATTCTGACACCATTCTACAAAAGACTTCTCTTGTTTTTGGCTTGTGTATTCTCTCCAACTATTTACGAGAGATGTGTAGTATTCTATTTCCTGGTCTAAAGCTAGTTTTGCCTCTTTGTTTACTAGCCTATGACATAACTCAGCAGCCTTTGATAAAGCGACATCTAGTTCCTCTATACTGCCTATTAGCCTTGATTCGCCTAAATGGTGAGTTTGCATATCTACATCATCAATATAAGCCATGCCAAGCTTGTATATTGAAATCTGGTCATTTGGATCTTGCTCTAGTGCTCTTTGGTAAAATGACAATCCAGCTCCCATAGTTGCCAACCACCTGAAGACCTCTGATGTTGCTCCATTTTCTCGAGACCAGTCAATTAACACAGTATAAATATGACAGTATAACGGATGTGAAAGCAACTGATGTATCTCAGAATTATAAAAATGTAACTCAGCAAATTCTAAAGCGATCTCTCTCTGCCTGACCAGTGGAAGCGTTTTAACATATTCAACAAACGATATTATTGCTGAGTTTGCTTGCTTTTTTAGCCCTTGTTCTTTTTTTAGGCAATACTCTACAAACCCTTCATATCCAGCTTTCCCTTCGTAGGCGCTGGCTACATTTTTTAAACCTTCAAAGTTTGCTTGATTCCAGTAAAACATACCAAAGATCTATTAATTAATGGCTATTTGATGAAAGCCTAACATCATTGTAAGCCTTATGGCTCTTAGCATCCACTGAAACCGGATATTTGTGAGTGTAGTGGCACACTACAGAGTTGTTGAGGATCTGTTGATTTGGCTTATTAGAACCAGTTGTATCAGTCTATGTATTTAATTCTCTGTTTTTTCTGATAAAGAGCAAATATCAACAAGCAATTCTCGTAACCAAACAATAAGCAATACTGCATAAGCTCCAATTGCTTCGGCGTTTAAAACAACCAAATCGTCTTTCCCCATAAGGTATCTGGCTAAAGCTGTTAATGTAAAACTAAATATCAAAAATAAGGGTAATTTCTTGACATGCTTTACGATGATTTTACCTGAATCCGGGTGTTTTATACCTTCAACTAAATCGTACATTTTAACCTTAACTAACCTTTATCAGGGTAATCGAAATAGCACGCATAAGTAAGCTGTGTGTACAGTGCAACCAGGCATCAGGCTGATATTTTTGTTAGATAATTGTTGTATAACTGTTTGGCTAAACTCTCAATCAAGCCCACATTCTCTACATCTTCAGCCATTTGAGCCATACTTTTCACTCCATTAAACGCACCCCATATGCTACCAGCCATAGCACCAATTGTATCGGCATCACCCGCTAACCCAAATATATCTCCTAACATATGCTCGAGGCTAGAATCACGATACTTAAGGGCAAAGTATATAGCAGTGATACAAGATTCAGTAGCCAGTATTCCATTTCCAAGATGCTTCTTGATCACATTACTATCTGTGCCACCACTTGAGAGAAGTAAGTCCATACACTTATTAAGCTTTAATCTATACCTATCAGAGTCAGTTTTAATGAGAATCGCTTTGATTATAATTTCATTCGATTCATCTTCTAGAGCCATGTAGGTTGCTATTGCAATTGCATAAGCACCCTCAATTGCTAAAGGGTGAGCATGTGTGATCTCAGCGCTTTCCTTAATATAATTTGCTAGGGTGGTATCATTATAAGGGTGACACAAAGTAACAACTGGAGCTCTCATAGCAGCCCCGTTACCAAGAGATCCTTCAGGAAATTTTTTTCTATTTAATTCTCGCCAGTCACGCCCTTTTGAAATTCCCTTTAATAACTTAGCTGCACTAGGCCCATAACCTCTTGACCACTTGTAGCTAGAAGCAAACTTTTGAGCAAGGTTATCTTGATCTATTCCGCCATTTTCTAGAAATGATTGAGCAACATCAACAGACATTTGAGTATCATCCGTATACCGTCTCCGTCCATCACTGGTTCGACCAATTAACTGCCACAACACCCTTTCTAATATGCCACCTTCATAAAAAGCACCATACGCATCTCCAATTGCTAACCCTATAAAACAGCCAGTAAATTTACTTTCTACTATCATCGTGACTGACCTAGCCCCTTATCTAACGCCTTGGTGACCTGAAACGCTGGGTATCAAGTTGATGCTATTATTATGTATTTTTGCTCGTACACACAGATTTTATAGCATCTATTACAGAACTTGATATAATTTCCGGTCGCTTAGAAAATAAGCCATAAGGTGATATGCTCATACCATAACTTACAAACTCTTGTTCACCACCATGATAAAGGTTTCCTTCATATTTGTGATGATGAAAAATAATTTCATGTTCTTTATTACTAACTCTAATCATTCCCTTGATATTTTTAATTGCCTCATAAGCACACTGTATATTAATTGGTTTTTCGTTATAAGCTTCAAAAATTCCATTTGGTCCAGCACAACCCGCTAAAATAATAAATATTAAGATGATTATCTGCATTCTCATAAATCATTCTGCAACATCAGTTCAATAAACACCTAAACTTAGTGCCTTAATAAGTTAACCCGCCATGGGTCCTATTGATTAATTTATTATATTTAGTCTACTTTTACCCATGTTTCTTTGATGGTATATTCGAAATCAACGAGGCCTTTTGATACTGACTTCATTCGATTAACTACTGTGTGTCCAGTTGAAGGCATGGTGCTTCGAAACGATAGTTGAGCGTTACTAAATTCTATTTCTGTAATTACAAAGCTTTCTCCATCCATTCTGTCACGGCCCTTTACTTGCAAAGTACTTCCTTCCGGGTAGATCGTGAATTCTACGGCACTGTCATCATTTTCCGTAATCCATGTACCAATTAATGGATGATTACTCTGTATTGATTCTACTTTAGGCATGACAACATTCTCTTAAACGAACCAAAGTAAACATAACGCCTTTGTCAATTACATTTTGATTGTAGTGGAGCTCTAGAGTAAAGAGGCGAATCTTCGCCAAATTGAAACGCACGCAGACCAAAAAGCAAACGGGCAATCTTGTTATTTTTTGGCTTCATAGCTTATTAAATACAATTCTGCGCCAATTTCTATATCGCTTTTTTTAACATCTCGGTTAACCAAAAATGGTGCATGCTTCATTGGTCTTCCACGATTTATCATTTCAAGACCTTTTAAAGTGGCCTGTACTATTCGACCACTTGGATTTCGAATTTCCAGCTTCGCGCCAATTCCGATTGCTGGCTCAAATGAGTATGGTATCCCCGGGACAATTACACACCCTCTGCCACTTATATCAAAAACATCTTCGACTTTCTCAATAAACTTCATGATTTACCTTTACGCATAACGCCTAATGCTCCAATAGCAAGATCAAAGCGAAGCAGCTATTTTGATGTCGGGAGCCTTGACTTATTTGGTGTATATATTTCTTGCGGAGGAAGGTAATTGCCCCAATCTAATGACCTGGGATAATCGCCATAAATCTCATACTGATACATACACACCACGTTATTCCCCCACTGCGAAATATATTCGCACACACTACACTTTGAAGGGATCTGCGCCAGGCGATCGGAGATAATGAATTCGGATTCAACTGGCTTCGTTTCACCATCAATAGGACAGGGACCATAATCTAACTGAAGGTACTTTTTTACCTTTTCAATACTTCGAGTACAACCTGCTTCCAAATTGTATTTGCAATCATTGCATTTCTTGGGAATAGCCCCCTTACTCCCCATATGACGGAAATGAACAGGTTCATAACTCCCTTTGACTTTGCATTTAGGAAAACAGTGCTCGATCATCCTGACACCTAACAATTAATTAATGCCACTCTGAAGTAAAACCTAACATAAAAGTAAGCCTTATGGCTATGGTGTCACTACCCCCTAAAAAAATAACCGATAACCCTGGGTATCGTCTATCTTCTGTACAAATCTGCATATTTCCTCAACGGCTGTGCTTAACTTAACTTTTCAAGCTCTGTATTTTTTCTGAGGGGACAGATTATAACCAACCATGATTGGGCTTATTCGCTTCATAATAATCTTCATCTTTGAAGCCATAATCGATCAACACACTTGCATAACCAAGCTCATCATATACGCTCAATGCTTCCATGACTGCATCCATCACTCGCTGGCGTTCAGCCTCATCCTCTATAAAAGTTGGGGTTGCTAGATATTCTGATAGAAAGTAGGTAGATATACGATAAGGCTTCCCTTCAAAATAGAGACAATATACATCTATTTCAGCTTCCTCAACGATTATAAAATAGCCATCGCCATCAATCTCTTGTACATATGTGCTGCTTGAATAAAGATAAATTTTCCCACAGGATGTTTCATAAACACTGACTTCATCATTCGAATAACAACAACCCCATATCATTTCACGAGTTCGAGCAAACTGAGACCAATAAGGAGCTAAGTCACTTTGGACTCTAAGGCACATTTCGTGGGTGAGTGTTTTTTCTATGTATGGCATAGATTTGTACTACCTACTCATTGATAATACAGTCAATAATTTTATTTATCTCATATTCAGTAGCTAAGCTAAATAAATTATATTTCTGCTCGTCTGTAAGACGTTCTTTTGCACCATTATAAATTTCAACAAAGCCATCACTATCAGTATATTTTATGGCACATATCAGATTTTCAAATAACGATTTATCATAAATATTAGCGGGCCTTAGTAATCTTTCAACGCCATGCTTTGCTAAATACACTTTAATTGCTCGGCTTTTAAATAAGTACCAAAGGGCATTACCACCACTTGTTGAAGTCTCATTAAGATCGATCCCGTTGCTGCGCATTGACTCTATAATCTCTATTGCTTTTTTCCCATCTTTTGAGCTTACTGAATCTAATAAAAATAAATATGGGGTTAATCCCTCTTTATTTCTAACGTGTAGGTCTGCACCTGCTTTAATAAGCAACAGAGCATGCTCCCAGAATTCATCCTTTTCTAATGCTTGGAATATCGGTAAGTTGCCAGCATAGTCCTCTACATTGGGATCAGCACCCTTTCGCAAAAGGTAATTTATTATCCGTTTGTTAGCATTTCTAACGGCATAGTGCAGCGCTGTTTTTCCCCATTGTGACTCACATGTATATTCACATGCTTTAATTTTTACTTGAGCATTTATGTCAGCACCTGCTTCTCCAAGTAACTTTACAAGCTTAGGTCGACTCTCCTCTACTGCATACACAACATAGGGTAAACCATTAATAGAACCATTAGGGTTGGCTCCTCTTTCCAATAGAGACTCAATATCCTTGAGGTTTCCATACTCAATGGCGCCTCTCAGTGCAAAATCAATATCAACATCTGCAAGGGCTTTTATTGCTTTAACGTAGTGTGCTTCCTTACCTAGCAACCACCCTGACTTAAACTTTTCACCAGTTTGACTATTAAAAGTAGTTGCTAGAATAATGTCTGCGCCACAACGAGCCAACATCAGGAAAAAATTTTCTTCCTCAAAGGATAAACTCACGTCTATAGCACTAGAAATAACGTTATTATTTAATCTGCTGATATAACAACTCGTAAATGTTTCATTATTACACTCTAGCTTATGATCAAATTCATTATCTAACGCTTCAAATAACTTGATAGCTTGTTCATAATTTTCAGCCTCATATAGAGAAAGACCTTTGAAAACAGCTTCTAGTTTATTTTCATCTTTAAAAAAGGCAATAAATTCGGTATAACTACTTGACATATTTTGACTTAAATGAAATTTTAACTATTTTTTTATTAACCTAGGGCTTGTTAACACTAATTGAATCACCACTGCCGTAGACTATTTTTCCACCTGGCAAGGCACAAGGAATGCTGTGTAGTCATTCTACATAAGTGACTTGTAACGCTGCTAGGTGGAAAAATAATCACGGCCCGAAGGGTTATGATGGTAAAAGCACTACTCGTTGTTGCTCATTGTTCATTTAGAACAACTAAACTTCACGCTTCGCGCCTAGATTAGTGCTTTTACCCCCATAACAGTGATATTAAAATAGTGTTAACAGGCCCTAATAAAAATATAACTTTTCAATACTGTAGAAGATTAAAGAAAATCGTTATCTTCTAACATATAATGAGAGTATGTTGAATTATTCAAGTCAGATGTTTCGCAAGGTGGATCAATCAAACTTAGTCCAGTGTTAACCTTAAGAAACTCCCAAGCTTCAACTTCGCCATCAATGTATTTATCATCTTGGTTGTGCAAATTGGGCACATTACCTTTAACCTCCTTGCCATCACTAAAGTACTTGCAGATGTTGTTATTTGCTATACGACAAAAAACAACTTTATGGCTTTTTAGTTCACTGATGGTATTAGCAAGATAATCAAAAAGCCTGCAACTAGGGTCAATAAGAATTGTCTTCCCATCAAAGTTACCTATAGCTACACCGTCTTCAATTGAAGTGTAAGATGTTGCCTCCCAAAAAGGTAAACCTGCAGCTTGCTCAACAGCAATATCAATAATTCCTACCTGATTAAAATCAGACAACTGAGGTTCAACGACGATTAACTCTATATTCCAGGCCACCTGAATTCCTTAAAGTCAGTTTAAGTACAATAGTTGAAAAGGGTTATTGATATTTTTTGCTTTCTTAGCTGACTATACTTGCCTAATATCTAATTTATAACTCTTAACTTTAAATACAAAATTATCTTTACTTTCAATAACATCAACTCTTTCATCATATGGATCTAAAGAGATATAGAGATCATCATTTCGCTTTAAAACCTTTACATGAGAAATACATAGCCCACTAAAATCATCGTAAATATCACTCTCAGATATACCATATAATTTTAACTCGATTAACTCTCTATCAAAACGTATAAACCTTAATATTGCAGAGTTTTCTTGTTTTAGCGCCTTAGAATAATACTCATACTTTATAGATAGATAAACTAAAATAGAATCACGCAGCGCTACTTCTAATTCAACTTCACGTTTCATTCACACACTCGAAGGTATATTGATTAATAATAATCACCCTTTTGTTAACTGTAATACTATAGCCTGACTATTAGCTCTTACCTGATTATCATTCACTGCCATTTGCTGCTATTAAAATCTTCACTAAAACTCGAAACGTTTTTAAACCCCAGATCTTCTAATTTTTCCCTATAAGCTTTAATTCTATCTACTTCAGGCTTATCATATTCATTCTCTTCAACAGGAAATAAAACTTCATATATCCATAATAGCCAAGCTGCTGGAGGATTTTGTTTTATAAAGTACTCTGCTGTTTCTCTGAGACTCCAGTTCTGTGATGACAACCAATCGGAAATATACATCATATATGACTCGCCTCTCCCCATTCGCCAGCCAATTGAATATGGGTGACAATTTGGTTGATATACCCAAGGCGCAGGCATATATCCAAACTCTTCAATCGTTTCATCTACAAATTTTTTTTCCCAGTCTGTCATTATCACTCCAGTAAAGTAACTACTAATAAACATCACTCTGACAAGCTAGGTACCAATTCTTATCCGCTTATGTATCTTGCTCGTCAATATACTCGCTTGCCACCAATACTAAATCATTGCTACTCATCTCACATAGTTCATCGAATCCATAGCCATTATAAGCGTTAAAAAGACTGTATACCCACTCACAGATTGGTGCTTGTTCATTGTTTTCATGATCTCAAACTGAATTTATAACGAAATTAACGAACTCTACTGATGTGATTTTTTCAGTTTTCAGTCGGTTAAGATTTTCTAGTAACAATAATTTTGATAGCGTCTCTTCATCTGCGTTTGGTATAAGATTCAATAGGCTTTGCTTAATCAGACTTGAGTCTACGGCGGTATCGTTAATATATTTTAACTCGTTCAATGCAGATTCGTTATTAATTTCACTACCATCAAGCTCGTTTGCCCAAGCCATAACATCCCAAATAGAAATCTCTTCTAATGAGTATGCAACCAATATTTCCTTAACACTTTTAGCCATACTACACAGCCATAAATAAACGTCACACTGAAACAAACTAACCTCATTGTAAGCTCTTCAACACCTGATATCCAGTGAGTTTACGGGGGGGTTATTGGGTGTTTTTCTGGAGTAATTGAGGGGACGGTCAATGTCGCTAGTGAGGTAGCAGCACTAACCCAACTTTGTTTCAAATAGCTTGCTCATGTACACTTTATTAACGTATTCACCATCAACTTTTAGTGAATCCCGCTTTATACCCTCTTCAACGTAACCACATTTTTTGTACAAATTTCTTACTGCACTATTGCTTTCCACTACGGTCAATTCGATTCGATGGACAGAAGATAATCTCGCCCAATTTTCAATGGTTTCAATTAAGCTTTTGCCTATACCCTTGCCCAAGTGCGCTTAGCCACTCCAATCGCCATGTAGGCAAACTGTCGCTTTCGATTCGTGGTGCCACACGATGCAACAATAAAACTCGACACAACCCCTTCAACCAATGCTACCAGCATGACTTTATCACTCGCATCCGAGAAAGATCTGAATGGATTTTACTATCCATTTTGGTCAACAGTTTTTTTAAGAAAGCTATGGGGATATGTTCTATGACTAGCAAAATACCTGTTCTTACTGGGTCAAGCTGTGAAGCAGGGCTACCACAACCAGCTTAGAGATATTGATTGGGTTATAAGCGCGTTATTCAACCGCGGCCAGTATCGCTTGTTCAGTACTTTTGTGCGGCATGACTTGGCTGAGCAGTACGATTTTTTTGGCTTGTTTTATGGATAACGAATCAGTCATGGGCAAGTACTTCGGTAAATGGTCTTCATTTTTCCCATCATACGACCTTGCTTTTTGTCACGAATGCATACTACAAATTAAGTATATTGGTGAGATCATTTACCAGAAATATCTATGTTTTGTTTGAGGGTATAGGCTAATGGCATCGTCTAATAAGAAAACCGCCGTACAGGAACCTTTCACCAAAAGTCAGCTCATCAGCGAAATTGCTGAAACTACGGAGCTCACCAAAAAGGATGTGAATGCAGTCATGGAGTCTCTCGCTGAGATCATGGGACGACATATCAGTAAGCGCGGCTGTGGCGAGTTTGTATTTCCAAGCCTCTTCAAAGTGAAAACCAAGAAAAAGCCTGCCGTCAGGGCCAGAAAAGGCGTGAATCCATTTACCGGTGAAGAGATGATGTTTAAGGCTAAACCCGCTTCTATGCAAGTGAGAATTCAACCGCTGAAAAAGCTCAAGGACTTTACTGTATCCTAAGAAGATACGGAGAGTAGCAAAGTAAAAGGGCGCTACTCTCCTCCAAACCTCATACCATCAACAATACCGTCAAGCTTAGCAGTGCCGCACTACCCGCGACGACGGCACTTAACAGCATACCGCCTTGAAACGTGTAGTCTTCTGACTGCAGAAGTTCAGTGAACTCACGGGGTAAGCGTTCAAAGAATTTAGGTATAAATACGAAAGCCAGGCCACCCGCCAACGCGACGAGAATAAGTGAACATGTAGAAACCAAGAACAACATTGGACATCTCCTTGCCTTGAGTTGACGAAAACCCTATACCTGGTTTTTATCTTGTTATCTTTATGCTTGGCTTAATTTATACGCGATCCAAAAATAAGGTTCTGCTGAATAAGTCACTTATTTGGCCTTCTCACAGATAATTAAGTCATTTTGGGATCAAGCTCTTTTTTTCGAAATAATTATTCTCATATCGCTTCGTCATTACTCGATGGCATAACGACGAATGAACATGAGAGCAACTCACTCTATCCCGTCACATGATCAGTGTACTGACGTCTCCAACAGCTCCGCCACGACTCCCAACGCTTTACTACAATAACCACTTAAAATTTCCTGCATGGCGCCATACACTTCACCATAATCCCGATTAAAGTTTTGCCGAGGAACGCCTAACAATTGGGCTTTTTGAGCATCACCATAAAATTCGCCTTTCCATTGTTGATGCTTCCTATCCTCCAATGCAATGTTGCACAGTGTCACCAGACGAATACAGCGTATACGGCTTCTAACGTACTTATCGCCTAAGTGATCCACCATCATGGCATACAGCCGATCAGCAACACGCGATTTATAGGTATCGGTCTTATCATGCTCGGGTGCATAACAATACATGCCCCAATGGATAACCGGCTTGGGTAGTTTGGCAATGGCATCCTGGACAACGCCTTTCTCCAGGTGCCGACCGATTTGCGTCATGTTGTTAAACGGCGACTTGCCTGAACTTTTAATCATCGACCTGGCCCTCAAGCTCATAAACGCTTCATGCCAGGCTATTTTGGCTGAACGCCAGGGTAACGCTAAGTTAGGTCCATTTTTGTGCTGTGCAGGCTGATAGGCGTCAGTTGTAGCCATCTAATCCCCTCCCCTCAGTGAATCGTCGAGTTCAACGCTTCGTCTAACGTGTTGTAGGTTGGAATCCGTTTCACGATGATCTGTCCTTCGTCACCCCAATACTTACTCACGCGTCCATCCCAGATATGGGCATCGTCCACGAACAAGGCATCTAATAAACCTTTTTCTAGATTGTCCTTATCCGGTGTAGCTTTATGAGGCTGTCCTCGCATCTCCGCCCGTTTTTTCTTCGACCATGACTTGGGCATGGGTAACACGAAAATGAGATGGTAGCCGCTCTCAGGGAGCTCAATAGACAACGCCCGTAGTGCATCCTTGTACGCACGGTACTGCATGACACAGGGGCGCTGTTTCCATTTATCTGCTCGGGTCATACGCGGCTTGGTGTTAGGTGTAATGGCGTAGGCTTGATTCATAAGGCACTCGTAGTATGTGACAGATTTGTTTCAAGGAAGGAGCCTTGGAGGGGGTTTTCACAAATTATCACAGAGTTTTCACATGTACATTTGTGAAAACTAATACTTCTGTAAGTGTTTAATATATAAATAAAAAAAATAATAAAATATATATAAATAATAGTTTTCACATTTTCACATAAAAAGTACCCCCCCTGGCTTTTTTCTGGGGTCTTTCTAGGGGACTTTAGGAATTCTTGTGAAAATGTGAAAAGGCCATTTTTTCTAATAAAATCAAGGAGTAATTTTAACATGAGTTCATGTGAAAACTCGTGAAAACTTGTGAAAACCCCTTGATCCGTGGCCTCAGCAGAAATTGGCATGCACATAAGCCATCCTCGGACGTCCACCGGTTGGTTTAGCCACCTGGATTAATCTGGCATGCCCTCTGGAACAGATGTCGTCTAATATCTCCTTGCGCTCTTTACCACGCATCTTAGAGAAACTAGGATTACGACCAATTTCATAGAGGGTGAGACCGCGTTCCTTTGCTTTCTCAATTTCATGAACGCATTCTTTCAATTGAGTTTCAAAGGAAGAACCGCCTACACGGTTCACTACGGTGTCTACCATATAATAATCGTGATAGCGAACATAATCAATAGCCCAACCCGTCACCTGTCGTGTAATCGTCTCCGCAAACGGATCAACCGACAGGGCCAGAATTAACGCAATGCGCATGGCCTTTTCTCGGGTGCGCCCCAGCAGTACTTCAATACCGTACTGTTCCAGCTCATCCATCTTCTGAATGATTTCCTGGTCAAGCGCTTTTAATCGCTGGAGCGCCGCCTCCTCGAACACGAGAATATTCTGTGCGGGCTTATTTTCCGGTGGCATATGACTGGTTAAGTTACCGGCCAAGTTCTCCCGAATAGTGGCCACCCACTTGGTAATGTTCTCGGGTACCTCTATTAGCCCAGGATCACTCGACACCTGTCGTTTTAATTGGCTTTCCATAACAATAAAGCGTCCGAGGAAACCATCCTTGACCAGCTCAGGTGACAGAGCACCGTAAAAGGTGCCTGGTGTCGTCAGTGCTAAAAGCGTTAACGCGGGATGCTTAATACACCGCTTGCGCATTTCTTCTGCCGCCTGCTTACTCATACCCATGGTCGAATAAACCGGTGGATAAAGTGAAGACCCACACTTGCTCCAGGCCTCCACCAGTCGGGTAATGGCCTCCGCCTTATGCGGATTCATTTTATGCTGACTGCCTTCCAGGTACTTACCAAACTCATCAATGATACTGATATGGTTCGGCTCATGGAGCAGTTCACTGAACAAGGCGCCAGAAGACGTATAACCCGAGCCAGAAATTAATCGCCCATAACCCGATGCTTCTAAAATCTGCTCCACCACATCCTTACAGTGCTCTTTACCACTGGCCGACTTGGCAATGTTCAGGAAGTACAGCGAGGAAAAATTCCCCTTATCGGTCTTGTAATAACGCCCGCATACCACACTGCCGAGTGCCAATGCACTTTGTACTGCCAATGCGGGCTGTTTTCGTCGTGCGGTCTGATTAGCAAACTGCACGACCTCACCCAATACACCCGGTATGTCGTATAAATGGCCAGGCATACCACCACTGTCGGGTAGTGATAGGTTACTCGCCTTGGCGGGTTCAGGCGGTGCAGGTTGCACAGGGATCACGTCATGAGGATGTTTGCGTAAATGCGTCAATATCGTGCTGGCAATACAGGTATTGAGCTCACTTGGATCTAACGGTGGACTATTGCCAGTGTTCCAGGTATCCAACATCTGTTTTATGGTACGCAGATCCGTGCCTGAAGCGATGTATTGGCCTGTTAACGACACTGCGGATTGGTTACGTGAACCTTCACTCACCGCCTCGCCACTGGCTTTAGGCTGGTAATCTGCTGTATTAAAACCTAAGTTACCAGTCACTTCTGGGTTTGGCTTAGGTGAGTTAGTCTTCACTTGGCTGCTTTTATTTAATACATTGCGCCCATTAAATTGCTGAATCGCCTGTAAATCTTCTTCTGACAAACACGGCAAGTCATCAATGCTATCAATCACCCAACTGGCGTCGTATTCCCACTCATAGCGGTTTCCATTGGCATGGGTTGAGCCAGGTGCAACGACATAACCACCCAACCCCCGGATATCGATTTTGGAATGAGCATTAACTGAGTTGCGAATTTCTACGTTGGGATTAACGGCATAATAAAAATGTTTACCTTTGCCGGTCTTCACCTTCCACGGCGTTCGACCGATGGTACCAGACTCCATAAACTGAACCGCTTCTTCAGAGTCGGCATCCACAACAATGACACGAGTCCCTGTAACAATGGCCCAGTTTGCTCGGGGATAAGAGGCGGTCCAATAATCCATATCCTCAAGCGAAGGTGTGACTTTTTGGAACTTAGCCCACGGCACACGCGCCTGTTTAGGCCACTCCTGTTGTGCTTTTTCTTTGTTTCCGTCAAAGCGTTTGTTGACAAAGTAAGGCGGTGGCGTTTCAAATGGTGAACCTAACGGGATAACGGTGAACCCTCTGTCGTAGAGTTCCCAGGCGCACTCATCCGTAAGTTTTGATGCTTGTGTCTCCATACAACACCTCGATTGTTAGTTTGCATGGTGATGGTTCCCCAATTAGAGGAATACTTAAAATGAGTACAAGCCGTATACTATTCAGATTGAAAGGTCATGTTTAGTCAGACGGCGTTGCACACTCGTAGTGAATTTGTGTTCTAATCGGCAACTTTGAAACAAAAACGTAGTTGTCATTGACAGCTAAAGTTAACATTCGACAAGATTCTGGAATAGATACTGCAATATGTCAACTAATAGTTACCAATAGTTTTCATATTGCAATGCTGAGATTGGAATAAGTGAACTATGGTTGTGGAGTTATGGCAAAAAATCAAAGAAGCAAGAAAAGAAGCAGGCCTAACCCAGCAACAACTGGCTGACATTGTTGGTGTTACACATAGCACTGCCTGTAGATGGGAATCTGAAGACCCAGAAGTAAGAAGAACTCCTCAATTATTCACTCTTATGCGTATAGCTGACGCAACTAAAGTCCCTATATTTGAATTTACACAATTTATTGAAGGACTTGGTACTCCAGAAAGGCCTTACGTTCTACCTGAGCAAGACAGTGGCAAAGTTCAGCTTTGGGAAAAAATAAAATCTGCACGGATAAAAGCAAATTTAACCCAGCAAGAACTGGCTGATGCTTGTAGTGTTTCTAGAACAACTGTAGTGAACTGGGAATCTGGCAAAAGAACAGATAAAAGACCCCGCAGTAGAACCTTGCGACGAATCGCTGATGTTCTAAATGTTCCTTATAGTTGGCTAAGCTCAGAGACTGAGGGTATTCCTAAAGACTGGTTGGAAGAAAACCCTGATATTGAAGATAGTTACATTGAAGACTCTATAGCGCTGCAGGCTAAAGCTAGAAATGACGAAGCTATTAGAATTTTAATGGATTCAAGTAGTTACATACTTGATCATGGAATCAGTCAAGAGTTTTTTGACATGCTAAAAGCTTTTAATAGAGGTCTCAAACGATTCCACGACTAACCAAAAGTTAACTTAATAAATAATTTGCAAACTTTTAAAGATGAATAGTTGACTAACGACAACATGGTGAGTACTCTTGTGCAAAACATGACATAAAAAATGTTAATGGAGCACTCACCATGGACGACACGATCACCATAGGCCACTGGAAAGCCTACCTGAACAACCTTCAGCTCTCCCCACGGCAAACGCTGTATACCTTTGAAGCTTTACATGGCTTATCGGATAAGGAAATTGCCCGCAAATATTCAGTTGCCCCGGACACCATATCCAAAACCATTAAAGCCGCACTACATAAACACAACCTTAAAAACCGTACCCAACTGGTAGCCGAGCTGATCCGGTCAAAGGTGATCTGTCCGTTGTCCATGGGCATGTTAGCGCTGTCATTGGCCCTAGTGCCGGCCTTTTCCGATGACCCACTCCTACGTAATCGAATCTACCGAACGCGTACTAATCGGTATGAGTCGATCGTTCCCACCCTGCATACAACATAAAACAAGAGGTGCACATCATGTGGTTTAAAAATGCAATATTTTTCCGCTGCGAACAGGTTGCCAAACTTGATCAGGCGTTACTCAATGAAAAACTTTCAGCCCAGGCCTTTAAGCCCTGCACGCCCCAACAGGCCGAAAGCTATGGCTGGGTTCGTCCCTTCGGCGAAGAGGCGGAACACTTTGCCGAGCATATTGGCAACTTCCAATTGCTCTGCCTGCAGAAAGAAAAAAAGATGTTGCCTAACTCGGTTATCAGCAAATACGTCAAAGAACGTATTAAAACGCTGGAAAAAGAACATGGCGAGCCAGTTGGCAAAGGCGAAAAAGACCAGATTAAAGAGTCCGTTATTCATGAGCTACTGCCCAAAGCCTTCAGTGAATACCACAGTTGGTATGTATATCTGGACCCCATCAATGGCTTAATTGTCGTGGATAGCTCTAACGTTAAACTGGCCGAGGAATGTATTCATTACTTACGCATCACGCTGAGCAGCTTAGCCACACATCCGGTGGTCACGGAATATAAACCCTGTGAAGTATTAACCTGCTGGTTGGCCCGCAGCGCGCCACTGCCTGAAGGACTATTACTGGACCAATGTGCTGAGCTGCGTTTTGTAGGGAGTGAAGATGCAGATATCGTGAAACTCAGTAAAAGCGATTTGGAACTGGAAGAAGTCGAGCCACATATTGCTGCGGGTAAAATGGTCACCAAGTTGGGCTTTCACTGGACCGATTATTTGGCTGGCATCATCCACGATGATTTCCGTTTTACTCAATTAAAGTTTGAATTAACCGACCAGGAAAAAGCGGAAGATTTTATGTCTCAAGCACGGGCCGATTTTATCTTAATGGCCAACGCCCTCTCCCAGCTTTATCGCAATTTTATCGAATATTTTGGTGGCTACAAAAAAGACAAGGAGGCAGCCTAATGAAAAAGGATAATCCACAACAAACAGACTTAGCGTTTGTGACACTGGAAGCGTATGTAAAAACGAGCCAACCTGAAACATACAGGCAACTTATTGAGCAGTTAAACACGCTGGAAACCTGCACCCAAGAGCTAAAGCGCCATATTGAAAAAATATCGTTATCTGCTGGACTAGTTTCAACGTCCATTCATTAAAAGGAGAAAAATCATGGCTTGCTATGCCGTTTTCCAGCTACGGAACCCGGTTAAAGCAGTAACCACCGGATTGGTAGAACAGATTAATAAAGTACGACCTTACTGGGTCACCGAAAATTACCTGATGCAATTCGCTTCACCGCTCTACGAACATTATGAATATGTGTATGAAAATCCTCAGCACCTATTAGTGCGGGTGGTGATTACCCATCAATCCAATCTGCAATATTTTTATATTTTATTTGATAAAGCCTCACACATGGTGTTGGTGGAAAATAAAGACGTTAATACCATCCCCGTCGATTTATTACAGGCCTTCCTCGCCCGTTATATGCCGTTCGATGTTGAGCATGTGGAATGTTTTTCCGATGTACTCGCCTTTGCGAATTATTATAAAACGTTAAAGCACCTTAAATTAATGACGCTTGAAGCGGCTTAAAAAACAATTAATTTCAATCAATAAATTCAGTTTAATAACCTGATTTTTCAGAGGTTACCACAATGAATATGACAATGGCAGCGCCCGACCCGGTGCGCATGGTGGACTTTTACGCCCAAAAACTGCAGGACATCAAACAGCAGATCACCGATTTAAATCAGGAAAAAGCATCGATTGAACGGGAATTAATTAACTTGGTAGGTGCTCAAGAGGAAGGTTCTAGCGCGCATGAAACCACATTTTTTAAAGTCACCACCACGGGAAAAATCGATCGTAAAGTTCTCACGAAACACTTAAGTACGGTAAAAGAAGTGGTGACACCCGAAGTCTTTAATTCGATTTTTCGGCTTAAGTTTGAGGTGAATGTCACCGCGTTAAAGCAGTTAAAAAAACAATTTCCCAAGGAGTACAACGCTGTCGCCTATGCCATTGAGTCCAAGCCTGCCAAGACCGGCGTCAAAGTTGACGCGCTGGAGCCATAATCATGGCACTATCACTTGCAAACATAGGCTTAACGCAGGCGCTCAAAGCGCCGCGCATGGTGCTGTATGGCAGTCATGGTTTAGGTAAAACAACCTTTGCCGCCAGTGCACCGAATCCCATTTTTTTATTTACCGAGGATGGGGCCGGTGCGTTACAGGTCAATGCCTTTCCATTATTAACCAGCTTTCTGGATGTCATCGGTGCTCTACAGTCGTTGTATCACGAGCAGCATCAGTTTCAAACTGTCGTCTTGGATTCATTAGACCATTTAGAGCCTTTAATCTGGAGCTACACAGCCCAACAGCACGGCAAGAGCAGTATTGAGGACTTTGGTTATGGTAAAGGTTACGGCGAAGCCCTCACCTACTGGCGACAATGTTTAGCCTGGCTCGATGCGCTGCGTAACGAAAAAAACATGGCCATTATTTTAATTGCCCATACCCAGGTGAAACGCTTTGATTCACCCGAAACAGAACCCTACGACCGTTACCAAATTAAATTACATGACCGGGCCAGTGCCTTAATTCAAGAGTCGGTCGATTGCGTGTTATTCACCAATTTTAAAACCGTTGTTAAAAAGACCGATGTTGGTTTTGGCAACGAAGTGACACGCGGTATTACCACGGGCCAACGTGTTTTATATACCCAGGAAACACCGGCCTTTTTAGCTAAAAACCGTTATGGCCTGCCCCCAGAAATTCCCCTGCAATGGGATGTATTTTCGCAGGCCTTACCACACCAAAAATCTGGAGTTTAATCATGGCGAATTTAGGTTTTTCAACCCAAGCATACGATCCCAATATTAATTTTTTTACCCCTATTCCCGCTGGCGATTATTTAGCGATGATCGATAAAGCCGACGTTAAAATGAATAAAGCGGGTACCGGTCATTACATCGCGTTTTCTTACATTATTTTAGAAGGTCAGTACGCCGAACGTCGGGTATTTGATAATCAAAATATCAGCCATCCTAATCAGCAAGCGGAGAATATTGGTCGTCGCGCTATTTCCGCTATAGGCCAAGCGTTGGGTAATCCAAACGTTCAAGACTCCGACCAATTATTAAATCAACCGTTGGTGATTAAAGTCACCATCCGTAATAACAAACAATCTAACGAGCCGGAAAATGTCATACGCGGTTGGGCTTCGAAAGACAGTTATCAAAGCGTTGCAGCGAATCCAATGGGTAATATGCCACCTACGCAAACAGCTGGCATGCAACAGCAACAAACACCTGGTGTTGTTCATCAGATGCCGCCTACTCAGCAGGTTAACCAACCTCCACAACAAACCTCAATGCCCTTACAGGCGAGTCAGTTTGTGCAGGGGAATAATCCGCCAGCTAATCAGGTACAAACACAACCAGTACAACAGCAACCGCCCATCAATACCCAACAGGTGCCTTCAAATCCGCCTGCAGGGAATTTTGAACAACCGGTATGGAATCAGAGCCATGCAACTGCCTGAATCCCAACACAGCACGATTAATGCGATTTATCAGCATTATGAGCAGCAACAGACTGGCCATGGTTGGCGCGCCCATTTAGGGGCGTCAATCATCGGTAAAACCTGTGAACGTGCACTGTGGTATGACTTCCACTGGTGTTCGATAAAAAGTCATAAAGGACAAATGCTGCGTTTATTTGAGACTGGGCATTTAGCCGAAGATCGTTTTGCCGCGAATTTACGGGCAGCAGGCGTTAAGGTATGGACCGTAGATCCCAATACCGGCAAACAATTTCGCGTGTCTGCTTGCCAGGAACACTTTGGCGGTTCAATGGATGGTATGGGCCATGGCTTTTTAGAAGCACCGAGCCAGTGGCATATCATCGAAATGAAAACCCACAGCGAAAAGAGTTTTAAAGCGTTAGAAAAAGACGGCGTACAAAAAAGTAAACCGCAGCATTACACCCAGATGCAAGTGTATATGCACCTGCAGCAAATCGACCGGGCTTATTATATTGCCGTCAATAAAAATACCGACGCACTGTATGGCGAACGGGTTAAATACGACAAATCCTATGCTGAAAACACATTAACCAAAGCCGCACGCATTATTGCCAGCGACCAGCCCTTGGAAAAAATAAATGATGATCCCAGCTGGTACGAGTGCAAACTCTGCGATCATCATGCTATTTGTCATGGTGAGCAAGTCCCCACCGTTAATTGCCGAACCTGCTTACATGCATCAGCGGTTGATCAGGGCCAATGGCATTGTGCACGATTTAATTTATTGATCCCTGAAAATAATCAACGCGTCGGCTGTCAGGCCCATTTATTCATTCCCGATTTAATTCAGCGTTTTGCGGAAGTGATTGATAGTGGCGAATACTGGATTCGTTATCGCCTGAAAAAATCCGGGGAATGTTTTATCACGGGCGAAGCGCCTGAGCAGTTTAACAGCCGTGAATTACGCGCAGTCGAAGATAAAACCTTATTAACCGACACCCATATTCAAACCTTACGCACGACGTTTAATGCCCAGTTAGTGGAGGACGCGGCATGAAATTACGCTGGTATCAGGACGAATCCTTAAGTGCTATTTATCAGTATTGGCAACAACAGCAAGGTAATCCCTTGGTGTGTGTACCCACCGGAGGCGGTAAATCAGTCATTATTGCTGAATTTATTCGTCGGGTGATGCAGTTTCCCAACCAACGAGTGCTTATGCTCAGCCATGTCAAAGAGATCCTGGAACAAAATTACGCGAAATTAAATCAACTCTGGCCCACCTGCTCTTCCGGTATTTATTCGGCCAGTTTAAGGCGTAAAGATCACCAGGCGGATGTGTTATTTGCCGGTATTCAATCGGTGTATAACAAGGCGTTTGATTTAGGGGCATTTAATATCATTATCGTCGATGAGTGCCATTTAATTAATGCGGGTAAAGACGACAGTATGTATACCCGCTTTTTAAATGATGCGAAATTAATGAATCCCTTGGTGAAATTAGTCGGTTTTACCGCCACACCTTACCGTATGAAAACGGGGTTATTAACCGAGGGCGAAGGTGCGTTATTTAATGAGGTTGTTTACAACGTCGATATTCAAAAACTCATTGATCAAGGTTTTTTATCACCATTAATTTCGCAACCCGGCACCGAGCAAATTGATTTAACCAACGTCAGTATTCGCCAGGGTGAGTTTGTTACCCGAGATTTAGAAAAAGCGTTAAATGCTCAGGACCTTACCCGTAAAGCCTTAAGAGAAATCAGTGAGTGGGGACAGGATCGTAAAGCCTGGTTAATTTTTGGGGTATCGGTGAATCACTGCTTGCAGATCATTACCATGCTCAAAGACCATGGCATTCATGCCGAGTGTGTGCATGGTCAGACGCCTATTAGTTTACGCTCTCAATTAATTGAAGACTACAAACAAGGCCGTATTCATTGTTTAGTGAGTCAGGGTGTGTTAACGACGGGCTTCGATGCACCCCGCACCGATTTAATTGCCATTTTACGGGCCATTCACTCCCCTGGCTTGTATGTGCAGATCTTGGGGCGTGGTTTACGTATTTCACCCGAGACGGGTAAAACCGATTGCCTGGTATTGGATTATGGTGACAACATCGAGCGGCATGGACCCATTGATAATATACAGCCACCGAAATCAAAAGTGAAAAAAGACGGGGCTGCCAGTGAAGCACCCACTAAACAATGCCCCAAGTGTGAATCACTGTTACAAGCTATTTTACGGGAATGTCCTAGCTGTGGGCATGCCTTTCCGGCGAGTGAATCGCTGCCTCATAACGATCAAGCGTCCAAAGGGGCTTTATTAAAATCACAAATTAAACCGGTGTGGCTCAGTGTGACTGATGTGTCGTATAGCATCCATCGTAAATTAAATGCCCCACCGTCGTTAAAAGTCACGTATCGCTGTGGTTTTGAGTTTGTGAATGAATGGGTGTGCTTTGAACATAAAGGTTATGCCAAGGCGAAAGCGGCAAAATGGTGGTTTAAAC
>NZ_JAEVHG010000034.1:0-21740 GCF_018263875.1 Zooshikella ganghwensis
TTTTTTATCGAAAAAATCCGCGAAAACCATTCATCGCGCACAACAATATATTCACTATTACCAGCTCGCGAAAAAGCGACGACCACCGTGTATTACTGTTCATCCGGATGAATATCAAGCATTAAAAAATGATATGGCCCAGTGCCACCATAAACCACCCTTTACCCTGCAAGGCGTACCTGTCAAAGCCGTGAATACTGTCCACTGAGGAGACTTGAGCATGTTAATTTTAACCTTTCGCCGTTCAGAAAGAGCGTTTATCAACGAGCATACGATTCTGACCTTCGCAGAAAAAGACTACCAACATAACGCGCGAATTACGATTAAAGGTCCTCAGCTCGATTATAACCAGTGGCTCAGTATTGGCGATAAACTCACGCTTGAAACCATACCCTTAACTCTTTTTCTTCTGGAAAGAAATAGTCGTCACCAAATTCGTATTGGTTTTGATGCGCCTGACAATATCATTATTTTGCGGGAAAAAGTGTATTTAAGAAATCGTCAGAAAAGAATGGCCGCTTAATTATTCAATAAATAAGGGGAACAAGATGAACGCACCAAAACCCAATTTAATTTCGGTGGATGAGTGGATTAAGCACCGCTTTATTGCCGGGGCACCCAGTCGTTTAACCGTACAACGTTTATGCCGTAATGGCCGCCTTCCTGCCACTAAAGTCGGGGGCTTATGGTATATCGATGTGAATGCTGAAAGAAACCACACCACAGGTAATGCATTAGTTGATCGCGTATTAATGGGTTAAAGACATGACTCCTCGTAAACGTTCACATAAAAATAAAGGGTTGGAACCTAACTTATACACCTATGGTGCCAATAATAAGTATTACCGCTATCGGCATCCTCGCACAGGAAAGTACTTCCCGATGGGTAGTGATCGCGCAAAAGCACAAACCGCTGCGCGGTTGTTAAATAGTCGTCTTGCTGAACATAACTTCCTGGTGGAACGAGTCGTGGATGACCATCGCACCAACCTGGCCTTTTTAATTGAACGCTTTAAAGAGGAATATTTACCCTTAAGAAATTTAAAAGCACGTTCCCGTGATAATACGCTTTACCGCTTAGGGCGTGTTGAACGCGATATTGGCGGACGAGCGCTGGATGAGCTCACGGTGCAGTTTATCGCGGATTATTTAGACCTGAATTTTACTGGCGACAGTTATCGTCAACATCGTTCGATTCTGGTCCAGTTGTGCCGGTTTGCCATCACCAAAGGATTGATGGATAACAACCCTGCTGAAGTAACCCTAAACAAGCAAGTACAAAAGAAACGGCGCCGTCTTACACTAAAGCAGTATCATGCCATTTATGCCCATGCAGAGCCTTGGCTACGTAATGCCATGGATTTAAGCCTCATTACCCTGCAACGAGCCGGCGATGTCTGTAAGTTGAAGTTTGAAGACATTCACGATGGCAAGATGTTCGTCATTCAGGAGAAAACCGAGAAGCATGGTGAATCGGCCTATCTTGCTATTACTTTAAATCCGCTTCTAAACACCATTATTGATCGAGCGAAACAGTCGGGTATTCATAGCCCACATGTTGTACATCGTGAATCACTATCTCGTATCAATCAGACTAAGCGCAACCATCATCATACAGCGGTAAGACGGGATTTTTTAAGCCGAGCGTTTACCAAAACGCGGGATATGACCAGCCTGTTTAATGGCATTGACCCTTCCGAAAGGCCGACCTTTCATGAGATCCGTTCGTTGGGTGGTTACCTGTATGAGCAACAAGGTTTTGAAAAGTCATATATTCGCAAGTTAATGGGTCATACATCGGAAAAAATGACCAATGTCTATCTAGATGGGCATGAAAACCGGTGGACGGAGTGTAATGCGGATTTACCCATTCAATTGTTAAAAATGAAGCCTGATATGTAGCAGCTGGAAAATTAAGTGGATATCACAAAGAATCTTTTATGAAACTCAACACTTTATTTTTATAATTTACCGTATCAAAAGCAAAAATGTCTTCATGTGAGGCACCATCAACTAACCACAACTGCTTTTTAACGCGTACGACTTCATACATTCGCTTAGCCTCTTCAGGTTTAGTATGCTTGTCATTGGTGCCACTAATTATGAATACAGGTACTTTAACATTTGGCAAAACATCGATTGGTCTCAACTCCGACAGAGTGCTATCAATTCTTAGGGGGATTTGCCAATACAAAAGAGGAGCCAGTAATCTTCCTACTTTGCCCAGTCGAATTTCAATTCTATTTTCAACAGCCTCTTCAATCGTTGGATACACTGATTCTAAAATAAAGGCATCAACGTTTATTGGTCCATTCCCTAGTAAAGCTGATGCACCACCAAGCGACTGCCCAATGGCCACAATTTTATTACACTTTTCAACCTGCCTAAGGTACTCAACACCATTAGTCGCATCTTGAGACTCTCTTATGCCAAAAGTAATCATATCACCAGGTGTTTCACCATGTGCTTGTAAATCAATCAACAGTGATGTGATTGAATGTTCACGAAGAAATAATGACCTGTCTACCATACTGGATCTATTAGATCTCACACCGTGCATAAGAAGTGCACAGACCTCATTTGTTCCTGCTTTTAATAATGAGCCATGTGTACCTTTATAAACAACGGAATCAAAGCCTCTTGGCATATGTACTACCTGATTTACAGGTTTAGCCAAAAAAAAGCCTATTCCGAAGACCAAAGCACATAAAACGAATATCGCAAAGACAAAAATGATTGCTATGTTTCTCATTACCATCTTACTTCAAAAGAATCTCAATAATTGGGTAACCTGTACCGCCAGGCTTCACTTTGAACCTTTGATGGAGTGTTAACCATCAAGCTATCAAGCAGCAATTATTTTGATGTCAAACTCTACCATATAATGATCGTAGGAAATGGTTTAACTCCATTTCTGAAACTAGAATACAATATTCATTGATAAATACTTCGCCAGTTGAGATACATATTACATTAACATCACATTGGGCATTAGAACGATAGGTGATTGATCCCATACAGTCTTT
Organism: Zooshikella ganghwensis; assembly: GCF_018263875.1. NCBI lineage: Bacteria > Pseudomonadati > Pseudomonadota > Gammaproteobacteria > Oceanospirillales > Zooshikellaceae > Zooshikella > Zooshikella ganghwensis. The sequence goes on from NZ_JAEVHG010000034.1 coordinate 3,027, forward strand.
ACCTTCAAATTCGACAATAGCGAATGTAGTGTTTTTTTGGTATTTGTGCTGCTCAACTTTTGGCTCATTAACTAGAATAACGTTTCCAATATTTTAAGGCTTGTGCCAGCCTACAAAATAAGAAACTAAGCGCTCTTCATTCCTAGCAGAAACAGAACAAGGCCTACATAAACCCTCACCATCTAATTCTACAGCACATGTTTTACATAAGGTGTCACCACATAAGCTGCACTCATAACCACAAGAGCAATCAATACATTTCTTTTCGTAAATGGTACTCATCATTAAATTACCAGTGATATTTAACAAAACTGCGAGTTTATATGTCACACACAAATAGTGAACTTAACCAGATTGTTATGCGATATTACCCACAGTACCAAGTTCCTAGGTGAGCAAGATTTACGTTTTTGGACCTAACACGCCAACAGTACTCAATCTCTCTTACAGTATTTTTCTAATATTTTTGCTCATAATTAACTACGAGTACCACCCATAGTAAGCTCGTGTTTTTTGCTACATTTTGACTATGATTGTTAGATGATTACTTCTTGAGCAGCTCACAAATTTCACCCTCAGTTAAGTTTTCGTATTTCCTATTGAAAGGCTTAGCCGTATCTAGTGCAATAAGAACCGAAAACTTTTTAGGTTTTACTTCAATATTAAGATAAGCAGGTATTTCATGAATCCTGATATGATACCAAGAGCTAGTAAAAAATAATTGGTCTTTACTTACTTCCGAGAAAGCAATTCTAATACACTCTGGAAAAGAAAAGCTATTACCCGCAATAGTTAAAGACCATGTATTAATATCAAAACTGGCTGGCAAATACTTATCTGGCAATCCATTTAAGTGGCCACTTTCATCAAGCTCAATTATCCTGTCTTTATGTGCCATAGCACTGACACTAAATAGCAGAAAGACAATTAGTAACCAAAAATTCTTAACCATCATTTATAATACCTTGTTAAACGGCAGTCAAAAGCGTAGCCGTGGCCGAGCACTTGCTATGTTTACCTGTGTATTGTGACATTACCAATCCGCTCCACGCTACCATCTTTATTTAGGTATTGGACAATGTATTGACCTGCCTTGACAGAAGAAATATCCACACCTTCGATTTTCGTTGAATCATACGTTTTGGAAATTAGAGTAGTAGTGATATATAAATTAAGTACGCCATCACCTGTATATACATGTACTGACTTTAAAGCTAAGGCAGAGTTTATTTGGGTAGGCTTAACTGTAAACTCATGCAATCCAGAAACATCACCTCGTAAAATAAGCCAGTTGGGGTTCTTATCTTGACCGCCAATGATTATACCACCAACTGATTGGACAAAAGCCCAATCCTGTCTTTCTTCCACTTCAGAACATGAGACTAAAGCTAAGGAAAATACTAAAAATATTATTTTCATTACTCCAAAACCTGATTAACAAAATGATCAAGACAAGGAACTGCGCTAACGCGTCCAGCCCGCAGGGCGATGCTTGCCTGTTAGTTGCTTACTGTACATAGCTTAAATTACCGTCAACGAAGCCTATAGCAAATGCTTTTGCAGCTTTGAGTTTATTTACATTTTTGGAATTTGATTGGAGATACTTCTTAGCCATAGCAATAATGTTTTCTTGTGCTTCTTCCCATGAATCTCCAAATAATGAACTTGATACTGACATTTTACGATTTCGGGGAATCCAGTTTTCATTACATGCCCAATCTTCATCTTCTGGATCAAATTTGCTGGAGCCAACTATTTCAATATTAAACGGAGACTCATATATATTGATATTAAAGGCAGTTATTTCATCTGGTATTTTCTCATTCAACTGTCCATCAAGCCAATCAATAAAATCCTTGTCATTTTGAATCATGGATTACTCCTTCATTGCTAACTAACGGCAGCAGCAACGTGCGAGCATTAGCGCATCCGATTGCCTGTTTTTGTTATGCACTAAATCCACTCTTGATCTTCGGTAGATACTGTAATATCAGATTCTAATTTCCCCGTATGCTTAGTACTCGCTGGTTCAATCATCATGAAATGTGTATCTGGAGTTGCAGACGGGCAATGTTCCACGCCCTTCGGAACAATATACATTTCACCAGGCGAAAGTTCGATAATTTGGTCTCGGAGCTGTAACGTGAGATGACCTTTGAATACAATAAATAATTCATCTTCATTCTCATGTTGATGCCAAACAAGCTCACCACTTCCTTTGGCTATTTTTACCAATTGACCATTTGTTTGAGCTATTATTTTAGGTGTCCACTCTTCTGAAAACAAACCAAATTTTTCACTAATATTTATTTTACTCATACTTACCCTCATGTATAACACCTTGGTAAGGTGTGCCGCCAGACGTCACGTTGAACAATTTGTTAAGTGAATATACCACTATGAGTAACCTATTAAAGACTCAATTGATAAATCTAAATTCGGATTGTATGTTTTAGTGATTTTTATCCATCCCCGCTCTTGCCATAGCTTAAATATTTTTACGCAAATGGGTATTAAACTCGAGGAATTAGTCATTTTTGTTGGTGTACTATTTAGCTTGATAAAGCTTTCAACATCTCCACCAACCTCATAAGCAATTAGATATTTTTTACAAGGATCAAGAATATAGTTATCTATCTCTGCCTTGGTAAATATTGTAGCTAGATCATAATCAGAAACACTATATTTACTTAATTCAACTATAACCTCATCTGCAAACATCCAAGCTGGTTGATAGTACTCAATCGTAAATTTTAGCTTCTCTTTCAGATCGAAAATCGTAGTTTCAACACAGCTCATAAAATTACCATATCACCAATCCACATAACATTTTTTTACACGGGCGAAAAACGAACATCAGTGAGTTTTGAGTCCAATGCCAGGAATAAACAGCGTACTACAACTTGTTAGATAGTTGCCACCCCTTACCAAATACCTCTTATTCTTCCCATGTGTTATCTTCGTAGTAGGACTCGATGGAATAAGGTGTCATTTCCCTCAGTGGCTCTCCAGAGTGGTACCCTCGAGCAAAAAATAGAAATTCACGTGAAGGTGATTCAAACTGTAGAATAGCGCATCCTAGATCCATGAAGTAGAGCGATCCACCCTGGGCTTGCCCATAGTCAGTACTCTGGTTAGCAAAGTGAAGAGCGGCCGAAAGCTTATCCATTTTTAAAACATCTTCGCCAGCAATGATTAGATGTTCAACATCTGCTGGATAGATCGTAAACGCGCTAAGTTTTCCATCTTGATAATTGCAATCTCCAATGCCACTAATCTCTACCTGCAGTGATTCTACTTCCGACTTTGACATACCAATTTTTAGTGGTCCTAACCCAACGAATGGTTCAAAAATAAGATCCATAATGCAGTTCCTTTTAAGTCTTTGATCTATCCGCTCAAACTTGTGTCTCAGACCATCTAACTCCTTAATGACGTGCGCTGACAGACGTCAATTTGAAGCACTAATTAGGCTAATTTTTTATTTTTATGTAAGTTACATGCGATATCATGTTTTTTTATTATTTGCTCTTGCGAAAAATCAGAACCCAGCGTCTTAATTAACCTAACGACACTGAATTTTTGCGACTCACGTGCATATGATTTATCCCATGCTTGATAATCTTGTGTAGTGCAGTCTATTGGGCTTTTTATTTTGATAGTATGGTGCTTCATAAGATAAGGCTTAGGTGTAAGCCTTGCCCGATAACAATTTTGTTTCCTGGATAGTTCTATATACAACCAATCGACTCCCAACCTCCTCATCAATTTGGTATAGCCTGGTGAAGACGGGTCTATATATGTCTTTCCTATAACTCTAATTCCTTTTTGTGTCTCATAAATCCTAAAGTCCGTACCCAATACCGAAGCCTTTTTTATATTTTGTTCAAACTTCGCAACGATACGATCCTTCTTGGAGAGTTTGCTGATAGGTCTAAAGCGATCTAAAAAACTGACAGGATAGTCATCTAAATCCAAAATTGTATACATCGAGGTATTTAGTACCTTTGCCCCATATCTGCATACAGTTACAATATTTTTTTCGTCAAATATTTCGATCACATGCTCTTTTATTGCAACTTGATAAGAGTCTTTAGACTCACCAGCCTCAATTCTTGCTTCAATCCTTTTCGCTTTATTTTGAGCCTCTCTGCGCGCATCCTCTACTGATGTATTTGATCCTGCGAGAACAGAGATTTCCTCTTGGCGATCTGCAATTTTTATTATAAATCGATCTTTAGCCCAAAATTTAAAATACTTCATAAATATCCCAATTCGCCCTCAACATAACGAGGTTGTAGAAAAACAATAATGAACATTAGCTTGACTACAATCTGTATTTACTTTTTTATAACCTACCATTTAACCCAATTCACTCAATACCTACTGCATTTTGCATAAATAACAAGGCTATATTGTAGCTAGTTTTATGGTTAAGTAATGGCTCCATAATTGATCAACTTTTCGATATTATGTACTAAACAACTTCAATTGTCCTTATACCTTCTTTTCACCTCGTAACGAAAACCGATTCAGCCCTTTATTGCTAGCAATATTGCCAAATACCGGTTCAACAGTGGTCATCCGATGAGCATAAATTTGTTTACCTAACAGGCTATCAACGCGTCGCATCATCCTGTCCGTTGGCGTCGGTTTGAGCCATACCAGCCTATGAGGTGCCAAAGTTTTCTCCCTTTTGCTTTATTCTCAACTTCTTCTGGGGCTTTCCTAGGACATAACATTCATGACGCTGCAGAGCATCCCAACGAATGTAACGAGTGACTTGAAGAACTTGTTAAATATTTGACCACTCAATGTTACTTACTCCTGTCTTAGAGCTAATAATTGCGTGTAAGTTTGCTTTAGCCACTTCTACAACATGACTGCTGTTCTTTCCCAATATTCGTGAAATAAGAGCAGTTTTTGCTTCTGGCCATACTTGCCAAGTTGGCGGTTTTGTTGGCTCATTACTTTTACCAAGGAAAAAGCTAATTTTATTCTTTTCTTTAGCCGCTGATATTACACACATGTAGCCTTCATCTGCTACTTTTTCTATTACATAACCACTCTTTTCGAGTTCACTAACAAGCCAGGCCGCAAACTCGGGATTTGAACTGAACGCCGCTGACTGAAAATAAAGGCACTTATTCATTTTAATTTAACGCCTTACTGGCGTGCGCCAATAAGCGTCAAGCAGACACTTTTGTTATGTAATTTTATCTGTATATTCATCAAAGTTATTATATTGCAAAACCCTACCATCCTGCAAAAGCTCTAAATAAACACCTTGGTTATTCATTAATTTATTTATGAACATATCAGTGTATTGCTTAGGTAATAGGTATTTTAGCTTTGAAATACATTCTTTTTTTGAACCAAACCGAAAGTTACATTCTCCATCATCATGAGTTGATATTTTCGCAATATCACCAATTTGAGCTTCGAATTCAATTATTTCAATATCACCCTCAGTTTCTAGAAAGTTTACAAACTCTCCAACAGTTTTAATAATTGGTATATCTGATTCAGTAGCCCACCCGAAGTCCTTGTATAAAGTTGCTCCTAAACAATCTACAGAAAACGACTCGTTATTATCAAAAAGTCTAATCGCATCTACAGTTTCACAGCCACCAACATACAGCTCTACCATATTACCGTGATCATTATATAAGAATGGGTTAAATCTCATAAATTCACACTGCATAATGTATAAGAGGCGGCGTTTTTTTATCATCCGCCTTAATGTTATTGTTCTGCATTACCATATTTTCCACCATGGCTTTGACTCAAGATTGAAGACATTTCCTGCTATCGCATTTAGCTGCTTAGCCTCATTAGGAGTCAAGTAGAACCAGATTGATGCCTGCCCGTTGTCTTTTGGGTAAAATTCAAAACCCTCTACTTTTAGATCTTCCATAATGGAGGAAACTGTCTCTGGATCAGCCCAATCATCATCGACCTTGATATCATAAAACTTTTGCTCTCCATCGACCTTGTACTGAAGGCATGCCTTGCCACCTTCTATATCAATTTGGTCTGAAACATCTGATAGGTTTTTAGCTCGACCTGTAATCCGATGAAAGTTCTGAACGATACTGACATAGTCTCCATTGCTAGCTATGCATTCTGTGTCGAAGTTCCAAGCTCTGTCACAGAAAAACCTTCCCCAAGGAGCTTCTTCCACCTCGATGCCATAGACGAAGAGAATCAAGCCAAATGGGCTTTCCTCATAATCATTCCGATCGAATGATGTAAGAAAATCTTCAACAGAGATTCCTTCATTCAAGTGTATACCGACTTGAGCTAACTTTTCGATTTGGGTTTCTAGCTTCATTGTAAACCTGCAGAACATTTGGGTAAGCTGTGCCACCTGGCGTCAATTTGAACCTTTTGTTCGGCGCATTTCTGCCCTATCGTAACCCGTCATGACAAGCTCAACAAACTGGTTTGATTGCCCATCTAAAGCCTCTTCAATAAGCCTTCTGCCCAACCCTAACTGTTTTATATCCTCACCTATGTAAATGGCACAGTTTTGAGGCTCATCTTCGTCTTCCAAATATGATTCCACAATAACTTTTATGATTTCACGAGGATCTTGAGCGCCCAATATACTCATTAAGGCCTTAACAGCGAGAACAAGCTCTTCACTTTCATAGTCTATTCTCGTGCCAACAATCGGTGGCCAAGCCCACCGAAAGGCCATTTTTATAGGATTTCTTGTTAAATTATCTGAGATACTGATTTTTTCATATTCATGAATAAGTCTTTGCTTTAGCTCATCAACGCTTAACTCCTCAAATGAGTTTCTTCCTAGAACTACACAAGAGCAAAACTCCAACAAGCTTAATAATTTGTCGGTAGCTTTATATGAGCCCATAGATGCTTTACATTCAAGATAATCCCATGTAATCGGTGAATCATATAATTGAGGAATTGTTTCCAATTGCATTTATTGCTATTACCTTTACCCGCCTAACAATTAATGAACGTTATTATGACATAATACATTACGTCACTTTGTTACATCCCTACAGACATCAGATATAAATAAGCTTAGTAATCCTTCAGAAATCAAATTAAATATTATTACAACTTTTATAACATATAATTGATTCCTACAAAAAATACCTAAAACCAATAATTTAATTCACGATAAACCATATTTTTTTAAAATATCCTCTAATACCAGCAAGTACTTTATATATTGATAATTTTTTATTTTTGATTTGTTTCAGGATATTGACGGAAGCATCTACTAGTTCTGTCATACTCCACCATGGCTTTTCATACCTCTTTACTACTTCAAGTCTTGCCATTTGTCAGAGGCCATACTGTTTCATGGCCATTTGAAATGAACTCATCTTTGACACTCCTGCTTGTCAAGCTTTCCCAAGTAGCAACACAACTTCAAGATTGGTAGCGAAGTGGACGTTGTTACTAACACAGCACGCTCTGACTCAAGGCTAATAGAGATACAGCAACACCACCCAATCATTACAGTCATGTTAAGACCCACACTTGAGTACAAACCTTCCTGTCAATTGGACAGCTTGTTACTGGTCATTAAACAGACAACATTAGGAAACAGAAGATTGAACATTACCTTGAGAAAGATGACACACGACAGAATAGTAAACTTAAATGACCGATCAGTTCAAAATATAAAGACAACAACTGACGTGTAAAAAGAAGGGAAAATTCGCGTTCTATATACTTAAAATATACTTAAAGTTTACTTAAACGAGAATGACTATCAAAAGCAAAAAGCCCGTAACTCATTGAATTACAGGCTTAAAAATGGTCGGAGTGAGAGGATTCGAACCTCCGACCCCCACAACCCCATTTTGGCGCGCAACTCTACTTAACCTATTGATTTTATTGGAAAACAGGGGTTATTTTGGGGTGGAAAAATCGGAAAAATTTCCCTTTTGTAGTCACAGAAGTCAAGGGCTGCAGCGGAGGTTTTGCACAGGGTTTTCAGGTAACAAATTATAAGACATATCATGTATAAGCATTAACTAATAAAGAACAACTTAAATCACTAACGGCCATAAAATGACGTCTTCATTTCCGTCATCATCTTCCTCTTCAACAAGAACCCAATCGAGCTTTTCAGCTACTCTTGAAAACAGTTTTATATAGTCAGTGCGCTTACCCCTCGATTTTGACCCAACCACACTTATCAAGTTGATTGACTCAGGACATGGTCCTTCTCCACTGAAAGACCCATCTATAGTCTTATCAATAACTATTTCTGCCCACATATTTGTATCAGACACTCCAAATCCCTTTTCACCCTTACGTTCAAGCAGTAATTCACTTTCCATGAATGCAACTAGCTCTAACGTATTGACACATTTGCTGTATTCAGCATCAGCCTTTATCTCAAAATAGTAATATAAATGGCTCCACATACTTCCTCACTCAAATCGTAACCATGAATATATGGTCAATAATCATCCAACTTACCCCTCTTACTCATATTGAGCGATCACTTTAGTCGTGATTTTATATTGAGATGAATTTGTGGTCACACTGGTCATTCAATTGTAAACTTTTACTTTTGAAAAGATAGTTAAGAACATATATCAATGACCCAAGATCAGAATATCTCAACAGAACAAAAAGTTTCATCTGGCTGGAAACCAAACTCACTTATAGCCAGTATGCTGGCGTTGTTTTCCCTACCTTTAGGATTTTTTTATGCAGGTAGGCCTGGTGTTGGCATTATTTATTTAGTTTGTGGAATACTCATTTCAACATTTGACTACATTAAGCACAAGTTTATAGCACCCGACTCCTCACTGCTTAACATCCCCTTTGTTCTACTATTTGTTGTGGCAGCTGTAATACATGCTTTCTTATTGGCTCAAGACACTAAACCAAGACCAAAACCCTGGTATGCAAAGCCAGCAGGGTTAATTGGTATATTGGCCATAATTCTTACTCCTTTAGTAATAATCAGATCATTTTTTTACGAACCATTTTCAGTTCCTTCCAACTCTATGGCCCCAACCATCACTATTGGAGATTTGATCGTCATATCCAAAAAGCCATATGGCAACTATGGAACATATGGAGTCAAATTCAGTACAGGAAAGGATTTATCTCAAGTAATCAAGCGTGGAGACGTGTTAGCTTTTCACGACTCAGTCAAAAATGATGTCTATGTTCGACGCGTCGTTGGGCTTCCTGGAGATACGATTAAGTACGAAGACACTCGACTTTATATCAATGGCAAACTCATCCAAGAAAAGCTAATTTCTAGCCTCAACGACCCTCGGTTTGGCAATTATAAAATTTATGAGGAATCATTTGCTGGGCAACCTTACCACATCAAAAAAATGGATAGACAATTTGGAGTAGTATCTCGCTTAGAAGGTGAATGGACCGTTCCTCAAGGACATTATTTCATGATGGGTGACAACAGAGAAATGTCCAAAGATAGTCGAATTTGGAAAGCTATTTCACAGGCAAATATTATTGGTAAAGTAATTTATATCTGGTAACTACAAGCTGGTAATCACTAAAAATCAACATCAGTAAACGTTTACCAGTGGTAAACAATGAATTATTTACAGGGTTATCATGTTTGACATAGCTGCAATAATTTTCTTCTTTGTAATGGCTGCACGGATTACGAGAGGATTATTTCAAGAGTCAAAAATATTTGAAGCCTATAATCTACACAAGCACTTAATTGTGTTAGTTTGGTTATTTCCAACTGCTCCACTAATACTATACTTAGCAACTGCATATTTAGGGATAATCGTCGCAATCATTCTAACTATTGCTTGCTTTATTCCAGGATTCGTTATCGCCCGTCAACAACGGCGTGTTCTTGAACGAACAGGCACTGATAAGACCAAACGAGCGCTTGTATTGGTAAATAATGTAAATGGTTTAGCGTTAATCGGATTGATCTATGTAAGCTGTATTGTTGTTATTACGTTTGTAAAATTTAACCTCTGATTAATCAATTTTACTCTTTATATGAAGTAGTAGCGCAGAATATAAATAAAGCCCACATTTGTGGGCATAGTAGCTACTGAGTTATATTATATTTTATCTATAAACTTAGTAATGACTTAATAATGTTGTTGAGAATTTGACAGCAAACTGTTTCATTTGGCGAAGCTTGAACAATTCATGCTGTAGACTCTTCAACTGCACTCTCTCCTTGGACACATCCACTCCATGATCTGCAACGATATCTAAAGCGTTATGGATACGGGCAAAATCAATCGTATCAGTGAAAGAATTAATGACGTTGTGACATCCCTTGTGACAAGACATACAAACTCCTTATTGGTACATAACTCTCCAGTCTTATATTGGCATACCCGTTCAAGCTTACCTGCCCTACCGTGACTCGTTAAGCAGAAATGTTCACAATCCCAACTATGGGATTTTTAGGGATAAACGTTCGATTAGGAGTGATTAATGGTGTAGGCATCCCATAGTTGGGACAACATTTTCTGGAACAAGTACGACAAATGAATCATAAAATACGTCATACAACACATTGACTACTTTTCCATCACTGTTGTTTAAATTAAAATCAACTGATGGACGTAGTAAATAGAATTATGGCTCGCTTAAAGGATGAGCTACGCAGTAAGCAGATTACTCAACGTAAACTAGCTGATAGGGTTAAGTTACCCAGATCGACGTTTAATCGTCATCTCAACACGGGACACATTAGGCTTTGTGATTATTTGAAGGCCTATGAGGTGCTAGGTATAGAGTGCCCTGTTGTTTTGTCTGATAAAGAGTATAAGCTACTAAAAGCATCAAGAGGTTTGTCAGGTGATGATTATAACGTCGTGTTATCAGTCATAAATCAACTCAACCGTAAGTAACGTCATAAATAAGACCATCTCATTTGAAGTGGCCTTACTCTACACAAAGTCTGCTAGCCAAAAGCCTTTCATGCGCGCTTCTTGAATAAACCATTCACTCGCTTGTTTTTTATTTGATCTCATCAGCTCTAACCCATAATAGTACATAGCTTCAGCTTGAAGGTTATATGCCGCTTTCATGAGCCAGTAACGATAAAGGTCATGATCTGCAGGACAAGAGTTTGTACCTACTTTATAAAGCATCGCTAATTGAAATTGTGCACCCGCATGATGTCGGTTTGCAGCATTAAAAAATAGGCTTTTTGCTTTGTTACCATTACGAATAACAAATTCACCATGCAAATAGTGCTTGGCTAACTCATACATCGCATCAATGTCACCGTCATCAGCACGCCTCTGAAGAATATCGATGAGCATTTTTTGCCACTTTTTACCTCGCGCCTCAGTATTAAGTACACCATCCCCATAACTATAAATAACACCTAAATATTGGCATGCCTTAGCAACACCTTTTTGGGCTAAGTATGTGAATAACGCAATGGCAGTTTCAGTATCATTACTTTCATAGGCAGCTTTTGCCTTGTCTAACATAGCATCATATGTAGTATTCACAACTAAGTTATCTCTAGTAATTTGTGGGAGTAATGCACTTTATCGTTTACAAACAAACGCTTAAACACATTAACAACAATTAATTCCTAATAACCAAACATCCTTGTTTCATAAAATACTCTTACTAGATTTTTACTGCTCTAGCGGTTCCATTTCAAAATTATAGTTATCCGGATAACCCAGAGACCATAAAAATGGGACTAATACAAAAAAGCCTCCAATGATAGGTCCTACCTGAGCTTCCTCCTTGCTTATTTTTACATTCTTATCTTTGTACCCATCTTTCTTCAGTGTCACACTCTTAGTTGTGCCAGCAATACTTTTATCACCATAATCAACAGGCGTGTCTCCTACATAGTTGCCATCAACATAAACCTTTGCCTTCGATGGGTGTGAATCGATTGTTGTATAACTTGCACAACCAGTGACAAAAAAAATCAGAATCAAAATAGTTGATATAGTTTTTTTCATCCTATTTCCTTTTATGAAGAGTAAGTTAACTCAATTACTTTTTTAAAAAGTAAATTACATTTTCACTTATCAATAAAGACATATACGGCCGCACCAACCATTATACCCTCATGAACAATGTTATTAATTTATGACCTATTACAGAAATAAAGGCTCAAAAAAAGATTATAAGTTTTTTTTGGAAACCACTCTGCTAATTACAAAAATCTTTTTGAGTACTCAGATGAAATAATGAATGCTTTCCTAATTTACCACTACTTAACATCAGTTACTGCATATCTACTGATATTTTCAAAAGTGTAAGAGCTATTAACTTATTTTGCCAAGACCCAACATTAACAAACAAAACGAATGTACTTTTTTGGTGATATATCAGGGTAGTAAGAAGCGACATTTTAATCTTATTCATTAAAGAAGTATTTATAATTGATGAGCATCATATAAACAACAACACACATGTATCAAAATGTATTTCACACCAGGATTAGATACAAACATTAAAGTCTACTAAAACAACATTTTATTTTTTTAACAAAAAGATATAAGTCGTTAAAACAATATAATAATCTTTTAATTTAAGTATTTTTTTGGCTGAGTTTATTATTAAAAAGACTAGTAAATATTGCTAACAAAAAAGCTATTGGACTTTGGAGGTTACCTACCACTCATCTGATTACGTAATAACCGCTATCATACAAAGTTAATGACCACTAACATCTAAATAACCTTAGACACTTACCTGAAAACTCATATAGCTAGCAGTTATATAAACGGAACTGCAGCACCCTTATGTTCTGACCCAAGTCATGTTTACAAACACTGCAAACTGATTAAAATTCGCGCAACCCTGATAAACAAAAGCACACTTTTTGCTTGGTTTGACGTAGTTAGGTGGAGCATATGTCATATTCACAAGAAGGTATAAACGATAGCTCTCCTCTTTTACCCTTAGAACTCAGAAAATTTATAATACTAATTTGAAGAATTAAATTACGTAAATTAGAACAAACCAGATTTTATTTATTTTCATAAAGTACTTTATAGGACTTTAAAAAACATGTTTAAAAAAATTTTCGGCACAATAGTTTTATCTATTGTCTCTCTTAATAGTTATGCGCTGGTAGTGGTTAAATGTAATGGAAAATCTCAAACATGTGACCCTAAGCTAAATGTTTCATTTTATGCCTATAGCGCTTACAACTATAAGATTAATGTCACTACATCCCCACAACACTGTAGTGATGTTCGCTTTGACATTGATGATGGAACAAAGATAATTGGCAGCTCAAACTTTTTAGGGGCCGGCGCTTCAACACCTTATTATCCTGTTCCTATCGAGTCCGATGGAAACCAAAAAATTACGCTAGCCGTCCAAGCAACAGGTCGAAAAGGTGGCTGTAATACAGGCTATTTAGGCGCATGGGCTGCTACTGTTAGCCTTAAGACACAGGCTAAAATATGCGAAAATGATGGCTATCAGAAAGGTTACAATTCTTGCTCTTCTGTAAGGGTTATTCCTAAAGAGTCAGGATCAGGAAATACATGTAAAGCAGGAAACCCTATTGCTATCGCTAATGGACTCAAAGTTCAAATCGAAAATGATTTTACAGGTCCATTTAATTTAACTCGTGTTTATAATAGTAATCTTGGCTATTGGTCATTCAGCTACCGTCAACATTTAATTTTAGTCGATGAAAATACCCTTTTACTTGAGCACAGTGATGGTAAGACCTTCCGCTTCACTAAAAATGCCTCTGACCAATGGCAATCTGATAATGATGTTTTTGCAAAATTAACTGCGGTTAATGAAAATAATGCACGCTGGCAAGTGATTTATTCTGATAATCGAACAGAACAATTTGATGAAGAAGGCCGTTTAATTGCCATAAAAACATTACAAGGGCAGCGTTGGACTTTAAGCCATTCAACCAATACAACCACTATTAAAAACCCCTTTAAAGAAACACTGGTTTATACATTAAAAGATGACTTGGTTGAAAAAGCAGTAATTAATGCTTCTAAAACACTACAATACCAGTACGATGACAAACAACGCTTAATTAAGTTCACTTTGGTAGATGGCTCAACACGCCAATATCACTATGAAAATGCTACTTTCCCCTACCACCTCACGGGCATTACTAATGAGCAAGGCGTGCGCTATGCCACTTGGGATTATGATACACAAGGCCGTGGTATTTTAAGTGAGCATACAGATGGTGCTGAAAAGGTTACCTTTGAATACCACGATGACAACAGTACAACCGTTACCAATCCCCTAGGTAAAAAAACCACCTATTATTTTTCCGAAATTGAAGGAGTTAATCGTGTCACTAAAGTCGAAGGCCATGCTTCTGCAAGTTGTGCCGCCGCCAACCGCGATTACACCTATTACGATAATGGCCTGTTGAAATCTAAAACCGATTGGAAAGGTGTTACCACCGCTTACCAATACAACGACCGTGGTCTTGTCACTCGTCAAGTGGTAGCAGAAGGTACGCCACAAGTGCAGGTGACCACCACTGAATGGCATGACACCTTCCGTCTGCCCACCAAGATGACACAACAGGGTATCACCACCGAATTCACCTATGACGAACAAGGCCGCTTGGTGCAACAACGCCAAGTGTCTTCGAAGTAATGGCCTACCCGGAGCGATCAGGAAGTACGATGAAGTTATTAAGCCAAACACTGTTAACCACTGCCATCCTGGCAGGTCTGGCCTCGGGTGCCACGGCAAGCGATACCCGCCATGTGCGTTATGAATATAACAACTTCGGACAGGTCACCCAAATTGATGGGCCTCGTACCGATGTATCCGATATTACCCAATTCAGTTATGACGATCAGGGTAACTTAACCAGCGTCACTAATGCATTAGGTCATACCACCCAGCTACAAAACTTTACTGAACTCGGTAGCCCGCAACGTGTTGTGGATGCCAATGGGGTAACTACTGAACTGACGTATAACGTTCGGGGCTGGTTAACGGCCAGCAGCACGGCAGGTGCCACCACGCAATATACTTACGATGCCATTGGCCAGGTTACGAATATCACTTTACCCAGTGGTGCCAGCTTAAGTTATGAATACGACAATGCTGGACGCTTAACGGCCGTCAGTAACAGCCAGGGTGAACGTATTGAATACACCTTGGATGCCATGGGCAACCGTACTCAGCAATTACTCAAATCTGCTACCGGTGAGCTCGTCCAAACCCAAAGCCAGGTGTTTGACGAGCTGGGCCGACTCATTCGCTCCGTCGGTGCCGCCGGTCAAACCAGCAAAGTGTCGTATGATGTGAACAGCAATGCGACCGGTGCTGTGGATGCCAATAACCATGGTTCCAGCTATGGATTTGATGCACTAAATCGTTTAGTTACCTCAACCGATGACCTGAACCAAGTCACCAAGCTAGACTATGACGCGCAAGGTAATCTTGCCAAAGTCAGTGCCCCCAATGGCGCAGTGACCCAATACGAATACAACGGTTTTGGTGAATTGGTTAAACGCATCAGTACCGATACCGGTGTCACCACTTACCAATATGACAGTGCGGGTAACATCACCCAGAAAACTGATGCCCGTGGTGAAGTCACTCAATACCGCTATGACGCTTTAAACCGCTTAACCGCACGGACTTACCCTAGTCAGCCCAAGCTGAATGTTACTTACCAATACGACGAGACTGATAATGGCAACGTCGGTATAGGTCGCTTAACCAGCGTCAAAGACCAAGCTGGGTTAATTGCCTATTACTACAATGCCCAAGGCAACCTGACCAGCGTGATGCGTGGTATGTACGTTGCCGGTCAAGAAGTCATCAACAATACCCTGTACCAGTACAGCCATGCAGGTTATATCACGGGCATCACCTACCCAAGCGGAGCCTCTGTTAGCTATGCCCGTAATAGCTTAGGTCAGGTCACCGGTATCAACTTCAGCCGCAGTGGCAGCGATGATGAAATCAATGTTGCGCAAAACATCAGCTACCTGCCTTTTGGTCCGGTTCAAACCCTAACCTGGGGTAATGGCTTAACCCTGAACCGCCAGTATGACCAGGATTTCCAGCTCACCAGTCAAAGTGTCCAGGGCATTCAAAGCCTGAGTTATGGCTATGATGCGGTCGGTAACATCCTCAGCATTGATGATGGTTTACAGGCCAGCCTGAATCAGAAATTTGAATACGATGCCTTAGATCGCTTAGCCCTGGAAAGTGGTTACTTTGGCAAGAAGACGTATCAATTTGATGAAGTCGGTAACCGTACCCAGCGAGTTTGGACCACTAAAGCCGACGATCAAGGTAAAAGCCAAACCCAAAAACAAACCCTGAGCTATCACGACAACAGCAACCGCTTAGCCAAACTAAACAACCAAACGGTGAGCCTGGATGCAATGGGTAATACCCTGGACAGCCAGCGCCGTCAGGCCACCTTTGATGCACGTGGTCGTCTCAGTGGTATCAGTGTCAATGGTCAGCTCAAGGCCAACTACAGCTATAACGCCTTAGGCGAGCGTGTCGTCAAAACACGCTATAAAGGTAAAAACACAGAATACACACTCTTTACCTATGACTTAGCTGGCCAGTTACTGTCTGAAACCTTACATGATGGCAACCGTAACCGCTTAACCCGCCACTATGTGTGGTTAGGCAGTATGCCAGTGGCCATGGTGGAAGAGGTTTACCAGGCCAATGGTAAAATCGCACGCCAACAGGTCAACTATATCCATACGGATCACCTCAATACGCCACGCCGTGCCACCAATACCGAAGGCAGCTTAAGCTGGGCATGGTACAGTGATGCCTATGGCATCGGTCAGGTAGACCAAGACATCGATGGCGATGGCCGCAAGAGTTTTATTGCGCTACGCTTTCCAGGTCAGTACTACGATGCAGAGAGTGGGCTCTTTTACAACTATTTCCGCGATTATGATCCTAGTACTGGACGCTACATCGAAAGTGATCCGATTGGGCTAAAAGGTGGGTTAAATACCTACGCGTATGTTGAGGGAAATCCTGTTTCATATGTTGACCCAAAAGGTCTTTTTAGATGGATTAGAATGTTACCAAGAAATCAGCAAACGCGTGTTAGAAACCTACCAAGAAATGTGCAAGAAAACTGGGGCAATACACCACAAGTAAGAAAGCCAGTCAGGAATAGACATGGAAATAGACCATCTGATGATGTTCCTGAGTGGGCTAAAGGACAACGACCTTTAAACAAAGACACTGGTGAAACATTTGCAAAACGTTTATGTGACGAGAAATTTCCAGACGGGTATAAAAAAGGGCCTAATACCCCTTATAGTCAGATAAAAAAATGGGGAACAAGAGATTTTGAGCGAACCCCTTTACCAGAAGCACCAAGCTCTGGCCTTCAAGAGCTTAATTTTCCAGGAAGTCCTCTCTTTGATCCCGCTACATATGATCCTTGGGAAAATCCTTTTGAGAACCCAATATGAAAGAATATTATCCAATTTTGTGCAAACACGGTGCTAAAACTCTTTACCTAATATATGTCAGTACATCAGTTGATTATATACTGTCAAAACACAGTAATCACATTGCATTTACCAGCTTTGAAAAGTGCAAAATGTTTATAGCAGATAACAAACTTTTTCCTTTTCATGAAGATGAGTTAGGGGTTTTTAATTTTGATGTGATTGATAAATTTATCAAAAATAACGGCAAAACTGATTTTTCTAGAGAGGTTTTAGATTGCTGGGATTTATTTGATGATATTGGAGAAAATAATACTAAATATTGGGCTGATTACTGTAAAAAATCAGAGGAATTAAGGGATTTACACGAAAAACTGTTTTTTGAAATTGATGTATTTAACAGTGGTGACATTGTTAAATCATGTTGGAACAGCAGTGATCTTCTATTAATAAAAGATTTACTGGAATTTGGATTAATGTTATTCAATCAACATTTACATATAGAGGAGTAATTAAGCAACTTATTAATTAACTCCCAATGAAGATTAACTTGATAGCCTGCATCTGCAGGCTTTTTTATTATAATTTTAATTGCCCCACAATGTTTTTTTAGCGTTATGTCTTAGAATTAAACCTTCCAATACAATTCTAGCCGCTTTCTGATCTTCTTCATCAAAATCCAGCAGGGCTTCCATTTGCAGCTTGAGTTCTTCCCCAGGGCCGCGCTCATGGTCGGCAAACACCAGGTGGTCCAGTAATTCACGAACGAGCCTTTCATTTCACCAACTTCACCGACACCCCATACCCCTCCCCACTCATCCGGTGCCTAGCCGTTTTAATCAACCATTGACCATCCAACCCAGCCCGTAGACCAGTGATATTAATGGGTCTCTCCGCCATCAACTTTGGATCACCCGGTAAAGTAATTTCCAAACTCGATTTGGAGCGCTCAGCGCCTTTAATGGCTGCATTAACTGCAGCTTGGGCCGCTTCCCGTGTGGGGTACTGCATACTTAAGGTTCGAGCAGGTTCGCCCTGCCCTACTGTTATTGATTCAGTTTGGCCTGTACTACTGTTGTGGTATTTCGCTACGACACGTTTATAACCTGAACGTTCGGGCAAGCTGCCTCGATAACTCGTGATGTCTTTAGCCGACAAGTGAATGGCTTCCAGTTTCTCGCCGCTGGTTGTCTTACCCTGTGGTACGGCCTGAAAACCTTAGACACTTTTTATGGTAAAAATGTAACTTAAACCATAAGAGGTAAATCATGGGTAAAGGTATCCGTTACTCAGGCGAATTTAAACAAGAAGCAGTCAACCAAGTCGT
>NZ_JAEVHG010000035.1:0-19835 GCF_018263875.1 Zooshikella ganghwensis
CCTGTTCTTTTTCCAGGGTTTTAATACGTTCTTTGACGTATTTGCTGATGACCGAGTTAGGCAGCATCTTTTTTTCTTTCTGTAGGCAGAGCAATTGGAAATTACCGATATGCTCAGCAAAGTGTTCGGCTTCTTCGCCGAAGGGGCGAACCCAGCCATAACTTTCCGCCTGTTGGGGCGTGCAGGGCTTGAAAGCTTGGGCACTTAATTTCTCGTTTAGCAACGCCTGATCAAGCTTGGCGACCTGTTCACAGCGGAAAAAGATTGCATTTTTAAACCACATGATGTGCACCTCTTGTTTTATGTTGTATGCAGGGTGGGAACAATCGACTCATACCGATTAGTACGCGTTCGGTAGATTCGATTACGTAGGAGTGGGTCATCGGAAAAGGCAGGCACGAGGGCCAATGAAAGCGCTAACATACCCATGGACAACGGACAGATCACCTTTGACCGGATCAGCTCGGCGACCAGTTGTGTACGATTCTTCAGACAGTGTTTATGCAGTGCGGCTTTAATGGTCTTGGATATGGTGTCTGGGGCAACCGCATACTTGCGGGCAATTTCCTTATCCGATAGACCATGTAACGCTTCAAAGGTATACAGCGTTTGTCGTGGGGAGAGCTGAAGGTTGTTCAGGTAGGCTTTCCAGTGGCCTATGGTGATCGTGTCGTCCATGAGTATGAAACCTTTATTGAGTGAAGGTTTTTAAAATGTATACCTATGGACGCAAACTATCAATACTTTGTGTACTTTAAATAATTAATAAGTACTTTGGTTTTAATTGTTATTTTTTATGGTATCTTTTGAGTGCTGCATTAAGAGCCTTTAGCTGTTCATAGAACTCTCTACTTATACCGTTATCAATGATGTAAGAACAGGTATCCATCGTGATTTTTACTGCATCTTCTTTTCTTGCCTCTGCTTCAAGTGCAAGCTTTTCATCAATATCGTCTTTGTCATAGTCAGGGT
This sequence comes from Zooshikella ganghwensis, assembly GCF_018263875.1. Taxonomy (NCBI): domain Bacteria; kingdom Pseudomonadati; phylum Pseudomonadota; class Gammaproteobacteria; order Oceanospirillales; family Zooshikellaceae; genus Zooshikella; species Zooshikella ganghwensis. Next base: position 973 of record NZ_JAEVHG010000035.1, read on the forward strand.
TCTGCTCTATCCACTCTTGTGATACCCCTTGCTTTTCTGAGGTAAGCCATTGGTAGTCAACGCCAGTGACTTCAGCTATCCGCCTTAAAGTGCTGAGCTTAGGTTTCTTGTCTAGCTTTTTTGATGACTCCCAGTTAGCAACTGCCCCCCTTGACACTCCACAAGCTTCAGCAAGCTCAGCTTGAGTTAACTTTGCCTGAACTCGGGCGGAACGAATTTTATTCCATAAGCTAGTGTTTAATTCATCTTCAAATGTTGAGTTCTCAGAAGTGTCATTGAGAGAGGGTGGGTCTTCTAAGTGTTTTAGAAACTCTATTGATGGAACACCAGTAGCACTGGATATCTCGGTTATATGGTAGAGGCGGGGTATTGTTCTTGTACCCTCATCAGGAGACTCCCACCTTGATACAGCTGCTGTTGTCACCCCACACTTTTCCGCTAGATCCTGTTGGGTAAGACCTGCTTCTGTTCTTGCTTGTTTTATCGTTTGCCACAAATCAGCCATATCAAATCAGTAACCATGTATAGCTAGCCTTAAAAGTTGATTTAAAATGAATACTAATTTGACAAAATCAACAAAAGGCTACAATATTGGGTTTCACAATTATAACATTTCACCATCATAATTTATGATGATCAGCCTATTAAAGCACGTTTAACTGAATCTTGTAGGTAGCAAGGATAAGTTTGTGTCTTAAGGCGCAAAGTATAAATTGTGAGTTAACAAACTAACATTCCTCTAATTGGGGAACCATCACCATGCAAACAAATAATAGAGGTGTTGTATGGAGACACAATCATCACTGCATACGGATGAGTGCGCTTGGGAACTCTACGACAGAGGGTTCACCGTTATCCCGTTAGGTTCGCCATTTGAAACACCACCACCTTACTTTGTCAACAAACGCTTTGACGGTAATAAAGAAAAAGCCCAACAGGAGTGGCCTAAACAGGCGCGCGTGCCATGGGCCAAGTTCCAAAAAGCCACACCTTCGCTTGAGGATATGGACTATTGGACCGCCTCCTATCCCCGAGCCAACTGGGCCATTGTTACAGGGGCACGTGTCATTGTTGTGGATGCAGACTCGGAAGAAGCGGTTCAGTTTATGGAGTCTGGTACCGTCGGTCGAACGCCGTGGAAGGTGAAGACGGGCAAAGGTAAACATTTTTATTACGCTGTTAATCCCAACGTAGAAATTCGCAATTCTGTTAATGCCCATTCCAAGATCGATATCAGGGGCTTGGGCGGTTATGTTGTCGCACCCGGCTCGACCCATGCTAATGGCAGCCGTTATGAATGGGAATACGACGCCAGTTGGGTCATTGACAGTATCGATGACTTACCTTGTTTGTCAGAAGATGATCTGCAAGCCATTCAGCAATTTAATGGACGGCATGTCATTAATCAGACCAAGGCTGATTCCACTAAAGCCAAGCCTGCAACAGAAGTGAAGGGTAACTTAGGTTTTAGCACAGCCGATTATCAACCGAAGGCCAGTGGTGAGGCGGTGAGTGAAGGCTCACGTAACCAATCCGCTGTGTCATTAACAGGTCAATATATCGCCTCAGGCATGGACCTGCGCACCATAAAACAGATGTTGGATACCTGGAACGTTGGCAATAGTCCGCCGTTAGATCCCAGTGAACTCAATACCTGTATTGCCAGCACAATATTGACGCACATCCTCATGACGTGATCCCTGTGCAACCTGCACCGCCTGAACCAGCCAAGGCGAGTAACCTATCACTACCCGACAGTGGTGGTATGCCAGGCCATTTATACGACATACCGGGTGTATTGGGTGAGGTCGTGCAGTTTGCTAATCAGACCGCACGACGAAAACAGCCCGCATTGGCAGTACAAAGTGCGTTGGCACTGGGTAGTGTGGTGTGCGGGCGTTATTACAAGACGGATAAGGGGAATTTTTCCTCGTTGTACTTCCTGAACATTGCCAAGTCAGCGAGTGGTAAAGAGCATTGTAAAGATGTCGTTGAACAGATTTTAGAAGCGTCAGGTTATGGTCGGCTCATTTCTGGTTCGGGTTATACGTCTTCTGGCGCCTTGTTCAGTGAACTGCTCCATGAACCGAACCATATCAGCATCATCGATGAGTTTGGTAAGTACCTGGAAGGTAGTCAGCACAAAATGAATCCGCATAAAGCGGAGGCGATTACCCGGCTGGTGGAGGCCTGGAGTAAATGTGGGTCTTCACTTTACCCTCCGGTGTACTCAACCATGGGCATGAGTAAGCAGGCGGCAGAGGAGCTGCGCAAGCGGTGTATTAAGCATCCAGCACTCACACCTGACGACACCCGGTACTTTTTACGGTGCTCTGTCACCGGAGTTGGTGAAAGATGGTTTCCTCGGGCGTTTTATTGTCATGGAGAGCCAATTAAAACGACAGGTGTCGAGTGATCCAGGCTTAATCGAGGTACCCGAGAACATTACCAAGTGGGTGGCGACTATTCGGGAGAATCTGGCCGGTAATTTAACCAGCCATATGCCCCCGGAAAATAAGCCTGCACAGAATATTCTCGTGTTCGAGGAGTCCGCGCTCCAGCGATTAAAAGCGCTTGACCAGGAAATCATTCAGAAGATGGATGAACTGGAACAGTACGGTATTGAAGTACTGCTGGGGCGCACTCGAGAAAAGGCCATGCGCATTGCGTTAATTCTGGCCCTGTCGGTCGATCCCTTTGCCGAGACGATTACACGACAGGTGACGGATTGGGCTATTGATTATGTTCGCTATCACGATTATTATATGGTAGATACCGTAGTGAACCGTGTAGGCGGTTCTTCCTTTGAAACTCAATTGAAAGAATGCGTTCATGAAATTGAGAAAGCAAAGGAGCGCGGTCTCACCCTCTATGAAATTGGTCGTAATCCTAGTTTCTCTAAGATGCGTGGTAAAGAACGTAAAGAAATGTTAGACGACATGTGTTCACTAGGACATATCTCCGTGGTCACGACCCAAAGTGGTCGAGGACGACCTCGTGTTGCCTATGTTCATCGTCGCTACGCGCCCAAAAAATCGTCAACTGCCTGAATTTTCACGAATTTTCACATGGAGCTTGTGAAAATTAAGTTGTTGATTTCATTGAAGAAAAGGCATTATTCACATTTTCACAATTTTCACATAAGACCCCCTAGAAGATGATCTGAAGAAAGGGGGATAGTCGATTCTTATGTGAAAATGAGAAAAATACTATTTTATATATAATATTATTATTTTTTTTATATATATTAAGTGCTTACATGAACATTAATTTTCACAAATATACATGTGAAAAATCTGAGAAAATTTGTGAAAAATAACCATGACTACGACCTATATCATTACACCTAGCACCAAGCCCCGCATGACCCGTGCTGACAAATGGAAACAGCGACCCTGTGTCATGCAGTACCGTGCGTACAAGGATGCACTACGGACGTTGTCTATTGAGCTGCCTGAGAGCGGCTACCATCTCATTTTCGTGTTACCCATGCCCAAGTCATGGTCGAAGAAAAAACGGGCTGAGATGCGAGGACAGCCTCATAAAGCGACACCAGATAAGGACAATCTAGAGAAAGGTTTATTGGATGCCTTGTTCGTGGACGATGCCCATGTCTGGGATGGACGCGTGAGTAAGTATTGGGGTGACGAAGGACAGATCATCGTGAAACGGATTCCAACCTACGACACGTTAGACGAAGCGTTGAACTCAACGATTCATTGAGGGGAGGGGATTAGATGGCTACAACTGACGCCTATCAGCCTGCACAGCAAAAAAATGGACCTAACCTGATGTTACCCTGGCGTTCAGCCAGAATAGCCTGGCATGAAGCGTTTATGAGCTTGAGGGCCAGGTCGATGATTAAAAGTTCAGGCAAGTCGCCGTTTAACAACATGACGCAAATTGGCCGGCATCTGGAAAAAGGGGTTGTTCAGGATGCCATTGCCAAGCTACCCAAGCCAGTTATCCATTGGGGCATGTATTGTTATGCACCCGAGCATGATAAGACCGATACCTATAAATCGCGTGTTGCTGATCGGCTGTATGCCATGATGGTGGATCATTTAGGCGATAAGTACGTCAGAAGCCGTATACGCTGTATTCGCCTGGTCACACTGTGCAATATTGCGTTGGAAGATAGGAAGCACCAGCAGTGGAAAGGTGAATTTTATGGTGATGCACAAAAAGCCCAGCTGTTAGGTGTTCCTCGGCAAAACTTTAATCGGGACTATGGCGAAGTGTATGGTGCCATGCAGGAAATATTGAGTGGTTATTGTAGTAAGGCTCTGGGGGTTGTGGCGGAGTTGCTATGATATGAAATACGCACTATTTTTTTTGATGCTATTCATACTTGTATGCTGCTGCATCATCGAAACAAGCTCAGCTTACTGGGGTTTTCTGGTGTGGCCAGCATTAAACTTGCTTTGGCTGAGTATTGCCTATTTCTGTAACAAACCTTCAATAGTGCTTGGTAAAAATAAAGATGGAGATGTGAAGTTATTTTTAGTGATCTTGAATTTACCATGGCTCGTTTATACATGGTCAGTTTTTCGTATCCAGATTCTTTTAAGTAAGGAAGATTTTGCTAACCAAGTTGATGGAACAAGTATTTGGATCTCTAGGCGACCAATGCCAGGTGATGACATTGGGATATTCGAACTTGTAATAGATCTCACTGCGGAGTTTACTAAGGATAAAACGGATCGTAATTATATCTGTATTCCAAACTTAGATGGGCATTGGCTTCGTAATTGCTCACCGATTGATGTTGGTTATGCTGAAAAGCCCATTTTAGTGCATTGTGCAAATGGTCATGGTCGCTCTTCAGCATATGTAGCACGATTATTGATTGAGTGGGGCTATTGCTCCAATGCTGAGTCTGCACTCAATATGATTCAAGCCAGTAGGCCTTTAGCCGTCCCAAATCATAGTCAAAGAGCAAGAATCGAAAAGGGCTAACCATCAAACCAGATAGAGTTTTTTCCTGCACATAGAGGCCTGCTATAGAAGTTGAGTCGGATACCACTGGTAATAGCTTCCATACAGTTTCAGGCATAGACTCCAGAGAATTATTTAGTTGATTGCCTAATTTGGTAACTCAAATCTGGTGCTGTGTGAAACACTTGAAGCCATTGACTAGTTGGTAATATCAGCTAAATCTGGTAAGGGTTGATATCTATACTGCTAGAATGAAAGCCTACGCTATATACTTTATAGCATTGTTTTTTTTTGAGTAAAACGGTTAAGAAACTCAATGTATAAGATTAAATATTCAATTTTATTCGTTCAAATGTTTTTAGCCCTAAGTATACTAACTGCTAATGCAGAAAGTAATCGTAATAAATTTCAATCTGGTGTAATTAAAGGCTGTTCTGGGAGTATGCTTGCTAAAGGTAATACAAATGAAAATACGTCATTATTTTGTGAGTGTTTTGCTGCAGTGTTAGTCAATGGAATGTCAGAAGATGAATATCAAAGAGCACAAGCAGGTGACCCATCTGTTACCAGCAATGTACTATTGCGGAATATAGACAAAGTGAGGCATTGTGAGTCATTAACGAATAATGCTACTTTTTAACTAATTATCGATAAGTATCCGTTAGTTCAGCATATGTGAGTTTAATTTTTTTATATACAGATACTAAACGGTTGCTAACGGTTTAAATAACAAATTTCCCGCAATATTTTAGTTTGTCCAGTGTGTTGTTGGGGTTGGACCATTTTTTGGGGTGGTACATAGGAAGTTGATTGGATGAATACAAACCTCATTCCTTTTGGTATGGATTTCAATACTGGTGATCTTGTCGATGTATCCGAGGTATCACGAGGTAGGGCATGTGGTTGTGTTTGCCCATCATGTAAAACTCCGCTTGAGGCTCGCCAAGGGGAAAAAAAAGAATGGCATTTTGCGCATTCATCAAGAAGTGTTTCTGAACTGATAGAGAATGAGTGCGACTATTCGTTCTGGACATCGGTTTTACTTATGACCAAGCAAGTGCTGGCTTCCTTGACTTCAATTACGCTACCTGAATGTAAGAAAGTGGCTGCAAAATAAACAAGAAATACTTCAAGAGAAGAAGTCAATTGAAATTAACTCAGTATCTATCGAAACTCAGCTACAAGGTTTTCACTTTGATGCAATTATTAGCATCAAGGGGTACCCCATTGGCATTTTATTAGACACGCCAAACAGGCATGTCATAGCTGATAAGTCAGCATACTTACATATAAATAAGCTCGGGGTTATTCGGATTTGCCTGATAAATTTGCACTTGCTTGTTTTTGATAAGGAAGTGAAGGGTAAATATAAGGAGTCAATGAAGACATTTATTCGTGATGATGTGATTTCCAAGTCATGGATTTTACACCCCAGAGAAAGGAAATATGGGCTTGAACTTAGAGATTATAGAGAACCTATCAACCATTATTCAGTTAGAAATGATACTCATCAACATCATATACGAAGCTATGAATGTGTAGTGTGCAATAATCAATGGCAGGGAAGTAATAAATGCGACAATTGTCGGACCCATCTTTATAGTCGTGAAAGACTAGCTTAATCAGATAATAGTTTATATCTAACCAGTAGTAGGGAATTACATACAAGTTGGAGTAGAACGGTTGGTTGGGTAATGTGAGCTTGTTATAATAGTGATGTCATTAATCGTTACCTTCAAAGGAGATGTTGTGTTTCTAGAAAAAATCATTTTAATTGATAAAGATGAAAAGCTAGTCAATGCATGGAAAGAAGCCTTTGGGGACGAGAAGAATTTTGAAGTGTTAGCAGGGGATTATTTTTCATGCCCAGCTGATGCGATGGTTAGCCCTGCTAATAGTTTTGGAATCATGGATGGTGGATTAGATTTAGCTATAAGAGACATCATAGGTTATGACACAGAAGAAAGACTAAAGAATAAAATTCTCTTGGAATATCATGGAGAATTACCTGTAGGAAGTGCCATCATTGTTAATACTAGCCATGAAAAATGGCCCTACCTAATATCCGCGCCAACTATGAGAGTGCCAATGGATGTATCTAATACATTAAATGCATATCTTGCCTTTCGTGCAATATTGCTGGCAATAAAAAAATTTAATGAAAATAAAAGCGCCATGAAAATTAAAAGTGTTGTATGTTCTGGCCTTGGTACAGGAATTGGTTGCATGGAACCAAGGAAGTGTGCAGCACAAATGCGCGTTGCATATTCATATTTAACAAAGCCTGCACGTATACCAAGCTTTCAGGAAATTCATGAAGTTCATAGAAGATTAAATGTAGTAATATAGGTATGAGTGGATAAGGATCAGAGCCTTGCTGCCTAGTAATCGGATAAATTATTTATCTTGCTGAGTAGTAAAGCTATGATACCTACGATGAAGTTATGGTTTATAAGGCTGACGATAATAAATGATAACAGAATACGAAAGTACATTAAAAGAGATTAGATTGAAGCGGAAAGAGGCCTACCAACTAGATTTTCCTATCTTGCTTTGTCTGGCACTAGGACTTGTAAGTAGCCTTGTCTTGCCTGCTTTTGCCCCATTTTTCGGGTTAGCTGCCTTTGTTGCGTTTTATAGAAAACTCGTTAAGGCTGCGCGTATACTTTGCCCGAGATGTAATGAGCCATTTGGTACGAATTCAAATATTGTTCTTGGTTTTGGTACAGGTAATTGCCAACAATGTGGTTTGGCCCTGTATAAAAATAAGTCATAATCAGTTGATAGCTGTTACCTAACCAGTCAAAGTTATTAGTGGCTGACCTTTCTTTGAGTAAAACATGCGAATAGCATTTGATCTAGATGATACTCTGATACCAACGACGCAATCGTTTGTAGTTGGAAGTGAGAAAATGAAATGGCCTTATCGGCTGATCTACAAAGAAGAGCTGAGAATAGGTGCTGTCCAGTTGCTCGTTGATTTACAAATTGAGCACGATATTTGGATTTATACAACCTCATTAAGATCTGCATTTTACGTAAAGAGCTGGTTTAAACTGTTGGGTATAAATATAAGTGGTGTAGTTAACCAAAAATCACATAATGAAGCAGTTAGAAATACTCCAAGGCAGCGGTTTAGCAAAGTACCACCCCTGTTTGGAATTCATTTACTAGTAGATGATTTGCCAGGGGTTAAAATAGAATGTGAGCAGCAAAACTGTAAAGCACTAATAATACCGCCGAGTGAGAAAAACTGGGTAGAAATAGTAAAACAAGAGATAGACGTAATCAGGTAAGTGCTGGTATCTAGCCAGTCAGAGTTAGGTTGATTAGTAGTTAAATCTGTCAGTAAATAAGCGAAATTATGTGCCTAGGCTATAAATTTGAAACTAGGGTGAAGTGGAATCGTGAAGAAAGTAGCATCACGGATAGCCTTCATTGTTATGATAATATTTGCAGTATCGAGTATCCTTTTAAAAAAAAGGCTACTGATGATCAATTTTCCCAAGAAGGTAAGGTTCATCCTGCAGAATTGTTTGTTAGTGCGGTAGCGCTAGCCCATATGTTTGCATTTGTTGAATTATGTGGAAAAAATGGGTTTTCTCTCACACACTATGAAGATTCTGCAAAAATATACCTATCACAAGGAAAAGCTTGGAGCCTTGAAAAAATATATCTTTACCCCAAAACATTTTTTGAAGGCGAGGCATGTCCTAGTTTTGACGAAATTAAAAATTGTCACCAACAAGCTTCTATTGTCAGTATGTATGAAAATATGTTGAATGATAAAATTGAAGTAAAGCTGAGGTAAAAGATAATAAAATTAGGCTTTTAGTCGTTAATAGTTGGTAGGTAAATGATAAAAGAGGGACGAACCGTACGTTCGCTAATGGATGACATCCCAGAGTGGTGGGTCTATGCTGACTTTCCAGGAAGTTTGGAGTAGATAGGTATGCTTGTGGTACTTGTATTAGAGGTTCGGTAGAATGGTGATGATTGCGTAAGCATATTGTTTATTGAATAGTTAAAACTCATTGAGATAAAAGCTATGAACTATAGAAAACTACTATTAAAAAGGGGCTTTGGCTTTCATTAGCAATTAATAGCTAATGGAGGTCTGTGTGGGATATTCTGATTATTTTCGTTATCCTCATACGAAGAATGAAATGAAGCAGTATTTTGCTTCAACAGTAAACGAGCTAGGAATTTCTGTTCGAGTAAGAGGGCGTAGGCACCCTAAGTCATTACCTAACTCATGGGATGACTATTACCGTAGTAATATGTTTCTAAGAAACTGGAAATCCTATAGAAAAAAACAGTGGAAAGAATAATCATCCACTCCTATCCAGTAATAGCTGGCGTCAAGCCAGCTTACGGATGAGCCAAGAGTTGATAAGGCTTTACTAAAACGAAAGGCATACAACTAAGTTCGAAGGGCTACGCTCATTTATAGTTAGATATGAATCTATGATTGACAGAGACGCTAGAAATAAACTATCAGAACTCATCCGTAGTTTAAGCGCTGGTATAATCACAAATGATGAATTTGAAGATGCCCTGCCTCATTCAAAAGATGCCGCTGTATGGGAGGTATTCAGTCACGGAGCATGGTGTCTATATAGTGATCTGAAAGAGTATAAACTCAAAGGAAAGGATGCATTAGCAGAAGATGATCGTTCAATAGTTGCTAGGTGGATCTTATTTCTAAAGTCAGATAATGAGTATACATGGCCTTCTGCAAGCTTCAGAGAGCAGTTTCTCAAAACAATAAGCCTTGGTGTTTTTGGTCAGAGCACGCTTGATAAATGGCATGAACATGGAGATGTTTCATCTTGGCCATTTACTAGCATCAATCAACTTAATGAAGCAAAGCTAGGGAAGGGGTATCTTGGTACTAAAAACACGTAATTGGGTAGATGTCTACTGATAGATTGCTACACAAGAACTTATATACCCTTCACGAATCATTATTAGGGTATGTTGTCAGCGCTCTTCACCCCAGTCACTTATTAATATAAGCTTCGGGGGCTTCATCGCTTGATGGCCGCTCTTAAAAACCCTTCGTTTTGGGTATACTTATAGAAAAATACCCAGTAGTACCGCTTGGCATGGCGGGTTGCATGTATTGTGGGGCTTGAATATTAGTATTGTTTGATTTGTGGGGGAAAGATTTATATAAGGAATAGAAAGAGGTCTAATATATGCTTGATTTTAAAGATGCAATTAAAGTTGTGCTTCAACATGAACAAGGTATTGTGATTGAGTCAGAAGGCTCAATTTATATTCGCTCAACTGAAGGTGAGAATTACTGCTCAGGTTATGAGAGTCCTGACGGTAAAATATCTGAAGAAGTTGAGTTTGGTTCTGATCTTGATAAAGCGGTTGATTATTTTCTATCAAAAAGGCAAAAAGAAAATCATGGGTAAATACTATTAATAATAAATTTAGTTGAGAGTTAGTAGTTAATTTTAATTGGTTGCGTTAGAGTGGCGTTTATTAATAGTTAAGTTTCAAATATGAGCGAGATAAGTGCTAAAGATTGGGAATTGATAGGCCTATTTGAGCAAGAACCAGAGCGACAAGGCCTAGATCCTATCTGGTTGGTTGTTTGATGATTCAGTCTATTCAGTCGTACAGGGAGTTATTGAGTTTACCAGTGCAATTAACCCATACCATCGTGATGTACGACTAATGATGTGGGCTAGTGGAAGCAACATCTATGAATATAGTGTAATGGGTGTAAAAGATATTGCAGTTAGCGGCAACTCTCTTCGCATAAATGTTAATGATGATGAGGAGATAATAATAACTATACGACCAGTTTTAAATATAAAGCATGAAGCTAGTGACAAAACTTAACAAGGCAATAATACGGAATTTTATAAGTTCAGGACAAAGAACGAACTCCACTTTTAAAATCCGCACATTGCGGCGTAATGTGTTAACAACAAATGAGATGACACAATGCTTGAATTGCCAGGCTTATTATCAATCTTAGTCTTTCTGATAGTTATCCCTATTATCATTCCATGGGGAAGAAAATTGGTATTATCTTCCCTCATTATTTGGTTTCTTCTTTGGGGATTGTTTTTCTTTACAATAAGTAATCCACCATTAAAGCCTGATCGCTTTGGTGGTGATTTAGTTGTAAGTTTTTTATTTATTTTAGCATTTTCAGTTGGTGTCATTGCTCGCCTAGCAGGTAGATATTTCAAGGCTATAGTGTTCAAGAGAAGTTTTTTTGGATCTGATAAAATTAACGTTAAAGAGCCTGGCGCTAACAAGTGACACATAATCGAAAAAGAGCTACTACCTACCCAGCCAAATCGAACAAACCCTCAATAACTCTCCCAAATAGCCTACTTTAGTGGATGCTAGGAGCCATAAGGCATACAATGGTGTTAGGTTTTATGTTAGAGTGGTGTTTATTGGTTGGTATGCTGAAATAAGAGAATAGTTTAATGCATCAATGGTTTGTAAAGCAAGGTCGAATTGGGATAGTCAGAGATGGAAACTTTCTTAATCTTTATGTCGATCCAGAAGGCTGTGATAAATGTCTTCTTACTGCTCTTGACGCAAAGGAAATAACAGAAATATTGACTACACTTGCTCATGAAATTTGGGAAGGTCAAATTGAGCGAGAAGAATACACACAGCAATATATTGAGACTGAGTCAGGTCATTTTCAATGGAAAAACTCCGGTAGTGTCATAACTGTTGGCGTATCTTCTGATTTCTCTGCAATTGAGATTAAAATAAATGGAAATTCTCCCTTTAAGATGAGTATTAATCAGGTTGTTGAGTTTATTCAGATCGTTCAGATGTATTTGAGTGATTAAGATATGAAAATGTATATATTGGTTAAAGATACTATTCCTGAGGGAGTTGCCATTCTTGCTGCTGCTCATGCTTCATTAGCTATGTACTTGAAGTTTAAAGATACACCAGAAATTAAGGAATGGCTATCAGGGCCATTTTATAAGGTTGTATGTAAAGTCAACGAAAAAGAGTTTGAGAATGCAAAACAGTATGAGGATAGTGTTCTGTTAACGGAGTCTTCTTTAGATAACCAAGAAGTTGCGTTGGCTTTCAAACCTAGAGATGAGTGGCCAAAACCTTTTAGATTTTACAAGCTTTATAGGTAAAAATTCAAAAAGGTCAGGTTTTGGATTAGGGTGGTGTTTCTTAGTCGTTAAGTGCACAATAAACCATGAAAAAGAGAGATAAGAAATTAATAGCAATAGCGGGTGATGCTGCAGGGCATGCTAAAAGCAAAAAAAGTGGTTTGCATCCTTGTTTAGGCAATGCGTGTAGAGATCAAGGTTTCCCCTCAATTACTTTGGATATATTGAACACTAAGCTCAAAGAAAAAGCATTTATCCCTCCAGAGGGACTTCTAGATGTATTGCAGAAAATTACTAGTAAGTTAAAAGAGTTGCTAGACAAGCAACATTTTCTTACTGATGACCTTAGAGTTGTTGAGGCAGAATTTTTTTGGAACAAACATTATCCTGATTGGCAGTGTGCATATAAAGTAATAATCGAAACAGAGTCAGGAGAGAGATTTGAGGGTAGTGAAAATCCAGGCCCAGGCTACGTATTTTAAAGTAATCTACTTCGCTAGATAGCATGAAATATAGGGGCTACAATAGCATTGGGTTTTCGTCAGAGTGACATTCACTAATAGTCAGGCATTTGGTACAGGATATTGATTGAAAATAATGAGATTGCCAGATCTTTGGCGATATTGATTAGAGAGGCAATACACAGATCCCTAATTGCTTTGGAAAATACTGGTGCGTTAAATTTGGAAAAACTTCGCAGAAAATACCACTCACCAGATGGTCAGTATTGGATTCTAGTAAAGGAAAATATTGATTATACCGTGGCTAACTTGGTTGTAGATTGGGATGGTGTAGAAAGTATTTTAGTCTGGATTATTGCTGATGGCTTTAATCGTTCTATGGTAGATCTAGAGAAGGCAAAAGCCATTGATCGCACCAAAATGAAACAAAAATACATAGGGGTTGGGAGTGAATACTACGATATAGTCACCAAAGAAATGCAATCTTGTATACCAATTTGGTCAGAGTTTATCGGTCAATTTAAAACGACAGGCCAAATTAGCAACATTGAATTAACGTCAGTGCTGTAGCGTGTGTCTAATCGGGTAAGAGCTGGTATCTACCAAGCTTGCTGGATATCACTGACTATAAAGCCTACAATGAGATTAGGCTTTACGTTAAAGTGGTGTTAATTAATAGTTAAGCATCAGTGATACAAAATTCATAAAGGCAGAATAAATTGGATAGATCTGAATTTTCGAGAAGGTTTGCACAAAGACAGTCTAAGTTTCTTCAAGCAGTTTCAGGTCTCATAAGTGACTCAAATGTTCACTGGTCCAATTATGTATGTGAGGCTATCATCGACAATAGCGGTTGTGTTTCGGTAGAACTAACCAAAGACACCAGCCAATCGAATATTCCCGACAAAGAGTCGTTACTCGATTATTTGAAGTTTTTAACAGGTCAAGGTTATTGCGTTGATGTGGCAACAGAATGGCGTGAAAATGGGCTGAATTTTCATGTTGTAGGCTGGGAAGAGGAAGAGCCACTTTGGCCAGAAGAACTAAATTTAGCTTTCACAATTAGTTGGCATCCAGTTTCTGGCCCTGAATCTCTAGGTATGTAGCCAAAATGTTTAACAAAGCAATGAACACCAACAGCTTCTACTCCAGCTTTTTTGGTGTAGCTCGCTTCGCTCTCAATTTACACTAAAAAAATCTTCCGCAGAAGCTTCAGGTTATTGCGGCGTTATGCCTCTATGGAGAGAAAGTGAAATATTTTACAAGTGAATGGTGGGCATCAGGCTGTGAAAATGAATCGGTTATTGATAAATACCGAGAATATTATCTATCGATATCGTCAAAGCTACCAGATCAGCTACGTTCTTTTGAAGAGAATCACACGCTTCATGATGCAAACGTAACCTCAATCAGCACCGATTTAGTAAAAAACGAGGTTGCTATTAACTTCAAAGGCTGGGACAGAGAGCTCAATTATCCAGTTAACTACGAAATCTACTTTGTTGGCGTAAAATCATTTAATCAAACATCACTACAAGAAGACTCTGAAATAGGTGATCTAGGGTATTGGGAATATGAGGCTCTTGATGGTGATATCGAAATGAGAATGTTATTTGTTTCGGGGGCTCAGTTTAATGTCGTCTTTAATGATTTTAGGTTTAGTTATGTTCAAGCAAAGGCATAATCGGGTAAGTGCTGGTATCTAACTAAAGAGATTAATGCACTGAATAAAGAGGGGCGAAGTACTGAGCTTCGGGAAACTAATGGCGTGATTAACCTAAAACTTAGATCGGAGTAACGCCAATGTCTAATAAGGCTATCACTGGACAGTGGCGTTAGGCGCTAGGGTTGTTGAAGAAAAACAGGTGCAAATCTGTTTACTAGGTTACGAGATTACGTTGAGTCTTGGTGTATTAATTAGGAACTAGGATTTACAGTAAGTGGAAATTTGCGAAAAGTGTGGTTTTGGTCGAGTGATAAAGACTTATCGACCAAACGCAATAGGTGTAGATAAGGCAGACATTTATTGGCTGTGTCTGCGCTGTAAAAATGAGGTATATGGTGGTCTTGAGGATGGTCATGTCCATGTAGAACCAGAGTTTGAGGTTCTGGTAAAAACTAATCAAGAAATGGACATGGTTAGGATTATGGGGGCTTTGAGAAAAGCCGATCTTTCGTTGAAAGAAATTTCACTTGGCAATCTAAAGAAACAGTTGGTGAGTGACGGTTGCTATTCCATAAAATATCTAAGTCGGAATGAGCTAGAAGACGTAAAGTCTATTTTGAAAAAGAATAGTATTATATATGAAATTAAGTAAAGCACCTAAACAAGAAAAATACACCTGACGTTTTTTCCGCACCACATTATGGCATTCACTTCGCTCATTTTAAGCTAAATGCTCTGCTCTAAAAACGTTGGTGATTTTAGGTGTTAGGCGATTAGATGTTGGAGTACTTAATTGAAATTTTTACTAGGATTAATTGCGTTCGTAATGTTTCAAGGAGAGGTTGTGGCGTTAGAAGTCATCTTTAAATCAAGGGATGGAAAGGTGCTCACTGCGCAAGAGCTTGAGAATGTTAATGGCAGTGTAAATTGGGAAATTAAAAGCGATAAAGCGATCCCTTCTTCAGCGATAGCTTTGCATAGTAGTGGTCGTGAGTATGGCCAACGAGGAGAAAATGAAAAGGCGATAGTTTTTTTTAATGAGGCTATCAAAATAGCTCCTCATTGGTCATACCCATACTATGACTTGGCATATACATATTTGCTTTCAAATGATTTTAAGCAAGCTTATAAGTACTATAAAAAGGTTAACGAGTTATCACCAAATGGTTTTTTCACCGCAAAAACAGCCTTTCACTACTTAGATCTTGAACGAAAAGGCAAGTATCCAGAGGGTTTATATCTGTATTATCTGAGCCATGAGTGGGGAAAAACTCCACAACAGCAATTTGAGATATTCTCGAAAATCACCGCTAAGTTTCCAGACTATTCTCCGGCATGGGAAAAATTAGCAGGATTTTATGATAACCCGTCGAAAAAGCTTGAAGCTATTGAAAAAGGCTTGTCAGGTGATCCTGATAAAGAAACTGAAGGGTTTCTACTAATAAACAAAGCTGTAACATTATTCAACAACGGTGATAAGCAGAGCGCAATAAACATATTGGGCGAATTGGCTTTAGATCCATATTCTCCTACAGATATTAAAGTGATCTCTAAGAGAACGCTTAGTATGTTAATTAAATCGGAGCAATAGTCGCCTAACATAATGGTCAGTCCGGCGATTATAGGCGCGGGCTATCCAAGCGTTATATTCGTAAGGAGTGAAATGAAATCTATCAAGGTACTGCTTGTTCTTATGTGTTGTTCTTTTGCTAATGCGCAGGAGACTGTAACTGAGAAAGCTTTTCAAAAAAGTGAAGCTTGGTTGTTACCAGTTGTGGGCTGCCCTGCGGATATGATGCCAAAAGTTCCAGTAAACGTTGATTATGACAAGGAGCTTTGCCGCAACGATATAAATAAATGCCTTGATGAGTGTAAAAAAGACAAGGTTGCTTATTGTTATAACTTAGCTCAACATATTCAAATTACGAAGCTCAATAATTATGAAAAGTATGCTGAAGCTTTATTTGTTAAATCTTGTAGGCTTGGTTCACCCTCAGGTTGCACCAATAGTGCAGCTACAATGCAACATAATTCAGATGATGCAGTGCTATCTTGTGCTATTAGGACATATTCGAAGGCGTGTGATTGGAATGATCCTTGGGCTTGTACAATGTATGGCTTTCATTTGGCTCATGGAAAAGGCATAAAACAGGATTTTGAAAAAGCCCTTAAGGTACTTGGTAAATCTTGTAAATATGGGTCAGAAGATCCAGCATGTGAAAGTGCAACTGCTTTAACCGAAAGCATTAATAAGGCAATGGGCAATCACATAACAAAAGATTAAAATTGACGCCTGGTGGTGCAGTTTACTTCGGTGCTATATGTAAAGAACATGAAGAACCCTAAAGGCTTGACAGATGATAAATTAAGGCAGCTAGGTGAGGCTCTTGAAGAACACACCTGGAATAATCGCTCAGAAATTGATGCTAGTGAATCGTGTATGTGTACGAGTTGTTACCATCGCTTTACTCCATCAGAAATCAAAAAGTGGCAAAACGAAAGCTCTGCAATTTGTCCAAATCCTGATTGTTGCGTTGGTGGATGTGTTATAGGCTCAGCATCAGGCCTAAACTTTGACGACTATGATTATTCGGAGTTTAAGGTTGATAACCGGTAATTATAATCATAACAAGTTGCTCAATGCTCGTCCAACAAGCTGGCCTAGGCTGACACTACAGAGTAGCGTAAGCCCATTATCAAACTGTTTGGAAACTTAATTATTTATGCCTTTTGAAGTTGGGACAAAAGTTAAACTCATTTCGACTGGAGAAGTTGGCGTAGTTATCCATGTCTGGAAAAACCGTGAATTGGATGTATTTGATTATCATGTAGCGTTCTATGGTGCAAAGTTTCCTGAATCAGAGCCTGCAGAGCTACCATATGTACTTCGCTACCTAGAATCATCACTTGTAAAAGTAAATGAATAATTTTTTTAAAAGCACTGCATATAACAAAAATGTTTAAAACGACGATGAATGAGATAATTGCCAAGTTAAGAGATAAATTGAAAGCTGCTCAAAAGATAGAGTTAAGAGCTATAGAAAATGCTCAACAGTCTTTTGGGGAAAGAGAGCGAGCTGAATTTTTTGCGGCACATCAAGCTCTTCTTAATGCTGAGCGCGACTTGGCGCGTGCTTCAAACCAAGAATTCGCTGAACCAATAGATTTTCCCGTTGAATGGGATATTGGAGCACCACTTCCATTTTTATTACAAAACGAGAGTCATGTTTATCTCACGTTTTATGTAAAAGAAGTTGATCCTGATTGGAATGGTACATATGTGCGAGTTGTTGATGCAGGCACAAAAGAATTTTCTGATTTGGCATTGATATCCTTTGAGAATTGCATATCTACAAGATTTGGAGCTCCAAATGACGAGGTTCATGAGGGGCATCCTCTAGAGGGTAAAGGTCTAGAAAGCTATACAGCACAAGTTGTGCGAAATTCGCGGTGGATAGATGAAATACGTCAGATTAACAGCGTGCATAGCTGTTATAACCCTGAGTCTTGGAAGAGATTAAAGCACTATATATTTTGGTTTCATGATTCTACTTTTGAGTGTATTGCTGAATCATTTGATATCAAAATACAAAAAACTAATATGCAAGACCTGTTAATGAAAATTAATAGTGAGCTACTCAAGTAGGTCGCTATGACAAGATAATCAAGCCGACACTCTGCGGGCTGGCTAATCAAAGTGTTATGTTTCTATGAGAAAACTTTTACTGCCATTATTATTTTTGAGCTTTGGTAGCTTTGCGTGTGAGCTGACTCCTGAATACAAGAAGTTACGAACTGAAGTGAAAAAGGAAATTACTGAACCATATAATTCATGTTTAAAGGCAGCCCGAGCGCATTTTTTTTATAAAGCTGTAGCTAAGTGTAAAGAGGAAGGTCGAGGTGAAGACATTGCTGGAGGTTGTTATCACGTCGTTTCTTATGAGGTCACTCACGATAAATCCGAGCTCAAGCATTGTGAAATATTAAATCCCAAAATAGCTGAAATTATCGAATACTTGAATGAGGTTGCAGAAGAAGAAGGGATTCAAAAGTGCTTAAAGTAATTCACACCATAACCAGTAAATCAATACACACTTATCAATCCAATATTTGAACTAGACCACTAGTGAGTGGTAGGCATGCCTAATCGGATAAGAGCTACTACCTACCCAGCTAAATCAAACAGATCCTCAACAACTCCCAAATAGCCTACTTCAGTGGATGATAAGAGCCATAAGGCTTACAATGAGGTTAGGCTTTACATCAAAGTGATGTTTATTGATAGTTATATTTTTTAGAGGGAGTAATGGAAAAATTCTCTAAAAAAGAATTAAATTTTCTCGTCCACCTTTTTGAATGCAATGTCATTAAATATGACCAAGCAATACAGTGGTGCTATGATAATTTCGGCGAAAATACACCAGATTGGTTAGAGAAAGCTAGTTTGTCGGTGAGTCTATCTGAATTAGCGGGTATAATACGCGAAGAGTTTCTTTTGTATGAATACTCTATTTCTCCTGAAGATTCATTCTCTGAAGTAGGTTATTTGGTACGGCCTGAAAACCTTAGACACTTTTTATGGTAAAAATGTAACTTAAACCATAAGAGGTAAATCATGGGTAAAGGTATCCGTTACTCAGGCGAATTTAAACAAGAAGCAGTCAACCAAGTCGT
>NZ_JAEVHG010000036.1:0-15513 GCF_018263875.1 Zooshikella ganghwensis
GGGATCACCTGGCACCCCTAAACGCACGGTGGCGACATTCCCGGTTTTGGTTAAGCGGGCCGCAATTAAATCCGTAGCCCCATCACCATTGACATCCCCCGTTAACCAACGGTATTGAGACTGATCACGCTCCAAGCCAGGGGTGGCTAACGAAATATTACGGTATGGGGTAACTTTGGCTTCGGCATGTTCCCAGTTAAACTGGGTTTCGGGTAAACAGACCTTCTCTGCCGTACAACGGGTGAGGCCTTTTAACCAATGTTGACGATCATTGACACTGTGATCATAACGTAATTGATAATGTTGGGTGGTTGAACCTGCTTGTATGGCAATCGTTGTTAAATGTCGACGTCGAATAATACGACTGCCATTTAAATAACTGGTAACGCTATACCCATTCTCGTCATAATTAAAATTCAGGGTGGTATTGGCATACGTTATTTTTTGTGGAAAATGCTCACCGTCGTCATGATTTTCCGTATAAAAATAATGAATTAAATTACCTAAACGATCTTCCGTTTTATTAATTGACCAACCGATAACCTCCGACGTACCTTGTGCTTCAAAACGCGCATCATCCGTTTCACCAAAGGTTTCGATCATGCCGTTTTTATACCAGATTTTAAAATACGCGGGCCCATTTCCAGCCGTGCCATAAGAAATAATTTTTAAATCATTTTCTTGTTCAGTGCGGTATTCAGTACCATTAGCACCATAATTACCATTAATCGCGACTAAGCGTTGGCCTTTAAAACAAAATTTATCATTCTCATCAAAATCAACGCCATCAATAAAACCATCTTGGGCTAAGGTCGTCGCGCATCGATTAATGGCTGGAAAACCCGTTAAACGCCAGCCCATGCCGACTAAACCATTACCTTTACGGCTGCCGTATTCCAGCGCTAATGAAGGGGTTAAGCCATTAATCCCTGGCGGTAATTCGAGCGGGACACGGTAATTGGCCGTACCATCGCCACCGACGGAAAAAGCACCAGGCAGGGTACCGACGGCTTTTGTCGTATTGGCTAGCGCAACAGGGGAAAGAAAAACCTGAAAAATAGATAGAATCAGGCAGGCAAGCGTGATGTGAAAACGATTCATTATGTACTTCTTGTGACGACAGTATCAGTATAATTGAGCAAAGTTTGCGCATTATAGTGAGTATCTGCTCACGTTCAAGTGCGATGGATCATTTATTGCTAAAATAAAGTAAAAAGCGAGGTTAGTTGTACGCTAGTTGTGGTTTGTTAATGAGTAATGTTTGCAGTAATGGTTAACTCAACTTACCCTGCTGAATAATTGGATCTGTAAGGCATACCATGATCTTTGGGCTCAAGGTTATGCTCGTTAATAGATTCAAAAGCACACAAGGAGAAAGTGCTGTGAATGCACAAGAAATCATCTTTGAAATCGTGAAATCAGTATTTCCCTCTAATGCAGAAATAAAGGAAAGAAATAACTCACTTTTGATTGATTGGACGTTAAACAATGATCCAGGAAGGCCTAATCAAAGATCCAAAACAATTATTCTCGAAATATCTCAAGAGCTCTTAGAAGATTTACCCAACGAGTCGCAGGCTAAGCAAGAACAATGTTTTGGACAAATTTCAACGTTCCTACAACAAGAGCTTGCTAATTTTGAACCTAATCATAATACCCTTTACGGCCAAGAAACGCCTAGTGAAAGATGGGTAATAACTACACAAATAGCGGGGTTAGGGATAAATGCTGATACCTAATCAGCCATTTTCTTGAATATTAACTCCACCAAAATAGCCGATAACCCTGCGTATCGGCTATATATTATAAATCTAAAACCCTGCTCCTTTTTCTAGGTATAACACCTTCCATTCCTCCAACTCCCGTTGAGAAATACCCATGCCACTAATGCTAAATGGCTGTAAATTATTTAAATCAAATACGACATCTGCCATAAATTTGGCTTGATGCTCAATAGGAATTTCTTCTTGTGTGAACTGTTCAATGCACCGCTTAAGTTGTGAGCCAACAAGTTTGGAGCTCACAACCTGACTAATCAATCGCCTGCGAGTTTCACGGTAAAGAACACGCATTGTGTCGATCCCCATTGCTTCTGTTACAACAGAGTACTGTGTACAACTTCGTAAATAGGAATAAACATAAAGTTCAGCCAGGGGCCTGATTTCATTGCGTTCATAAGTCACAATGACGGCTGTTGCATAGTCATCTTTATCAATATCTGTAAATGACAGTGGCACTAGATTATGCCTAACTAAAGGGATATTCGCGCTAAGCCGTGCTGTTCGTTTATTAACATCAATAAAGGCTTGTAAGTAGCTAATATGGACCAGCAAGAAAAAACTTTGCTCAAAGGGATCATCAATTGAAGCCGCTTTCCCAATCAGCTTTTCGAGCTGAGCGGTAAGGCGTTGTTGGCCTTCCATTGGCATATAGGTTGTCGATGAAACTCTGACTGCATCTTGTCGTATATGACCTGCAGCACCAGGTGCTACCAACCCATCTGCAAGCAAATAGTGTAATGTTTGGATATTTTCCATACTAATCTGTAAACGATTAATCCCATCCACAAGAAACTGTATGGCATCTTTGTGGTTTAAGATCATCACTTTATCAACATCCATCTTACCTTCTGCAGCCGTTCCCTCTAAAAGCAGCTTTTGTGTATCGACTAAAGAGTATGTATTACCTTCTAAACGTGATGAGTGGTAAGACAAATCAATCAGTAGCCTATTAAATATCTTACGAGCATATGTGCCTGCAGGTAACTCTTGGCTTAAACGGCTACCCGTATTATGTAACAGGTCTCGTTCATTTTCAGTCAGGTAGTAAGTTTCATTGGGTGTGTAGGCATCTATCCATTGTGCTTGATATGTACATGGTTGACGTTGAAACAAAGGCTGCCGAATTTGAGCCATAAGCTGTTGACTGATGCTCGAGTACACCAGGTTACTGGGACCAATCTCAATTGCAGGTTGCTGCTCAGAGCTAGATGTTGATTGAGAAATATAACAATAGCGACGTCCCTTAAGTTTACCTTCAGCTTGGATTTTACCTTCATCAACCAGTTGGGCTAAGTAACGCCTTAGCGTGCGCTCAGGTAGGTCTAAGCCCTTCTTGATGTCCCTAAGTGCCACCGGTTGAGTAAACTGCTTTAGGTGTTCTAGTAATTCATCTTTCTGCATGGTTGTCTGGATATCGGCCAAAATTTTAAGTTATCGGCCAACATTAAAGCATAAAACCAATATAACGGCCAGTTGTCGGCCAAAATAGGTATATATCGGCCAAAAAAATGGCCGATAACATAGATTATCGGAAGTTTTTTCGAGGGGGTTGGGTATTCTGCGGTGGAGTAGGCGCACTAAGGGCACGAGCAAATACATCAACAGTTCCTGATATACAGCTTGTGTCTTTTAAAATTTATTTCGAGATGTAAAAAAACCACAAGGAACAGACACGCTTAGCCACCCTGGCCCAGTGCATGAGCACCAATCAGGAGAAGCGACTGGCACTTGAGTATCTAGAGGAGCAACCACCAGCAGAAGCCGTACAAGTGAGCAAGGCGCATGAGGTTGCGTTAGAAGTTTAAAATAAAAAAAACAGCTTTTTGGGTTGGGGTTGCTGCTGTTCTGGTTTTTGGTATTCTGACCTAAATCGAATTCAGGGTATCTTTTTGTTGAGGCTAGTAACTAGATGGCTTATTCAGATATTGAAACTCTTGTTGAGCAGTTAAGTAATAAATCATCAGCTAAACGTAAATCAGCAGCCAAAAAGCTAAGGAAATTAAAGTCAAAAGATTCTGGGACTGCATTACTAGCCGCATTAAAAAGTGAGCTAAAAGATAAGCGGACTTGGGAAACGCAGTATCAAATGATAATGGCTTTAGGAGAGTCAGGTTATATTGAAAGCTTAGGCTTTATGCTTGAACTCACAGAACGAGAGTTTGAGGCAACTATGGTTTATCTAGCACTTGGAGATGCTATAACAAGGCTTACCTACTTATCAGAAAACAGCATCCATAAAGCCATTGAGTATGTGACAAGTAAAAACTATCAACCACTATTATCAGATGGTGTCTTAAGAGCTGTTGCTATGCTAAAAATTATCCCAGAGGAAGATGATATAAATATGCTACTTAATTATGCAGATAGTAGCAGCACGCCAGAAAACAGTAAAGCTTGGATTGTTTCTGCATCCGCTGGTTGGCATAAAAACATAAGAACAGTTCCATTTTTGCAAAGGCAAGTAAGCTCAAAAAACCAACAAATAAAAAAAGCAGCTGAAGCTGCTTTAAAGAAAAAATATGTAAAGTGGTCAATTTTATAGAAAGCCTAAACAGGCCTCCTCATAGTCCCATTTACCTTGAGCCTCTCCTTCATCAAGATAGGCTCGAATTTCCTGATAAGAGACTGCTGGCGGGATATCTACAGAAACAAGTCTAGGCTGGTCACTAACCTCTGAACTACACCCCATAGACTTTAGTGTATCTCTAGTGGATTGAACATCTTGCTCACTAGAAAACCAAAGCCGAATAGTGCTGTGGCCAGAAGTCTCTAATAACTCCTTCATATACAAATAACCGTCGACCTCTTCAGCACTTACAACATCACCAATTGAAACACCTTTTACATAGAAAGGAATATTATCAAGCTTATAGCCTTTCTTTACAGGTAAAGCCCATATGGACTCTGTTTCAGTTTCTTTTGAATCTCCAATAAAATATTCAATAAACAGCTTTACGTGGCTACTCATTTTTACAGTTTATCCCTTTTATCTAGGTTGCATGAGCGACAAAGAATTTGACCATTTTCGAGAGTGCCATCACCACCTTTAGATTTAGGAATAATGTGATCTCTGTGCCTCTCGTTAGATGGAGGAGTTACACCTCGCTGATGTCTCTTAGCTGGTGTAACTTCAATATCGCAGTTTACACAGCGATTTACACCTCCATTTTGAGCAGCATTTTCAGCATCAATTTCCTTTTTAGTTTTTGGGGTAAAGTTTTTACCTGTTCTCTCTATTCCCGCAGAGCCTGGTTTCCTCTGAGGCTTTGTTGTTTTTTTGCCTACATCTTTAGGTAGACCACCTTTCTTTTTCCAAAAAACATCAAAAACAGCGTCGAATGCTTTAGGTATATTTGTTCTCCATGCAGCAGCTAATATGCCTGCAATATCCAAAACTAAATTTACATTTTCAACCGTTTCTGGATCGACATTCCAATCCTTGGCTAGCTTCTCAGTTGGCTGTCTTGTCCCTAATCTATGAATAGCGTGTCTTTTGCCGTAAAAATATTCGTAACCATCCCACCCTGCAACTTGATCAGTATGGAAGTTAACATCATTTTGCACTTGATCAGGAGGATCAAGGATATTATCAAAGTTAACCCCCATGCGTTCATCAAACGTATTGTGACTATCATGATCGCTGAAGCCACTACCTGACTGAGATCCACCCTCTGGTGTATATCCGCCACTTTTTCCACCTGATAATATTTCACTTGGCGAGCCACCATTAAAATAGCTATCAAATGATGGATCTGAGCTTTTTTCACTTATGATGGTAAACCCTGAAGGATCTATTCCGTTAAGGGGATTATTCAGGATATAGCTATAACGATTATAACTCTGTAAATCACCCACAAACTGAACAAATGGGTCTGCGCTCAGGAATCTCCCGACGTTAGGATCATACACCCGCCCGTTCATGTGGATCAGGCCCACACCATCCAAATGCTCGTGGTTGGTGAAGCCGCGCTTAGTAATGGTACTGGTGATTTGCGTAAAATCAATCGCGGCTTGCCAATCCGTCTGACGACGTTTACCCCAAGGATCATAACTAAACCGTTCAACCACTTGGCCATTTTGATCGGTAATGGCGGTGAGTGAGTCTAAGTGATCGCGGTGGAAATAATTGGTTTTTGTGCCATCTTCGGTGCCGGCATTTTCGGTTTTAGTGATAATGGCGACGTCAGCAATGTAATGCTTGTGCTGTATTTTGCCGGTATCACTCACCACCTTTTCATAAACACCGGATTGGTAGTAGGTCGTGCTGGTGCCAGTGGGACCTTGATCAATCCGACGTACGCGTTTTTGATCAGGACCATACACCAGGTCGATTTGGTAGTCACCTTTGATAATCTGATCAGGCTTATCAAAGGCAGTGTAACGCACGGTACGGCCATTACCACTGGTCATATTGCCATTGGCATCATAACAATAGGTCGCGTTTTGGCTGCCCGTGGTTTTGGTTAACGCATGGGGACCGGCTTGTTGGCTGCCGCATTTGCCTGCATAGCTGTAATCACCGACATCGGATTTATGGGTAATATTGCCCAACGCATCGTACTGCACGCTGGTGGTTATAGTGTTACCACTGAGTTGCGCGGTGACGTCGGTTAAGCGGTTGAGTTGATCATAGGCAAACGTTTCTTGGATCTTCTGTCGTTTATCTTCACGCTGAGTGAGGTTGCCTAATTCATCGTAGGCAAAATGCAGGTCTTCAATTTGCGTGGTACTGCCGATATAGGCGCCGCTGTCTTGCAAACGACCGGTTTTGGCATCAAACACCCGTAGCGTGGTCGCACCGTTACCGTACTGTTGTTGGGTAATATTGCCTAACGCATCCACCGCTTGCGCTTGCCAATAGGTGGTGGCATTGCTGGCCTTACCATCGGTAATTGAGGTTAAGTAGCCGCGCTCGTTGTACGTTTGCTTCGCCGTTAAACCCGTTGGAAAGGTCGTTTGTAGAGGACGGCTGTATTGGTCATAGCTGTAACTCAGGGTAAAGCTTTCGCCAAACAGGGTTTGGGTTTCTGCGGTTAAGCGCCCCAAGTTATCATACTGATACTGTTGGCTAATGCCATCAACCGTGACCTGATCCAACAGCCCTTTACGCTGTTGGTCATATTGCCACTCAGAAACACGCCAGAGTAGTTTAGAACTGGCTTGGGCATTTTCCGTTTGTTTGATTAAGCGATCGAGTTTGTCATAGCTGAGCTTCGTGACTTGACCTTTGGCATCCTGCTGACGAATCAGCCGACCCAACGCATCATATTCATAAGACCATGCACCTTTATCAGGATCATTCATCGTAATCTTACGGCCCAACACATCATACTTCAGTTCGACGATATTACTGTCTGGATCCGAGGTTTGCGTCAGATTACCAAAACTGTCGTAGGTGTAGCTTAGCGTACTGCCTAACGCATCAATCACCTTCACCAGTTGACCGGCCCCGTTATAGTGTTCGGTTTTGGTCTGGCCTTTGGCGTTGGTCAGGACTTTATTTAAACCTTGATAAGCCACCTCACTGGTGATGCCATCAGGTTGAGTGGTTTTGACGATCCGTAATAAGGGATCATATTCGTACGTGCTCCAGAACACCTCATCACCTTTAAAGTAAGGTAACGAGGTTTTCTCCACCTGACCCAGCGCGTTATACACCGTGTCCTGGTATTGTGTTTCTCCGGTTAAGGCCAGGGTTTCGGTGCGAATGGTCCGTTCGAGCTGATCCACATAAACCGTGGTGGGGGCACTGCCCTGGGCTTGGGTTTTCACCCAATACACGGCACCTGAAGGACATTCTGTCTCTGCATTACACCAGCCCCGCGTGATGGAAGTATTAGTATTATCCGGTGCCGTTTGGCTCGTCAGACGACCAAAGGCATCGTAACGGTATTGCATGACCAAGCCATTGGCATCAGTGGTCGTTAGCGGCACACCCCAGAAGGCATCGCTGGTTTGTTGCGCCTTATGACCTAAAGCATTGGTGGTTGAGGTTAAAAACCGGCCATCAGCATCATAGCCATACGTCTGTTTGCGTGCAGCAACCTTGGCACCTTGAGTTTGCTCTTCGATTAAATTACCAAAGCTGTCGTATTTAAACTCCGTTGTCAGGACATAATCACCTTGACCTGGTTCCTGAATACGCTGGGTTAATGCACCAGTCGTGGCATCATAACTAAACTGCGTGGTGCGTGTTTGGCTGTCACCCGATACCCCCACATTGGTGGCTTGCGTTTGTGTCGCTAAACCGATGAGCCAGTTACTTTCATTGTTTTGGTAGGTGTTAACGGTGGTGCTTTGTTGCTGGCCTAACGCATCTTTAATAATTTGTTTGGCTTCTGTGTTATTTCCCCAGTCGTCATAACTGAAGGTTTCCGTTAGCGTGGATAGCCATTCATCTTGCAGTGATTTTTGTTGGGTTTCGCGTGACACTAAATGCGTTTGAAAACGTTTAATGTCCCCATCATCCAGGGTATTCACCTGCCAGGTCTGTTGGGCGTCTTTTAATAAAACACCTGTTGCAGACCAGGTTTGTGAATGACTCAGTAAACCGATTTTACGGTTGGCCACATCCTGTAAATACTGGTCGGTGGTTTTAATGCCCGTCTCAACTTGCGTGCTGGTAATTTCAGCAAAACCTAAGGCCCCTAAACCCCGCAGGTGTCGTTTTAAGCCTTTATAGTGATACTGAGTGGTTAACTCGCCACCGATTCCATTGGCTTGTTTGACTTCGCTGACGACATGCACCGTAGGTTGTACATCTTTGACGGGGTATTGGCTGCCAGTGCTCTTGGTGAACGTTGTATTGTGGGTGAGGGGGGTATAATTTATTTGGGTAGTATGACCTAACCCATCCGTAATTTGGGTGATTTGGCGTGCGACAGAACCCGTCACGTACTGGTAGTGGGTGAAGTGACCTTGACTACTGAGACGACCAGCGGCTAAATCAACTTGACCGTCACCATTCAAATCACCCAGTAAGCGAAACCACTGTTGCCAATTGGTGTACAGCGTATTCCACTTCGTCAATTCTCTTAAGCCATCACCTTGTGATAACTGAATATAGGTATGGTGTCCATTGTCACCAAAGTAATCCGCTACCAGGTCTTGTCGCCCATCACCATTCAGATCAGCAATACGGCGTGTATGGTCTGTCCAGTCATTGCGCAAATCGAACCACTTTTGCATTGGCAAAAAGCCGGTCCCCGTTGAAAGTGACACATACACCAGATTGCCAGAGCGGCCCAAATAACTGGACACCACATCATCATTCCCATCACCATTCATATCTGCAATGTGATGGGTGCCTTCATTCCAGCCTTCAGTACTTTGCTGCCAGTGTTCAACAACTTTTGTCGGGTTATCGGATTTAATGACGTATAACTGGTTGCCTGCTTTACCTATGTAGCTAACAACCAAGTCCTGCAAACCATCACCGTTAACATCTGCGGCAAACAACTGATGTTCATTCCAATTCTGGGTATTTACCACCCACTTTTGTGCAGGGGCAAAGTGATCGCCTTCTGACAGCTGTACTTCAATATCCATTAAGCCGGACGTGAGCGCGTAATAAACGATATCACTGCGACCATCCCCATTGACGTCCGCTAGTAATGCTTTATAGCCATCCCAGTTAGTGGTTATGTGGGTCCATTTTTTAGGCGCTGCAAAGCCATTACCCGTCGATAGCTGGACATACACAAAATTACCTGAGCTGGATAATTGATAGGACACCAGATCCGTTAGCCCATCACCATTCATGTCTTGAGCTAATCGATGATGATTCGCCCAGTTTTGACTATCCTGATACCACAGATGTGGCCGTGTTAATCCTGAGTTATCAGCCATGCGCACATTGACCACATTGCCACTTGCTGTCAGTCGCTGAGCAATTAAATCCGCTTTACCATCACCATTGACATCACCGACTAACCAGGAATACGCAGATTGATCATTTTCAATACCAGGCGTTTCGAGCGGTACATTTTTATAGTTAGAAACCGTGGTCTCTGCATGGTCCCAATCGAATGTCGTTTCGGGTAAACAGGTTTGTTCACTGTGACAGAAGCGAATACCTTTCATCCAGTGGCGACGATCATTGGTACTGCGGCTGTAGCGTAATGCATAAAATTGTTTTTTATTGGCCACCGTCATTTCAATTTTGGTTAAATGACGCGTACGGGTAAAACGACTGCCCTGTAAAAAGCGTGTGGTGGTGTAATTATTATCAGTATAAATAAAATTAACGATGACATTCGCATAACTAACTGAAGTCGGATAATGCTCACCAATATCATTATTTTCAGCGTACTGAAAATTAATCGTATTACCAAAACGATCTTCAATTTTATTAATGGCCCAATGCACAATGTCAGATTTACCCTGTGCCTCTACCTGGGCATCATCGGTATGACCAAACTCGGCCATTTCGCCATTTTTATACCAGACTTTAAAATACGCGGGCGCAGAACCTACCGCACCATAGGAAATAATTTTTTTATAACTGTCGTGTTCAGTACGATATTCAGTCCCATTCTTACCATAATCACCATTAATCGCGACTAAACGCTGGCCATTCAGACAATATTTATCATTATCATCAAAATCAACGCCATCAATAAAGCCGTCTTGTTCTAACGTGGTTGGACAACGGTTAATCGCAGGAAAACCCGTTAAACGCCAGCCTGTACCCACTAAGCCACCCTTTTTCTGGCTATCATATTCCAAGGCTAAATTTGGTTTTAACCCATTAACACCTGGCGGCAACTCCAACGGAATACGGTAATTAGCCGCACCATCCGTGCCGACTGAAAAAGCACCAGAAAGGGTACCAACAGCATCTGTTGTATTGGCTATTACAAAAGGGGAAAGAAAGACCTGAAAAATAGATAGAATTAGGCAGGCAAGCGTGATGTGTAAACGATTCATTATGTACTTCTTGTGACGGCAATATCGGTATAATTGAGCAAAGTTTGCGCATTATAATGAGTAGCCGCTCACATTCAAGTGCGTTGGATCATTTATGGCTAAAATAAATTAAGAAGTAAAGTTAGTTGTACGGTAGTTGTGGCTTGTTAAGCAGCGTTTGTAGTAATGGATAACTCTACATACCCTATTGGATAGTTGAAGCTTAAAGTTGTTTTAAGTATTGAGCTAGAGAGACAGTTATTATTTATTAGTTTTTTTGAGGAGAGTTCGATGCTCTGTTGGATTTGCGAGAATGAAGCTAAAACTGGTGAGCATCTTATAAAAGCTTCGGATTTAAAGTCTGAATTCGGCAAAGTCACTCAAAAGCAACCTTTATATTTACATTATGAAGATAGAACAAGAAAAAAGATTAACAGCATAAAAAAGTCAAATGATATCAAATCTAAGGCATTGCTGTGTGCTGAATGTAACAATGCGAGAACATCAGACTACGATAAATCATGGGCAGCTTTGTCAACTCACCTCAGGAAAACAAACTATCCATCGAACAATGTTCTCCGTCTTGATAAGGTATTTCCAGGTAAAACGAAAGAACAGATGCTAAATGTTCACTTGTTTTTTGTTAAGCTCTTTGGCTGTTTAATTGTAGAGTACGGTATTCCAATTAATATATACGGTTTTCAACAAGCAATTCTTAATAGGACACCCCATTCTTGTATCCATATATCAATTGGCAGACTAAGTGAACCCCACACAGGAGTGACAGAAGTTCATGCTCAAAAAACGAATACAAAAGTAGTATTTGCTAATTGGTTATATGCTATTGGTAATGTGGGAGTTAATGTTGTTTATTCAGAACCAGGGCAAAAAAGAAGAGGTTTGTTCAAAACATGGCACCCAACTACTGTAAGCAAGAAATTGAAGTTAAAGATATTTTAGACATAATCTCCTATTGATTAATGTCTAACCAGACAAGTTCTGGAATACTCACTCCACCAAAATAGCCGATAACCCTGCGTATCGGCTATTTTTTGTACAATTCAGATACAGCCCAACACTTATGGGCCTTTACCAATCATCCACAAAGCTGTCCACTGGTTGTGTGGATAGGTGGCTCTGATCTGTCATAAGTCTGTGGGCCATTTGATACAGGATTTATGGATGATAAGGTGGTTGTTCTAGTGATAGCAGTTGGCCGTCAAGAACATAGCAAGGTCTATAAAGCTGCTAAAAAACGCTTCTGACATCCTTTCCGTCCAGTAAGGACGGGGCTTCGCGTGCTAACTCAACGAGATAGTCTATTCTCAACAGCTTGCCATCCAGGCATTCCTAATTGCATCAGTTTGAAGTTGTATCACTTGTTTTTAGATTTAATCCTTTTTTGTTTAACTCTCCAATTTCATATTGGCTTAAATTTAACCCTTCATCCATTGCTTCCTGAATAAGTGTGTTTGCCTTTTTTAAATCATTTTCAGTTGGATTACCCTCAAGAATCGCCAGCCCATATTCATATTTAGTTCCTACATGAACATTATTATCAACATCCTTTTTATACCATTTTAAAGCCTCTTGAATATCTTTCTTAAATGCTTTTCCCTGACGATAGCATCGCGCAGTTTTTAAGTAAGAGAATATATAGTCTTTTTCTGCTGAGCTTTTATACCATTTGCAAGCTTCCTTATTGTTGCCTTTTTTCTCGTACAAGTAGGCTATTTCAGACTCAGCTTCTACAAACCCTTGTTCTGCAGCAGCTTTGATTAATTGAAATCCTTTTTCCCTATTTACCTCACCAGCCCTTTCTACCCTTCCTGATAAATACATTGTGCCTGCTTTAAACTGTGCAAATGGGTACCCCCAATCTGCAGCAACATTATACAAACGCAAGGAAACCGTTTTATCACGCCCCCCGGAATCATAAAAATCGGCTGCTAGCATTACAACAGAGCCTCTAAAAACAAAATAGCACAATAAAACTATAGCTATAGACGTTACAAATATAGTCATTTTTTTATTTATCTTTAGCATCACAAACAAGCTTCCACATAAATATTAAAAAATCAAAATACAAAAAATGTTCTATTTATCTGTCTAGTTTCGACATACTCTCTACTTAATAGATGCTAATACTGCATTTGTAGAACATAGAGCCAGCCCAAAAGCAAAAACCGTCATAGCACATCCTTTTGTTAAGTGATCGCTAATATTAACACAAGTGCATAACGGCTGGCGTGAGAAAGGCCGCACTATCCGAAAGGTTAATAACAAAAATAAACTGTAAATAAAACCACCGTTTTCTTTACAGGTAATTATCGCTCAAGGACGGATGGATCAAAATTCATTATCCTAACGGATAAGTTAAATGAACAGCTCTCTGCGGTCCCGCATGCAGGTTGGTGTGGGGAGAGTTGAGGATATACCAGCTCTTACCCGATTATGCGAAAGTGCAATAATTTAGCAGTATCCTTTATATACCCATTGACCCGATTTACTCTTTTGAAACTCAACTCCCCATTGTTCATTAACGGAAACACCACAGTAATACAAAGCGATTTTACTAGCACTTTCAATCTCCACGTATGAGATATGGTATTCTGTTCCGTGCTCCTTAAATCTATCGATATTGGTCTTTAACATAGCAACCATCTCATCTAGAGCAATTACATTACTAAGTAGCGACAAGGCTTCTTCTTTTGAAACTATGTGTTGTTCTAGATAGATGAATGTTATGTCGGCAGTTGAACACTTTATATCGATGCATATACCATCTGCCTCTATATAAGGTTCAGATTCCTTCAAGGACTTCGACAGCTGATCAAAGCTATCTTTTCCTATCAATTGAAATCCATTCATAAAAGGCTTCTCAGGATAATTTACGCATAACGGAGTAAACAAAGGCGAACCCTGCGGAGGCCTTTGGCCGTAGCAAATTGGTTTGCTTTGTTATGTTTAACCGACTTTATTGACTGAATCACACCACACTTCCTGCCAGCACTCGCCGAAAAACTCCACTTTTATTGTACCGTACTCTTTTTGACTATCTTTTTCTCTTGAAACGACAATATGTTCCATATCGATTAATTCGGGGATACTTTCAATGTTCTTTGGTCCAAGAAATTCTAGTTCTTCGGTAACATTCCCTTTTTCGAATTTGAGGGCGAATGAGAGCACTTTATCAAGACCCTTTCGCTCAATTACTACGCGAATCACTTCCCAATCGCTTCCATATTCATACAGTTTTTCTTCCATATCCACACTCTTAGAAAACATAACGCTTAAAGCATTGGCGCGGACTTTTTCGCGCCCATTGCCTGTGATTGTTAAGTGTTTGCCCCCTGAACACTGGCATATGCTGATGTTAGGAACTCATCAATTTCTTTCTCGTTTATCAATATACGATACTCAATAAATAATGCTTGCTCAGAGCTTACAACAACTGCCTCAGCATCGCACTGAGCATCCGAGCGAAACGTAACCGAACCGATAATATTATCACTCTCAAATTCTACCACTGAGAATGTGTTTCCCTTTTTGTATTTTTGTTGTACCAATTCAGGAGATTTAGTTAATGCAATATCACCAAGAGTGGCTGTGCGATGCCATTCGACAAAATAGGAAACCAAGCGTTCATCATTTCTTATCGAAGCCGAACAGGACCTACAACATTGCTCGCCATCCACTTGAACTGCACACACTTCGCACAAAGGCTCCATACAAAGATGACACTTTAAATTCCTCTTGCAGTTACTACAGTTTTCGTCGTAGATGGTACTTAACATAAATTTACCGATGACACTTAACGTCTCAAATAAAAGGCGCAGACTTGTTGGCTAAAATTCGCAAAGCGAAAGCCAACGAGGCTGTGTCCGTGTTCATTTGTTTTGTTAGGTGCATTAACCAACTTCAAGCACTCTAACTCTACCAACAACTTTTGATCCCTCTTGAACTTCGTATTCCAATCCCGGCTTAAGAACTTTCTCAAAGGGCTCCCAATAAATATATGAAATCACTGCTTTCTTCGTTTCACCGATATCGACACTTCCACCTTCAAAATCGACAGAGCCAATAACAGAACACCCTAATTCTTCGATGAAATGATTTGGCCGAACTCCAGACCAGTATCCTCTCGTTTTTCCATTAATGGATGCGGGAAACAATTCAAATTCAACTGAAGCAACTAAGTCTGAATCCATGTGCACCTAACTATTAATAAACGTAACCATGACGCAAACCAAACCCCATTGTAGGCCTTATAGTTAGTGGTATCTAGTGGGGTGGCTTCTTGCCTGATTAATGTTTTCTAGCCATTCATTCACTTGAGTACGACTTTCAAGTCTCAATTTATTTCCGCTAAAGTATTCGTAAAGCGCATAGTGGAATGAGTGAGAGTTCTTGCTGTCTCGTGTGTAGTACTCAGCACACCAGTCTATCAACCTATTTAATGATTCATCAGTTTGGCCTTGCCTAGCTCTAGATAGCATGCTTGCTTTACAAACCTCCCATGGTATATCTAAAAAAATTACAAAATCTGAATAGGGCATAAATGCTTCTGCCAATGCACCAAAGACACCTTCAACAACCCAATTACTCTTTACTTTAAGGAGCTCAATATCACTTTTAACTATTTCTTTTGACCTTTTGGTATTGAATCCATCTGGCTCCCAGAATAAATCATCTAGAGAAATTAGTTTATTCCCATTTGCTTTGACAATTTCTTCTGATAAGAAGGACTTACCAGAGCCACCATTTCCTAAAACTACAATTCGTTCCATTTTATTTAGTTGGTATTAACTATTAACGAAGACCA
>NZ_JAEVHG010000037.1:0-11547 GCF_018263875.1 Zooshikella ganghwensis
GGCGTTGTTGAATCAACTGACCCTGGGCGTTATAGCGGAACTCAGTGACCCGTGGCTGATCACTGTTAGCGCCGACGATGGTCTGGGTTTTATTGCCCAGTTGATCGTACTGATGACGCGTCACGACCACCTGGGTACTGACCACGCCTTGCTCGACATCGGTCACTACTCGCACTTCGGGGGAGGTCTCTTCGATCAGCCGACCTTGGGCGTCGTAGGCATAGTGGGTGGTGTGACCATTGCCATCGGTGGCGCTGATCTTGTTGCCCAACGCATCATAGCTGAAGGTGGTGGTGACACCGGCTTGTGTCGTACTCAGGATTTGACCAAAGGCATTCAAGGTATGCTGCTGGACAATGACCTTATCCGAAGCACTGCCTGACCCACCACTCACTGGAGCTTGCAGCTGGCTGATCAGCGCGGTCAGGTCACTCTGTTCAGTGATGGTACCGCCACTGAGATCCAGCGCCTGCTGATACTGATAGGTGCTGACCACCTGGCCAAAGGCATCATAACGGGTTTCGGTGGCGTAGCCTTTGGGATCAATCTGTAACCGCAAGCGGTTATTGGCATCGTAAAAGAAGTAACCGACCTGACCGCGAGGATCAGTGGCCTTGATGATGTTGCCAAAGGCGTCGTAAACGGTGTGGGTCTCATGGCCCAGCGGATCGCGCTCAGCAATCTTGCGCCCCGCCGCATCAAAGGTTTGCTCGCTGGTATACGCCGCTTGCAGGGTGGCGATATCCTCCTCGGTCAGTTCATGCGCGCGCTTAGCCCCACCCGGCCGCGTTTGCCCGTCTGCCGTGGTGACGGTATTGACGATGCCTAACCGCGCACGCTCGGCCAGTGCCCAGTCACTGTCGTCTTGAACCAGGGCCACACCCCGGGCATCGACAATGGCACTGACCCGACCCAGGGCATCATAGCGGTACTGGGTCTCTGCCGCGGCCTCGGTACCCAGCGCGGTGATCTCTGCGATTTTTTGGTTACGCTCATCATAGCGATAGGCGGTGCGACGCTCGGCCTGCATACCCGCCGCTTCGGTTTTTAAGGTCAGGTTGCCAAAGGCATCGTACTGATACTGGGTCTCGTGGCCATTACCATCGGCACTGGGCACGGTTTCCGCGACCAGACGATTCAAGGCATCGTAACGGAAACGGACAATGCGGTCGGCATAGACCAAGGAACGCGACTGGTTAGCACCCAGCGCCATCGGCAACAAGCCACTGTAGCGGTTCTCGAAAATCTTATTGCCAAAGGCATCGTAGTCGAACACCGTCAGGTAACCCTGCTCGGCATCCACCTGCTTCAACTCACGGGTCAATTGACCTTTGCTGTCGTAGTAGAACAGGGTACGGAAATCACCCTCCGTGGTGGCCTGGCGTAAGGCGGTCCGTTGACCGAGGGCATCGTATTCATAGAATTCGGCGCGCAGCTGGCCTGACGCTAACCCCGCCTGCCGCTGGTCCTCACTCAAGCCTAAGGTGACCGCACTGGCCGCCCCAGTAATCAATGCGGTTTTATGGCCGGCCGCATCATAGCGATACACCGTCGCCTGGTCCTGCGCATGACTCAGCCCTGACAAACGCGCAGCAATCTCCGAGGTCGAGCCACCACGTAGTCCTTCATCCAACGCTTGAGCATAACGCACCGTGCGGCGCAACTGGCCCAAGGCGTCGTACTCATGGCCGGTCACATGGCCCAGGGCATCGATTTCCAGTTGAACACGGCCTGCATTATCGTAGGCAGTGTGTGTGGCGACAGCATCTAACCTGCGTACTGCACGCCTGACGCTTGAATAGCTTGGCGCTGCATTGTATTCAACAGGCATGGTGTAGCGTTTGGTGCCTGTCACCTGCCCCAAGGCATCATAGACTTTCTCAGTAACGTAACCTTGTCCATCAATGGTATAAACTTCACGCCCAACTTTGTCATACACATGCTGCTGGAAAACCGCTGTTTCATTGTGCTGGGCAATATGTGCTTCAAGTTGCTCTACGTTCGGGGTTACTGAGTCCAGGCTGATATTAATGGGTGCTTTATACTGCAGACTCGCCACCAGCCGGTCATTCACATCATATTTAAAGGCACTGATGTAACCAGCAGCATCAATTTGATACTGCTTACGACCTAACTCATCATAAATAATTTGGGTGCGCTGCCCTGTTAACGCGCGAGCTTCCTCAGGATTCGCTTTCACCTTTTCAATAGACTGCAAGACATCAGCAGCCATCAGCTGATGCATCTTCTGCGGATCAATATTCAGGTGATCATCGTAATGCAGTGAATATTTGAGGGTAGACGTCAGCCGGCCCACCTCATCATACTGATTAACCGCTACATAACCGGCAGCATCAATAACCACTTCCGGCTGGTTTAGCGCATTGTAAAACTGATAGGTTGTAACCGCAGGGTTATCCTTCAGCCCAGCAGCGACAATGGATAGGTCATGGTTTTCGAGCAGTGCATAAACTTGAGTATCAGCTAATGGATTACTGTAGCGGCTTTCCTGAATCACATTGCCATTGGCATCGTAATGCAGGGCAGTCACCTGCCCCAAGCCATTCACCTTATGGGTGACTTGGCCATCGGCATTGAAAAAGCTAAAGCTCAGGCGGTCATGCTCCGTCAGCTGAGGTAAGCTTCGCGCGGCCAAACGTGCTTCAATGTCACCACGACTTTCAGTACTGGCGAGCAGCTGCTCAGCCAAGCCTTCGACATTAATGGCTTTAGCATAGTGGCGGGTAAGGATTTTTTGCCCCGCCGCATCGTATTTATAGGCGGTAACGCCACCTTGCCCATCGACGCTGTAACGCAGGCGATTATTGACGTCATAGCCAAAGAAACTCTGGCTACCATTCGCATCGGTTTTCACCAGCACATTACCACGAGCATCGTACTGATAACGGGTGGTCAAAGCTAAGCCATCAGGGTCAACTACTTCAGCGACTTTTCGGCCAAGCGCATCATAGTGATAGTGCGTTTGGGCCAACATGCCATGGCGACGGTCACCTTTTTCTACGGCAATCAGCTGCCCCAGCTCATTATACGTTGACCGGGTAATCAGCGATGCTCCACCAAAGCCACTGTCACGCATCACTTCTAGCACACGCCCTGCCGCATCATATTGCATGGTGGTCGATACGCGATCAGGCCCTCGTTGATAAGTAACCTGGCCAAACGCATCCAGCCGGAAGCTGGTAGTGAGTTTTGCACCCTCTGGGTCGACGGTTTCTGACAGCTTACGGCCTGCTGCATCGTAGCTAAACTGACGCTTGATGCCTTGGCTGTCGATGGACTCAACCAGCCACCCCCGCTGGTTATAGACCTTACTCTCTTGCTGCAGCAGATTACCCTGGGCATCCAGCCGCTCAGCGTTGATTTGACGCCCGGCTTCATCATAGGTAAACCGTTGGCGATGACCTTTGGCATCGGTAATTTCCAGCGTTTCACCATGTTGATTGTGCTGGGTTTTGACGGTATGCCCGGCAGGCGAAACCAACGTTACTGTGCGGCTCTGGTCATCAAACTGATACTGAGTTACTTGACCTAATGGATCAGTCACACTGACTTTGCGGCCTAGCGCATCATAACGGTAAGCGGTGGTTTCACCACTATGATTAATCTCCGCGATCACACGATTCAGTCGGTCATAGGCAGTTTGTTGACGGTGATTATCCGCAAATGTTTTAACGGTGAGTCGCCCAAAGGCATCGTATTGGTGATGGGTATCGAGTGTTTTGGTGCCTGCAGCAAGAGTGGTTGAAACCTCAGCGCTCCCCACCAGCTGGCTGATACGACTGACCAAGCCCCGCTGATCATAAGCGGTTTCAGTGACGGCATATTCTCCGTTAGCTGCACGAATGCTTTTTGCCAGCCGGCTCACTTCACCAAAACTGTTATAGGTGAGTCGTGTTTCAGCACCGTCCGCAGCAATGGTATGTCTTTTGCGGCCGGCCTGATCAAAGTCCTGCTGAGTGATACGATCTTTGGGATTGGACTTGATCACTTTTAATTGACGGCTGTTATCCAGTCCACCCGTTAATTCTTTTGAATCAATTAACGTAAAGTAATCAACACGAGTGGTTTGTTCACCAAAGCTGTTATAGCGATACTCGATGACAGACGCTTGCCCCCGGTTATCGACCTGCTGAATGCTGTAACGCAAGCGCTGTTGGTGGTCGTAATAGAAGAAGGTTACAGGTTGACCACCTTCTGTGGTTTTAGGCGCTTGCTGGCGAATTTTTAGCCCTGCTTCGTTATAGATAAACGTGGTGGCATGATCACGCCAAACGGCCTCCCGCGCCGTATCGGTGGTCGCCTCCGCCAAGCGCTTTGCACCTTCAGGCGTTAACTCAGCGATAATACGTCCCTTTTGATCAAAACGTCGCTGGGTAATCTGTGCCTGACTGAACGGCTTGTCTTCACCGGTTAAGGTTTGACTTAGCAGGCCATCAGCATTGTAGGTATAGCGCGTGACGACCCCAAATCGATCCGTACTGGTTTGCTTTCGACCCGCTGTATCATAGGTGATGGATTCAACGCTGTTTGGCTGGTTGGCATGGGTCGCTAGCGTACGCAGCTCTGTTAGGCTTTGCCCCGCATAGTTCACTGACTGATGGTAACAAATCGTTTGAGTGAGCTGACCTAATGCGTTATAGACATTTTCAGAGAGGTAGCCTTCAGCATTAACTGTCGCGGTCAGTTGACCAAAACCATCATAAATAAAGTGCGTTTGCTGATCGGCAACATCCGCTGTTGGACGAATATCCGCTAACTCACGATCAAACTGCTGACTCACATAGTCGACGGCCTTTTGGGCATAGCGAATTTCACGGATTTTTTGCCCAGCTGGGTTATACACATATTCCGTTAAATAACCTGCCGCATCGAGGCTGCCGATAAGTTGCTGGTTATCGTTGTAAAGCTGGTGGCTAAAACGCCCTTTAATATGATCACCGTTAGGATCGGCAAATTTCAGCAGTGGAGTTTGATAGGAATAGCCATCAACCACCACTAAGGCATGGCCTTCTAGTTCAATAGGGGGGTAGCCATCTTTAACGATTTTGATATACAAATCATTGCGGGATGCCACCAGGTCATGCAGTTTTAACTCAATGGATTTGCCATCCGCAGAGCGTTGTGACGCCAGATCAATAAACTGATACTCCGCATTATCTTGCTGAGCCAGTCGATAAGCGATGGTGGTACCAGGTTGGGTCACATCAAGGGGAAGCTTGTCCAGCGGGATGGTGAGCTTACTGTTAACCACAATGCCTTGCTGATCACCCACAGTGTACATGAATGATTCTGATTGTTTGGAGCCATCCAAATAGTGCTTATGGATAGAAATACGGTAGTTGCCGCTATCTAGAGGACGGTCCAACGAGAGGTTGATATTACCCTGATAAAAACGATAACCACGAGGATAGGTGATCGCCTCTGATACTTGTTCATTAGTCTGTGCGTCATCCACATAGACTTGGATGTAATCGATATTATGGGCCTCATCATCAGTGATAACGCCCGTCAGGGAAGCACCGGCAGTGGGCTTGTTGGCAATAATGTGCTGCTCCCACCGCACATTAAGTGGCTGATGACTGGTTTGTGGCACCCACTGAAAACGCGCTGTTTTATGATAGCGGCTGACGTCCCCTGTGCGCTGACCACCGGCTTGTTGATCAATGACGATTTCATAAGAGGTATTGGGGATTAAATCTGTCAGCTCAACCTGGTAAAACCCATCGACAACCGCAATACTTTTTTCAGTAAAGGGTGTGCCTGATTCAAGGTCGGGGCCGACTCTGTCGACAATACGGTATTTCAGTGTATGTTCAGCGCCACTGAGTTCAGCCATATCATCAGCCGGCCAGCGCAGTGTTTGTGACAACACTTGCTGACGGCCTTTTTCCAATACGAAAGTGGGTTTTACAATTGTCGTGCCGTCGTTAAGCTCAACTATCACTGTGGCACGAAAGCGGCCATTACCTGAAATAGCAGGTAACACCAGTTGTCCTTGGTAATCATCAAACTTGTCTGGAAAAGTGCGACTTAACGTTGAGTGTCGTGTTTGTAGGTTATAAAGATCAGCCCGAATATACTTAACCTGTGCCCGTTCCTCTGGGGTTAAGTAATTCAGCAGAATAGTGCCGTTAATATCCGGGTGGTTTTGCTGCTTAATTTCAGTGACATAATCAGGCCAAGGCTTAGCATTGCGTGTCGATGCCTGACTGGTCGCTTCAATATTCGCACCTGAAGTGACTGTTTTCGTGGTTTGGGTGAGTGCACCTAAATGGTATTGCGCATCACTGTGTTCGCTGGCAGGCCAGCGCGTAGTTGTACTGTTATCGACAACAATCGGCGTATAATCACCCAGCTTGGCGAGAATATTGGCTTCAGTCAGTGGCTCAGCAAGCACGTCTGAGTTCAGTGCAGTTTCATAACGCTTTTCACTGACGACCTTACCATAGGCATTATAAGCCCATTCAGTCACCGCACCTGCGCCATCTACTTGAAAACGCTTTTGCCCCTGACTGTTATACACCCAGTATTGATGGCGATCGGCTGTTGGGTTGGCTTTAGGGCGTAGCTTATCAATGTTAAATAAGCTTTCATTGAGTTGCCCAAAAGAGAGCAAACGACGTGTGTCGACTAATGTCTGATACTGAATACTTTCAATCAGCTGACCATTAGCATCATAACGAAATTCAGTTAATGCCCCGACACTGTCAATGCTGGCTACTTTTCTATTGCGCGCATCAAACAGGGTATAACTTCGACTACCTGTTTTATCTTCAGAAGCCACTTGCCGGCCAGCTTTATCATAAAAAAAGCGTACCCGGTTGGTTGCTGTTGTATCAGTCGCCTTTTCTGTACGACTTAATAAGCGTCCTGCGGCATCAAATAATTCGGTTTTAACTAATCCATTACTAAAGGTTGTTGCGACAGTATGTTGCTGATCATCATAACGAAAAACCGTGGTTTGGCCGGCCTTATTGGTTTTACTCAGTACTCGCCCCAAGCCGTCATAGTTAATTGTTTCTGCTACACCCGCCCCATCAATTTTTCGGAGCAGTCGGCCAAACGCATCATACTGAAACGCAGTTTCTTGGGTATTACCCTGGCCATCATGCTGAATAACTTTACCCACCAAACCACGACTGTCGTATAAAGACGTGGTCTGCATAACT
Source organism: Zooshikella ganghwensis (assembly GCF_018263875.1). Lineage (NCBI taxonomy): Bacteria > Pseudomonadati > Pseudomonadota > Gammaproteobacteria > Oceanospirillales > Zooshikellaceae > Zooshikella > Zooshikella ganghwensis. The sequence goes on from NZ_JAEVHG010000037.1 coordinate 7,191, forward strand.
TTTTCAGCTTGCTCACTACTCACCAATGCATTTAATTCAGTGACTGTTGGCTGAGCTGCATTTTCACCCTGACGTAACACCAGCTTATTTTTGGGATAGAGAATGCCATTAGTCTGATAGGTTTCAACTAACTGGCCATAGGCATCATAATTTAATCCAGTGATATTGCCTTCAGGGGAAATAACAAAACGCTTAAACCCTTGCTCGTCATAAACATAGCGTTTCGCGACTACATTTTCGGGAATAGCTTTACGCTCGTTATCATTTAAAGGTGCTCGTTCCAGTTGCCAGGTCGCTTCCGCTACCAACTGCTGCTGATCATTATACTGAAAGTGTTTTATATGATGATTAGCATCAAACTCATAAACCAGATTACCCATGACATCAAATTCACGCGTAACCTTATTGCCCAATCCATCAATCACTTCAACGATATTATCTTGCGCATCGTAGCTGTATTGCAGGCTGGTACGCTGACCATCAATGGCTGGCGTTAATACCTTAACAATACGCCCTAAGTCATCAAACTGATAATCCGTTTGCTGGCCTAGTGCATCGGTAACCTGCGTGGTACGGTTGTCAGCGTCATAATGATAGTCTGCGCCTATACCGGTCGCATCACGGTATTGGCTGATGACGTATTTATCGCCAACCTGCTGATAGGTAAACGTCAGCTGCGTGCCATCACTATTGGTTATTTGCTTAATACGTTGACTGTCACCCTCATAGCTATAGGTAGTCTGGTAAATAGCACCATCTTCAACACTATTATCATCAGGTGTGAGGTCTGTAATGACCGTTTCCAAACGACCTAAGTCATCATAACCATACCGCGCTAATGTGCGTTTGATTTGCTGGCTGTTATCGCCGGTATACTCAATTTGAATAGCAGTTAACTTCTGCCCTTCGTAACTTAAGTGCGTTATTTGGCCAGATGCATCTTCAAGCTTAGTCAGCTGGTTATTGTGGTAAGTTAACTGTGTACGATTACCTGCTTTGTCTTCAAGGGCAGTCAACTGGCCTGTGCCATTATAAAATTCTTTTACCCGACTACTGCCTTCTTCCCAGGTCCAGCTTTTCGTTGCCGCATCATAACGGAATACATCATGCGCACCATCACCATCGGCTGTGATATACGCCTTGTGTTGTTCACTGTAGCGGTAAATACTTTCACTACCATCACCATTGCGCTTAACCAACAGTGATCCAGCTTCATTGGGTACCTCTGGCAACTCACTGATATAGCGGTTTAAGCCTAATAACCACGGTTGATTGCGTGGGTCATTACTTTGCCCCTGGCTATTATAAGTTTGTAATAACGAGGTATTGAGTCCCTTACTCGCTAACTCATCCGTATAATGCTGGATAATTAAATTACCGGTATTATGGTTAATAAATACCCGATTATTCCCCTGCCCTAATGCGCTACTCTGCCCATTCAAACCAGTCAGTGAATTGTTGTATAAGCCTAACCCTTGACCCGCAACAACGGCTACCATGATGTATTTACCTTTTCTTCTTAAACTGCACCTTCAGGGTTCTTTGATAGCCATACTCTGTGTTATGAGTATATTTACTTGAATATAGGTTGATTAGCTTGCTTTGATTTACGAATGCAATCGTACATCTTTAGTAAAAAACGCTATCAACTGAACCGCTGACATCTATGTTGAATTCATTTAATACAAAACTAGGCCATGATGATGTATCAAAAACATTCACCATGGCATTACCCATCACAAGGGGTATATTTATATATATCCAGTGATTGGCCAAAAATGTTAAATAAAAAATGAAAAAAAATGAGATTTTTTTTGAAATGATCAAATAAGCAGCAAAAAGCGGTTTTTTTGTATACTATTTACACAGCTACTGCGTTATACATCCACAGCGAAGAGTGAAAAGTTAAGAGTTAAGAGTTAAGAGTTAAGAGTATAATGGTACGAAAGAGTAGTTTTGGATGAACTGGAAAATGGCTAAGCGAATATAACAAGGCTACTTGACCCATCCACAAACACGCCGTGAATCCTTCCCTGGAGACGTGATTGCCGCATCCTTGCGGCAAACAGTTTGCTACGGGTCAAATAGCCTTTCAGCTGATGTGTCGTAGGTTAATATACCGATTTACATAACTGTATGGGACAGACTCAAAACTCCACTATTTTTTAATGCAAACTCTCTCAGATGAGTCCCACGGTTTCCAGTTATAATTCCCTCCAGTAATAATCATTTTCCATCCTTCTTCACAATAACACTGATTATTTTTAATATAGCCAGGTTTAATTGCCTTCAAGATACGGTTATCCCCCCAAGTAGGTTGAGAGCAATACCCCGCTAAACTTCCAGCAGGCAACTGTGAATAATGAGTAGCTACAGGACCTTCTGGCCCCTGAGGCCCTTTAGGACCTTGATCGCCCTTGTCACCTATAGGACCTTGCGGACCTGTTTCCCCTATTGGTCCTTGCTCGCCCTTATCTCCTTTAGCCCCTCTAGGACCCTGTGGGCCAGTTGGGCCTTGCTGACCAGCATCGCCTTTCAGCCCTTGCTCACCTTGAGGACCTCGGTCACCTTTTTCACCCTGGTTTCCTTTATTACCAGGAATACCGGGTGCGCCTTGATTACCTCTGGGTCCTTGTGGACCTTGATAGAACTCAGGAACACAATTAAAACCGACATCAGCTAAACAGCTTGCTTCTATAGAACTTATCGCACGGTTATACACATGGATTTCATCAAGCTCGCCTTGTAGCGGATAAGCAAGTTGCTCTGCTACAGAATTACCAAATACCAGAGGTCCATCTGTTATCAAGTTATCTGGCATACCTAATTTGACGTCTTTTAATCGTTTGCCATTAAGCGCCAAATGCAAACCGTTAGGTTTACCATTATAAGCTAACACTAAATGCTGCCATTTATTTTGATAACGTGGCAACGGATCAAGAGATTCAATACCGCCAATAACACCAGACGCATTTTTAAACATCACCTTCAGCCGGTTATCACTGTCTAAAAACACGACAAATAACGAATCACCTGTTGAGTCGGCCTTTTCTATCAGCACCTGCTTTTCACTAACTTGTTTAGTTTTAAACCATAAGGCAACTGAAAACGGTTGGTTAATATCAAAGGCTTCGCCATCAAAGTTAACCTGCGCAACAAAGGGATTATTTTCTTCTACTTTAAGTGAAGAGCCCTCAACACCCTCATTGCTATAAACTCCCCCACTTAAATCACCCGCACCGTTTTCTAAAAAGTAACCATGATTACCTTGTCCTGAGTAATCCACACCACCTTGCTGGTGTATCCCTGCATCAAAAGACCAAAAACCTATTTCTGCCGAAGTTGGTTCAGCATGAACATTTACAGACACGTGTGAAAACAACGCAGCAGAAATTGCTATTGCTAAAGTTTTTTTCATTATTTACGACCTTATTTCACTTCCCGGATATTTTGTAACCCAACCCTAACCCTCCCCTTATTTAAGGGGAAGGAAAGAAGACGAGTTTTCCCCAACTGCTTATTTAAAAGGGGCATCTTAGCGGAATTAATAATTAATCAAAACGCTTAAAATTATGCACCATCAACTCCTCCCCACTTTTCAAGGGGGAGGTTGGGAGGGGGTTAAATAACTAATCAATTATTGTCAAACGACAGTTGGCTGTATGCCCGAAAGTACTCCATGACACCAGTGAAAAGTCAAGGTTATCATCATGTAAGTCTTTCCAGTTTTTATAACTACTGTCATTAAACCAGCAAGGCTCATTCAGGAAAATATTTTTTCCTGATGCTCCATCACCATTTGTTCCATACCTTCCACTATTAGAGTGTCCATACCATTTTTTCGTTTTTTTATTATAGAAAAACATTGAGTGTTCAAACTTGGTTATGCCTGAATGACTACTATCCCATCCATCAACTCCTAGCCTTAAATAACACCCATCTTCATCACTACATAAATCAATTACATCTTGTTCAGGAATAACAATTGATGTGCCACGCTCGGCTTTTGTCGTATAGTAATGCTTTCTATCAACCGATGAACCTGGTTTACCCTGAGGCCCTATCTCACCTTTTTCACCCTTATCTCCTTTCGTGCCTTGAGTTCCTCGATCACCTTTTACTCCTTGATCACCCTTATCGCCTTTTTCACCTTTTAAACCTTGTGGACCCCTTGGTCCTACAGGTCCAGCATTTCCCTTTTCACCTTTTTCTCCCTGTGGGCCTCTATCTCCTTTTTCGCCCTTATCCCCTCTGGGACCACTTAACCCTGTGGCACCCTGTTCTCCCACTTCTCCACGAGGTCCTCGGTAAAAAGCAGGTACACATTTAAAACCTAACTCCGCTAAGCATTTTGCTT
>NZ_JAEVHG010000038.1:0-11494 GCF_018263875.1 Zooshikella ganghwensis
GATGAGAGTGTTATAAATAATATCACATTTTCTCAGTCAAATCGTTGGTATTATTGGCGAACCGATGCCTATCCCATTCCTCGTCGAGAAATAGAAACATCAAGTGCTAATATGCATATGATTCCTGCCAATGAGTTTGTTGAAGATGCGTTAAAATCAGTCAAAAAAGGGGATATTATTCAGTTAGTAGGCAGTTTGGTGAATGTAGATGCAAATGATGGTTGGCGATGGAGAAGCTCCATGACTCGAACGGATACGGGAGGAGGGTCATGTGAGTTAATTTGGGTGGAGAATTTAAGTATAGTAACACCATAATATTTTTTAAATAAATTTATAATAAAATGGTTGACTTTATAATACACTTGTTTTATAGTGCTTACATTGATGGGTCCTTCCTACAGAATTATTACCGATCGCAACACAACCCCCCACGGTAGACGCATAAAATTTCCACCCCTATACACCGCACCAGCAGTTAACTTTTAGCCTATAAAAACAGTAGTTTTTGTCCATTTCTTCTGAGGCATAAATCCGTTTTATCTGAGGTCTGGCTCAAGCTGATTATTAGCTGTAAACCTTTACTTGTTTGAGCATGAATTGTGTCAGGAGAGGGTAGGGTGAGTCTAAATGTACAGAAATCCAACACGTGATATCAACAGCTCAATCAGCCAGTGGATATAATATTACTGGGTTTAGTTGTTAAGTGGATTATTAATACTTGATGATATCAGAAACGTACTATCTTCTACATTCCACTGATAAGCTATATGTTCTATTCGTAGATGTTTCTACTGAATTAATTTGATGTTTGATTTTAAAGGTCACAGTTTCTCTAAAACCATAACCTAATATAACTTCATCAACTAAATTAGGGTTAAAATTTTCATAATCCAAATTTTTACCTAATATTTGCAATGTTGCGTATTCTTCAGGGATACCGACTGCATCCCAGTCAATACCTAGGTTAACGTTATTAACTTTAGGATAAATCAAGGCTCCACTAATCCCTGGTCTTTGGAAAGCTGAATAGTTTTCGATAAGAGTATTAATTTGACCCCAAACCTTAGAAACTAAGGCCTTATTATCTGAAAAATTGTGTAAATTAGAGCAGGGCTTATTAATACCATTAAAAAAGTATAGGAGCGTAGTTCCAGATAGTATACTTAGAAAAATGACAATAGATAAGGTGGTTTTTTTCACAGTTAATGCCTCCTATTCCTATAGTATTCTAAACCAACTTGAGCCCACGCACCTCCTTTAGAGGGGTATGGGGTGTCGGTGAAGTTGGGAAGTTAAAAATAATATTATTATTATTTTTCACGAGAGGCTTTAATTTTTTCATAAAGCCTTCTTATTCTAGCTTGATCTTCTGGAGCTGCTTCCCAAGAGTACTCAACAAACAAGTAGTGATTTATGCCTGTTGCAAGATTTTCATATAGAGGACTATGTTTATAATTTTCAAAAATTAGTTCGAAGTAGTCAGCTACTTCTTTTGATCTAAAAGACCCAATCCAATCCATAACCCTAAAAGCCATATAATCTGACTTTATTTCTTCAGTGTGATTTTTAAAAAAATTGAACACACATGATCCAATATCAAAATTCTCTGGAAATGAGACACAGTCAAAATTACACCAAAAATCATATAGTTTCTCATTGTTTTGATTTTCAAGGCATGTCTGTAAGAAAACCTCACAGTAGACTCTTGCTTTTTGACTAGTGTTAAGTTCAAGTTTTTTGAGCTTCTCGCTGACTAAATAAAATGGATCATTCATAGCTGTGAGCCATGCTTCTTCAATTACCTTATTGATACTCATTTTATTTTTCCACTTGAAATTGATTTTGCCTTGAACCAATAAGGTGCTTATGGTGGCTTAACATCTAGACAGGTGTACGCTTCTGGAGGAACATTGCAACCACTTTTCTGTTAAAGAGCGTATAACTTGATGCAGTTTCATCGTTTCAGTGTGAGTTGTTATTATGTGTATCCTGGACTTAATGGGTAAAAATTACCACCATACTCCTTGATCAAAAATTTGATATAAAAATATAGTGGTGACTTAATATTTTAAAATTGTTTTATTTCTAAAAGGTACTCGTTCATATTATGGGGTACATTAATACTCATAAGTTTTTCTTTTAACTTTTGAATATTTTGCTCTTTTACTATCCCCATTTCAGTGCAAAACCTTTTAGGGAAAATTATGTGAGCAATAGATGAATACTCGAATGGTTGCCCCCAAACACTACCATCATTAATGCCAGTTATTGAAAGGTCTGATTTTTTGGGTAATCCTGCCCCCCAATAACCACAGTCCCAACATTTAAGACGATCGAACGTTGTCCAGGAACACCAAGATTGGCTTTTTTCCATTAGGAATTCGCCTTCTCCAAGTACATCAATGGCTTCAGAAAAAATAGCTAACCATTTATTATCACTTATTGTCTCTTTCATAGTGGGTAATTAGGTTCCAGGTTTATATTCAAAAATTCTTTCATACCCATTAGGTAAACGTGCATGGAAATGTGGACATTTATGATGTTCAGGGTGACCAGGCCCTGTTTGGTCTGGATGCCCTTGTGGATGCTCAACTACCTTAGCTCCGTTTGGCAGGTAGTGCCCATAATTTGATGCTCCACTTGTATATAAGTTTTGCATTGTTTCTGCGAATTCTTTTGTACCTCTTCCAAGTCCTGCAGGTGGTCTATATTCACTCCATGGCATTGCTACGGCATCATCACTTCCAGGAGAGATACCTGCAAATGCATATGCCATTTCCATGGCTGACTGTCTACTTATGTTTGATTGACACTCGTCATCATCATCATTATCACACTGACTATCAGAGGGGATGGCCTTTGTACCTGTTTTTTGTCGAGCTCCCGCTTTAGCTCCTCTCATAGCCGCAGCACAAGCTTTAGGATTTTGACCACACCAAGAATCTACAGTTGTCAGCTGTAATCCAAAAGGGTCTACATAGTTTGCGGGATTTCCCTCAACATAAGCAAAGGTATTCAACCCACCGGAAAGTCCAATCGGATCACTTTCGATGTATCTTCCCGTACTTGGATCGTAATCGCGGAAATAGTTGTAAAAGAGCCCACTCTCAGCATCATAGTATTGCCCAGGGAAGCGCAGATTTAAAGTAACGGTTTGCCCATCACCATCAGGGTTATCAGCTACCTGACCCACACCATACGCATCGCTGTACCAGGCCCAGACAATGTTACCTTTGGTGTTGGTCGCACGACGTGGGGTATTGAGGTGATCTGCATGGATATAGCTCACCTGGGTATTAGCAACCTTGCCATTGCCTTGGTAATGCACTTCCACCATGGCCACCGGCATAGAGCCTAACCACACATAGTGACGGTCTAGCAGCTTGCGAGTGCTGGAGTAATTGGCTTCTGCTAATAACTGGCCCGCTAAATCATATTGGTAAACACCATAGTAAGACTGTCCCCCTAAGATACGCTCTTTAACGACCCGCTCACCAATGGCGTTATAAGTGTATTTCGCACGAAGCTCACCATTCACGGTCATGCTGCTTAAACGACCACGGGTGTCATAAGTGGCATTGGCACCACGACTAGCTAGGGTATTACCCATGGCATCCAAGCTCACCGTTTGGTTGTCCAGCTTGTTCAGGCGGTTGCTGTTGTCGTGATAGCTCAGGACTTGCTTTTTGGTTTGGCTGTTGCCAGAGGCATCAGCTTTGGTAGTCCAAACACGTTGAGTACGGTTACCTACTTCATCAAATTGATAGGTTTTCTGACCAAAGTAACCACTTTCCAGCGCTAAATGATCCAGCGCATCGTATTCAAATTTCTGATTCAGGCTTGCCTGTAAACCATCATCAATGCTGAGGATGTTACCGACCGCATCATAGCCATAGCTCAGGCTTTGAATGCCCTGTACGCTTTGACTGGTGAGCTGGAAATCCTGGTCATATTGACGGTTCAGCGTTAAGCCATTACCCCAGGTTAAGCTTTGTACGGGACCAAAAGGCAGGTAGCTGATGTTTTGCGCGACACTGATGGCATCATCGCTGCCACTGTGGCTGAAGTTGATAGCTGTGACTTGGCCTAAGCTATTGCGGGCATAGCTAACAGAGGCACCGCTTGGGTAGGTGATGCCGGTAATATAGCCTGCATTGCTGTATTGGTACTGAGTGTTGTAGACCAGCTCATGACCGGCAACGTACATACCGCGCATAACGCTGGTCAGGTTACCTTGAGCATTGTAGTAATAGGCAATTAACCCGGCTTGGTCTTTAACACCCGTTAAACGGCCAATACCGACGTTGCCACTATCGGTTTCGTCATATTGATAAGTGACATTCAGCTTCGGCTGACTGGGGTAAGTCCGTTCGGTTAAGCGGTTTAAGGCGTCATAGCGGTATTGGGTCACTTCACCCCGTGCATCGGTTTTCTGGGTGATGTTACCCGCACTGTCATATTGGTAGGTGGTGACACCGGTATCGGCACTGATGCGTTTGAATAACTCACCAAAACCGTTGTATTCGTATTGCGTCACTGCGCCATTAGGTGCACTGACTTTGGCGAGATTACCTTGTGCATCATAATCCAGCTTGGTGACTTGGTTTAGCGCATCCGTTGAGCTGACTAAACGATTTAACGCATCGAAGCCATAGCTGGAACCGTGGTTATTGGCATCCACGGCTCCTGTTGTATTGCTGTTGACGTCATACGACACTTTGCTGGTTTGACCAGCCGCACCGACTGAGCGAATGAGTCGGCCCAGTTCATCAAACACCTGGCTTTGGGTTTGGACAAGCTCACCGGTCGATGATTTCAATACTTGCTGAGTACGGTTGCCCATGGCATCCAAGGTGTACTCAATCCGCTCACCTTGGCTGTTACTGACCGCCGTTAAACGACCGGCATTGTCGTACTCATAACTTAAGCTGGCACCACTGGGTAAAGTAATCTGAGTGACTTGGCCAATGGCATCGTACACATACTGCGTGGTGGCACCTGCCGTGCTGCTAGACGTTAACCAGCCCCGAACGTTATACGTCAGTTCAGTAGTTACCCCATTGGCATCCACGACACGCTGTGGGCTACCCAGGGCCGTAAAATCTTGTAGTTGAGTGGTATGGCCTAAGGCATTGGTGACGCTGGTTAAATGGCCACGGTCATCATAACTAAACTGGGTAATATCGGATACATCAGTTCGTGGCCCATCAATTTGGGTGACCTGTCCGAAGTTGTTATATTCATAACTCACATGACGGGTATCGCTTGCCGAGGCACCTGAGGCCAGACCTGCCAGGATGGCAGCGGATAACAGAGTTTGGCTCAATAACTTCATCGTACTTCCTGATCGCTCTGGGTACTTCATGACTTCACACAGAGAAATGCATGAAAATAAATAATCGCTGGCTTTACCTTAAAGGGGGGGTAAAGCCAAATAATATAAATTAATTTGTCAAATCATCATGGGGGTTTGTCCCTGCTTTGTATTCATCAAAGTCAGTGATGCCGTCTTTATCGGTATCTTGATAAAGGTCGTGATTTAAAGAGTCAAAATGTAGATACTCCCAACCGTCTTGTACATCATCTCCATCTGAGTCAGGTAATGCAGGGAGAATAATATTATCTAACTCAACATATCCAGTATTCATTCGTTGACTAGCTTCGAAAACAATCTTATTTTTTCCGCTAGGTAGAGCATATTGATACATCTGATGTTGTTGGGAACTTCTTCGATGCCAAAACTCTACTAGTTTACCATTAACTAACAAGCTAAGTTGAGAGCCTGCTGGTTTAGTAATCTTAAAAATTATAAAACCTGGCTTTTTAACATTTACTTGAGTAGAAACTTTTGCTTTTTGACCTGTAGTTAATTCGGGGCGCCAAACGTGACTACTACCATCCTTAGCCTTTTGTATTTGCCAGCGACCTTGCTCAGAATAAACCCAGTAGTAACCACCTAACTTTTGATTTTCAAAATCGAGCATGATCCGTTGATAATGTGTGCTATTTTTAGGGTCTGTATCTGCAATATATTCCTCATAATTAACTGCGCCATCATTGTCACTATCTTCCATTCGATCATTAATTGCAGGATTTAAACTATGAGTTACTTCCCAGCGATCAGGCATACCATCTTTATCAAAATCAGCAGTGGATGAATGATTTTGGTTGCTCAAAATATATTCAGATAAATTATTGACACCATCTGAATCTGCATCTTGGTTTGCATCATATTCAGTGGGGTTTGAGTGATTATCTATTTCCCATTTATCCAGCATTCCATCGTCATCTGTATCTGACTTAGTTGGATTGGTTGCATATTGGTGCTCTTGAAGATCTGTTAAGTTGTCACCATCGGTATCTAAGTCCTTATTTATAAAGTTTTGGTTTAAGCTACCATAGAACTGATATTCCCAGCCATCTTTTACACCATCTGTATCTGAGTCTGATAATGCAGGTAAAATTAAGTTATCTAGCTCTATATAACCATTACCTATTCGTTGACTTGCTTCAAGTCTGATAGTGTGATGCCCTGAAGGGATTTGATATTCATAAACTTGCTGATGAATTACAACTTTTCTGGTCCAATATAATGCTAGTTTTCCATCAATATATAAGCTTAATTGACTTCCATAAGGTTTGTTTAGAGATAAACTAATTGAACCAGGAGATGTTAAGTTGACTTGAGTTTCTGCTTTGGCAATTTCTCCAACTGCCAAAGTTGTTTGCCAGTTAAAGCCTTGGCCATCTTTTGCTGGATGAATACTCCAACGTTGATCGCCACTATAGAACCAATAAAACTGTTCGAAAAAAGCTTGGTTTTCGAAATTAATTAAGCTAAATATACTTGGTGTTGATTTTAATGAGTTTTTTCCATGGTTATCTGTTGAGATTACGGACCAGTGATAGAAAGTATTTGGTTCAATCGCTTGATTAAGAAGATATTGATTTTCTGTTATCTTATCTGAAACACTAACTAAATCCTTTTGAACTTCACTGACTAGTAAATGATAGCCCGCGACTTGATCTGAAGGGTTAGGGTCTTCAGATTTTAACCATTTAAATAAAAGTCCTTCTTGCTGCTTAGTAACTGAAGAAAGTTTGGGTACTGATGGAGCACTGTTTCCTGTTTGAAGAAGGTTTATAGCTGTCTCTCCAAGGACCTGATTATGTAAGTCTTTTACAATAACCTTCCAATTGTATTGTTGATTTGAATTTAGTGTTTCAAGAGTTATCTCTGAAGTAGTTAAGCCCTGTTTATAAAGGGTTGGTGGATTACTTTCACCTAAATAAAGGTCATAAATAACAGGTTGATTGATTTCAGGTAAGCTCCAACTAAGAGTTGTTTTTTCAGGGTTAATAGCTTGTTTAAGATCCTCTGGAATTGAAACTGATAAGGTTTTTTCTTCGTTTATGGATTCATTTTTTAAGTCAAAACCCTCAGTTTTCTTTGAGAGACGACCCTGATGGTCATAGAGATATAACGTTGTGGCTTTCCCTATTGTAATTGAGACAGGTAAACGCCATTTGACATGCCATTGTTTTTGAACTGTGATGGCTTCGGGGGAACCATTTGCAATAGTTTTCTGTGTTAACAAGCCACGATCGTTGTATTCATATGTGGTAGTAACATCTTTCCAGTCTGTTTTAGATTTCAACAAGCCGTTGCCATAATAGGTGTACTCGCGGTTGGCGGCGGCACAGTTTGCTGAGGCATGGCCTTCAACTTTAGTTACCTTTTTGACACCATAGTAACTTGTAAAATGGTAGGTTGTTTTTTTGCCTAATGGGTTAGTGACAGTGGTTTGATTGTCAAGATAATCAAAGGTAAAGCGTTCTTTATTATCTGCACGCTCACTGGAGAGTGCACGTCCAATACTGTCATATTCCCAGGTAATAACTCGTTTGCCATTAGCATTGATAATTCCAGTTAAATAATTGGGAAATTGGTTGTTTTCGTAGAGGAAGTGACGAGCTGTGTCGTCTGAAAAAATAGCTTTAATTAAACGTTGTTGGTCATCATATTTATAACTGATAGATGTAGTATTATTAAGAGTTGCTTTAATTAATTGGTGATTACGATCGAAGTTGAGGACCAATTTATTTTGAAATTGATCAGTAATAACCGTGTTATCAGTGGTGTGCTCATAGTATATGCTTTTACCTTGAAGCCACTTTAGCTCGCGGATACGCCCAGCATCATCAAATAAAGCTTGGCTGTTATCCGCAAATGTAATGCGCCATGCTAAGTCTGGCTCATTAATTTCTTCTAAGTGATGGTAAACATCGGGATCACTTTCCCAGTTATTTTCAACTTTACTGTATGTGAATTGTTTTCCATCACCAAAATGGAGTACGGTTGTGCTGTTAGTCAGTTGAAGGCGAATATCTGTATTAAATGTCCATCTACCTAAACTACTGTTGTAGGTTCTCACGAGAGGAAGAGGACCAGAAAGGTCGGTATCAATATGGTACATATTACCAGTACCAATACGAATAGGCTCACCTTTACTGGGCTGGGTGTCAGACTCGTAACTTTCAGTGGGGGCTTGAGGAGTAGCACACATTGTGGAGCCATTTTCTTTGGGGCTAGCGGCAAAGTGCTGAAGTTGGTAGCACTCTTTGTTACCATCTTTATCTGCACGCATTAGGAAACCATCTGGGCATACAAACTTTCTAGAGCGACGAGCATAAATAATTGCTTTACCCTCCATATCGCACTTGCTACCTGAGCTACTTTTCCCGGTAAAAGTTAATGTTTGTCCACTGTATATCTCATGCCCCTCATCTATCTGTTTTTCAATGTTTTGGCAATACCAGCCATCAGCTGTAACATTACCCCATGAGCTGATATTTGTTGACTCTATTTTGCATAAGCTATTTGAGTAAGAGACGTATTTTTGGGCTACATCAATATAGTTTTCTTGAGTTAGAGGTTGCTCACCAGGGCAGTTTTTTGCGACCGCACCCATATAGGTTCCTCCTTTAGCTTTGCAAAGCGCAGCGTGCCTGGAGGCATAAGCAGCCGCTGGAATACAGTATGTTATTTTCCAGTCAGATAGTTTTGGTGCTATACAGTGGGCTTTACCACCATTTTCAATGCATTCAGAGTCATCTGTTGCAAAGGCATAACTTGTAAAAAATAATAGAATCCAAAGAAATAAATGAATCAATTTGTTACTTTTACAGCAGCTTAAAAAGGACATGCATACCACCAAGTTAAGAAAACCGTAGCTGGCCAAGCTATCTATCTCGATAAAATTGAACGAATTTTAATCAGGTGGCGATGAATGTAAATATGACTTTGGTCAGGAAAGTAAAGTGCAGTAGCTCCAAGGCTATAACTACTGGCTATATGATTTGTAAGGTAAGAAATTAAGGAGGTATTGATGTAAGTGATTATTAACTTTACTTGTTAGTGGTTATTACTTAATCGGATAGATGGTAGGGAAATCACCTTTCATTAATGAAGGTAATAGTCTTGATGGTAAGGGTATTTATTAATTATATGCCTCATTTAGACAAATTCCTTCCCTTTCGTTTGACAACTCATTCACGCGCTTTATTATTTCATATTCTTTATTTATCACAACAACGGAACATACCAGCTCTAATACCTCATAAATCTTAAAATAATCACAAAGCTTAACTCATCATGAGTCAGACGATGGTTCACGCCAGTCAAGTCAATTTTACCCATTTCTCCATCTAACGCTTGTGCTTTACAAGCCATAACTTGATAGGGGGTGTTGTGTGTTCTTACTAGTACGAGGCTTGAGTGTTATGTACCAATGATTGATAGAGTATTTGAAGTCTCTACAAAGTGAGCTGATGGTTGCGCCAGATGAAACAGTTTATGGTTGAATTTTGATCAGTGTTATTAGGCTATCGCTAAATTACTTTGTTGTGGGATGCTAAGCTAAACTGGTCAGTCATAAGCTAGGCTGATCTATCAAGTGAATACCTAAATAAACGACAAGAGACTTCTAATTTATAAGTATATAATGTTGTAACTTATTGATTTTATTGGTCGTCAAATGCAGTAATTGAATTGTCACTTTTACCTATAAAATCTATATATTTCAATAGGTTAACTAACTCCGCCCCTCAACATGGGGTTGTGGGGGTCGGAGGTTCGAATCCTCTCACTCCGACCATTTTTAAGCCTGTAACTCAATGAGTTACGGGCTTTTTGCTTTTGAGAATTATTTGCGTTATGCAAAATTCTGCAATATCCTGCAAAACTCAAAAATTTTGAACAGTGTTTAAACGAAACCTGTCGTCTAATTTTCTAAGTCTAAATCGGCTTCAACTTGTGTCCATCTTGTGTCATGTCCTTTTAAGTAATGTTCAGTCATTTTGTCAGAAGTATGACCCATTAACTGACGCACTTGGGCTTTACTCCACCCTTGCTGTTCATAAAGTAACCCACCTAACGATCGCAGTTCGTGGAATGTAGGTAATATTTCTTTGGAAATATTTTCATAAATACCCGACGCATCACGTGCTTTGGAAAAACTTCGGCTCAAGTAATCAGGTTTCACTGCAGACCAATGACCATTGTCCGTTAAGAGTCTTTGAGGCTGTTTATGAATCAGTAGGGGAGAGTTGATTCCAGTGCACCGCGCACGCTTAATCACTTTCTTGAGCGAGGGACCCAAGCCAATGGCCAGCCGTGCACAGTCACCATGTTTTTCCGTCTTGCTCTGCACCAGGTACAAGCGACTGTCTTTGATATCACTGAACTTCAGGCGCAATAAGTCAGAGCGACGTTGCAAGGTAATGATGGCCAAGTCCATGGCAATCTGTAACCATTCTTCCGCATGCTGGTAAATCGCTTGGTAAGCTTCCCAGGTTATCCGCTGGCGTTGTTTACGAATACGCTGACTTTGTCGTGTTGATAACGTGGGTGCCACCGGGTTTTCAACTAACCAGCCTTTAACGATAGCAAACTGACACAGCTGGGATAACACCGACCGATGTTGCTTATAGGCATCACCCTTAAAACTTAAATCCAAATAACTGGCTACTTGCTCCACCGATAATGAACGAATACTCATGTCGCCTAAATCACTCTCCAGCCGATTTAATCGGTACTCTAATTCTTGAGCCGAGCGCGGCATTAATTCTTTATTCGGTACAATATCTGCTTTAAAGGCGTCAATAATATCGGCGATGGTTTTTTCACCGACGGCTAAAATAGAATTAATTAACTGCTGGGTACTGGGTATTAAAATACTGTTTAATTCACGCGCCGCACGGACCGCTTCCTGCTTATCGCGGCCCAGGGCATGCCAGGTTTTATTAACGGGATGACGGTAACGAAACAAACCATTGGATTCATATAAATTTGGGCAAAGCCCACGCTTTTTTCTAGGACGGGCGGCCATAATATTTTGACTCACTTAAGACTTTACTGACCAATGAACTGCTGGCTTTTTCATGGACATCAATATTGATAAACCACAGTCCACCCTCTTTGGTTGCACCGGGT
>NZ_JAEVHG010000039.1:0-11271 GCF_018263875.1 Zooshikella ganghwensis
ACGACTTGGTTGACTGCTTCTTGTTTAAATTCGCCTGAGTAACGGATACCTTTACCCATGATTTACCTCTTATGGTTTAAGTTACATTTTTACCATAAAAAGTGTCTAAGGTTTTCAGGCCGTACCAAATTTCTTTTAATCGTTCTTGCATCCAGGAAAGATCTTTAGGGTAGGAACCAAAGAAAGTGATTGCGCATTTATGGGTTTGTTCATTAAAAGCAATATCATAGTACTCTTTAATCGCTCTTTTAGTTGGTCGATAACGATGGTAGCCATCTTTAACTGCTGTTTTAAAGTTCGTTTCCATAACGGACTTTTTATTTATTCCTTTTGCTAACCAGCGAACAAAGCTAAAGTTAATTACCGCTTTTAAAATGCTAGACATCCTAGGCGGATAACTACCTGGGCCATCAAAAATATTAATACTCTCAAGACGTTCTGGGTACTCTATGGCGGTGGCAAGCACGATCGGTGCTCCAACGTCTGGCCCAACAAGATGTGCTTTTGGGATACCAAAATGATCCATGACCTGAATGATCACTGGGCTTAATTTCCTGGGGGACATGTCGTGTTTTTGTGCTTTTGTTAAACCAAACCCAGGAATGTCGAATGCAAGTATGTTGAAGTTACGACAAAGAGCTTCCCAAGCACTCTCCCACATTCTAATACTTTGAGGTAAACCATTGAGTAAGATTAGCGTAGGGGCGTTCTCCTTCTTGTAGCGGACATACCTTATGTCAAATTTACCAACTTTTACGTATTGGGGAGAGAAAAGGTCAATGCTTGATGCAGCGCTGTTTGACGCATATTCTTTCAGAGCCTTATTGAGCTGGGAGTGAGACATCGCATCACCTTGGGTTTAATGTTTTAATTTATAGGTTACTTATATATACTAAGGTACATAAGTTAGTGTTACACTGCAATAAGGGAGTATATTCTGCCTTAGTTACCTTTTGATAACCTATGAGAGTGTGAGAATATGGTTGCTAGTAATAAAGTGGGCAAAAAAGTCTTTATACAAAGTGAAGATTGTCCAATTCGTGATGTGGTTGCTCAGATAGGTGACAAGTGGTCGATACTGATCTTATTTAGCCTTGTTGGTGGGGCTGACCGCTTTAATTCACTGAAATCAAGAATTGAAGGAATTTCGCAACGCATGTTAACGCAAACATTACGAGAGTTGGAGCGGGACGGGTTTGTGAAACGTACTGTTTACCCCGAAGTTCCGACTAAGGTGGAGTATGAATTAACTGAGCTAGGTAAGGGGTTAACCAAGTCTGTTTGGGGGCTTGTATCTTGGGCTGATAAGCACCATGATGAGATTAGAGCTGCGCGCCATAATTACGATAATAAATAATTGAACCAAGCTGTGTATGATAGTGGGATTGCACTTTAGTCGTCATAGTATCTTTATCTAGGAAAAAAGGGAGGCGGCAATTGAAAGTTAAAAGTAAAATAATGATTAAGTGTTTAAACGTGATTTTTTTATCAGCATTATTATCAACTGTGTTAATTACTGGTTTATCTGCCAAAGATGAATTAAATGTTGATGACCTAGTAGGTATTGCTCTTGCTATGGATAAAGGTATGCAGAATAAGGATATTGATGTTGTCATGGCATTATTCACTAGTGATTTTGTAGCGTATGAACTAATTAATGAAAAGCTTGTAAAAGTAATCAACAGTTATGATGAAATGAAAGAGGTTATTGCAAACCTGGCTAATACGGAAAACTATCACTCAGTTAGAGATGTTGAATCCACTCAGCTATCTGAAGACAAAAGAGAGGGTATTATTTATTCTATTGTTGAAGAAAATTTTGAGGATCATAGTGCTGTAACATCTGGAAAGACTAAAGAAATATTGTATATTAAATTGGTTGATGGTAGGCCGAGAATATTTAAGATAATTTCTTCGACCTTATCTTTTTCTGAGAAAAAGAAGATTTAGAATGTATACAGTTGAAGTTAATTTTGGCGTTAATAAAACATCAGAGTTAGATGATCAAGTTAACCTTATCGATTTATTGCTAGGCTCTTGGCGAATGAATGGGCAAATATTGGGTAGAGAGCATCCCATTGCTCATACAAATGAAGCAATTTCGGTTTTTATAAAAATACCTGAGGAATATTCGCTTTCACCTAAATTTAATAATAAATATGTCAATAAATACTTTAAAGAAATTGAAGATAGGTTTTCAGTCCCTTTGATTTCTGTGTTAGGGAAAGAGCCAAGGTGCTCTAATATTTGCAGATGTAGTGCATCAAAATCATATATTCTTTTTACTACTTATCTTGCTCTTGAGTGTCCACTTTACTGTGGTGAATGCTTTGGTGTTGTTCCTCTCTATCGAATACCAAAAACATATGATGATGAATACTATAATATTATATGCTGGATGTCTGATTACCAGTCATGTGATAGTTTACAAATGAATTGTGCTGTTGGGGAAAGGTTTGGAACAAACCAGATTTCAAAGCTTGATAGTCCTCTGACCAGGTTAGGGCTTAAGGTTTGTGACTCTATTAAGGAAGTTACAGATAAAAAGACATATTATTACTTATATAAAGGTTCTTGTAAAAGTTATACTCAAGAATTATCCCGTAAATGTCCTGGTTGTAATGGTGAATGGCGTTTAGAAAGTGCACTTCATGATCTTTTTAACTTTAAGTGTGAGAAGTGCAGTCTGTTATCAAATATTGCTTGGAACTGCCGGGGTTAAAATCTTATTGGGAGAAAGGGCAGGATTCGAACCTGCGTCCGGCTTTCGCCAGAGAGCGCTCCCTTTCGGGCGACGCCCACCTTAAGCCACTCAGTCACCTTTCTCGTGGTGTTTTTCGTACTTTTCAAGGACACTTAGAAAGCCTTCTGTAAAATCATCGGTATCAGTTCTACAAGAAAAGCCTGTATCATTTTGCATTATAACCACACTTTTAGTATTTGTACTTCGCTCGCCATCCCACTTCAATATGACCACCGCACCTTGCGATTCAAGATCTTCAATTAATGGTATAAGCTCATCAATCATTTCTTGTCCAATTAAGTAATAGGGGAGAGAGTATTTTACTAGCCTTGTTGGTAAATATATTTACTATAGGTTATTTAATCGCTACCCCCTTCATAAGTGTCCTCTAAATCTAATGATTTATGTAGGACTAGCTTAAAAGTAGTTTCCGAATAATGATAGGTTATAGGGTAAGTTATATAGTTACCTACAACGGTTCGATATACGTTATCATCATAGAATTGTTCCCAACCATTGATTTTTTTGGGCATTTACTTTCCTGTTTGCATTGAGCATCAGTTTTCCTGTAAATTTCTTTGGCTTCGTCTTGTGCAACACTATAGGAATAACCAGCAATGCTACATAAACTACCAGATATAAGAATAGTTAATACAGGTCGAATCAAACGATATTTATTTTTTTGAAATTTAATGAGTTTTATTATTAGGCATAAAAAAGGTATACCCATGAGAAACCAAAATCCTGGTCCGTGAGTGCTAAATGCATACAAAAGAAGAAACGGAGGCGCTATTTGCCCAAGTAAATAAAGAAAAGAATCAATATTCATGGTGTATAAAACTACTACACAAAAAACTAAATTAATATTAGTTGGTTCTTAAGTAACTTGCTGAAAATAGCAAGCAATGTTGCAACTATCCTTCATGCTCAATAGGAGACAACTATAATATACAGTGCTCAAGCTTGATTATCTACACACCAATTTTTGAGTCCAGATGGCGATATGACACAGTTCTGACACAGTAGGTTGTTTTTGAAGAGAGGGTAGTGAGCTAACTAATTGATTTTATTGGTCGGAGTGACTGGATTTGAACCAGCGTCCCTTGCCTCCCGAAGCCCTTAAATAGAGGGGCTGTCATGTTAACTCATTGTTTTATATAGTTTATTACTGTCATAAATCTGTCAAAAACAGCCTATTTTGGCCTTTTTTTTCTTCTTTGCGTGACACTTCCGTAACACTTTCTCTAATTGTCACGTTCAAATTAGCTGCTTAAATTGATCAATAATTGATCTCCTTTCATAGTATAGCTTTTCATCAACGATAAAGTACAACAGCAGTGGAGTTGGGCTATAGCATCAAGGAATGCTGATTTAACGCAGTTGAATGTGATGTACTTATCGGTATAATGCGGCGGTTTTTTGCTTAGTACTAAGTTAGTGAGTAGTTATGAGTAATAGTGAAATTTACCACGCACCTGATGCAGAGTTACGAGAAAACGTTTTAGATACATATAAGCTTGCGTCCATATCAAAACGCTTTTGGGCTACTATCATTGATAGAGTAACGTTGATTGCTCCAATATTGCTGGGTTTTTGGTTTTTTGACCCTCAAGAATATTATTGGAAAGATTATGATACTGCTTTATTAGTATATAGTGGTGTTGTAGGTTTATTATTTTTGGTATTAAATATTTGGCTTCTTATCAAAAATGGTCAAACCATTGGCAAGAAGTTGTTAAAAATAGCAATCGTAAGCTATAACGATAATGAGAAACTAGATTTGTTCTCCTTATTATTTTTGCGTCATGTTTTATTTTGGATTGGTGATGCATTTCTGGGAGTGTTATGGCTGATTGATGGACTTTTTATATTCAGTCGTGAAAAACGTTGTTTACATGACTTGGCTGCAAGTACAAAAGTGATTGATTTACAGAATAATTTATAAAAAATAGTAATAACTTTATCTGTTAAACTAAAGAGACCAATAGGGTAAGCTTATAAGTATGTTAAGTAGTTTTACTCTATTGATTTTGTGTATGTGAAGCTCATAAAATCTGAACTTTCGAATTCTAGAAATAACATAGGTTAAGGTATTAGTTTGCACTTAGTAATTATTGCCATTCTTTTATTTGTGGCATCCTTTTTTCTGTATAAAAAACTTTTCAATCGTAAGAGTACTGGGTATGCAGTAGACTCTGTGATGAGTGAACTTGTAGGGCTTTGTCGTGGTGATGTTGAGCGTGCAGAACGATTATTAAATCACGAAAAAAGTAAGAATCCTCGGTTATCTGAAAAGCAAGCTATTGAAAATGCGATATATTTTCTAAGACGCGATAGTTAGTGTTCTATCTTACGATCTAAAAATTCAATTCTCCTATTGAGCTAGCTCAGTATAAGCTTTTCTTCTTATTGGATGCTGCTATGCAAGCTGCTATTATGCCGCGATTCACGAGTATCTGTGCAGTAGCTACGTAAGGTTATTTATGAAGAAGGCTTTATTACTTGTTGTTTTTTCACTATTTTTTTCAGGGTGTGCAACACCGATAAAACGATTCGTAGCTCATGATAATGTTATTGTTTCGGAAAATCATCCTAAAGTACGTTTAGTTGTCCCTAATGGGTATGAACTATTTGATAAGTGCTCAGGTAAAAATGAAATTAAATTTGATGATGGTTCTGGTAGTAGTTATGAGCATCAAGACTGGTTCCAATTTCGTAAGAGGAATAATAAAGGACTTATTGATAACGTGTTACACTTTCGTTTTAGCGATGCTCCTAAGGGCATGAGTTATAATGCGGGAAGACCTGATAATAGTTACTTTAACCGTAGTGCTGTTACAATAAATGGGATAAGTTACACAACTTATTTAATTGCTAGAAAACAGTCTAGTGACAAAGCAAAAGCCACTATTGATGCGTGTATAATGGGGAAATTGTTTGACTCATTTCTGACTGATGAAAAAAGCCACCAGTTTTCAATTAGTTATACGTCTTTTATACCTTGTGAGAAGCTTGTAGATGGACGAGTGGTTGATGATGGTTTGGTACATAAATTTGATCTACAAGCAAATGAGCTTATCCGAAAAATAAGTCAGTAAAAAATCTATCCCAATGATTTAGGCCAACGATTAGCCAAATGAAACTATTCTTGGTAGTAACTCAATAAGGTTTGCTATGCAAAAAGCTATTTTAACTGTTGTTTTGTTAATATTTATTTCAGGATGTGCTGCACCTGTAAAGCGATATATCGGCTATGATAACGTTGTTGTTTCTGAAAACCACCCAAAAATTCGGCTAGCCGTACCTTATGAATATGAGTTTATTGACTCTTTTTCGGGGAAAAAGCTTGTTCAATTTTCTAACATTACAGGCAGTGCATACGAGCATCGCGATTGGTTTTACTTTAAGAAACGTAATGCTAAAGGAGTTACTGATAGCACTTTAACAGTTGACTTTAGCGATGCGAGCAAAACATTAACGTATGATATTAAAAGCTGGGGAAATAGCTACTTTAACCGAAGTGCTATAACGATTAATGATACCAGTTATACCACTTTTTTTGAGGTCCATAGATCACCACTAGATAAAGATGTTATAGCTCAATGTAGCCTATCTAAAAGGTTTTGGACATTCCTAAATACAGAGAAAAAGCATTTATTTTCAATTAGTTACATTATAGCTATACCCTGTAACCAAATTCATAATGGAAGAGTAGATGATGATAGCTTGTTGACTAGTGTTGATAAGCAGGCAAATGAACTGGTTAGAAGAATGAGTTTATAAGTACTTCTCCTTACAGTTGAAGTGATTAGACTAGTTCAGTATTGATACTTGGGTGTGTTGGCTGAATATTGATCAGGTGATATTATGCTGGCCTCAAAATAAAGTCTGAGCAGTATCTAAATTAGGTTTGTTATGAAAAATACATTGTTAGTTATTGTTTTATCGGTAGTGCTTGCTGGTTGTGGTGTTAACGTTAAGCGTACTGTTAAGGATAATATCCTAGTTTCTAATGCCTCACCCGCAATACGCCTCAACATACCACAGCCTTATGAGCTGGTGAATTCAACCTCTGGTAAGAAGTTTAATGAGTATGATAATGGTTTTAGTGGATCTTATGATAATGAGAATTCCTATCTTTTCCTAAAAAAGAGTGCAAATGGTTATGTTGATGGAGCCTTTTATGTTGCGTTCGTTGAGGCAGGGGCTCAAACAATGTTTATTGATGAACTTAAAGATAAAGAGCTTTTTAACTCTGGTAATATGCAATTCAGGGGCTTTAACTATAAAACGTATTTCAAGGTTGGCAAATTACCACGGTCTTCAGAAAACAGCTGTTTTATTCAGAAAATGCATCGCAAGGTACTCCCACCTAATAAAAGCCGTTTATTTGTGATGGTATACAGTGAAGTTATTTCCTGCGATAAACTTAATACAGAATATAGCAGATCCCAAGTAATCTCTGAAGTTGATGCTCGGGCTTTTGAGTTCATGAATAGTCTGTGAGTTTACTTAGAGTGACAAACCAAATTTATAAATCACCTGAAGCAAAGCTTTCTCAAAACGACATCGCATTTGATGAGTTAAAAATAGCGGGTACGATGAAGCGTTTTGTGAATATGATAATTGATTTAATATTTTTAATTATAACGCTGTTTGTTGTCGTTATAGTTATTCTTCAGTTTATAAATGTGTTTGGAGCTTCTCACTTAGAAGAGTATTTATTGAACGAGAAAGTCATAACTCTTATAACATTTCTTGTTTATTTTGTCCCTCAGGAAGCGATATGGGGGCGAACTCTTGGGAAGCTTATTACACAGACTAAAGTGGTCAATCGTCAGGGATTAAAACCAAACTTTTTCCAAGTGGTTATACGTACACTTTGCCGGCTTATCCCTTTTGATATGCTCTCGTTTGGAAGCAAAAATGATAGACCAGTGGGTTGGCATGATAAAATACCTAGAACCTATGTTATTGACGTAGAGAAGCTGGTTTAAGATTTCTATAACTCATTTTTCCCCTATCTATACGCTGTAAGTTGTATCTATATTGGGCATAGCCAAAGGAGCTTGCTATGCCCCAACCCATGTTAATTCTCACTAATCCTCAACAACAAGTCCGTTTTCGGTTTAGTCGCAATACGGCTGCTTATCAATCCAGTCAGCAAACTCACCATTACCGGTGGAGTCAGCAGGAGCGTATTTCGAACACTCCAACTCACCAATACATAGGTCCAGGACAGCAAAGTTTAACACTTAAAGGCGTGATTTATCCGTATTACTTAGGTGGTCTGGAACAGGTGGAACAACTACGAAATGAAGCGGGGAGAGGTAAGCCCTTTTTATTAGTCGAAGGGACTGGCTCTGTGTTAGGCCATTTTGTTATTGAGTCTATCGAGTCTGAGCAGACGTATTTTTTAGAAGATGGTCGCCCGCAAAAAATTACTTTTCAACTTTCTTTAAGTCGCTATGGGGATGGTGATGCACCGTTATCGAACAACCCAGGGGCAAACGCTGGATGAAATAGCCTGGCGGTATTATGGTCATACCAAAGCTGTCGTAGAACATATACTTGAAGCAAATCCAGGCTTGGCTAAATTACCTACGATTTTACCATCAGGAACGATAATTAATTTACCCGATATTCCTAAGCAGTCAATGAAATCACAGGTGAAGCTATGGGATTAACACCCTGGTTTAACATTATTGCGAATAACACCGATATTACTCAGCAAATAAAATCTCGGTTATTAAATCTGCAGGTGGTTGATTGTGCGGGTTTTGATTCAGATATGGTTTCTATCCAGCTAGACGATCGGGATCATCAGATTGCTTTGCCTTCTACAGGTGCCAAGTTAAATATTGCGCTGGGCTATAATGAAACGGGGCTGGTTAAAATGGGCTTGTATGTGGTGGATGAGTTAACCTTAGCTGGACCACCTTGGACACTAGGGATTAGTGCAAAAGTGGCGGATATGCGCAAAGAAATGAAAGCCCCCAAAACAAAGACCTGGCAACACCCTGGACAACCTAGTCCAGAATTTTTATTAACGGACATTGTGAAAAGCATTGCAGCTCGTTATCGATTAAAACCGCGTGTTAGCAAAGAGTTCCAACAAATCACTTACGCTGTGGTGAATCAAACGGAAGAAAGTGATTTGCACTTTTTATCGCGTCTGGCCAAGGAAGTGAGGGCGATAGCTAAGCCTGCAGGTAATTATTTGTTATTTGTAAAACGAGGGCAGGGGAAGTCGGTTTCAGGGAATCAACTTCCGGCTATTACGCTAACACCGCCACAAGTGTCGTCTGTACATGTCACTATGGCTGAACGGAGTGCCTATCAACGGGTAATCGCCAAATACCAAGATCAGAATGCAGCGACTACGCAATTGATTTCAGCTGGAAAGGGTGAGCCTTGTTATCAGATAAGAAAGGTTTTTAAAACTGCAGCAGAAGCACAAGAAGCGGCTAGAGCCAGGCTTGCATCTTATCAGCGTGGTGAAGCCAGTATTGAGGTGTCTTTACCTGGTAATCCTGGACTTATTGCTGAAGCTGATGTGCACATATCAGGGTTTCGAGAAGGGATAGATGGCATCTGGTCAATAGAGAGGGTGACACACAGTTTGAGTAATCAAGGGTATGTAACAACGGTAGAAGCTGTAACAAAGTGAACGTTCTACTATGGCATTTGAGTGACAATGTCTGCTTTCGTTGACTCTACAATACCCAGAAGCTCTTTGGTCTCATTTGCTGGCACTTTGTGCTTAGCAAGTACCTCTTTGAAAATAGTCAACATACGATCCCACTCTTGCCCTGTGATATTCAAATGAGCATGAGCTGCTTTCATCGTCTTTCCATGATACTGGCATGGCCCTCCTGTCGCTTGGCACATCATCGCAGTTACATGATACTTAAGATAAGGAGCAGGAACTCGTTTTCTCGCGGCATCAATTGCCGGGCTTTGATTGAGCGTTGTATCAGGTACTAGAGCATCAATAAAGTCGCTGACTACAACGGAAATAGGCATTAATCCTCCCAACCGATCATAAAGAGAACCTTCTTGTTGTGCCTGGGTCTGCGTTGGCGCCATCAAAGCTCCTGTAAATAAAACAATTGCAAACTTTAGTGGAGCCCAGACTTTTTTACACTGATTTTGCATGAACATTGCTTTGCCCTTCTTAAAACACACTCTTTAGCGTGCAACAAGCTAATGTAATAAGTTTAGACGAGTCTGTTTATCTCATTCAAAGCAGTAACAACGCACACGTATTTCTAGTAAAGCCCCTTGATCAATAATTATCCAGAAGACTATAATTCTGTATATATGTACAGTATATGGTTTTATGGCTATGGAAGAAACAAGTTTAGATACAGCGCCTCTTTTCTCATGCAGTGTTTCAGCAGGTTTTCCCAGTCCTGCCGACGATTACATGGAGAAAGAGCTGAACTTACATGAGCTCATGGTAAAGCACCCTGCAGCGACGTTCTTCTTACGTGCTAGTGGTGATTCGATGATTCATGCAGGCATTAACAATGGTGATATTCTGGTCGTTGACCGCTCGCTGACACCACGAAGTGGTAATATCATCGTGGCAGAGGTTGATGGTGACCTTACAGTGAAGCAGCTTTACATCAAGAATAACCAATACTGGCTATTACCGATGAATCCTCAGTATCCCAGAATTCGCCTTGATCCCGAACAGGAGCTCGCTGTTTTTGGGGTTGTAACATACAGTGTGCATAGGGTAGAGGGGTAGGACTCTCTACCTCAAATAGAGCCAATTTTATTGATTCCATATTTCGGGTGAACGAAAGCTGTATTTATAAAACGCGATCGTTTGGATAATAAGAAATGGAAGCCAAAAAATCGCAAAAATTGCAATTGCAAAATAAGCTCCATATGGTACAGACTCCAGGAACTGCTCTTCTGCTAGCTCAGTGTACTGATAAAACATCGAATATCCGTCCCAGAAAAACGCAACAAAAATCATTAAAAACCAAAACTTTCTAACCAATATTTTTTTGTTAAAAGCAAATCCATACAATCCTAGAAGAACGAGACCATATATAACAATTTCACCCAATGTATTTACGAGTGAAGCTGACTCACCGAATATTAAAGACAATAAAGATATAATCTCCAGTATCAATACTATAAAGAAAAATACTTTCCAACCCGTTTTTGAGCGGAAATGGAGTTTTTCAGCTTCCTTTTTTTCAATACCAGCCTCAGGGCTTTTATAGATATTTGTCACTTGCTTTCTCTTTATTACTACTAAAAAATGACAGCATAATAGTTTCCACAAAGATTATAGTAGAAATTTACTTTAGCTGGGGTCAAAAAGTAACCCACGTTGCCTTGCATGTACCTGCCGCTCCTGGGCTTTTATTTCCTCTTTCGCTGGTACGGCCTGAAAACCTTAGACACTTTTTATGGTAAAAATGTAACTTAAACCATAAGAGGTAAATCATGGGTAAAGGTATCCGTTACTCAGGCGAATTTAAACAAGAAGCAGTCAACCAAGTCGT
>NZ_JAEVHG010000003.1:0-404048 GCF_018263875.1 Zooshikella ganghwensis
CCGCCGTCACTTTTTCCTTATCGCCGGGTCAGGCGGGTGATGCACCGGAAGGAAGAAAGCTACTAAAAAAGCTTGAAAACTGTGGGTGGGAAGGTGCACAGGTCATAATGGATAAAGCCTATGAGGGAGACGAAACCAGGCAGTTAGTCATTGATTTGAATATGGAGCCCGTAGTTCCACCAAGAATGAATCGGATATCACCCTGGGCATATGATCGTGAAATGTACAAAAAACGGAATGAAGTTGAACGCTTATTTCGTAGGCTAAAAGGCTTTAGACGTATATTTTCACGATTTGAAAAACTAGACGCTGTTTTTCGTTTTTTTATTCACTTTGCGCTTATCGTAGACAAGTTAATTAGTGTTAACAGGCCCTAATGGGGCTTACTTCAATAAGAATACGAATACTTATCCTTTACTTCGACTCAATTTCCTCTCCAAATAATATAATTTGTCCGGCTTACTTAAATGCTTGCAGCTATACTGTAACAAAAACATCAGTTGTAATGGTTAACCAATGACTCATCAAGTATTAATTTGTGATGATTCCAGTGTTGCAAGAAAACAAATGGCCCGTGCCCTACCAGGAAAATGGGATGCTGATATTCAGTTTGCCAAACATGGCAAAGAAGCCATGACCATTTTACAGGAAGGCTCCATCAATATCCTTTTTCTTGATTTAAATATGCCTGAACTTGATGGTTATGGTGTGTTACAGCAAATTCAAGAGCAGAAGATTACTGTTATCACAATCGTCGTTTCAGGTGATATTCAACCTGATGCGAGAAAGCGGGTCATGGATCTTGGAGCACTAGAATTTATTAAAAAGCCCGTTTCTGCTGAAGATATTGAGCACTTATTAACGCAGTATGGATTGCTCGCTGAGAATCAGGAATCCAAAGTAACAGAAGCGGCTTCAACGCAACCAGGCCAGATAAATGAAATGGATTGTTATCGAGAAATTGCCAATGTTGCAATGGGACGCGCGGCTGATTTACTTGCTCGACTACTACATGTTTTTGTGGTTATGCCTATCCCTAAAGTCAACACGCTGGAAGTTTCTGAACTTACGATGGCACTGCAATCTTCAGCGGATACCGATACTTTTTCTGCGGTGTGCCAGGGTTTTATTGGTTCAGGAATCGCGGGTGAAGCGTTACTGTTATTTTACGACTCCAGCTTTGAAGATATGGCCAAGCTGACAAAATATCAGGGCGAACGAGATGAAAAAATGGAGTTAGAGTTAATTATGGATGTGGCCAGTATTCTGATTGGCGCATGTGTAAAAGGATTTAGTGAACAACTGGATGTCAATTTTAGTCAAGGGCACCCCATTGTGCTAGGACAACATGTCAAAGAAGGAGAGTTAATAAAGCAAGGAGAATGTTATTGGAAACAAACCTTAACCATTGAAATCTGCTACTCAATCGAAAACTACAATATTAATTGTGACCTATTGCTTTTATTTACTGAAGACTCGCTTACATCACTTAGACAAAAAATCGCTTATTTATTGGAGTAAGGGGCTACATGGTTGACCACAGCTTATTAGGATTCAAAGAACTCCATTGGATGATGGGGATGCTTCAAGATATTGAAGTGGGACTCGTCGTACTGGACCATGAATATCGAATCCAAGTATGGAATAGCTTTATGGAAAACCACAGTGGAATGGGTCCTCTTAAAGTAAAAGGCCAAGTTCTCTTTTCGCTTTTTGAAGAAATCCAAGAAAAGTGGTTCAGAAATAAAACGGAACCGGTATTTCTGTTAAAAAATAAAACCTTTACGACCTGGGAACAGCGTCCTTACCTGTTTCGCTTTCGTAACTACCGACCCATAACGGGTACTGAACCCTTTATGTATCAAAATATTACAGTGAGTCCTCTGGTATCTGCCAATGGTGAAGTAAACCACATATGCCTTATCATTTACGATGTTACAGATATCGCTATTAATAAAAGCGGGTTGGAAAAGGCAAATCACCAGCTTGAAGAATTAAGCCGTACTGATCGCCTAACCAAGCTGTTTAACCGTGGCTATTGGGAAGATTGCCTGCAGCGAGAGTTTTTTCGATTTGTACGTACCCATCAGGCCAGCTGTCTCGTTATGTTTGATATTGATCATTTTAAAAAAGTTAATGATACTTACGGCCATCCCGCTGGAGATGCTGTAATAAGTACTGTTGCGACAAAGCTGACAGAGAATTTACGTACTTCAGATGTTGCCGGTCGTTATGGCGGTGAAGAATTTTCTGTTATTTTAGTCAATACTGACTCTCCGAGTGCCCTCTACTTTACTGAGCGTCTCAGACGGTCTATTGAAAAGACTATAGTAACCCATGAAGGACGAGACATAAGTGTCACTATCAGCCTAGGTATTTCTCAAATAGAGCCTGAAATTAAGGATTATAAAGACTGGTTAGAGAGAGCAGACCAAGCACTTTATCAGTCCAAACAGAATGGACGAAACCAGTCCACTATATACAAAACAAGCAAAAAATAAGCTTTATAGAAACACAAAGCCCCACCAATGTGAGGCTCTATCAACAATTAAAAGAAAAGCTTACATATTACAAATATGTTTTTGGGTTTGAATCCATAGTCGATCAGCAGTACCAATATAGTCTCCATTATCATCATAGATTGGTGCTTTTTGATCAATTAACCCTTTACAAACGTAGCCTTCATGCGTTTCATCAAGATAGCTTGCCATTGCTCGTTTACAGTCAACAACATCCTGAAATGAGCAGGAACGTGGGCGCATAGCTCGCGCTCCCACCCAACCATTAACAAGTTCACCACATGTCACCTTGGCGCCAGTCCAGCCCATTTTCCATGCATCCCGAGTACACTCTGCCGATACTGGTAGGCTCACTATAGCTGACAATAAAATTGAGGAAAGAATTGATACTTTTTTCATTGCGGTCACCCTTTAGTCTTAACGAAAATCCGTTTTTATAAAAGACGTGACGCATAAATTTATTGATTAATTTTTATACTAGTTAATTTTGTTGCGTATTAGGCGCATACCCTTATCAGTATAATCTATGCAATCATCAATCAAATTTAGTGTTTAACACCATAAAGGATACAATTTTGTGCTGAATAATTCGGCTAACTTTCCCTATATAAAAAACCTCCCACAGCTTATAATTCAAAAGAAATATTTTAGTACTTTCGTTGAACAAATGTAAGCCATGTAGTTTCAGCTAATATACCAAAACAAGGTATTTATACCCAATACGAATGGTTTTTAGGTGCGGCCATCGAGTGACGAAGCCCCATGAGCCTATATTAATAGGTGATTGGAGTGAGGAGTGAAGATAACAAAACCTAGAAATCATTCGTGAAGGGTATAT
Organism: Zooshikella ganghwensis; assembly: GCF_018263875.1. NCBI lineage: Bacteria > Pseudomonadati > Pseudomonadota > Gammaproteobacteria > Oceanospirillales > Zooshikellaceae > Zooshikella > Zooshikella ganghwensis. Next base: position 3,358 of record NZ_JAEVHG010000003.1, read on the forward strand.
TTGCCTAAATCAAGGTACAACGAGTGTATACCTCAAAAATAATTGAGGTGTAGCTGTAGTAAAAAGTGGGTTGCCATGCCTGTATTAATTTGTGAAACATGTGCCTGGAGCACTGTATGAAACTATGTTCAAAGGGCTTCTTTTACAATTTCTATAGCAAGAGCCTCAGCCCAAACTTTATATGCATTAGGACTCGGGTGAAAACCATCTGTAGCGAGATAAGCTGGCTCAAAGGGCATATTCATAGGCAAAAACTGGCAATTCGTATAACGATAAAGATGCTTAGATAATATATCGTCTAAGTAACGTGCACGTTTTCCCAAATACCACTTTAATGGGAAGGGTAGTGCTGAAAATAAATGCATAGGCGGTAAACCAGAAAAAAATAGTCTAGGTGAACCAAACTTTTCTATTGATAGTTGAATAAGCTGGTCCAATTGCTTCTGCCATTGTGTTTGGCTGGTACCTTTAATCACATCATTAACGCCCACCACAACGATTACAATATCAAACGGACTCTGTGGCATACCGTATAATAGGTCAATCAAATCTTTTGCTGTATAGCCTGTTTTAGCCACAAGCATCCATGAAACATTATACGACGCACTGAGTATTTCAACGAGTTGTCCTGATAGCGCAAGTTGTTGAGAAGGTGCACCCACCCCCGCAGCAGAAGAATCACCGAGTATGAGCAATTTTAATGCAGGCCCTGTTCCCTGTTTACCTTGCCGTGGACCTGCCGGTTCAGGTAAGCGAGGTGTTTTTTGCCTTACATATAAGCCTTGAGCAACCAAAAACGGCGCTAAGCCTAGGGTAACGATGTGATGTTTCATATCCTTATTGAGCCTTAAAAAAATAAGACGGTAAACGTCTTGTAAAGTGTCAGATTTAGGATAATGAATCAAGATAAGTCTATAAATGGCTCTGCAATACGGTATTAAGGATGGGCCAGAAATAAAGGGTATCTATGGACGTTCCAATTATTTACAAGGACCTGAAAAAGTTCAGTCTTACACCCAATCTAACTGACTACCATCGCTGCTATCAGTCATTTAGCTGGACTCAGGCACGAGCCAATATCAAAGGGTATGGCAAAGGCATTAATATTGCCTTTGAGGCGGTTGACCGACATGTTGAAGAAGGCCACGGTGAACAGCATGCTCTCATTTGGCTTGGCAAAAAAGGTGATCGTCAAACGTATACTTACACTGACTTAAAAGCTGTGAGTAATCGCTTTGCTAACTTGCTGGTAAAGTTAGGGGTTAAACAAGGTGATCGTATTTTTAGTTTAGCTGGGCGAACGCCACAACTTTATGCTGCTATTTTAGGCACGCTAAAAATGGGTGGTGTTTTTTGTCCGCTTTTTTCTGCTTTTGGTCCTGAACCCATTCAGTCTCGAATGACCATTGGTGATGCCAGTATCCTGGTCAGTAGCCTGAAGCTTTATAAAAAGAAAGTCGCTGCTTGGCAAAAACAACTGAGCACCTTAAAACATGTACTGCTTTATGACTGTGAGGGGCAATGCCCTGAAGGTTGTATCGATCTTGATAGCCAACTCCCCCAGGCGGATGATCAGTTTACAGTCTGCGAAACGTCTGAGGAAACACCTGCATTATTACACTTCACCAGTGGTACAACAGGTAAGCCCAAAGGTGCTGTTCATGTCCATAACGCCGTTGTGCATCATAAGCATTCAGGATTTTATGCCCTGGACTTACATCCAGGGGATCGCTATTGGTGTACCGCTGACCCCGGTTGGGTTACCGGTACCAGCTACGGCATTATTGCACCACTGTGTAACCGGGTGACATTAATTGTCGATGAAGCAGAGTTTGACCCTGAGCGCTGGTATCAAATTCTGGAGCAGGAAAAAGTCAATGTCTGGTATACCGCGCCTACAGCAATAAGAATGTTGATGAAAGTAGGCGAAGCAATGATTCAACAGTACAACCTCAGGGCATTGCGATTTCTAGCCAGCGTGGGTGAGCCACTCAATCCTGAAGCGGTGACCTGGAGCCAACGGGTTTTTGGTAAACCCTTTCACGACAACTGGTGGCAAACAGAAACCGGCGGCATCATGCTAGCTAATTTTGCTGCTGAACCTGTGAAGCCAGGCTCAATGGGCCGCCCATTACCAGGTATTCATGCAGCCATTGTCAGCATAGATGAACAAGGACAGCTCACTGAAGTGAAACAGCATGGTGAAATTGGCGAGCTGGCCCTTAAACCTGGCTGGCCTTCGATGTTTCGTAATTATTTACATGAAGCAGAGCGTTACCAAAAATGCTTTAACGCTGACTGGTATCTGAGCGGTGACTTAGCCTACGAAGATCATGATGGCTACTTCTGGTTTGTGGGCCGCAGTAAAGACCTGATTAAATCCGCTGGCCACTTAATTGGCCCCTTTGAAGTGGAAAGCGTTTTGGTGGAACACCCAGCTGTCGCCGAAGCCGGCGTTATTGGCATTCCTGACGAGGTAGCGGGGGAGGTAGTGGTTGCCTTTGTCGCACTAAAACCCGGCTTCAATGCAAATGACGAGTTGACTACAGCATTGATGGCCCATGCCCGAAAAAAACTAGGCTCTGCAGTGGCCCCCCGAGCAATCCATATCAAAGACAATCTACCTAAAACCCGTAGTGGCAAAATCATGCGACGGCTACTTAAAGCCCGTGAACTCGGCTTACCTGAAGGTGATATTTCGACCCTGGAAAGTGATGAGCATCCTCAGCAAAACATGCAAAATTCAGGGGATAAAGCATGACCACGGCTAACACTAAGCCCCACATCAATAAAACACATCTGCACTTTTTATTAAAGCAAATGGTGCGTATTCGCCGCTTTGAAGAAAAGTGTGCTGAATTGTATATGCAGGAGAAAATACGTGGTTTTTTGCACCTTTATATTGGCGAAGAAGCTGTCGCTGTTGGGGTGATGAAAGTACTGCAAGATGAGGACGCAGTGGTTGCCACTTACCGAGAGCATGGACATGCACTGGCTAAAGGGCTGAGTATGAATGCTGTCATGGCAGAAATGTTTGGCAAAATGACGGGAAGTAGCCGAGGCCGAGGTGGCTCAATGCATATTTTTGATGCCAGCAAACGTTTCTATGGAGGGAATGCCATTGTTGCAGGCGCATTACCAATGGCAGTGGGATTGGCTCTGGCAGATAAAATGCAAGATCGTAACCGGGTGACAGTATGTTTTTTTGGTGAAGGCGCTGCTGCTGAAGGTGAATTTCACGAAAGCCTGAACCTTGCCAAGCTATGGTCATTGCCAGTGTTATTTGTCTGTGAAAATAACATGTATGCCATGGGAACAGCGCTTTCCATCTCAGAATCAGAGCAACATATTTTTAAAAAAGCCCAAGGCTATGGTTTAGCCGCCGTTGAGGTGGATGGTATGAATGTAGTTGATGTTGAAGCCGCAGCACAAAAATGCTGTTCCGCCATCCGCCAGGGAGAAGGTCCCCATTTAATTGAGTGTCATACCTATCGTTTTCGTGGTCACTCGATGTTCGATACTCAGCTCTATCGTTCGCCTGATGAAGTTTCAAGCTGGCAACAAAAAGGACCTATTGTCCAACTGAAACAGTGGCTGGAGCAAAATGGCAAGTTAGAGCAAACCGAGTGGCAGCAGATTGAAAAAGAGGTTCAGCAAGAAATCGAAGATGCAGTCACATTTGCAGAGCAATCTGAGCTTGAGCCAGCCAGTGCACTATGTCGTGATGTCTATCAGGAGTCAGCCTGATGCATAATACGGTGCAAGAACAGTTAACTTATCGGGAAGCCATGCGGGAAGCGATTCGTGAAGCAATGCTACATGACGCAAACGTGTTCCTGATGGGGGAGGATGTCGGTCACTATGGGGGCTGTTATGCGGTGTCCAAAGGGCTATTGCAGGAGTTTGGTGAGTCACGAATCATTGATACACCATTATCTGAGTCAGGATTTGTTGGGGCCGGTATTGGAGCAGCCATGGGCGGTATGCGGCCAATTGTGGAAGTGATGACGGTTAATTTTAGCCTGTTGGCACTCGATCAAATTGTCAATAATGCCGCCACTCTTCGGCATATGTCAGGAGGACAAATTAGTGTACCACTAGTCATTCGGATGGCTACAGGGGCTGGCAAGCAGCTGGCGGCACAGCATTCCCATAGTTTGGAAAACTGGTATGCCCATGTGCCAGGCATCAAAGTGATCGCACCAGCCACCGTAGCAGATGCTCGTTATATGCTGGCGATGGCTTTAGCCGACCCTGATCCCGTCATGCTGTTTGAACATGTCATGCTGTATAACCACAAAGCACCTGTGCCCAACCCCACTGACTGCCCGGCAATGGCACAAGCTGTGGTGCGCAAACAAGGTTCAGATATCACCCTGGTCAGTTATGGCGGTTCTTTGTTTAAAGCACTAGAGGCTGCTCACGTTCTGGTTGAACAACAAATAAATGCCGAAGTCATCGATCTGCGCTGTTTACGGCCACTTGATACTGAAACAATATTTGCGTCAGTTAACAAAACCCATAGGTTGCTCGTGGTTGATGAGGGATGGCGAACGGGTAGCCTTGCCGGAGAAATATGTGCCCTGGTAGCAGAACACTGTTTTTGGACGCTAGATGCTCCTCCGCAACGTGTTTGTAGTCAGGAAGTACCTATACCTTATCCAAAGCACCTAGAAGAAGCCGCCACCCCACAGGTTGAACACATTGTGACAACAGCAAAGCAGATCATGTATCGATGAAAACCATCACTATGCCTTCCTTCGGTGCAGATATGGAGCAGGGCAAACTGACAGAGTGGAATATAAAACCTGGTGATACCGTGCATAAAGGCGACATCATTGCCACGATTGAGACCATGAAGGGCTTAATCGATATGGAAGTTTTTGATGATGGTGTTATTGAGCAGCTACTTATTAAGCCTGGTAGTGAAGTGCCTGTTGGTGAACCTATTGCAACACTAAGGCGACTAGGTGATGTTACAGTAGAAACGCCACCAGTAAAGGCACCACTTGTCGAGAAGTCAGCCACCCCATTACAAACTGATCAAGCGGCTCATATCAGTTCACCACCACCAGAGACAACAGCAACCATTGCGAGTCAGCCAGACCTTGCTTTATCTGCAAAGCAGGGACATCAGACTTCCCCCTTAATCTCTCCAGCTGCACGTCATCAAGCTGAGCAGCAGAGTATTAACTGGCGTGCATTACCAGCAGGTTCAGGACCCAATGGTGCAATTGTATTGGCAGATCTTGAGCGTTACGTTCAAGATGATCAACAGCAATCAAACGTCACTTCACCCACAACAGCACCTCACAGCATCGAGCAAGACATTAACGCACTAAAAATGCGTCAAGCAATTGCTGCAGTGGTTAGCCAATCCAAGCGTGAAATTCCTCATTATTATTTAAGCCATGATATTTCTTTAACCCATGCCTTACAGTGGTTAAAAAAGTACAATGAAGACCGGCCACCTGAAAGCCGCTTACTTATTAATGCATTAATATATTGTGCCATTGCAAAAGCACTACAGAAGTTTCCTGCTTTTAATGGCTTTTATCAAAATAACCAGTTTCAGCCTGCTGAACAGGTGCATTTGGGTAATGCAATTAACCTGCGTCAAGGTGGATTGATGGTAGCGGCTATTCATAATGCAGAGACACTGTCACCTGTGTCTATGATGGATAAATTAAAGGACCAGGTTATTCGGGCCAGAGAAGGGCACTTAAAAATGTCTGAAATGCAAGATGCCACCATCACAATTTCTAACCTAGGTGATCGGGGAAGTGATTCTATTTTAGGCGTAATTTTTCCACCCCAGGTGGCGTTGCTTGGCATTGGCCGCGTCCGTGAAGTCGCCTGGGTCGAAGGCCAGCATATTAAACCGGTGACTATTGTCAGTATCAGCCTTGCTGCTGATCATCGAGTTACTGATGGGCATGATGGCGCACGCTTATTAAATAAAATTAATAAACTATTGCAAAAGCCGGAGCAGCTAGTATGAAAGATAAAGCAGCATTAACACATTTTCTTTTGGAACGAATTAAAGCCATTGCACCCGATAGTGATACTGATGATTTAGACCCAGATGAAGATATGCGCGATGAGCTTGATTTAGACTCTATGGATTTCTTACGACTCTTGGAGTCTATTGCTAAGCAATTGAATATCAATATTCCTGAAATGGATTACAATAAAATCACCACATTAAATACCATGGTAAGTTATCTCAGTGAACGACAATCCAGTTTATAGTTCATAGTGGATACAACATGTACCACTGTATTAATGCAGCATATGAATTAATGTGTTCTTCTCACAGCAGAAGACCATCCCTGGTCTTTACTGCTAGCGGCGCTCCCTGCGCCTGCTTCATAAACCAATTCAAACGCTGCAAACTCACTTTCTGCAATCATCCAATCACGGTTAAATAGACACTAAGATTTATAATATTGTAGGACATATACCCAATACGAATGGTTTTTAGGTGCGGCCATCGAGTGACAAAGCCCCATGAGCCCATATTAATAGGTGATTGGAGTGAGGAGTGAAGATAACAAAACCTAGAAATCATTCGTGAAGGGTATAAGATAAAGGATGAGAGTTATACAGGCCTTGGGCAAAGTTGGATTTAAACAAAGACTTTTTTAGACACAACATCAAGTGCTGACTAAAGAAAAGATAGTTCGGATTATTTGTTTGGGGAATCCTCTTCATGGCGATGACGGTATTGGCTTTCATATTTTTAACCGGTTGCAACAACAGTATACATGGCCACCTCATATTGAGTTAATCGATGGTGGAACAGGAGGAATAACGCTAATTCCTTATTTTTTTCACTGCCATAAAGTCATTATGATCGATGCAGTGAATAACCCGTCTCAAGCAGGGCAATTAACGTGTTATCTTAACACTGATCCCCGCCTGTTTTCAGAAACCCTAGTAAATAATCGAGCATTTGAACATGGTGGTAATGTCACCTCATTGCTTGAGCTGTTGACCCTATCGGGCACACCAACACCTTGTATTGATATAGTGACGATTGCAGGTTGTAATTTTAATGCATATAACCACCAGCTCAGTGAAGCGGTCTCCCATAGACTACCCACCATTTGCACGAAATTGTATAAAATGATATGTAAGTAAATAATAACGATACTTCGATGTACAATCTAACAAGACAAAGGCTGGATAATGCTCGCTGAACTGAGGACGAGGCAATCAAGCCTCCAGGGAAGGATTCACGGCGTTTATGGCGAGCGTTATGCAGCCTTTGGGAAAATTAACAATAAATATAATACTAATAAGCTACATGTATCGTATGATAAACCTATTAGAGATATCCATTAGGAAAGTTGTCAACATACTCATGAAAAAATATGCAAGGATTGCTACTGTGAATATTAAAGTAATTATTTTAAGTGTATTATGTATTTTATCGTTTCCTGCCCTTGGTCACCCCAATCATGGTCTTTTTGATTTAAATGCATGGTTACATTACTTAGTGGAGCCAGAGCATGGTTTAATCTTTATTTTATTATTTGGGTTAATCACACTCATGGTTTGGCAATGGCGTAAACAGCACTAATACCATAAGAAAATAACAAACCTACTGTCCACCCACAGTGAAAGGTAAATCACATACGTTGTGACATCAAAACTTAATGGTTTTCAACTGGATGTTAAAGGCAGAGTACAAGGTATTGGCTTTCGTCCCTTTGTTTTTCGTTTAGCGACATCACTTGGGTTATGGGGGAGCGTCCAAAATACCGCTGTCAGTGTAGAAATAAAACTTAATGCTGACCTTTCACTGGTTGAACATTTTTCTCAGCTGCTTATTCAGCAGTGTCCTCGTCCAGGCTTTATTGAAAGTATAACGCGAGAGCCCTATCAATTTTTAGTACAGCCTAATGGCTTTTCGATATTACCCAGCTTGTCTGAGGGGGAAGAATGTACGCTCTCTTTTCCGCCAGATTTAGCTATTTGCCCAGCCTGCATTCAAGAGTTAATAAATCCAACTGATCGTCGATACCAGTACCCGCTGATTAATTGCACTCAGTGTGGTCCACGCTATACCATAATTCATGATATACCCTATGACCGAACACATACCTCTATGGCAGCGTTTCCCATGTGTGTTGACTGCCAGACTGAGTATAACAACCCATTAAGTCGACGATTTCATGCGGAACCAATTTGCTGTTCAACGTGTGGACCAGCTATTTGGTTTCAACAAAACATCAAGCAAAGAGAAGAAAGTAAGACCCATCGTACAATATTGGATTCATTGAAAATATGTGTTGAGCAATTAATCCAAGGAAAAATTATTGCTATAAAAGGTATTGGCGGCTTTCATTTAGTGTGCGACGCAACTAATGAGTCAACGATAAGACTGTTGCGCACACGCAAACAACGCCCCAGCAAGCCACTCGCAATTATGTTTAAAGATAGACAACACATACATTCTTACTTTTCCTGCACATCAAATGTTATGCAGCAATGTCTGAAGTTGCTCGAAAGTAAACCGGCTCCGATAGTACTTCTCTCAAAAACATACTTAACTCAAGCATTACCTGCTGAGATTGCCCCAGGACAACATCTTCTTGGTGTCATGCTTGCCTATTCTCCCTTACACTGGCTGTTGCTTGATTTGATTCAAAAACCATTAGTCATGACATCAGCCAATCCTCCAGGGGAACCTATATGTATATCCAATAATCTCGCATTACAACAGTTAAAACCTTTTGCGGATGGATGGCTACTCCACGATCGAAACATTAACCATCGATGTGACGACTCAGTGATCAACATTATCAATAATAAACCTAAGCTGATACGTCGTGCACGAGGCTTTGTGCCTGATTCGCTACCAATAACTGATCAGCTTGAACATGGTTTATTAAAAGAAAAATACTTACTAGCCCTAGGCGCAGACTTAAAAAACTGCTTTGGTATAACGATAGGAGCCAACGCTTTGCTGTCATCATATCAAGGTGACCTTGCAAACTCAGCCTGTTTACAGGCCATGCAACAAAACCTTAAAGAGATGCAAACTTTATTAAAATTACCAGAAAACAGCCTTCAAGCTGTCGTTGTTGACTCTCATCCCGACTATTATTCCAGTCATTTCGGAAGAAAAATCGCAGAAAAATATCAAACGCCTATTATCCAGGTTCAACACCACCATGCTCACTTTGCCTCCTGTCTCTTTGAAAATCAGGTTTTACCCGATCAACCTGTGTTAGGCATTATTTTTGATGGACTAGGCTTTGGTGATGATGGCACATTTTGGGGTGGTGAATTTTTACTGGGGGATTACGCTTCCGTTCAGCGTGTCGCCAACCTAAAGCCTTTTCCACTGTTAGGCGGCGATAAAGCCAACAAACAACCATGGCGCAACTTAATTGCGTTATTAGCTCAAAGTGACTGTTTACAGCAAGCTAAAAACATTTTAACTACTCAAAACATAGCCCAGGAAGAAATAAATACACTATTAAAATTCTCACATCGACTCCCTTTATCCAGCTCAGTAGGGCGGCTATTTGATGCTGTTGCGGCATTATTAAATATTGCGCCCTATGAACAGACCTTTGAAGGTGAAGCAGCTATGCAGCTGGAAGCGCTTGCTTCGGACTATAAAGGTCAGGCGACACCTACTGAGCTTTTTAAAATTATCCCACAGCACAAACGCTTATTATTAGATTCCTCTCCACTTTGGTATTTCTTAATAGAGCAGTTAAATAATAAAGAAAAGAAAGCTAAGTTAGCATTTATATTCCTCAACAGCCTTGTAGAGGGTGTTTTTCAAACAATAATCTCACTTCAGCAGCAGGGAAAACAATTTCATAGTATTGCACTAAGTGGTGGCGTCTTTCAAAATGCTTTTTTACTCTCGACACTACAGCACAAGCTTGAATCTGAGGGGTTCACTGTTTATACCCCACAACAAATACCCTGTAATGATAGTGGTATAGCGCTAGGGCAAATTGCTGTGGCACTAGCTCAACCCCTAGTATAATCCTAACTTGGTTTATTTCAGCGCACACTATCTAAAGTGTGCCCTCTGCGCAAGCGTGCGTGTAAGCTTTTTAAATTCTTAGTAACCTAACCTCAACAGTTATCACCTTTGTTGAGGATACTCATGTCAGAAGATGCAACTACTACTGTCCCCCTAACACTATGTAACCCAAGGTTACAAAGGGGACACAGATCTCTTAAACAATGAGAAAACACGCAGCCAGTTGACTGATCCACTTATTATAATTATAAGTAAGCTGACCACCAAAAGAACCAATCCAAGGTTGTGCACCATACCAGCTATTACTAGACCACCTCCTAATATCAGGTAATACATCAGGCCTAGTATAGCTCCTGCCGTGCCAATACAATTCTTGTAACTCTGTAATGCTCTAGCAAGAACATTTGGAATTGCAATGCCATAGGCCATGACTACAAGCAACATTGGTAACACAAACCAAAAGCTTTGTTCAAACATATAAACTAAGATGCTACCAGTCATTGACAGAAGTGAAGCTAGTGTTAAGAGTGATTTAAACTGCCACTCTCGAGCAATAAGATGTTTATTCGTTACTGCTCCAACACCAATACCAGCAGCGAGTACTAGCCCTGTGTAGCCGAACCATTTTGGTATACCCAGAGCTTCAAAACGAAAGGGGGCCAGTTGGTAATAGCCGAAGACACATATGTTGTACAAAGCAATCAAGAAAGCACTTCGCCATATATCTGCATCTCTAACGAGGCTATGTAATGTGGAAAAAAAAGGAACACCTTTAACCTGTTTAGGCATTGTTTCTGGTAGCTGACAGTAAACATAACCAAGTAGCGTTGCAGCTAATAGCGCAAGCCCGAAAAATACACCTTGATACCCCCACCAATGAGCCAATAGTGTGCCACTCAATACACCGATAGCAGGGCTGATGGCTATAGCAACCCCGACAATGGAAAACACTCTGGCAAGTTCACTACCATCAAAATGATCACGCATAGCAGTCTGTATTCCGACTGAGCCAACTGCAGCCCCGAAAGCGGCCAAAATACGTGCAATCATTAATATAATGAAGCTAGTACTATAAAGCGCAATCACCGATGCCAACGTATATAAAATTAATCCAGCTAATATCGTAGGACGTCTTCCTATAACGTCACATAACCTGCCCCAAACAACGACCCCAAAAGCAAATGCAATAAAATAAAATGATAATGTTTGAGCTGCACTCTGAGCAGTTATATTAAACCCAGAAGCAATATGAGTTAGAGCTGGACTGTAAATAGTTTCAACTACTTGCGGGAACATTAACAACGAAATGGACAAAGTAAGAGTAAGTTTTCTCTGCATAGAAAGTCTATCCTATCGCGTGAATAAATTTACCATCGATACATTAGCATTTTTAAATTGTTCTCTTTACAATAAAAAAGACAAAATATTTACAATATCGGACACGCAAATAATGGCATGGTTGACAGCGCAAGACTATTTCAATCCTGATGAATTTAACAGCAAGGTTTTGGGAATTGCATCTGAATTAGCTCAACATGACTCAGGGAAACACTGCCATGATATGGGGCAGCTGTTGTTAACACAGGGTGGAGTTATTCGGATAATCATGAATCAAAGCTTGTGTATTTTGCCTCCTGGTAGAGCTGCTTGGATACCACCACTTTGTATGCATCGAGCCAAAATAATCAGTGTAGTAGGCTACCGTTCAGTGTATTTAGATACCAATAGTTATCCTAATTTACCACGTGGCGCAAAGATAATAGGAGCAACGCCACTACTAAGGGCTGCAATGGAACGCATTGCTGTAGCAGACTTTTCTACTAATTGGGAAAGTGGACCCTATGCAAATATTCTGGCAGTTTTCTTAGATGAAATTCTCGCTGCACGTAGTGAGCATACTTTGCTACCACTACCTAATGATCGTCGATTGCAACACTTGGCTGGACTAAGCTGGATTCCACAATTGAAAGAACTGGCACCAAAAATTGGTGCATCAGAAAAAACTATCAGCCGAATTTTTCGCAGAGAGACTGGTTTAAGCTATCAACAATGGCGACAGCAGTGGCGTCTAATTCGTGCTTTAGAATTACTTGCAGAAGGAAATCTTCTTTCTGATGTAGCAAACAGACTTGAGTTTTCCAGTGATAGCTCTTTTTCCACATTTTTTAGCAATATGGTCGGTTGCTCACCTCGTACCTATATGGCTAATGATTATGTAAATGATTTTTCTCCACTATGAATTATCATGATTACTCTACAGCCCTTTATTATCCTGTTACACCGCCACAAGCTAGCCGATATGAAGTTCAGAATCACTAAAGTGTAATGGCACACTAATTCTGGCCACCTAATTAGAGGTGATAAAATGCAGCGGGGATTGATATTGGTGCCAGTTTTCATGTTGTTGCACTTCCTCCTGGCAGAAGCAGTGAGACTGTGCGTACTTTTAAAGCATTTACCAATGATATCCAGTGAATGGCACTCAGTAGATCCAGCGGTTACATGCTTATGAACTTTTAAACGCTAGCTTTCGCCCTGAAAAATTAATTGTTGAACTGCGAACTTATCTGCTGGCTCGAGAACTACTGCTCCAGGAAAAATTACCAGAAACGATTAAAGTTGGAACAATGTGCCTACGGAACGCTTCTTTAGAAGTCTTAAAACAGAGTGGATACCTAAAAATGGTTGGTCAACACCACGTGAAGCTAAACATGCAGTGAACAATAATATTTGCAAATATTACAATCGTCATCGTTCACATCTACATAATCAGGGCATGGATGGCATCAGATCAAAAAGAAATGAATTTTAGCTCTTATGTGTTTTTATCAGGCTCATATAGACCTCTTAACTCATTGACAGTATTGTCTCAAAATTAAGTGTCCGATGGCATTAGACCAGCACACTCTCTCATAAAACCAACATCTATTACCCCAGTAAGTAATTGCTCTTCCTGTTCATAAGATGGAAGGTCAATTAATGAAGTACATGTAGAGGTGTTCCTTTCTTTGAAATCTCGTATCAGGCCAGGAAGAAAGTCAGTGCTTGATTTACCAAACCCTATTTGTAAATTACTTATATTTTTGGCTGAATTTATAATATATTTTTCAAGTTTCTTAGCATGTCTATTCAAACTTATTATTTCTTGAATAATAGCCTTTCTGACATCAGACAACTCTACACCCTTAGACCCTCTAATGAATATTTAGATACTGTAAAGCTCTTCAAAATATTTTATTTGTTTAGAAAGCGCTGGCTGTGAAATACATAGTTTCTGGGATGCTAACCTAAAGTCACCTACATTCGCAAGCTCTTCTACAGCAAGTAAGTGTTTGATATTTATTCTCATAACTTTAAGTTATCGCTATTAATTTTTTTCATTATACGTTATCAGACCCTTTGATACAATGCACTAGTCGATGTATTAAAATGTCAAAAATTATTAAGAGGTTAAAATGCAGTTAAAATACGAGTACTTTCTCTTTGACCTAGATGGGACATTGATTGATACAACTAGAATTGTAGAAAAAGTATGGGAGAAGTGGTGCCAAAATGTTGATATTAACTACCATCATATTAAAGAGTGCTGTCATGGTGTTAGAGGCAAAGATATAATAAGACAGTTTTTTCCTGAAGCTGATGTTTACAAAGAGCTTAAATGGCTAGAGGATAAAGAAATAGAGTTATCACCCCTTGCTAACGAAATATTTGGGGCAAAACATTTCTTACTGTCATTACCCCCAATGAATTGGGGTATTGTAACATCCTCAACAAATAAGGTCGCCATCTCAAAATTAAAGGCTTGTAATTTACCTATCCCAAGATTATTAATATCATCAGAAGATTGTAAACGAGGGAAGCCACATCCTGAACCTTATCTTAACGCATTAAAAATTCTTAATATCCACCCTAGTAACTGTCTCGTTTTTGAAGATTCTGACGCAGGTATTGAAAGCGCTTATAACGCAGGATGTAAAGTAATCAAAGTTAATGGAAATAATATCCATAAATCAAGATCATTAATATCAATACAAGATTATAGTTTCATCAATAACAATATGGGTTAAAACACATATATAGAACAAGAAGAGGATCACGAGTCTGAGAAAGGCCGGCTTTACCAGCAGATAGCTAAACTCCAAGTAGAAGTGGACTGGTTTAAAAATAGATGGGGCATCTCGAGTAACATTACAATAAAAAAATCCCATGATTGAGACTGACCACCATAACCACGCAGTAGATACAAATTAGCATGGATAGTAAAGAGCGAGCGATAAATAATATTTTTATCGAATGTCTATAGTGATCAGTAAAATATGAAGGGATTTATTTAAAAGAATATGAGTCAGTTGACCGCTGCGTAAAAATCTGAAAAAGTATTTCCATTTTTTACAATGAAGAACATCCTCTTCAATCGTAGCTGGCCCTCGTATCGAGAACAAAGATATGCTAAGGTAATAATTGAACTTGAATTATACACATAACAAAGCGTGTTTAATAAGGGTTTGGCATTTTTGGATTGCGTTAAGGTTTATGTTTAAGATCCAATACAGGAACTAGTGCACTGCCCTTAACGCGGTGTTAGGCAATATGAGGGTATATCAAGCAATGAAGGAATACGAATTAATTATTGTTGAGGGGAAAGATCAAATTGAGCTTTGCTTCGATGCTTTTAAAGAATTAAGGCCCCAAATAGAAAAAAAACAGTTTGTTGAGCAAGTACTTCGTCAAAGAAAGCAGTCTTATCAAATAGTAGCGATAAAAATAGGTGATAAAGTACCATGTGCTGCTGGCTTTCGTTTTGCAGAGTTTTTAGCTTGGGGAAAAGTTCTCTACATCGATGATTTAACGACATTACCAGAGTACAGAAAGCGCGGATATGCCGCGATTCTAATGGATTGGTTAATTGAGTATGCACAATCCCAAAAATGTGATGGATTGCATTTAGATACAGGCCATCAAAGACATTCAGCTCATAAGCTTTATTTGAAAAAGGGCCTAAATATAAACTCTCATCACTTATCAATTGAGTTTTGAAAAAATGTCTCACAAGAAAATTATATCGTATAAAAATATGCTCAGTTGCCCCCTATTGCGTCGCTTTGCTCTTATATTGTGGCCATATTATTTGATGTTATGTGTTAAGGGTAGATTTGTAGCATGTTAGATCTAAGTACAGGACATAAAACTAAATAACTAAGTAAATAATCCACCTTATTAGAAGGTGGTTTTTTATAATTTCAGCGTTCAAACCAACTGTATCTACACAACACCCTTTCAACGAATATTAATGTCCCTAGTAGGGTCTTTATTTCAAATAAGGAAATTACTTAAAACTCTTATTACTGTTCGTCCTTTTAAGCTCCTCATCAAATTAGATATTGACTACTTCAGGTAAAATTAGGATTAGTCAATAGTTTGGTTAATTAATATTGAAGGTGTCAAAATTTGAGGTAGAAGAACAGGTGAATCCATACCCATTTTATACCATAAATACAAAGGTACACCTGATCGACCATGTTTTGACAAAAACTCAGTAATCTTGCTATTTCCATTCGTCCAATCACCTACCATCATTGCTACATTATTTTGTTTAAATGCTTGCTTTACTTCTTTTTGGTCAATAGAAATTCTTTCATTAATTTTGCAGGTTAAACACCAATCGGCAGTGAAATACAAAAATACATCTTGTTTCTTTATCAAAGTATTTAATTTATCCTGATTAAACACAATAGATTTGGAATCCTCTTGTTGCTCAAACTGTAAAGATGCATGTGTATGTGGTATCCAGCTAACCACCGCCAACAATGGCAATAGTGTTAATGAGACTGCAGGCCACCATTCACCTTTATGTTGCGATCGTTGCCATAACCCGGTAAGCCATAAACCAAAAGTCGATAGCATCGTGGCAGCAAGTACGGTTAAGACATAATTGTTATTCGATTGACGCATCAAAATCCAAATTAAGCCAATTACTGTAATAAACACTGGCAGAGAAAGAACACGCCTCACAACAGACATCCACGCACCAGGTTTAGGTAAGTGATTGCGTAACCCAGGGATAAAACCCACTAGCAAGAACGGTAACGCCATACCAAACCCTAAGCCAGCAAAAATCACAAATGCTATGCCAGTTGGCAATATTAGGGCTGCACCCAAGGCGGTCGCCATAAAAGGACCTGTGCAAGGTGTGGCAACAAATGCAGCTAAAACCCCTGTCCAAAAGTCACCTATCGGACCTTTTTTATCTTGCCATTGAGAGCCAGAAGTCAATGTGCCAAGTTCAAATAGTCCTGCTAAATTGAACCCAATCGCACTCATTAATACGATCAAAATTGCGATCACCGTAGGACTCTGGAGCTGGAAAGCCCAGCCGATCTGGTACCCCAACACTCTCAGGCCTAAGATTGCACCACCCAATAATACACATACCAATACTGCACCAATACTATAGGCAACAGAGCCTATTTTAGTGTCTCTTTCTGAACCTTTATGTGAAATACTTAGTACCTTTAAGCTTAAGATAGGAAACACACATGGCATAATATTAAGTAATAGGCCACCGAGAATTGCGCTAAAAAAAGCTGTAGTTCCAGTCAGCCATGCATTTTCATTAATAGAGTAATTGTTATTTTCCGCTTTAGATTTAAATAAGGCATGGCCAGCTTTATTAGCTTCAAAGCTCAGTGCAACGCCATTATTTAACACTAAGACACCTTGAAACAGATCACCTAATTTATGACCTGCTTTAGTTTGCATTTTAAGAAAGTCACCGTCATGCTCCAGTGATTGTTTTGCACTATTGACAATTGTATTATTCATGACAGGGTAGATATGGGCGTTATCTATATTGATTGAACTTGGTATCGGCAAGGCAAGAACAAATTCATCATCTTCAACCGAAAACTGTCCATTTGCATCTAAAGGTTTGGCTAACTTTTGGTCCCATTTATTAAATTTATCTAGGTTGTTTTTAGAGATCCTGCCATCACCTACAACAAACATGGCATCAACTGTTTGCTGTTCAGGTAAACAAGCTGTGGGATTGCAAACTAAATAACTCACATCAAGTTTAATTGGTAATAAACTCCCGACAGTGACACTTTTATCAACCGTTATACGAGTTAGTAGCGTATATTCACCGTGATAAATGTAATTCATGATATCTCTGGTCACGAGCTGACTCGGAGTAGGGTATTGTATTTCTCCTATTGAAACCCCCTTGGGAAGCTTCCAACTAAATCTGGTTGGAAAACCTGCATCACCGGGGTTACGCCAATATCCATGCCACCCTTTTTTAGGTGTCATGACAATTGCTAGCTTTTGCGTGCTATCAGCAGCAAGGGGGACAGACTCGGTCAGGATAGATATAGAAATTAGGCGTTGATTTTCTATGTGTTCATTTGCTGTGACTTGTGATGAAAATAACAAGACAAAAAACCACATAATAAATTGCGTCAAGAGGCTCATACAGCGCCTATTTCCTTCTAATTAACTAAAATTATTTAACATTAGAAATTGTTTGTAAAACAGAATAGAAATCACCATTTTGTATCGAAGATTTCAGACTAATTTTACCATCGGGATCAATGATCGCTATCGTAGGTATTTGACTAACACCAAACTGCTTAAATAGCGCTCCATCTTTATCAAATACAATTGGCATGGTGGTTCTGTAGCGCTTGCGATACTCTTTAAGGTCAGTAACGGAGGACCATAAGTTGGTTGAAACTGTCACCCATCGAATATTAGATATACTTGGTTTGCTCTCTAGAAGTTCACGCACTTGAGTACAGGCTTTAGATGTCTTGGGTTTAGTTTTCTCTAAATACCATTCACACCAAGGACCAAAGAACACTACAGCAACTTTCTTACTTTTTAGTGTGTTAAACTTAAAACTAAGAGACTGCTCGTCGATGGTTGATAGCGAAATATCTGGTACTAGGTCTCCAACCTTATAACCCGTTTCTTTAGCCACAAAGGTAGGATTATTTAAGGGTTTGCCAGTGGATTTTTCTGTTACAACGCTGTCCAATACCTGGTGGAATCCTTGATCATCCTTATGACCGAAATAGGCAAACTTGCCATTTTTATCAATTAATAAATGTTGAGGAGTAACACGTAATTGAAAGACACGAGCCAATTCCCCATCATCAATGGTAATTGGCATTGTCAATCCCATTTTTTCACGAAATGTAATAACAGATTCTAGATTATCACTGATCCCTGTGTTTACAGCGATCACCTGAACTTCATCACCATACTTTTTATAAATATCTTCAAACCCCGGCATTTGTTCACGGCACGGTACACACCAGGTTGCCCAGAACTTAATATAAACTGGCTTTTCACCATAGACTTGGGCAAGATCGATAGTCTTACCTTCAATACTCCTAATTTTTATTTTGGGTGCTGGAGTACCAATCAAAGATTCCCCTGCAATCTTAGCCCTTCGTTCACCCTCAGATGAATAATCATCACCTTCTGCATAAGCAACTTGCGCAAATGAAAATAAACATAAATACACCATAAATGGTATTTTAATTAACCACTTAAATTGTATTGCCATAGTAATTTTCCTATTGTACATAAGCTGAAATCTTTAGAATCTCTCATATATAGTGAGTGTGAATAATTAAGTAAGGATCTGTAGGCACCCTAAAAAAACTCCGCTTTGTGCAAATTAAGCATCCTTTTATTGAGAAAATTCAAAGCCGCTTCTCAGGTACTAAGAAGTCAGGAACAGTTACCCTAGTGCTCACTCAGATTTTTTTTAAATATGCATTTCTTGAACGCGCGAAATCGCTTTTGGGAGTGCGAATTCGCGGGTAAGTGGATCGTGCGTTCCATCTACCCGGACGAAATTTAAATCGGTAATTCCGATGTATTGAAACGCTACGTTTACATAGGGTGTAAATTGGTCATGACTGACAAATGGTCCATTTGAAAAGATACTTCCGCTTGCCACAACGATATATACCTTTCTATCTGGAACCAGACCAATCTTGCTACCGGTCTCTGTAAACATGAAGGTCCGCCCAGCTCTAGTGATATGATCAAACCAAGCCTTTAATACAGATGGCAGTCCAAGATTCCACATCGGTGACGATATGACTAACAAATCACTGTCAAGCAACATATCAACCATTCTATCTGAGAGCTTAACGGCATTTTTTTGCAGCTCGGTCCGTTCTTCAGGCTTCGTAAAGAACGCCTCGATTGTAAATCCATCCAGGTGTGGCAATGGTTCTTTTGAAAGGTCCAGAACTATCTCATTTAAATCCGGGTATTTGGTTTTTAGTCGGTTGACGAGATAGCCTGAAACCTCCCTCGACACTGAACCATTGAAGTTTGGACTCACTTTGATGTGCAAGAGATTCATACTACTCTCCTTTGAGATCCGAGCATTATTCGGCTAGAGGCTAACTACCCATACAGCGTCTCTTATAGGTGATTGACCTAAGGTGGTTCACCCGAGTCGCAAAACTATCTGGTAAGCTAGTGATGAATTATGATGAAAAACGACATATTTTAAGGGTACAAAAGTTGTAATTTTAGGTAGGACATAGAGTGGGCTACAAAGATATTTATGATCGCGTTATTAATTCCATACACAGTGGGGATCTTAAGCCTGGTGAGCGAGTGCCATCCATACGCAATCTGGCGCAAGAGCTCGGGGTCGCAAAAAAGACTGCAGAGTCAGCTTATGATATTTTGATTGGCGAGGGCTACCTTGTAAGTTGCGGACCTAAGGGAACCATAGTTAATCCGGACCTGGTCATCGGTAATGCATATCGGGATAATTTACCAAGTAAGTTTGAGAACTGTAATTTAAGGAAAATCATCGATCTCCGAGATACTCGCGGGCTCTTTCAGCCTGGCATCCCTTCTCTCGATGAATTTCCGTACAAAAAGTGGCTACTTCTTTCTGGAAAGGCTGCACGTTCCTTAACATATGAAGACTTGGGTCATCCTCCTGTGATAGGCTATCTTCCCCTTCGGCATGCAATAGCCAACTATCTCAACATTTCACGAGGTATAAACTGTTCAGCAGACCAAGTCTTCATAACAAGTGGTTATAATTCTAGTCTTAGACTCATATTTCAAACTATAGCTTCGAGCAACGATAAAGTAGTATTTGAAGAACCAGGATATTTCTCTGGCCAAAAGCTACTAGAAAGACTGATTCAAAATCTCTGCTATGTTCCCGTTGATTCGGAAGGTATCAATGTAGACTTTCTGATATCTCACCATAATGATACAAAATTTGTAATAACCACTCCCTCGCATCATAGCCCTCTTACTGTCAGTCTCACTTTACCCAGAAGACATCAATTGCTGAATTGGGCACAAGAAAATCAGGCCTGGATAATTGAAGATGACTACGATGGAGAGTTCCATTTTTCCAGAAAGAACATACCATCTTTAAAAAGCCTGGATGTATTTGACCGAGTCATCTACGTCGGGACGTTTAGCAAGACCATCATGCCATCACTGCATACAGCGTATGTGGTTATACCAAAGGTATTGGCCCCACAATTTCACGAAACGGCTGAAATAATGGAGACTGGGCTTTCTCTGCTTCCGCAGAAAATACTGGAATCATTTATATCGTCAGGCGCTTTTTACAAACATCTTAAGCGTATGCGCTCTCTGTATGAATCCAGAAGAATGATGGTATATAACGCATTTACAGAAATTTATGGAGATTATTTCAATACACCGCTTCAAAACGGTGGGATGCATATTGTTGCTTTCCTAAAGCTAGACATCAAAGACGTAGCGCTTTGCAATATATGGCAGTCACATGGTTTACAAGTAATTCCGCTTTCAATGTGGTATGCACAAAAGAGGGATAGAAGGTACGGACTGGTCATTGGTTATACCAATATCAAATCCAAAGAAGAAGCAATGACTGCACTTCGCCTCCCTTATAAACAGACTATTGAATTACTTCAATCGTCATGCCATGAATCCTTCCCTGGAAAGTTAAGGGACATGATAGCCAAAAAAAAGCAATAACACCTGCTTAGTTAGTGACTTACTTTAGTTAAAATTTGATAACCTAAGGTGACTCTTTGATCGATGGGGTAGGATTTATTAGCTAAAACCACGACACCCACTTTTTTTGATGGAATAAATGCTGCGTATGCAGAGAACCCATTGGTTGAGCCCGTCTTATTAATCAGCACATTCGTTTGCAGTTGTTTTGGAGGATTAATTTTTTTCACCGAAGACGGTTCTAAAATCATTGCAGGGGAATTACCCTCCAATAGCTGTTTTAAGCTGATTGGATAATCATAATGTTCCCACATTAAACCCTGCATCATGTTTCCAGACTTAAAATAACCAATATGCGTATTATCGATAGCCTGTTGCCACGTTTTATCCAGTTTAAGTTGTTGCATATTGGCATCAATAAACTGAATTAAATCATCTGTACATGATTTTATACCATAGGCTTCAGAGGCAAGCACACCACTGTTTAGTCTAATAGGCTTATCCTTTTTAGTGTATCCTTGTGCGTAAGACTTCTTCTGATCTGCTGGAATATTAATATAACTATGTTTCATGCCTAGCGCTGGAAATAAACGCTTTTCTAACGCTAATTCAAATGGCTGGTTCAGAGCTTCAGCTGTGACTTTACCTAGTAAGCCAATACCCAGATTAGAATAGATTCGGCGAGTACCTGGAGGATACGTCGGTTTCCAATTTTTATAGTAACTCATTAATTGACTTTTATTATGGATACTTTCAGGAACAAACAATGGCAGTCCTGAAGTGTGGTTACCCAAACTCAATAAATTGATTGCATCAAATGTGCTGCCATGTAAAGCAGGTAAATATTTGCTCACACTGTCAGTGAACGATAGCCTTGACATAACCTGAGCATAAGAAGCAAGTGTTGCAGTAAATGTTTTACTTAAAGAACCAATTTCAAAAAGGGTATGTTGGGTTATCGGCTGCAGAGTCTTTTTCGACGCCACACCATAATTATAAAAATAATGATTGCCATTATAGGTAACGGCAATGGCCATGCCTGGAATAGCATATTGTTTAAGCACAGGAAGGACCACACTATCTACCGAACCTTTTAAATTAACTGGTTCCAATCCATTGCCAGCATAACTCAAACAGGCTACACTAGACATTAAAATACAACCTAGTTTTACCATTTTAATTTTCATCAATTTTCCATACATGGTTTAATTCACCGCCATTAACAGTCAATAATAATCTCCACAGCAACCAACGTATTAGTTTGGAATAGTGTTTTATTGGTATATAGAACTTTTACTGTAGAGATGGAGTCAGAGCAAAATGCTCGCAGTCAATTTTCAGCCTTAACTATCCAACCTTAACGATATATTGACAAGCGAGAATAATTTTATACAGGATAAAGAAAATCTTATGTATCGGTTTTAATATGCGACCTTATCTTCCTCTTAACGCATTGAGAGCCTTTGAGTCATCCGCTCGATATCTCAGTTTTACCCAAGCAGCCCAAGAGATGCATGTCACTCAAGCAGCTGTCAGTCAACAAGTCAGAATGTTGGAAGAACGGCTAAGAACCGTTCTTTTTAAACGCTTACCACGTGGGTTAGAAATGACTGACGAAGGACGTTTATTACTTCCAGTGTTAACCAATGCTTTTACTCAAATTGAGACGGTCCTAAAACAGCTCGAGTATAATAATCATAGCCATGAAGTACTGTCCATTGGCGCAGTAGGTACCTTTGCAATCAGCTGGTTGATGCCTCGACTTAAGGTATTCCGTGAAAACCATCCCTTTATTGAATTAAGACTACTGACCAACAATAACCTGGTTAATCATGCAGCAGAAGGATTGGATTTCGCTATTCGCTTTGGTGATGGCAGTTGGCCAACCACACATAATGTATTATTGTTTGAGGCACCACTTACCGTATTGTGCTCCCCCAAGATTGCTCAAAGACTAAACCACCCTCAAGACCTTCAAAAAGAAACATTATTGCGGTCATACCGTACTGAAGAATGGAGTAATTGGCTTACCACTGCAGGACTTGAACCTTGGGTTATGAATGGTCCAATGTTTGACTCATCACGTTTAATGGTTGAGGCGGCGATACTGGGTGAGGGGGTTGCATTAGCACCTGATTATATGTTTTCTCGTGAATTATCCTATGGGTTACTTGTGCGTCCCTTTAATCACCATATCAATGTTGGAGGCTATTGGGTCACGTCACTTAAATCAAGACCTACAACACCGGCCATGCAATGTTTCTATGATTGGCTTATTCGTGAAACAACAAAAGAATAATAAGTGAGCCTTGTTACTTATGAAAAGCCTACCCGAAAAAATACACTCTAAGTCTTATATCATTTCGACCGCCAAATTTCTGATAATGCTTTGCGAGCAGAAGGTTTTTCTTTTACTTGCAGCGTATCATTTAGTATCTCTTTTTCACCTAAATAACCAATAACAAATCCCATTAACACCTGTTGGTCATCGCTTAGCTGTAAATACTCAGCTACTGCTTCGTAATGAATACCAGCCATACCATGCGTGTAAAGTCCTTCCATTCGTGCCTGAAGTGTCATTGCCATCCACGCTGCGCCACAATCCAGTTGGTAAGAAGAGTTTAGTTTACTGTTTCGAGTAAACTGAGTATTTCCTACTAGAAAGCCAATCACACTGGCATTTTTGGCCCACACTTGATTGCCTTCCTGTAATAGTCCTAAAAAATCACTGAATGTTTGTTGCGTTGAGGTATAAAAACACCAAGGCTGCTCATTAAAACAGGAAGGAGACCAACGTGCTGCATCAAATAGTCGGATTAATGTTGCCTGATCAATTTCTTTCTGTTTAAACGCGCGAGGGGACCACCGCTCAATGAATAACCGATTCACACCGGGTACAACATCACGAGCACTAAAATCAATCGAGAGATTGTCTGATCCTTTTTCATTGTGATTCATTATGCTCCCTCCAATGTAACCAATTTAATTGTTATGTCATTGTCTTAAGCTACAACGCTAGTGTAGTGTATTTTGAGCATCATGCTGCTAATAGACATAAAAGTAAAAGACATAGAGTAAAACCAAATGGATGCTTATGTGCTTAGGTATTCCTGCCAAAATTATTTCCATTATTGATAAAGAGAATGGCACAGCTCTAGTGGAAACTGGTGGTGTCCGCAGAGAAGCCTGTGTTTCATTATTGTCATTACAAGGCAAATCTATTAATGATTTAATAGGAGAATGGGTGCTTCTTCATGTTGGATTTGCAATGGCAATTATTGACCAACAAGAAGCACTGGATACCCTAGCACTTTTAGCGTCCCTTGATGGTATTGATGCAAATAACGATTAAGGGGAGTTGTTATGAAACAGGTAATGAACTTTCGTGACCCTCACCGTGTTAATCGGCTCATTAAATGTATCCAAGCAAAAGCAGCTCCTGTAGCAGAACGTTTAGGGCGCCCTTTACAGATCATGGAAGTATGTGGTGGACATACTCATGCCATTGTGAATACCGGGCTTAATCAACTACTCCCGTCGTCTATCGAGCTGATTCACGGGCCAGGATGCCCAGTATGCGTGTTACCCACACATGCCATTGATCAAGCGGTGGCGTTAGCGGAATATAGCAATCATATTCTGGTTAGCTTTGGAGACCCATTGCGGGTACCTGGAAGTCAGCACAGCTTACTCGATGCCAAAGCAAAAGGAGCTCAAATTAACACCATATATTCACCTTTAGATGCGCTTAAACTTGCTAAAAGTTATCCAAATAAAACAATTGTCTTCTTTGCTATTGGCTTTGATACCACAATTCCCAGTACAGCTTGTACTCTCCAAATGGCTTTGCAACAGGGTATCAGCAATTTTCGAGTATTATGTCACCACATTTGTCTTATACCTGTGCTGATGACACTACTTAAGCAACAGGAAATCCAGCTGGATGGTTTTCTAGGACCAGGGCATGTCAGTATGGTGATTGGCGTACAAGCCTATAAACCCATTGTCCAAAAATACCATAAACCACTGGTTATAGCTGGCTTTGAACCAGTAGATATACTGCATGCTCTGTACAAATTAGTTCAACAATTTTCAACGCAGAAATATGCTGTCCAAAATGCTTATTCTCATGTTGTATCCGCAACCGGCAATCAATCTGCTCAGCACGTTATCAATGAAGTTTTTATTTCTGAAGTAGACGCAGAATGGCGAGGTTTAGGCTTAGTACCAAAATCAGGGCTTAGCATTCGCCCGCCATACCGGTCACTTGATGCCTCTTTGCTTTTAGAAAAAAAATATTGCACAA
Organism: Zooshikella ganghwensis; assembly: GCF_018263875.1. Lineage (NCBI taxonomy): Bacteria > Pseudomonadati > Pseudomonadota > Gammaproteobacteria > Oceanospirillales > Zooshikellaceae > Zooshikella > Zooshikella ganghwensis. Next base: position 28,680 of record NZ_JAEVHG010000003.1, read on the forward strand.
AGCAAGAGTCAGGTCCAACCTACTGTAAAAAAGTCTTAACAGGATCACTCAAACCCCAGCACTGTCCTTGGTTTGGTAATAAATGTACTCCCCACCATCCCCAGAGTGGTCTTATGGTATCTTCGGAAGGTGCTTGTGCTGCTTATTATTCCTCATCTACAAAGGCAAAAGCAGGGATAGTGTCATGAGCAATGATCAAATCATTACCCTTGCTCATGGTGCTGGTGGCGAGGCCATGCAGCAACTTATCGATAAACTTTTTCTTAAAGCATTTAACGATAAACCATTAAGGCAAAAAGAAGACCAAGCGCGAATACCTCTTGCCGAACTGCATGCTAAAGGTGATCGTTTGGCATTCACCACTGATAGCTATGTCGTTTCTCCCTTGTTTTTTCCTGGAGGAGATATTGGCAAACTAGCAGTATGTGGCACACTAAATGACTTAGCTGTTGGTGGTGCTCAACCCCTCTATTTAAGTGCAGGCTTTATTATTGAAGAAGGGTTATCACTAACTTTACTTGAAAAAACTGTATATTCAATGGCAAAAACAGCTAAAGGGCAGGGTGTCTCCATTATTACCGGTGATACTAAAGTCGTTGAACGAGGGATGGCTGATAAATTATTCATTAATACTACAGGTGTTGGCGTTATACCTCAGTCCATTCAATTAAGCGCCGCAAATGCTCGGCCAGGAGATAAAATCTTAGTGAGTGGTTTTATTGGTGATCATGGTGCTACTGTTATGCTGGCACGAGATAACCTGGGCTTACATTCAGACTTACAAAGTGATTGTGCTGCCTTATACCCTCTGATTAATCAGTTATTATTGCAACATACTCATAATATTCGCTGTATTCGCGATGTTACGAGAGGAGGGATCGGAGGTGTGCTCTCTGAGATTGCTCAAGCTTCAAATATCACTATTGAGTTAGACGAAGTTGCCTTACCTGTCCGGTCTCAAACCCGAGGAATTTGTGAGCTACTTGGCCTTGATCCTTTGTTTTTAGCCAATGAAGGACTTGCAGTATTTGTTGTAGACCATCAACACGCTGAAACTGTTTTACAGTTAATGCAGCAACATCCCTTAGGCCAACATGCACAAATCGTTGGTGAAGTTACAGCGTTTTCAATTAACCACTTACATTTAAAAACCCGGTATGGCGCCAGAAGAATAGTTAACGTACCTTACGGGCTTCAATTACCAAGAATTTGCTAAAAAATACCCTTAATATTCTAGAGTAACGGCATAATACTGCTATGTTTTTTACGTTTCATGGCCTTAAAGCTATTTGTGGTGTTTTTAAATCACCTTTTGGCCAAAAACTGGATAATGCTCGTCGAACACACCGTGAATCCCTCCCTGGAGGTTTGGTTGCCGCATCCTTGCGGCAAACAGTTCGACGAGCATTACCCAGCCTTTGTCTCTTCCGTAACATACACTGAGACATCAAAAATATTTATAGAGTAATTGGTGTATAGCAAATGTTTACTCTACGATGTTTAAATCTGGAAGAAACAATTAGTTCATACATAATGAAAGTAGAAAAATTGAAAACGAAGCAAAACCACCTCCTACAAAGGTGGATAATTTACCAGCTTATTTGCACACAAGAAGCATGTAACTTTTCATAACTCCACGATTTAATTTTTCTTTACACTGTTCAGTAACTGCTTGCCTAAACCCTTTTGTACACCCATTCCTAAATTCTTTTACGTAATCTTGTCCTAATATTGGGTCTTCTCTACAATACTGACCTCCCTCACGATATCCTAAAGAGAATCCATCGTCACTTCCCATCGTATCACAATACCTGTTTATTGCATCGAGCTTTGCGTTTGCAGCATCATGATATCCTTCTTGATTACATTTAGCGACGATGTTATCTTGCGGTACATTACCAAAAATAAATGCCATCTCTTCTTCAAGATCATAAATTCTAGTACAGTCTTGCCCATAAGCACCTTTCCACTTTTCCTGAATCATTTCTGTACCTCGTCTAAATGCATTTTTATAAACATTTTTCGTTCTCCATGCATTTAGCCCTGAAAGGCAGTCTGACTCTGCATATGCTAGAGATATAGAACACAATAAAGCTAAACAGCAGGTAACTATTTTTTTCATCAATTTTATTCCTTATGTGTTTAGATCATCAAGGAGCTTTACCTATATAAAAACTAACTAGCTAACAATAAATATCTAAAATTAATTTTTAATCATAAATAAAGCAAACAACTACTTCTATTGATACTCACCACTATTGTCAACAAGTTTAAATTAATAACCAAGCTAAAATATAATTTATAACCAATTTTCATACTATCTTAGAATTAAACACTCACTTGACTCAATTTTTATCTTTAATAAATATGTGCAAAGCAATACCTATAAATACGGTAAAGAAAGACTTTAGCCCTGCTAAAAAAAACGATGATTTAATAAGAATTTTAAAAACGATGATTATTGCAATCGCTGTTTTTAATAAGTCTGACCAACTTTACTAAAATCCTTCATTATCAGTGATTTTGATTCCTATGAATCACACAACATAAAAACTTAGCTATCCTAGTCTTTGCTGATTAGTACAACAACACCACACTTAATTCATCGCATTTTTGTAGTATCTTCCAAGTATGCAGGGGTTAGACAAAGTCTGGATAATACCTGTGAACCGTTTGCCGCAAGGAAGCGGCAGCCGAGCTTCCAAGGAGGGATTCACAGCGTGTTCGACAGGTATTAATCAGACTTTGTGGCAAATTAAATATATTGCATAAATGTTTCAACCAAAAAGCTTTTAAGACTGTTAGATCACACTCAACATAAGAATAACAATCAACTTAAAGAAAGGCAGTTAATGACCAATAAGGACTATTAAAGAAAGGATCATAATGTGCATGAACTCTCCATTGTTAATGCCTTATTAAAGCATGTACAGCCGTATTTAAACCGAAAGATAAAATGTATTAAAATTGAAGTAGGCAGTATGAGTTGTATTGATCCTGAACGACTGATCGGGTGTTTTGACTGGGTAAAAGCCACGGCAGGCTTAAACGATACGCAACTCATTATCGACCATCATCCAGCTAAAGCGTCCTGTCAGCAGTGTCAGCAGGTTTTTACACTCATCCAACTGGGTCAGCCCTGTCCCTGTGGTAGCTATGACTATAATTTACTATCAGGACAGCAACTAACGCTTACTGAAATCGAGTTTGCCTAATGTGTACTCATTGCGGATGTTCTTCAGATAAAGCCATACTGACTGAGTTTGAGTCAGATCACCACCGTCATCATCATCTCCAGGCTGAGCCTAAAACACTGCACTTACAGCAAGCACTACTCGCCGAAAATGATGATATTGCAAACCAGAATCGCACGGGCTTTCAAACACAGGGTATTACTTGTATCAATCTAATGGGTACACCGGGTGCAGGGAAAACGGCCTTATTAGAGGCAACACTGAGTGCATTTCACAATGATTTACCCTCTATTGCAGTGCTAGAGGGGGATCAGCAAACACTCAATGATGCCAAGCGAGTACAAAAGGCGGGGGGTCAGGTGGTTCAAATCAACACTGGGACAGGGTGTCACTTAGATGCCGATTTAGTCAAAACCGGACTCGAAAAATTAGCACCAAAATCAGGCTCACTTATTTTTATTGAAAATGTCGGTAATCTTGTCTGCCCTGCATTATTTGACCTGGGCGAGTCTCACCGTATTGCTATGATGGCCGTCACTGACGGTAACGACAAGCCAGAAAAGTATCCCCACTTATTCAGTCGCTGTGAATTGGTCATTATCAATAAGGCTGACTTAGTGGAGTATGTTGATTTTGACCTAAGTACCGTTCAACAAGCTATAGCTCAGTTAAATCCTCACGCTGAGGTTTTATTACTCTCAACCAAAACCCTGCTTGGCTTCGATCAATGGCGAAATTGGCTGTTCACTGCAACAAGCACTGAAAATAAATACAGCACTGGATATATAGACAGTAGAAAAACGTCTACCACACTGACTTATGACTAAACATTTTTTTGCGCGTCAGCACCTAAACCAACTGTTCAACGTCTTAATGGATTCGGGATACCAAGTTGTTGGGCCTACCGTGAAAGACGGTGCTATTGTGTTTACTGAGCTAGCCAGGGAAGAGCAGTTACCGTGGGGCTGGCAAGAAGTGGCAAAACCAGGTCATTACCAGCTGACACCTAGCCGCAAAAATCTCTGCTTTGCCTGGAATACTGGGCCTCAGGCTTTAAAACCCTGGTTATTCAAGCCAGAACAGCCCCTTTGGCAGGCAGAGCAAACCGAGCAAGGGCTATGCTTCCGCCAAGCCCCCGCAAAGGTCACCCCCATCGCAGTGGTGGGTTTAAGGGGATGTGACCTGGCGGCCTTAAAGCTGCAAGATCAGCATTTCATCCATGGTCCGTACCCTGATCCATATTACCAAGCCCAGCGAGAGCAGCTTTTCATTATTGCCGTCAATTGCGCCCAAAGTGCTGAAACCTGTTTTTGTGTCTCAACAGGTGATGGTCCAGCAGCAACCCACAGCTTTGATTTGCTGTTAGACGAGCTGGAGGATGGCTACTTAATTGGGTTTGGCAGTGAACAAGGGCAGGCAGTTTTTCAGCAACTGACTCTAGGCCAACAAGCCACAATTGATCAACTAGATATAGCCCAACAACAGTTAGCCGATGCCAGTCAACAGCAACGACACATGCCAGATGAGCACTCACTGTTAAAGCTGACAGAAAACCTGGAACACCCCCAATGGCAAGATGTGGCTGACCGTTGCTTAGCCTGTGGTAACTGTACACTGGTGTGTCCTACCTGTTTTTGTTCAAAACAAACGTCAAGCAGTGACATCAAGTTACAACAGGCTCAACAGGTTCGCTTATGGGACTCCTGCTTTAGCGAACAACATGGCTATATTGCAGGTAAGTTATTTCGGCCTGAAATTCGCCACCGCTATCGTCAATGGCTCTTACATAAGCTGGCGAACTGGCAACAGCAGTATGGCCGAAGCGGATGTGTTGGTTGTGGGCGCTGTATCAGCTGGTGTCCAGTGGGTATCGACTTAGTGGCCGAAGCTCAAACGCTGCTAGAAGGCTCACCCCATGAATCAGCCCGTCGCTAGCTTTGTACCATTAACAGCGACCCTGATGGACAAGCATCAGGAATCACCCGGCATATTTACACTACACCTGGCGCTTAATACATCAACACCCTTTAATTTTTCGTTTGGCCAATTCAATATGCTTTATTTATTTGGAGTAGGGGAAGTCGCTATCTCAATTATGGGTTGGCAAAACAATTTACTACTACATACGATACGTGCCGTAGGGCGTGTTACTCAACCACTGGTCAAACTCAAACCTGGTGATCAGCTTGGACTTCGTGGTCCCTTCGGTTGTGGTTGGCCACTGGAGCACATTAAAGGCAAAGATATTGTATTTATTACTGCAGGGTTGGGCTGTGCACCTGTTGTAGCCGCAATAAACCATACCGTTGAAAACAGACAACACTATGGACGTATAGTGATATTGCAGGGAGTCAAGCACCACAATGATTTACTTTGGCAAACACAGTATGACCACTGGCAAAACACCGGTAATTGCCAAGTATTACTGGCTGCCAGTGAAGAATATAAACATCGCTATCAGTGGCGGTTGGGTATGGTCACAGAGCTTCTGGACTTTGCTGAATTTGAGGCTAAGCACTGTGCAGTCCTGATGTGTGGACCTGAAATTATGATGCTAGCAGCACTTAAACAGCTGGCCAAACATCAGGTAACCGATGATGCCGTTTATTTAAGCCTGGAGCGTAACTTTCAGTGTGGTCAGGCCTCCTGTGGCCATTGCCAGTTAGGACCATTCTTTGTCTGTAAAGATGGCCCGGTATTTCATTACCCCACCGTAAAACCCTGGTTTGGGCTTTCTGGTATTTGATGAGCAGCCATTGAGTGAGAACCTCTTATGCCTCCTAGCAAACTGGCCATTGCAATTCATAAACTTACCTCCTGCTCAGGCTGCCAACTTGCATTGCTTAACCAAGGAATAAGGCTTTTGGATTTGCTAGAGCAGGTTGAGATTAAACATTTTATTGAAGGGGGCATTAATCACTTTACGGCTGAAGTGGATATTGCCTTTGTGGAAGGGAGTGTCTCTACCTCAGAAGACCTTGAGCGCGTCCAACACATTCGTCAACGCAGTAAACTCGTGGTCAGTATTGGCGCCTGCGCTACCAGTGGTGGTATTCAGGCTCTACGCAATCTGTCGGATGAAAACTGGTTACAGGCCGTTTACGCCAAACCAGAGTTTGTGTCTTCATTACAACACTCTACAGGCATCGCAGAACATATTAAGGTGGACTTTGAGCTGTGGGGTTGTCCAATTACCGTCTCACAATTGAATCACTTTATTCAGCAACTGTTACTCGGCAGCAAACCTAAACCCTCTGGCGAAAAACTATGCATGGACTGTAAACGCCAGCAACAGGTCTGTGTGCTGGTGACCCAACAAGCGCCTTGTTTAGGCCCTGTGGTACGAACCGGTTGTGGTGCACTTTGTCCAACGTTTGGCCGCGCCTGTTATGGCTGCTTTGGTCCATCAGAACAACCTAACTGTGACAGCTTAGCAAACCGTTTCGCGGGACTAGGGTTGATGCCTATAGAAATAGCGCAGCGCTTTGCCGCTATCCACAGCCATAGCCCCCCCTTTAAAGACCAATACCAGCGCTGGCAAACTATCCATGTCAGGGAAGTGGAATGAATAATAAGCGCACAATTAAACTTAACGTCCCCTTTATCACACGTCTGGAAGGTGAGGGCGCTTTGGAGCTATCCGCCCAAGGTGACACTATTGAAAAACTGCATCTGAAAATTTTTGAGCCACCTCGCTTGTTTGAAAAATTTTTAGAAGGAAAGTCCTATAAAGATGTACCAGACTTAAATGCTCGCATCTGTGGTATTTGTCCCATGGCGTACCAGTTGACATCAATTCAAGCCATAGAACGATTATTTGGTATTAAACTGCCAAAACAATTGGTTCAACTCCGTCGCTTGATGAATTTAGGTGAGTGGATTCAAAGTCATGCATTACATATTCACTTTCTGGCAGCACCGGACTTTTTAGGTTTTGACAGCGCCATTCATATGGCTAAACAGCACCCTGAGATTTTACAGCGGGGAATGCGCCTACAAGAAACGGGCAATGCATTGATGGCATTACTGGGTGGACGATCCGTGCACCCCGTCGGCCTGCAAGTCGGAGGGTTTGGGCGGTTACCGGAAAGGAAGCGCTGGGATACAGTACGCACCCTAGTTGATAATGCCTTACCTGACGCCAAGTCCCTGATTGCCTGGACCACCACGCTGGAGTTGCCAGATTATAGTCATAAATTTATTTGGGTAAGTTTAAAACACTCAAAACAATACCCGATCAATGGCGGTAAAATTGCAGCCAGCAATGGTCTAAACCTGACGTATAATAGCTATGACAAACACTTTCATGAACACCAAGTACCCCATTCTACGGCTTTTTATTCATTGCTTAATGGGCAAGATTATTTAGTGGGACCACTCGCCAGGCTCAATAATAATTACCGTATTTTACCCAGCGCAATCAAAAAGTATGTTGAGTCACTAGGTATCAGGTTTCCAAACCAAAATATGTTTACCAGCATTCAAGCCCGTGCCATTGAAATATACTTTTCACTTTATGAAGCCAGGAAAATTCTGGACAAGGGCTGTCCAATGGAAGCACCTTATGTACCTGTGACACCTAAAGCTGGCACCAGCTGTTTCTGTACCGAAGCGCCAAGGGGCATGATTTATCATCGCTATCAACTGGACGAGGAAGGCCGTGTTATTCGTTGCACCATTATTCCACCCACCAGCCAAAATCAGGCACGCATTGAACAGGATCTTAAATACTCTGTAAAAAAGTTTGGCCTTAACCACTCAGACCAAACATTAAAGTTTTTTTGCGAAAAAGTGATCCGCAATTATGACCCTTGTATCTCCTGTTCCACGCATTTCTTGGACTTTAAAATACTTCGTAGTTAAAAGAATATACGCTTATTCGATTCCGATTTAACTAACACAAAATCAACAATTAACTTTTATTGGTTGAACTACAGATACCATGATTATACTTACCTGAAAGCGTCGCTGTTTTAGTTATTCCAAACATGAATTTTTTATTTATGTTAGTAATAATTCGGAATAAGCTCAAAGAAAGCTAATATGCGTCATCAATGGAGTATTCATGTATTAGTAATATAAGGGACTGGAATATGTTTCAAAAGGTACCGACAAACTGCCTGAACTTGCATATCCTGGGTGAAGTGCCACGCTCAGTCTATATGGACATGCAAACTCAGCCTAGTGACTTACAAAATGCCGAACATCGGAATTTTTTCTTTAAATTATTACGGGGCACAAAACCACAAAAGTCGGTGCCTGCGCCTAATAAAGACAAGCACATTTTGAGCTTAAATGCAGTAGTCTGGCTCAACTTCGTCACACCGCCCAAGCAAACAATTACCTTTCTACTTGTTTACAAAGATATTACAGGTGAGTTTGGGGCTATTGTTGAAGAAGCCCAACCATCGTCTTCAAAATCTATAATGCTTTCCAACATAGTAGACATCGAATACACAGGTGAAATAGAGTATTTAACAGCATGCTGCACTGGGCTAAGTAAAGATGAACACGTAATGCTTGAAACACTCAGTGTCAAACCTGTAGCCCATGAGAAAGCACCAAAAAAATCTCTTGTCACTCGGTAATTGTTACCGGAAAATTGCTGTAAGAATGCCTTGTGCATTCATTTTTTTGAAGTTCAAGGTTTTTCCGCGAACGTTGATATTTCTTGCAAGAACATATCCCACTACTATTTATTAACACTCTTTTTTTATCTTTGGTTCAGCCATTTACTGCAGCACAAGTTGTAGGCGTAAATAGCAAAAAACACAGTCAAGCTATCAGCTATCGTTGAATAACTAGTTTTATTGATTTGCGAATTACCCCCCCCTCGAAGGGTGGGGTTAATGTCATGCTAAAGGCAAATAATTGCTCTAAAGTTATCTTTATTAGCAGCTGAGTAGCTAAAATTTACCTGCTGAGAAAGTTGAGCTTCATTTTTACTCGTATATACATCTTTCCATAGATGAAAATTAACTAAATATGTACCTGACTCATTGTCAAGATTTAGTTGTGAACGATATTGAAGCACCATCAATTGACAAAAAGCAACAACTGGATTGGTTCCTGCTGGCATTAAATTATGAAAGTGTCGAAATTTAGGTGTGTTAAGTACATATTCCATGTCTGATTGTGATCTACCACTACTGGAGTCTCTAAACCATATACAACCATCATTGTCACTTCGATGCACTTCATTATTTTTGTATGAGATGATACCACAGGATTCAATATAGTTTTTTAGCTCCTCGAACCCAGGATATGTTTGGTCGCTCCATTTTTTTACAATTGCGTTGCTCATTTTTCAATCGATCCTTGATTAAACAATTTAATATAACAACACAGCGAAACTTTTATATCATTATTAAATATGAAGGTATAGAGAGATTAATATTGTTAAGAAGCGTATATATTCCCAATACGAATGGTTTTTAGGTGCAGCCATCGAGTGACGAGGCCCCATGAGCCTATATTAATAGGGGATTGAGGTGAGGAGTGAGGAGTGAAGATAACAAAACCTAGAAATCATTCGTGAAGGGTATAGCCCCAACAAAAAAGCTGGAGCTATATATACCTATTTATAACCTATTACCGGTTAAAATGTTGGCCAGTAATGATTCTCTTCACAAGGCTTAACCGAGAAATTTTCCTGGTTTTGCCATGTTTGGTCATTAATCAGTACTTTCATATTAAAGGTAGACGTTTGTTGCGGCAGGGTGAGACGCCATACATTGCCTTTTGCCCAACGAGCAGGAGCACCTTCAGTCCAGCTGAGTAACTCTGCGTCGCCGCGAATTGACACACTGTTCCCCCAGCCCGCATCATAATGCACGTTTACTGTCGTTATACAACCTTGATAACGATTAGCCACAACATCGGGGGTATCGACAATACGCTGTTCTTTTTTAGACTTTAACAGTTTTATATATTCGGCATGAGACCAGGCTAGGGGTGTTGCTCCACCAGTGCCTTCACCAAACTGATAAGGTCCTTCCGCTTTATCCCATACTTGCTCAGGCAGCATATTGCCTTCATTAGCAAACTTTTCCATTGCTTTAATGTAATGATCAACATTTTTTTGTTGGGCAATATCCAGATGCGCTCTTTCACCCGTTAAGAATGGCCATAAACGACCAATACCATCACCGGCATCCGCGATAAAATCACTGCCATCATATTTCTCACCATAACGGTCATGATTATAGCGATAAAAGCCAGGTCCATTGGGTGTTTCAACTTTTAAGGATTGCTCATAGCTTTTTACTGTATGAGTGATAGAAGCGTCGGTGGGACTCTTGATGCCAAAACGCACAAGTTCTAAAAAGCCACCATCCATGATATTACGCTCTAAGTGTTGTCCACCACCATTGCCAATATACAGAATACTATCATCTTCTGGATCATAATCTGTATGACAGTAACTAGCGCCTTCAGTACGCTGATAATAGCGTCCTTCACCTAGTGCACCTTGATGGGTAAAGGTCCAGTCTGCAACACCATCTGCCCACAGGTCTGCTTTTAACCGGTAATAACGTGCTGCTGCTTTATCCCCCTGATTATCCGCAAAATCAGCCGCGGTAATTAAACTGGCAATAGCTGCAGAAAGTGTTGAAGGTGAAATACCACTGTTTTCTTCCCAACGTTCCTGATGAGTCCAGGGACCTACTTTTGCAACAAAATCAGCCGCAGGTTTTACAAATGACGTATAGTAATCTGCTGGTTTGATATTACCCGCTTTCCATAAGCGCCACGCTAATACAATAGGCATTGCTGTCTCATCCAGCTGCATTCCCGGCCAGTGAGTTTGCCCTGATAGCCAGAAATTCTGCGGGAATGACCCAGCCTTACTGACGGTGTTACCACACAGCTGCCAATTACCATCATCCGCAGTGAGTTGAACTTCTTTTAAGTAACTTAAGGCAGCTTGTGCCGTATTTTGGTCTCCCGCAGCAAGAAAAGCGGTAGCAACCTGATATAAATCCCTTGGCCAAACGACATGGTAACCAATAGGACCATCTTTGTAGCCATCTGGACTTGATCCTTGCAAAATACCTCGTTCATCATCACTGTCTTTATCAAACTGACTTTCTCCCCAAGGCACACTTAATGAGGCAATCATTGCACCTTTATTTTCTTTATCTTCATGGGCTTTAAGGACCATAGCGGAGGCATAATAAAGGGCACCGTTATCAAACGACTCCTGACTTAAGTCTTCCAGGCCATTACAGTAATTGTTCCACTGCTGATTATAACGTGATAGCACGTTATTAAAGGATTTCTTTACACTGCTTGCCGCAATCTGTTGTGCTTTACTTTTACCTTCAGCAAATCCAATAGCCACAGTGAAAGAGTACTCTCCGGCTTTGGCTGGTAAGTCCAGTTGCCCTGTCAATGCCACATTGCCATTCTTAGCGTATTGATAGGCCCAGTCCATCTTAAAATTGTCATTTAAATCCTGCCAACCATCACTCCGACCAACAAAGCCAGCAGAGGTTTGTTTAAAAGGAATACTGGCCGTTAATGCCTGGTATTGAGCAACCTGATTAGTGCCATTATCATACTTAGCACGCTCATCCCAAGCATATAATGTATCTGTCGTGGCTTCTCCATAGTCATATAAGCCCGTATTACTCACTGCGGGGTTGAGTAAAAGGTACAAACCTAAATTATCTTCATGAGCAGTAAAAGTAACCTTTAACAGAAGGGCATTGGTTTGAGGATCAGTAATGATTGTTTTACGAATCTCGTACTTTTTTTCTTTATCAGTATTTACTTGTTCGAACGCCAGTGATTTCTTATCTAAAGTGCGTATTTCATGATCCGTATGTTTTTTTTCTTCATCAAAAAAACGTTTGCCATCACTCACCATAAACTGCAAGTCAGTAATTTGCGCCATATCTATTTGTGGCCAATAGACCTCAGATACAATGCCATCCACCAGACTAAACCATACCTTTGATGTTTTATTATTGGCGGTGCCAATACCAGTCTTACTGGCCGAAGTCCACTGGTGATCAACACCAGGTGCACCAGGCGCTTCACCAGTATTACCCCATACCATACTGGAAGTAACACCAGCAATAAATAATGTGAGTGCCTTTTTTTTAAGACTCAGCATAGTTAATCTCCTCTTAAACTGCTATCACTGTCTTTATCTTAAAATAGAAATAATTTTTTATATAAAATATTTTTATTGTAATTATTTAAGTAAAAATCCACAGCTTATAGTCTTTTTATTCTTCGTTTTGGGTATATATGCCATCTCAATCGTCATTATATAGCTATAACAAAGGCGCTTTGAAAGCAGTATGAACCTCTGTTAAAGGCAAACCAACACGTAAAAGAACCTTAGTACAAAAAACATAACGTAAGCTTATTTTTTAAATAAGAATAAAAGTGCAACGTATTAGGGGGGCCTAGCATATAGTAACTTCATAATTATAACTTCTTTTATTATTTTGAAAATCGCCATTAAAATGAATTATATAGCCTCTGCTTGTCAGGATGTTGATGCAAGTCACTTAGGACCTGTTAACACCAGGCAACATTTGCAAACAAACCAGTTTGTATCATTTTTAGTCAAAATAGATACAAAAGAGTTTATCGTAAAACTGATCAAGGTATGTTTTCTGTTTGAGATTAATTTATACTCACAACAAACTCATTATTCAATAAAAAAGTGATATACGGAGATCATCCCCATAACAGATAGGCGCATTTCTGATAAAATAACTATCATCAGACTACAGCAAGCGAATTTACTCATGGCATCAAATAAGCATTGGCAAGACATACTATGGGGAGGGCACACAGGCTGGAGTATAACCAATACTATCAACTGGCTATTGACAACAGGAAGAACGCTCACTGATCCAGCTGTTTTTTTGAAGGAACTTGCGCTCAAGCTTATGAAAGATGATGCTAATATTGCGCGAATTCGAATTACACTTAATACGATTGACCCTGAAATTAGGGCAAGTGTATATACATGGTGGCGTGGCCGGGAAGAGATTGACGTATTTACACCATCTCATGGTATCGAGAGCACAACATCTTACCAGGGAAGCCCAATAGAAGAAGCGCGCAACTCCTGTCGTATAGTACGCCACCGTTTAATAGATAATCTACCCACAAATGCCCATATCATTTTACAGGAACTAAAAAACGAGGGAATGACTGATTATGCGGTGTTTCCTATTCAGTTTACAGATAAGAGCATCAGTACGTTTATTGTGGCAAGTGATGACCCAAAAGGCTTTTCCAATAGTGATTTAAATAAATGGAAAGCACTCCTTTTATACTTATTACCGGTCTTAGAAGTGTTTTCTGCGCGAAAAACCATTCAGTCTTTATTGAATACTTATGTTGGCCCCAGTACTGGACAAAAAATTCTCAAAGGTATTGTAAAGCGAGGTGATGCGGAGTTAATTGAATGTGCGCTGTGGTATAGCGACTTGCGTAACTTTACCGTGTTAACGGAATCCCTTTCAACTGAGACCATGTTGCAGCTGTTGAATGCTTATTTTGAAGTTGTGACTAATGCTGTGACAGAGCGGGGAGGTGAAGTTTTACGCTTTATTGGGGATGCAATGCTCATCGTTTTTACTGCGGATGAACTAGGCTCTATAAAACAAGCATGCCAAGCTGCACTGCAAGCCGCTATTGATGCGAATACTCAATTGCAAACCCTCAATAAAGAACTTGAGGCCAAAGGTATGCCGCAACTGTCATTTGGTATTGGCCTGAATGAAGGGAAGGTGATCTATGGTAACGTAGGCTCACTATCACGGTTGGATTTTACAGTAATGGGACCGGCTGTTAATCGTACAGCACGACTTGAAGATCTAACGAAAAAGCTTAGTGTGGACTTATTATTAACTGAAGAATTCGCACAGTATATTACTCAGCCCACTCAGTTTTTAGGCAGTTTCAATGTCCGCGGTGTACCAACACCATTGCAAGTGCATACTCTTGCACAATGTACTAAAACCTAGCACTATAACCTAAAAATTCTGCTGCTTTCTCTAGCAAATATTTACATAAAAAAAGCACCGTATGGTGCTTTTTTTGTGGGTGTTTTTTTATGTAAAGTAATAGGGTGTCGCTTAGTTATTAATTACATTAAATGTCGGTTCAAATAAAACCACTTCAGTGAAGTTATGATTTTGGTAATTGCTTGCCATATCGTAAACACTCATTTCAGCCACACCCCAAATACCAGGTACTGAACCTGCAGGTAAATGGATTTTCTTTGTATACACTTTTTGCTGGCTGGGGTTACCTTTAAAGAATAATCGACCATCATTATTAGGCTGATGAATAAAGTGGTGCATAACTCCTTGCGGATCACGTAGTTTAATTCTAGCGTGTTTAAAGCCAGAGATATTATCCCTTACCTGATAACGAATCGTTACGATCGTCTCACCGTTAGGGTTGCTTGGCGTAACAGGTTCAGCACTCACACTGATTTGATTTAAATCGAGTACTGGCGCTTGAGTATCTGGGTTAGATGAGTTCAGGGTAACCGTTGGCGATTGTTCCTGTGCAAAAAAGTCAAACTTACCTTCATTAAGGGCTTTATCTTTCATTCTGATTTGATGAATACGATACGAGCCTGAAGCCATATAGTTCGGCATTAAATAAACCAGTTTACAGGTACGGGTATTAATATCAAAATCACCATACTTGTAAATAGAGTAGAGTGTTGCAGAATCATGCACCATCGAACCATAACAAGGATAGCTGTCTGCCATACCTACTTTTTCAATCACTTGCCACTCAGCAACTACTTTATTGACAGGTTCGGCATATGAGTGAGTATCTTGAGTGACATTGAGTTTCAGGGTATTAGGTACATAGGCAGGAGGTGTTGTATCAGCGTTATCATTACCGATATACAGTTTCCAGCCAAAGTCATCAATACCACTAAACCGTTCATTGCCATTGACATCATTTAATGCAATTTGATCAGGACGCCAATAACCACCAGGGGCATTCTTATCAATGGTAAAGCTACCGGTTAAAGTCGTGCCGACATTAACACTCGCACCTGACGGGTCAACAGGATTCAGCCAGAAGTCTTTATAAGTGCCGATTGGACTAAATACACGAACGGATGTACGTGTAGCGCCTTCTAATTGGCTATCTTTTGCATGCAATTTGATAGTGACATTCACTTTTTTATCGCCACTATTCTCAGTGATAACACCTATTTCAACCTGCTTGATCTTACCTGGATAGATATAGTCAGGATACAGATTCAGTACTTCAAATGTTTTATCTTGATCAATAATCGATACGTACTGACTGCCTTTCATAATTCGCTTTTGTATAAAATCGAATTTACCGGGGGCACGAGAACGTAACTTATCTGGGTTAATAATGTAGTATGCTATAGACTCCGCCATATCTTCGTTAGGATTTTTTGCATGAGCATAAGCCGAAACAAATTCCGTTTGTTTTGAGGTACTCCAGCCATCACTGTCATTAGGGTTTAAATACCAACCACCCACCTCAGCCCAGTCATCACGGGTCTGTTCATTGAGTACTTTACCATAAATAAAATGTGCTTTTTCATGAACGATTAAACGATGAATATAATCATCAGATTGTTGTCGAAAAGCACTTTCCATAAACTCAATGTAACCATTTTTGCCGGCATCTTTACTGGTTCGCCATGCTACTGCTGGAGCTGTGGGATAGAGCGGATGCTCCAAGCCATTCTTGCGTCTTACTAAATAATTTAAACCTTCTATTTTATGCATACCCGTGGGCATATCTTCAAAGATATTAATTAATTTAACTTTTTCTTGAGGTAAAAATGCCTGAAAATAATTATCCGATTCATTGGTCGTACCCGCAGTTAACCGGCTAATATCTGCTTTAAAGCTCACGCCGTAACGCTCATTCGCTATTTTTTCTATCCGGTCACTATCATTTCCATAGTCTGTTACAAAGTTGACCAGGGCATGATGTAAACGCTTGGAAAAAAATCGCCCTTTAACACCATCAATTTCCCCCAATCGTGGTGCTGCATTAGTAAATGCATTCTCATTGATGCGTACTTTACGAGCATTTCCTTGAGTGGTAATTTCAATGTCATTCTCAAGCTCGTCCGCTGTTATTTCCCAAACAGATTGACTTAAGTTTTGCTCACCATAAGAATTTCTTTTCTGTTGGGGAATCATTCTCATGGTACTTAGCAGGCGGTTAGCATGTGCTAATGACCATAGTTTATCCTTATTATCAACCAACACGATATTGTAATCATGCAATAGGGCATCAGAAGCTGAGTTATCAACAACATCTATTGTTTGATTTAAAAACTTAATCGTACGTTTTTTATTAATATGTGTTTGATATTCTGACTTATCATACTCTTCAGTGTCTTCCCACTGGAAATGGTACGAGTATTGATCTTTTGTCGCTTTTTCAAAGTTAAACGTGACTTCATCTGATGCCACTTTTTGTTGATGGTTTTGCAACACATACCCTGACGCATAAGCTTCAATGGTTGCATTACCTGAATAGTGCTCAAAACAAAATCGGCCATTTCCTTGTATTGACCGAGTTTGAAGCTCTGACTCAGAAGATAGCGTTACTTTTACGGCTACATCCGTGTCAATACCCATGACAGAGCCAGCAACCTGACATTTTTTATCTGCACTTGTTGGTGAGTTAGAGCCATTTGTCGCCGTTGTCTGCTCATCCAAATCAAAGTTTAATTGCACAACTGACTTATTTGAATATGTTTTTCCATCAGTGACGTGATAGTAAAACTCATCATAATCAACGCTTGAAGTAGGTGTGTATACAAATTTGCCTGTTTTTTGATCCATTTTAATCTGACCAAATTTAGGCTGCACAGCAACTGCATAGGTTAAAGCATCTCTATCCTGATCTTGAGCCCAAACCCAACTGTTATGGCTGCCTGATTTAGTGATCGTTTCACTGTGGCCTAGGGTAGTAGGGGCTTGATTTGCAGCCCAAACAGCTGTAGCGACTTGACTTAAACCAAATACCAAAGTAATTGGCAATATTTTTTTAGCCATAGTCTGGTTACCTTTTCCTTTATACAATGTCGTAGGGTTATATACAGCATATGTAGTATAAAAAATAAAACGATTGTTCAATTGTTACTGCTATGCTGTTAAAGGGTAAATATTTTTAGACACTAAGTGACGTGTTAGGGGTATACCTAATGCAAAGGTTTAGTGTTTTCTCTCAGGGTATATGTGCGATTAAAGTACCTTGTGCGCAAAATAAATCATGCAAGAAAGTCGATAACACATTATTTAATCGCGAATCAATAATATCAGGTTGGTCTCTTTAAAGTTCAATTAAGTTTAGATTTTTGTGACAAGGTATACATACTTAACCTGTCGTAAGCATACCTTTACCCTAGCGCTATCTTTAGAAAACAGGCTTACAAGGCCAGACGATTATATACCCTTCGCGAATCAATTTTAGGGTTTGTTGCCTTCGCTCTTCACCCCAGTCACTTATTAATATAAGCTCCGGGGGCTTCATCGCTTGACGGCCGCCCCTAAAAATCCTTCGCTGTGGATATATTTTATACAACCCAAACTATCCCGAGCAGTCCCACCTTCAAAGCAATCAATCTATAGATTTCCTTTTACAATTATTTTTTAAGCACTTTTTAATGGCACTTTTGTACGACCTTTATGTAACAACCATCGAAATATAAGCCAACTAGCGTACCATCTTACTCAAAACAAAAGTCATACTTTCTTCGCAATAAATTCTTAACAAAACAATAACAAATATATAAAACTCAGCAATCAATATCGTAAATGTAATAAATTAACCCAGTATGTATTCCTGCGTTGATGCTCTCAAAAAATACTCTTAATCTTTTTTGATCATAATTTTCCATTCAAACTCCTGATAGGCTCTATATGAGTTATCCATACACCGCCCCAACAAAAATAAAAAAAATAATTCTCGGCATTTCAAGTTTTTGTATAGCCAGCTTAAGCTATGCAGAAACATGGGTATACTTTGCTAATAACACTGATTACAGTGTTCATGTAAATACTGAAAACACTGTAGGTAATCTCAGCTCTGATTATTGGACCAATAATCCCGGTGAAATACCTGCAAGAAATGGCGATGATAAAAAGATAGAGCAAAACCCTATTGCAAAATTTAACCGTAATGAAGGGCTTGGGTATAGTAATCTATTTGAGTTTGTCTCAACCCTAACCATAATGTCGCAAAAAGTAACGTTCACTACACAAGTTACCAGTTCGCCTTGCAATGAGTTTCTAGGAATATGCACTGGTCAAGGCAGTACAATAAAAACCAACATACAAAGTCCTGGCCAAAATAAACCTCATAAATTCACAGATGATTATACTCCAAAGACGTTTACATTTACGCTAGATAATGGACAAACAATTCAAGCACAGTATCGGCAATATAATTCGGGCACAGGCGATGATCAGATTTATTTAATACTCAATCAGGATCACCCCAGCAATTATACTGTTGCTGAAGATGCAACCAAAGAAAATGTTATTGATGTCATCAACTACAATACGTGGATGCCAAGAGGTGTGGCCAATAAAGCCAGCTATCGAAAAAATGAAATTCCATTTCATTTAGCTCCCTTCGATATCGTGGTATTAGAAGAAGCCTTCAATGACGAATACCGTAATGACATGCGTGAAGCTTTGCAAAAAACACATCCTTTTTGGACTGGTCCTTTGAATTTACCTAAAGACCAAACATTTCAGGATGACGGTGGCGTTGTGATTTTAAGTCAATGGCCTATTGCAACTGATAGCCATGATCAAGAAATAAAAGACTCAATCACTTATACACAGTGTCCATGTGGATTTAATCAAGAATACAAAGGTGCCTGGTATGTCAAAATATTAAAGCACGGCACACCTTATCATGTTTTTGGCACCCATCTGCTTTGGGATAAAGCGCAAACAGCAGATATTAAAACAATGGCACAAGTTACGGAGCTTGGTAATTTTATTGCTAAACAGAAAATTCCTGCGAATGAAGCAGTCATCATCGCTGGAGATATGAATGTGTTTCAGCATAAGTTGATCTATACCCAAATGTTAGACTCACTCAATGCCGCTAACCCATCCTACCCAACAGATGCTGTACTCATCAACAGCCATGATGAAACAAGAAACAGTGATGCTGAAGGTGGCACTGGTACCCTTGATTATGTTCTTTATTCCACAGAGCATAAACAGCCAGTATCCAGCTACACGAAAGTCATACCCTTTATGAGTCCACAAACGAATGATAATAATGGTAAGGGTGGATACCTGTTAAGCCAGTATTTATCTGACCATTTTGCTAAGCATGGCCACTTTGAGTTTTTAGCAAATAGTAATCATCCTGACTATCTCGAAATCAAATCTCTCGATGAATATAGCTATACCTTCAGTTATAGTGGAGGAGGGGCATATACATGGGTAGGCGTCTATCGTGAAAATGAAACCCCAGATCAAGATACTGCTTATATTTGGGGATATACTCCAAACCATCGTGGAGAGTTAAACCTGACCATCGCAGAAACAGGCCGTTTTAAAGCTTATTTGCTCGATAATAACCTTAACAAAATTGCAGGGCCTATTTATTTCAACAAAAATTAGCTTGGCCGTTAGTCACTTCAACAAAACTATACGTCTCTGAAGGCTTGGTTGCCGTATCCTTACGGCGACCAGTTCAGCAAACGTTAACCAGGCTTTTTTGTCTCCAAACAATCATAATTTTTTATTCTAGTAAGATTGAATAACGACAAATAGCAGATTCATAATTACTCTATTCCCATAGTATTCTCTTTTTCCTTAACAGCAGTGGACACTATAATGCATAAGTGCGTTCAATGTACGTTTATGCCATTGAATCGAATAAACGACGACAAGGCTTTCCATAATGAAAAAAGTTGTTACGAAAAGTCATTCAGAAATTACCCGCTGGCCAATTTTAGATAGAAGCGATGAGTCAGCTGTCATTGATGTGTTAAGAAGTGGCACGATCTCTAAAGGCAGCATCATTCAAGTTCTTGAAAATGAGTACAAAACTTTTACCGGACGTAAATATGCTTTAGCTCATAATAATGGAACATCAGGTTTATTGGCAGCTTTCTTTAGTCTTGGTTTATCTCCTGGCGACGAAGTTCTGGTACCTACAGCAACTTTTTGGGCATCAGTACTGCCACTTATATGGCTAGGTCTGGTACCTGTTTTTTGTGAAAGTGAGCCTGAAACACTAGGGATTGACCCAGAGGATATGATAAAAAAAATAACGCCAAAGACCAAAGCTGTTGTTATCGTACACCTCTGGGGACTTCCTTGTAAGGTTGAAGAAATTAGCTACATCGCTAGAAAACATAACCTTAAGATCATTGAAGATGCATCACATGCGCATGGCGCTGAATACAACGGCAAACTCTGTGGAGCTTTTGGTGATGTTTCCGTATTTAGCCTACAAGGGGATAAGTTAGCGCCAGCAGGCGAAGGTGGTATATTCATTACTGACGATTATGAATACTATGAAAGAGCTACTTGTCTTGGGGACATTTCACGTATTAATGAATTAACAACTCCTCAACGTCGATTTGCCGCTACAGGGTTTGGAGTTAAAACCCGAATATCTTCACTCGCTGCAGCACTTGGTGTTAGTCAGCTTAAAAAACTTAAGAAGAATAACCAACTACGCAATACAAACCATCAGTACCTTTCTCATAAACTACAAGCGTTGGGTTTTGACTGCTTCATCCCATCAAGTAATATTCAACGAGTCTATTTTGAGTTTATTATTAGGTACGGAGACACAGAGCCTGACAACTTCCTTCAAACACTACAGCAACTTGGCTGCCATGTAGCTCGACCACGTTACCCACTCCTGCATCAACAACCTTTTTTTACTGAAGGATGGTATAAAGAGGTTGGCCGATACCCCAAAGGGTGTGGCGATTTAGACCAAGTCATTTCAGGCAGTTTTGAAAAAACGATCACTGAGAATAATCGCTTAATAAAACTACCTAACTTTTGTGGTGAAGATAATGGTATTTTAGATCAATATGCTGAAGCATTCAGGTTAGCCATTTCTTAACTGCCCTTCACCAAAATATTCAAGCTCAGTAGCTCAACGCTTCACTTATTCAAAAATTAAGTTTTACTAATACATATACCCCTTTCTGCCATCTTTATTACAAAGCCTCTAGCTCTTTTAAATACGTGCTGATACGCGATTAATACTAAACCAAATAAAAAAATAGCCGATAACTTCTGTTATCGGCTATTTTTTTGCTTATAAGATAATATAATACCTGATTTGATATTACGTATTACTATTTACTAAAAATAGTAATATAATTATTTACAACCAAAGCTGATTAATAATCAACCAAACAAGACTATACTTAACTAAAACAAACACTTATTGAGAACACGAAGCGCTATGGCAAGCTCAGTTACACGTGAGGCAGTCTTTACTGCCTGTAAGAAGTTGTTTGAAGAAACAGGCCATGTAAAACAAGCTGATGTACAAGCTATTACGGGGGGATCATTCACCAAACTTGGGCCATGGATACAAGAATGGAAGGTACTTAATGCCCGGCTCAATGGTCTTGAGTACCTAGACCATGAACTCCTAGCAGGGTTAAACGAGTGGTGTCTTCAGCTCAAAGAAAAGTTTCAGTCAGAAGCTGCGAAACAAAATGAAGACTTACACGCAGAACTCACGAAAGAAAAAGAAAAACAAGCTCAATTCCAGCAGGATAAGGACAAACAGCGTGATGAGCTGGCTAATATGCATGCTAAATTGGCGGAGCTAAGAGATACGGTATCTGAGCGAGAACGTCATATTGACCGTAAACGCACAGAGCTCAGTCAGCTAAAAACAGAACGTTTAGAGTTTAAGCAGCGCTATGAAGCTGAGCTACAAACAAATCAACTATTAAAAAACTCTATTGAGCAGCTCCAACGCAAAGTTGAAGATGAACGACATAGCGCCAATAAACGACTTCATGATGAAATGAAGCGAATCAGTGACCTTTATGAAGCGAATGAAAACAAGCTTTATCAACAACTGGATGAGTCACGTCGTGCACAACGAGAGCAGGAAAAACGCAGTGGACAGGAAAACGATAAACTGAGACAAGAAGTATCTGATCTGAGCAAACAAAAAAATGAACTGAACAGCCAGCTGGTTCGAACCCAAGCAGACTTAGCTATTGTTCAGGAACGACTGCAGGAAAAAGAAAAGTCCCTCGACTCACTGACCGAACAGCATCAACAAACCCTTCAAACCTTACAGCAAGAAAAAGAACGCCGCCAAGAAATGCACGTTCAGCTGGGTCAACTCAAAGGTCAATTCTCTGTTATTCAAGAGCGTCATGATCAGCTTGAGCACCAGCTTCGAGAGCTGCGGCATATTGAGGCTGAACTCAAACTTTTGCGCCGCCATCAACAAGATGACTCAACGGATTAAAAATAGGGGAGTGCATTACTCGTTTGGAGCAAGCTTCATGAGTTTTGCCTCTCGGTCAGCTTGATCTAATTCTGCTAGTGCCTCACAGGCTTTATAAAACGAAGAGAGCGTTTGCTGTTGTGCTAATAGAACTTGTAGTGCTGGCACCCACCGATAATAGCTGGCTATAGAGGACAGCTTCGCATTATTCAGCCCTGATGTGATCCATTGATCGTAGGCAGACCACTGCTTCCAGGGGCCTTGACGTAGCTGATGATAGTCATGCTGTATCGCAGCGATAACCCGCTTTTTTTGCTGTAACTTTTGCTCATCCGGTAAATGACTTCGATACAAGGCGCCTAATTGCTGACGATAACCTAATAACCAACGGGTAAATTCATCCTCAAATTGCAGCCGACCTTGTAAAGGCTTTAATGGCGCATCACCAGCATGAGCTTGCTGAAACCAACGCTTAACCCCTTCAAGCGCAACAACGGTTGCCAAGCTCTCGTTAAAATCTGTATCACCAGGAACATACAGCCATTGATGGGCAATTTCATGAAAAAGTAATTCAGCAAGATAAGCTTCAGGAAAGTTTATAAACGTATTGAGTAGCGGATCATTAAACCAGCCTAGTGTAGAATACGCCTTAATACCTGTCACATAGGTATCAAACCCTTGGACCTGCAGCTGAGCAGCAGACTGCATAGCATCTGCTTCAAGATAGTAACCACGATAGGCCAGGCAACCGACCAGGGGATAACACCAGGTTTTCTGCTCAAGCGATAAGGCTGGAGCCGCAAAAACATTCCAAACAACATAAGGGCGTTCAAGGTCAGCATAGTGCTGGTAGCTATTTTCTACAGGTAAGTGCAACTGCTGGTCAGCAAAATGCAACAACTGCTGGCTCAATGCTAACTGTTGTTGAAGACGTACATTATCTGTCGCATTAATAACTTCTACGACAGGTTTACGGCGTTGAATTACCTCTAACTGACCAAAAGCAGCTTGTTTATAATAATGAATTGTCTCACAGCCCGTTAGCAAGACTGAAAATATGAATAAAATAGCGACGTTATAAACGGATACTCGCCCAATGGCGACGCGACCAAATAATGCCATAAATCACTGAAGTTAACGTACGTTGTATAATTTGTAAGAGCCAAATTGCTATTAAGCCATACCCCAGATAAGGACCAAATACCCAGGCCAACGGCAAGAAAAATAGCCATTGCATAGACACAGCAATTTTAAGTACTGTCCTGTTTGCTCCAGCCCCGAGTAGCGCCTGAGTCAACACCAATGAGGTGGCATCCAACACCATCGTTAGCCCAGTAAGCTGCAAAGGTAGTATGCCCATGGCTCGTATCTGCTCATCATAAATGAAGCAGCTCAAAATCAAGTCAGGAAAAAGCCAAAAGGGGATACCTAATACAATGAGAACTCCACCCGCTATTTTGACAGTATCCCATCCCCACTGGTAGGCATGATCTGGCTTATTTTCACCCAGGGAGTGACTCACCAGCGTGGTGGCTGCCATACCCAAACCAACACCAGGAAGAATAAGGAATAATGCAAGATTGACCAGTACATGCCCAACTGCCAAGGCATGACTCCCCACTTGTCCTATGATCCAAAACATTGCGGTTATCCCTGCCGCAAACAGAGTTTGTTGTAATGAGGTAGGTATCGTCAGTTTAAGTACTCCAGCCCAGGTTCGCTGATCAGGCCAACACTGCAAAAACCCGTGACGACGCCCCATTTGCCATGTCATCCAGGCATAAATAGCACTGCCAAGATACATCGCTAGTGTTGTACCTAACCCTGCACCAGCTGAACCCATTTCCGGTAAACCAAAACAGCCGAAAATAAGACTATACGACAGAATAACATTAATAATATGCATAAACAGGAGTGCTCGAAGATATATCATGGAATGATTGATGCCATTCCAAAACCCTCGAAACGAAAAATTAAAGGCCACCGCAGCCACACTCAAAACCCGCCACTCGAAATAGGGAATGCCTTCTGCAAGCACACCCGGGTCAGAATTCAACAGCTTCAGATACCAGGGTGCAAACATGTAAATAACAATGCTGACAGGTAATGCAACGGCAACCCCGACTAGTAAACCAACATGAAGTGGCTGAGCACACTCGGCTGTACGCTGCTGTCCACTACGCCGAGCGACAAGTGCTTGAACCCCTGATGAAAGACCAGTCACCAATGACACGCACATAAAATTTGCGTAACTTGCAATCCCTACACCCGCCAGTGAAATTTCACCTAAGCTCCCAACCATTGCAGCATCGACAAGGTTTAACAAGCTTTGTGACAACATGCCACCAATGATAGGTAAACCGAGCCATAAAATGGTTTGAATGCGTTGACGTTGCAACCGTACCCCCAATACTTGCGATGAGCGCTCGACTAACCCTTAGTGCGTTATCTTGCCTTATAGGACAGTACTTCAAGCTACTTTTTAAACCAGGCAGATAATAAGGTACTAGTCGAAACCGAAAAGATACTATTTAAGGTAAGTTAATACGATAAGGAAACATTTTTTACTCCCCCAAAATGAGGCTGTCACAAATGGAGGAGTAGCTCATGTGTGATTAAGGCTCATAACCTAAGTTAGGTGCCAGCCAACGTTCAACCTCTTCAATCGTCATACCTTTGCGCTTAGCATAAGACTCAACTTGATCTCGTGCTATTTTTCCAACAGAAAAGTATCGAGCGTCTGGAGCAGAAAAATACCAGCCACTGACCGATGCCGCAGGCAACATTGCAAAGTGCTCAGTCAATGACACACTTGAGTTTTGTTGAGCCTCTAGTAACGCAAAGAGAGTTGTTTTTTCAGTATGATCAGGGCAAGCAGGATAACCTGGAGCAGGGCGAATACCTTGATAACGCTCTTTAATCAGCCCCTCATTATCCAGAGACTCGTCTGCAGCATACCCCCAAAACTCTTTGCGAATACGCTCATGCATATGCTCAGCAAATGCTTCTGCTAACCGGTCGGCAAGGGCTTTAACCATAATGCTGTTGTAATCATCATGGTCAGCTTCATACTGGCGGGCAAGTTCTTCCGCGCCAATGCCTGCTGTCACAATAAACCCACCGACATAGTCGTCAACACCACTGTTTTCTGGCGCAATATAATCAGCTAAACAATGTTGTGGTTTGCCTTGAGGTTTTTCAATTTGCTGGCGTAAATGATGCAAACGTGCCTTAACGGAAGCACGCTGCTCATCTTCATACACCACAATATCATCATGATTTTGCTGAGCAGCAGGCCAAATACCTATTACCGCTTCTGCTTTAATCAGTTGCTCATCAATGAGTTTTTTTAACATCTGTTGTGCATCATTGAATAACTGAGTGGCTGCAGCGCCCACCACCTCATCCTGAAGAATAGCTGGGTATTTACCCGCTAAGTCCCAGCTAATAAAGAAAGGTGTCCAGTCAATATAGGGAATTAATGCCTTTAAATCATAATCTTTAAACACTTTCACCCCAGTAAAAGCAGGCTTGGGTGGTGTATAAGCAGCCCAATCAATCACCTGTTTATGCGCCGCCAAATTCGAATAAGCGACAGGGCCAGCTTTTGGCTTGCGTCCCATGTTGCGGGCACGCACAGTGTCATACTCTTCTTTAATTGACGCCACAAACTGTTCAGGTTGTGCACTTAGCAGCTGAGTAGCAACACCCACACTTCGCGATGCATCAGGCACATAAACCGTTGCCCCTTCATACTGAGGCGCAATTTTGACTGCAGTGTGTGCTTTTGAGGTTGTGGCGCCACCAATTAACAGGGGTATATTAAATGACTGGCGTTGCATCTCCTTAGCCACATGCACCATTTCATCAAGTGATGGCGTAATCAAACCACTTAAACCAATAATATCAACATTATGTTCACGGGCAGTTTGCAGAATTTTCTCACAAGGCACCATCACCCCCAGGTCAATCACTTCATAGTTATTACATTGCAAAACGACCCCAACAATGTTTTTACCTATATCATGCACATCACCTTTTACTGTCGCCATTAGGATCTTGCCTTTGGCTTTTGCGCCTTCACTTTTTTCTGCTTCAATAAAAGGCACTAAATGAGCGACAGCTTGCTTCATCACGCGTGCACTTTTCACCACCTGCGGCAAAAACATTTTCCCAGCACCAAACAAGTCACCGACCACATTCATACCTGACATCAGAGGACCTTCTATCACCTCAACGGGTTGATCTGCTGCTAATCGTGCTGCTTCTGTATCCTCAACAATATACTGAGAAATACCTTTAACCAACGCATGCTCCAACCGTTTTTCAACAGGTAAACTCCGCCAGCTTAAGTCCTCAACAGATTTTGATGTAGCTGTCCCATCACCACGAAACTCATCAGCTACTTCCAGTAATGCTTCAGTAGCATTTTCATTGCGGTTTAATACCACATCTTCCACACAATTGCGGAGCTTTTGGGGGATTTCTTCATAGATGGCCAGCTGCCCCGCATTGACAATGCCCATGTCTAAACCAGCTTGAATACCGTGGTAGAGGAAAACAGCATGAATGGCTTCACGGACAGGATTGTTTCCACGGAATGAAAAAGAAACATTACTCACTCCACCTGAAATCAGGGCATGAGGTAAATGCTGTTTTATATAGCGACATGCCGCGTAAAAAGCTTGGGCATAATCATTGTGCTCTTCAATCCCTGTTGCTACCGCAAAAATATTGGGATCAAAAATAATATCCTGAGGCAAAAAGCCAACTTTATTTACCAAAACATCATAGGATCGCTGGCAAATTTCTATTTTACGTGCTGCTGTATCTGCCTGGCCTTGTTCATCAAACGCCATGACCACAACTGCGGCTCCATAGCGCATACAACGTCGAGCCTTATCGATAAAATCGGCTTCACCTTCTTTCAAACTAATAGAATTTACAATGCACTTGCCTTGTACACATTTCAGTCCGGCCTCAATGACATCCCACTTGGAGGAGTCAATCATCAACGGTACCCGAGCAATATCCGGTTCAGCAGCAATTAAGTTCAGGAACGTAATCATGGCTTGCTTGGAGTCAAGCATGCCTTCATCCATGTTGATATCAATTATCTGCGCACCATTTTCCACTTGGTCTCGGGCGACTTCTAACGCAGTCTCATAATCGTTTTCACGGATAAGTCGTGCAAAACGAGCTGACCCCGTAATATTGGTCCGTTCACCGACATTCACAAACAGGCTATCAGCTTCGATATTGAAGGGTTCCAAGCCACTAAGGCGACACGCTACAGAAAGTGTTGGCCGTTGACGAGGAGGGTATTTAGCCACTGTATCGGCAATCGCACGGATATGCGCTGGTGTAGTACCACAGCAACCACCAATGATATTTACAAAGCCACTTTGCGCAAACTCCTCGATAACCTCAGCCATGCTCTCTGGAGACTCATCATACTCACCAAACTCATTGGGTAACCCCGCGTTAGGGTGTGCACTCACCAGGGTATCGGCTTTTAGCGCCAGTTCTTCAAGGTAGGGGCGTAACTCCTTAGCCCCAAGCGCACAGTTTAAGCCGATACTTAGTGGTTTAGCATGAGCAACAGAGTTCCAAAATGCTTCCGTGGTTTGTCCAGAAAGCGTTCTACCAGACGCATCGGTTATTGTCCCTGAAATCATGATGGGTAAATTCACCCCTGTTTGATCAAACAGGGTTTGCACTGCATAAATCGCCGCTTTACAGTTAAGGGTATCGAAGACGGTTTCAATCAGAATAATATCGACACCACCCGCAATCAGTGCTTTTGTGGCTTCGGTGTAATCTGCTACTAGCAGATCAAAGGTGATATTTCGAAAACCAGGATTATTAACATCTGGAGAAATAGTTGCTGTCCGGCTTGTGGGGCCTAACACACCTGCCACAAAGCGGGGCTGATCTGGCGTGAGCGCTGTCATTTCATCTGCCGCACGACGGGCTAATCGAGCAGATTCGTAGTTGAGTTCAGTGACTAGTGACTCAAGACCATAATCAGCTTGGGAAACCTGCGTTGAATTAAATGTGTTGGTTTCAACAATATCGGCTCCCGCCTCAAGATATGCTTTATGGATAGCAAAAATGATATCTGGCTGGGTTAATGACAATAGGTCATTATTGCCTTTCAGTTCTCGATCAATATCAGCAAACCGTGCACCACGATAATCAGATTCTTCAAGACGGTAAGTCTGAATCATGGTTCCCATTGCACCATCCAGAATCAAAATCCGTTGCTGTAACTGGTCCATTAACGATGTGGTGCGTTGGTTTATTACTGTCATTATCCTATTCCTGAAGACGGGTTAACAATCGGCATAGCCTTGGAAAGATCTGCTAACACTTCACAGCCGGTAACTCACTTGCGATACACAAGCAAAGCTAGGCATTCTAACAAAATCCCCAATAATAAGGCGATGTTTTAGTAGTAAACTGTCGCCTATTAATACCCGATCAATTTACTCGGAATTGAACTTGCTATACACTGTCTAACTAGAACGTGAACTAGTCTGAAGTGTGTTACTGAGAGCTATCAATGAATATCACAATTACTGAGTCAGCCCAAGAATACTTGGCAGAACTACTGGCAAAGCAGGAAGTGGAAGGGATTGGTATCCGCATTTTTATCACACAACCCGGAACGCCTTACGCTGAGACCTGCATCGCTTACTGCAAGCCCGATGAACAACAGGCTGGCGATATTGAAATGCCGTTAAACGGCTTCAGTGCCTGGATTGAAGGTGACAGTGAGCCGTACCTTGAGGAAGCAGAAGTTGATTATGCTACAGACCGCTTTGGTGGCCAGCTCACCATCAAAGCACCTAATGCTAAAGTGCCTCGTATCAGCGAAGACAGCCCTTTGAATGAACGTATAAATTACATTCTCATCACTGAGATTAACCCTGGACTTGCTGCACATGGTGGACGGGTTGAGCTTGTCGAAATTGTCGAGGATATTGCTGTTTTACAGTTTGGAGGGGGTTGTCAGGGGTGTGGCATGGTTGATTTAACCCTAAAAGAAGGTATAGAAAAAACCCTCTTAGAACGTATACCCGAGCTTAAAGGGGTAAGAGATGTCACTGATCACTCTGATACAACACAAGCCTACTACTAAAACAGGAGTAGCAATAGTTTATAAATACATCCCGTTTTCAGCCAAAATACACTTTGGTTCAATTTGTTTTTTTTCAGTAAGAAATGAAATTAGCCAATAAACCATTTGAAATTTTGACTAATAACGTAGGGGCCTTAAAAAAGCAATTTAATACAAGCTTCTATTTGAATTTAAATTACTATTACAAGACACATGACCTACGATAAATATAAGATCTACTCAAAAATCTAAATTTTTTTACGTTATTTCACCCAGCATTGATTCACTGGGTGAAATAACATGAAGTGCAAGTATGTGAACGTTTTTATTATGCGTTAGTCCTGATCAATAAGAACGCCAAAACTAACTTATTAAACTACTTCATAACTTTTTACCGATGCTGGAGAAGTGGATGGAAGTTCTGAAGTAACGGCTGAAACAGGGGCTGGACAAAATAGTTTGTGCAGTAAGCTAATGAGTTCTTTGGCTTCCTCACTGGCTAAAGAGTAGTAAACTGTTTGCGCTTCTTTGCGCGTAGTCACCAGACCATCCTTGCGCAGTACAGCTAAATGCTGTGAGAGGGCTGACTGACTCAAATCGAGACAGTCATTCAACTGCGAAACAGAAAACTCCCTTTCCCCCAAGTAGCATAAAATCATAAGTCGATTTTCGTTACTTATTGCCTTGAGAAAATTTACAGCGGTACGTGCATTTTCTCTCATATGATCAGGGTTTACAGTTGTACAAGTTGGTGATGTCATGGACTGCCTTACCATAGTGATCACTTTTTACGTATCGTAATGAAACTGAACTGAAATGACAACTAAACACTTAGTAATGTCACAAAACTAACGACCTCGATACAAAATATTACAATCCTGCAAGCTGAAGCCGGTTAGCGTGCTGACGATAAACTGTCACCGGATCTGTCTCAAATAAGTGGTGGATACCAAAAAAGTGATTTATTTGATCTAAATGGTTCATCTTAAAATTATCCCGAATAACACGTCCCAAGTGGCTACTACAACGGGCAACCATTCCATCATTTTCTTCTGAAAAAGCCAGCCCTGTTGCAGACAACGCATAATCACTGGCGTCAAGAACATTCGTCAGCTTTGAACTGCCTGCCCAAGAGTAATAACGCACTCCATTAACCAACGATTCACCCTCACCGCAAAAAGATGATGGAATACCCGCAGGAAACTGGGCATTAAACAATGCTGATTCATAAGTACTTAAAGAGGAGAGACTTCGCTGAAAATCTTGCTTGTCTTGAGGAGAGCCAGATGCAATACCAATAAGCTTTGCTAAACCATTGGCTATCTTTTCCACCAGTTTATCGCCTAAATTACCCGCAGGTTTAGACATGAGCAGGTCAGCCACTTTACTGCCTTTATGGGGAGAACCCACCGATGATACAGACTTAACCAGGTCTGGGCGCACGGCAGCAACATAACGACTGGTGGGACCACCTTGAGAGTGGCCAATCAGGTTAAATGCTGAATGCCCTGTTATCGCTTTAAGCTCTTCAAGATAATGCAATAGTTCTTCACCACGACGAACACTGTCTTCCAACGCTGTCACTTGAGCTACATAAACCTCAGCACCACTTCGACGTAAGTCAGATATGATGCCGTACCAATAATCTACACCCAGAGCAGAGTCAAAACCAAACATCCCATGAACCAAAACAATAGGATATCGTGTTTTTGTATAGTGTGTAGCATTGTGTTTTTCTGTAGCAAAACTAGAAACCGATGAAACAACTAAAGTAGCGCCAAATAACCACGCACTTAGCTTAATTGACATTTTCATAAATTGATCCTTTGTTGTTATTATATTTTCCTTAATTGTTATTATTATTCACACAGCTCAGAAGTTTATCTAAGCAAACACCTCCCTTAGAAGAAGATCATTTTTTATATTTTTAATTATTTATTCACACTTTTTATTCGTAAAAAAAGTGTCTTACATTTTAGGCTAAGCTTATAAATGCCTAAGTGAATAAGACATTGGTTATTTGATTATATTTAGCGTGAATTAGTCAAGCATTTTGTTAAACAATTCTCGTTGTTATGTCGACTACTGCATAATTTCTCTAATACGTGCATCACTTGCCAACATACATTTTTATCAACAAGTGGATAAAATTATGTAACGAAACCACTAAACCAAATTAAAGACGTGTAAACATCGCCTTTTTCAAACAAAACTAAAACTATCGTATAAAATTATTAAAATTTAACTAATCAATTCGCCCATCTTTTCTATAATCACACATCACTATTCGAATACTGTTTCAACTCAAACTGGCAAGCACTCATTTTGTTACCGGTAGTGATAGATCATCTGTTGCTATACAGTCAATTTTTAATTCCCCAGCCAGCCACTATTTATGTTGGAGGAATATAGTCAATTGCAACAATCGTAATTGTCTTATGGCCAGCCGGCAGGACCAAATCAACCTCATCAAACAATGTTTTACCGATCATCGCACGCGCAACAGGCGCATCAATACTGATCAAGCCACGGCTTGCATCAGATTCATCTGTGCCTACCAGCCGATAGCGAGATTGAACGCCATCTTCATCCTCCACAGTAACCCAAGCACCAAAGTATACTTTGTCCTGCTGCTCCGGCAGACTATCAACAACTTTGATATGTTCCAACCGTTTTCTTAAATACCTCACTCGACGATCAATTTCACGCAGCTGTTTCTTTCCATAAATATACTCAGCATTCTCAGAACGATCACCCAGTGCAGCAGCATCTGCAACAGCCTGAGTGACCTCAGGACGCTTAGTACGCCACAAGTAGTCAAGCTCTTCTTGAAGTGCTTTTGCACCTTCAGGTGTAATATAGGGCGGACGAGAAAAATTAGATTTGCTCATAATTGAAAAGATTGATGAAACATTTTAGTAATAACCAACGTGCCAGGTTGGATTAACTGTAGTCTATTCAAAAGACAATAAATCGTGTATCTTAGCCGCCTTTTGCCAGGAATGACAGACGATACGGTGAAACGCTACAAGCAGAGTATACTTTCTGATTACTTTGTGATTATTGACCCCGAAAGTCATGAGCACCACCTTGTGGAATCAAACTATGACATTGAAGAAGGGCAACGAAATCGCACGCTTTGTACAGAAGTAATTCAACATGCTACCTTTGCTGACGTGCTTACTAACCAACGCATGTCTGAGGTGTGCCTTATCTGTAAGGCAATATTATTACGTCGAATTGAAAACATGCCTCATGCCGTCAAAAAAGCTAAGGCATTAAAAGAGCAGCAAGAGGAACTCTCCACCGAGATTTCCCCTCAACAACTTTCACTGCTTCAATAATTTAGCTTAGAAAAGGCTTGCGTTCAGGGCTTGATAGACAAGCCCATCGTCATGTTACTCCTGCTTCGCATTACGCTTTGGCAAAATGTCTTTCAGCTTGTTGCGCATTTCAATCAAGCTGTTCTCTGTAGTCTCCCAGTCAATACAGGCATCTGTGATAGATACACCATACTGCAAATCTTCCAAGCTATCAGGGATGGATTGACTACCCCAGCCAATATGGCTTTCTACCATCAAACCAATAATAGACTCATTACCATCAATGATTTGATTCGTCACATTTTCCATTACTAATGGCTGTAAGCTTGGGTCTTTATTTGAATTGGCATGGCTACAGTCAATCATCAGATTAGGGGAGATACCATGCTTGTTTAATGCTTGCTCACACAGCGCGACATTTACTGAGTCATAATTAGGCTTACCATTACCACCACGCAGCACCACATGCCCATATGGATTCCCACGGGTATGAATAATCGCTACCTGACCATCTCGATTAATACCTAAAAATCGGTGAGGACTTGAGACAGACTGCAAAGCATTGATTGCCACAGTAAGACTACCATCTGTGCCATTTTTAAAGCCTACCGCAGAGGACAAACCACTTGCCATTTCTCGGTGAGTCTGGGACTCAGTTGTTCTTGCTCCTACAGCAGACCAGCTGATTAAGTCCTGCAAGTATTGTGGAGAAATTGGGTCAAGGGCTTCTGTGGCTGTTGGCAGGCCAATTTCAGCTACATCTAGCAGGAGTTTACGACCGATGTGTAGTCCATCTTCTATTTTAAAGGAATCATTTAGATAAGGATCATTAATGAGGCCCTTCCAACCTACCGTGGTTCTAGGCTTCTCAAAATAGACACGCATAACAAGATAGAGTGTATCTGACACAGCATCGGCCAGCTTCTTCAAACGATGAGCATAATCAACCGCAGCTTCAGTATCGTGAATCGAACAGGGACCAATCACAACCATTAACCGGTGGTCCGTATGATCCAAAATATTTCGAATAGTCTGGCGACCTTGATCTACAACCTCATAAGCTTTATCAGATAACGGTATATCACGCTTCAACTGGGCTGGTGTTATCAATAAGTCCTGTGCGACAACATTTAAGTCGTCAATGGGTAACTTAGACATCATGATTCCTATTTGTTTATTACACCCTATCTTGTTTTTCTTGGCTCATCAGCACCAAGTGAATTCATTGTAATAAAACATGTGCAATAAAAAGAGTCTATGATGACATTTTTTCTAAAAAAACTTTATTAAACGATGAAAAGCTATAGAGAGACCTTAATTAGACGAGAAATATTGGTGAAATAAAGCGCTGATTGCGTTGGTCGCGACTCCATTAATTGAAACGTTTGTACATAATTTTGTAATTGAGACTTATATTCTGCAATTTCCTGCTGAATTAAATTATCAAGCGAGCCAGTTCGTGCATCAAACTCAACTGTTTTATAATCGACAATCCAGCGTGTACCCGCAGCATCAATAAATGTTCTATCAACAACATAGTGCAGCATTTTCCCTCGAACTTGCATAGTAATCGGGTATTCACATTGACTGTCTTCCAGAGAATGATCCAGCAGCCACAATGCTTGAGGGTCTTGCAACGTTTTAGTGACCGCAGCCCTAACAGATTGCAGCGCCCGATCATAGTCCTCTCGTCCAACACCCAGTTGACGCAAATGCTGAAGCCATACCGCTTGCCGCTGATCACAGTAAGCTTTAGCGTGGGACTTAATTTTTTCTATTCCTGTAATCGTAATGTGGTAAAGCGCCCGGTGCACAACCGTACCCACATGGCGTGGCACATCATCCCAATTTAACTCAGGTAGATTCTCTTCATCGTCGTACTCTTCACCACGGTAGGCCTTTAACAACTGCCCCCTCGGTAAACTAGGGCAAGTCCAATCAGCAGGCAGTCGATGCAAAAACTGCCCGCTCTCTATCGGCTTAGATGCGAGGGCTGTATCGGAAGCGGGCAAAGCTTGCCACTGAATCTGGTGCCGAATAGCTGGCCAGATACAAGCAAGCAAAGCGTCTTTACTTGGCTCTTTATTCTGCTCACCAGAAAATAGTAAATAAAGTTGTTTTTTAGCACGAGTACAGGCGACATAAAGCACTCGAATCGACTCAAGCCGTTGCTTTTGCTGCTCCTGTTGACGGATGAATTCATAAAGCTTGTCACCTTGTTCATCTTCATAACGATGCAAAGGGGACATTAAGAGTGAGGAAGCTGCTTGCTGATCTTCACTTAAACGCTGTTGCCACAACAATAAAGATGAGCTGTCAGCCTGACCTCTTTTCTCCAGCCCCGGCAAAATGACGGTATCGAACTCCAAGCCTTTAGCTTTATGAATGGTCATAATTTGCACTCGAGGATCACCTTCAGGATCTGCTTGTGCGTAAAGCTTCACAACCTTTTCTTCAAGCTCCATATGATTAAATGGCTTAATTGCCGATGAAGGCATAGCATCTAATACCAGCCAGAAAGCATCTAAATCATTTAATGTCACCAAATCTAGCGTAGCAGCTGGCCCGCCCAGTGCTAACCAGCAACCATGCACCAACGTGACTAAGTGCTTGCGTTGACGTTGTAAATAAGCTTTAGCCAATACGGGTGCAACTCGTTGCAAGCGCAATACACCATCACGGCTTAGACGCTGCATGATGTCTGGGCTTTCAATGCTTTGAATAACCGTTTTACTTGCTACTTGAGCAATGGTTTCCAAGTCTTGTTGGTTTAAACCACACCATGGTGCTCTTAACACAGCTAACCACGCAAGCTTGTCAGCAGCATTCGTCAGTGCCCGCGTCAAACTTAACAGGTCAAGAATCAGAGGGCGACTGGCTAAAGGGTCAATATCTGTAGCCTGCCAGCGAATACCTGCTTGCTGGAGAGAGGGAATAATCGTTCTAAGGTGACTTCGGTTGCGCACCAATATAGCAATCGTCTCCCGTGGCCTTTCATCTAAATGCTTTTGCACCAGCTGAGTGACTTGTTGAGCTTCTAGCTGCCGAGAACTATCTTCACACCCCATACACAGAACTGGTCTGTCATCTAATGCCGGGCAAAATGGTGTGGAGGCACTGTACTGAACGGCACCTAAGGGAATATTTTCTTGGGCAGGGAAGGCTTGTTTAAAAACCTGATTGACCCAGTGAATAATACCTGCTTGAGAGCGAAAGTTTGTAGTGAGCTGCAAAGGGGTTAATGACACGTCACCCACACCATATCTTCGGGCGCGCAAAAACAGTCCTACATTAGCATCGCGAAAGCCATAACAGGACTGCATTCCATCGCCCACAATAAACAACGAGCGACTATCATCAGCTGTCCAGCCTTGCACCAGTCGCTCTAGTAGCGCAAACTGCGGCGATGAAGTATCTTGAAACTCGTCCACTAGGATATGCTTTATCTGATAATCCAAGCGCAATGCTAAGTCAGAGGGTGTTAAATCCTGGCCCAAAGCTACTAATGCAGCTTCAGTGATCTGGCTATGATCCACCGTCCCTTGATCACGGAAAACCAATAGTAAGTGCCCGGCTAAACGGGGCAAAACATGACTTAAGGCCTTTATCACCTGCCATTGAT
This sequence comes from Zooshikella ganghwensis, assembly GCF_018263875.1. NCBI lineage: Bacteria > Pseudomonadati > Pseudomonadota > Gammaproteobacteria > Oceanospirillales > Zooshikellaceae > Zooshikella > Zooshikella ganghwensis. The sequence continues at coordinate 65,412 of NZ_JAEVHG010000003.1, forward strand.
GAGGTGCATAGCTAACCGGTGGCAAACTCCTCACTTGCTGCAAAGCATCAGCTAAACCAGGCTGTTCAGAAAGGGTCGCTAATAACGCATTGACTGCCTGTTTCAGTGGTTCAAACTGTGCTTTTTCTGCTTTCGTCTTTCCCGTTGGAAAGCCTTGCTTTTTCGTAACCGACTTCCGCCACTGGCCTTTTTGGGTTAATAACATATCAGCCAGCCCAAGCCATTGAGCAAGGTGGCTTGGTTCGGCTTTGGGGAGCTCTACCATGCCCAGGCATGCAACCTGGGTATGATCAGGTTCTTCACTCACCAGCTGCTGTGCTGCTTGATCAGCTAACATCACCAGGTCACTGTCATAGGGTGTAAGTTTTTCTCTTACCTCCAATAACAGCTGACAATTAACCTGATAAATAGCCTGTTCCAACTTGGCCTGGAACTGCTCATCCTGATGACACGCTACCATAAACTGTAACCACTGATCTCGGCGCTCCAGCAAACTCACCAATAGTCGCTGCAGTCGATCCATCCGGTTATCTAAGTGGTCCAACAATAAAGCGATATCGTCACCAATCACATCCTGGCTATTTAGTTCCGCCAGCAAACGTTTAACAGCGTCTTCATAGAGGACTTGGGCACTATCAACAATATCTGGCATACCTCCAAAACCTGACAGCATAGGCAACTGCCGAGCGAGTTGGGCACAAAACCCATCAATAGTTTGAATACGCAGACGATTGCCATTTTCCAGTAACTGCCAGCCCATAGTGGCATTTTTCTGTAAGGCCTGACGAGCAAGCTGATAGGTTTGGGCTAAGTAGGGATCTTTAGGGCAAGAGGTGGTAGCAGCCTCACGTAAGGCGTTGAGAATACGAACACGCATTTCTGCTGCCGCCTTACGGGTAAAAGTAATGCATAGAATTTCTTCTGGTTTTTCCACAACACCCAGTAATGTTAATACCCGCTGCGTCAATAAACCGGTTTTTCCAGAGCCTGCGGGTGCAGTCACTGCAAACGACTGGGCAGGATCAAGTGCGGCTAACCGAGCTTTAATATCAGCTGGCTGACTCATAATGACAGCTCCTGCACTCGACACAGAGACTGCCGCTGACACTGTTGGCAAACTTGAGGGCGCTTGGGTTCAACACGAGTATCACCTTGCAAAAAGCCTTTTACTAAATCCGTAAGGTTGGTTTGCCACTGTTTAATAAGCTCATCCCACTGAGCGGGTAGGGCGATCCGGCGTTTTTTAGCGGTTAAAGGATCTATGCCCTCTATACCAACCTCCGCTGCTGCAAGCCCTTGCCACTGACACAATCCTCGCCGCACTTCGGCAAAGGCTAGTGCGGTGATTGGCTGCTTAGCTTGCAAAACATACAAGGGCAGCTGGGGGTTATCAGGTCGCTCACCTAGCCAGCTTTGCAGTTGGCTGGCACTACTTTTGTAGTCAATTAACAGTAAAGTACCATCAGCCAAGCGATCAATGCGATCAACCTGAAGCTGCAGAGGCAAACCTGCAAACTCGCAACGACGGCGCCTCTCAATAACCACTACCTCAAAATCAGGCCGAGCTTTTTCTAAAGCAAGCCACTGGAATAATGTTTCCTTGAGCCGCTGCTGCTCCATTTTATAAAGGCGAGGAGTCAACAGCTGGGGTTGGCGCTTACGGAATTGCTCTAACGCTTCTGCAATAGCCGCATCAATGAGCTGAGCCTCTTGTGCTTCAGTCAATGCAATCAACTCCTGACGTTTACCTAGCTGTTGCCAGCAAAAGGCCAGTGCCTGGTGCAGATACTGGCCTCGATCCTGAGGAGTAATACCAAACACTACCTGAGGCCATGGATTTACGCGCAGCCGGTGCTCAGCAAAGGCTTTGAATGGGCATAGTGCTTGATTTTGTAAGATCCGACTTCCCCCCCTTACTTGGGCTGGCTGTGCCACTCCCGCACTATGATCCACCCGCCAGCGCTCTAAGTGATGCTGAGCAAGGAGTGTCTTGGTATAGTCATTAACAGGTTTCAGCCAACGGTTAATATCCAAAGTAGGCAAGTCGTTAAGTAACGGGCAGGGCGCTTGTTCTCTTTCCCCCTCATGTTTTGCATATGAGAAAACAACGTGCTGAGCATTGTGCTGATAACCTGAAATCAGAGACTGGGTAAACATCAACTCTCGCTCAGCAGAAGCATGAGGCATGTGCAATCTAACTTGCAATGCAATCGGAATCAGTGGGTTAGGCGCTGGGGCGGGAGGCCAATGGCTATCATCAAAGCCAACTAACCAGCAATGACTAAAGCGTAAACCCGCACCTTCGAGCGCGCCTAATATTTGAATGGGAGAATCCTTGGTTTGGGCTTGAAAGGTATTTTGCAGCAACTGGCGCTGCAGTAGTACCAGTGCCTCAGGCAATGACAGTGTTTCAGTAAAGCCATCAAGCCCAGCAAAACTTTTAAGGGCTTCATAAAAACGAGTAACCTGCTGGTACTCAACACTATCTAACCGCTGCTCCCCAGGCCAGCCAAGCAGTGCAAGCTGCTTAGCAAATAGTTTTGCCCAGTGGCTTGGCCATTGTTTGTGCCCCTGAAAACCACCTTGATGCTCAACTTTCAGCTGTTCAAAGCGCTGCAACTGCTGGGTTAAGTAGCAGGTAGGCTCGGCAAGCAAGTCGCCTTGTGGATTCAATTGTTGCAGCTGATGCCAGCGGGAGTAACTGGCTTGACTTCGGTATCGCACCAGCGAAGTAGAAAGCTGTTCTTGCTGCAAGTCTGCCAGCTCTCTCAAAAAATACGCAAGGAAGCCCTCTTCATATAAAGACACACGCCAAAAGGGTGTATTAAATAGTGCTTGCCAAACACTGGTGGATAATTGGGGCCGGTTGAGCTGTAACATCATGAGTGCGGCAACCACAATGGGTTGCTGGCTGAGTGGCGTGCCCGCGGAAAAGTTAAAGGGCAGGGTATAACGGGCTGTATCGGCCAGCATGTAGTGAGGCTCAAATACCTGCTGAAAGATCCGCTCAACCTGGTCTCGGCACTGACTTAAGGTCGGCACAATAATACCAATCATGGCCTCTTGGTTTTCAGCTAACACTGACTTCGCCCACTGAGCCGCTACCCGTAACTCATCATGAAAACGGGGTAAACAGGCTAACGCTTTAGTTTCTGGCTCACAGGTAGGACGAATATCGTGGACAGCATCTGCTGCCACCTGAAAAAGGGCTTGATACAAAGGTGCCAAAGAGTCAAAGCCCACTAGCCAAATATCACTTAATTTAGTTAACCATTGCTGCTGCCAGGCTTTTGTAAGTACTTCTGCAAGCTGAACGATAGGTAGCAAGTGTTGCTGCTGGCACTGCGCTAAAAATTTGACACTCCATCGTTGGAGCATGACACCCTCTGAGGTAGTCGCTAACTCATTATCATCGAGTGCAACTTGCCATAAAACCAGCTGTTTAAAGGCATTATGTGCCGTATGTGCAGTTGAGGTAACGCGCAATAGTGCACTTGCGTCGTCATCCTGGCGTAAAATTTGCTCCCACATCAACTGGCTTTGAAATTCAGTGAGTAGTGTTCGGGTCAATGCAGGTCGATAACCTAAATCAGCCAACCGCGCCCACTGACTTTGCAGCCAGGCTTCAAGTGCCATTACTCTGGGAGTTGGCCAAGCATGAAATCCCATTGCAACCTTTTCTTGAGCATAAGCTGCATGAATTTTTGCAGCCATACGACGGTTTGGCGTGATAATCGTATGTTGCTCCGTCAGTGCAGGACGAAGTGCTGTTAAATCAAACAACGCTTTACTCAATGCTTAACGCTTCCTTTTGACCTTTACGAAACACATAATACAAGCGCATTATAACGAGAAGAACTAAATTACCAAGTAACTGAACGATAAACATACTAAAGGATGCTTATGAAAATTGCTGTGGTTGGCGTTGGTGCAATTGGTGGTATCTATGGAGGCTTACTGGCCAACGTGGGTCATGATGTACACTTTTTATTACACAGTGATTTTGATCATGTGCAGCGTAATGGACTCAGAATTGATTCTGTGCTTGGAGATTTCCAACTGCCTCAGGTCAATGCCTACCAATCGGCTACCGATATGCCGCAGTGTGATGTAGTGATTGTTGCATTAAAAACGACAGCAAACATGCAGTTAGCACCAATACTTGATGTATTACTTAAACCTGAAACCACACTGTTACTATTACAAAATGGGCTTGGTGCAGAGGAGTTCCTGGCACAACACTATCCCAATAACAGTTTACTCAGTGGCCTTTGTTTTATTTGCTGTAGCAAAATTGGTCCAGGGCATATTCTTCACCTTGATCAGGGAGCCATTCGCTTAGGTGAATACAACCCGCAGCAAGAAGCAGGTATTACCCCTAAAATGCGGGATATTGCAGAGCTGTTTGCCAACACCGGCATATCCATTCATTTCACCCCCAACCTATTACAGGCCCGCTGGGAAAAACTGGTCTGGAACATTCCCTTCAATGGATTATCTGTTGTTTTGCAGCAATCAACTCAAGGCTTACTCACTGACCGTCATTGCCGTGATCTTTTAGTAGAGTTAATGGAAGAAGTGATTGCAGCAGCTAATCACTGTGGATTTACGATCCAGCCCAGCTATGCTCAGGTACTACTACATGCCACTGACAAAATGGCTGATTACCAGCCCAGCATGCTATTAGACTATCAAAATAAGCGACCACTGGAGCTGGAAAGCATTTATTGGGAACCTATTCGAACCGCTGCTGAACGAGGCTTTGATATGGCTAAAACCCGAGTCATTGCCCAACAGCTTGCGTTTTTAGATCAGAAAAATTCACCTTAAAACATTAAATATCAATAAGTTATATAGAGTATTTAAAGTAATTTAACTACTTATACCCAGGCTCATCCATATGACGACACCACACGAAAAACTAGTTATCGCTGTCTCATCTCGTGCCTTATTTGATCTGGATGAAGGCCACCAAATTTTCCTAAATCAAGGATTAGATGCCTATTCCGAATACCAAATTACCCATGAGAATGAAATATTGACGCCTGGTCAGGCCTTTCCATTAGTCAAAAAATTACTATCAATTAATCAACAACTACCTGGAGATCCCAAGGTTGAAGTGATTTTATTGTCCCGTAATTCTGCTGACACTGGGCTACGTGTATTTAACTCAATTAGCCACTATCAGCTACCTATTGAGCGCGCTGCATTTTGTGGCGGGCGCAGTCCCTATCGTTATGTATCTGCTTTTGGTTGCCATCTTTTTTTGTCTACCCATGCAGAAGATGTCAGTAGTGCTCTGCAAGCAGGGTATGCGGCTGCTACCATTCTACCCACCGCACGCAAGACACCTCAGGCTGATGAAGGAGAGCTTTGCTTTGCTTTTGATGGGGATGCAGTCATCTTTTCTGATGAGGCAGAGCGTATTTATAAATCATCAGGCTTGGCAGCATTCAGCGCCAGCGAGAAAGCTAAAGCGGCTGCCAATGAACCATTGTCTGGTGGTCCCTTTAAAGCATTTTTATCGGCACTGCATAATTTACAACAGCAGTTTCCTGTTAATGAATGTCCAATTCGCACCGCATTAGTCACCGCTCGTTCTGCACCTGCTCATGAGCGCGTGATTAAAACACTACGAGAGTGGGGTATTCGGCTTGATGAGTCTTTATTTTTAGGAGGACTGACTAAGGCAGCCTTTTTAAAAGCATTCCATGCAGATGTGTTTTTTGATGATCAAACAGTTCATTGTGAATCCGCAAGAGAACATGTGACGACGGGCCATGTTCCCCATGGTATTGCTAATGAGCCTCCCACGGAGGAAGACCAACAGCAAAACCATTAGAAAAATGCATACTTGACGCCCAGAGCCAAAAGGGTACTTGCCAGCACAGGATGCATGACTCGATCAGGTAGTCGACTGCCTAAACGGGTACCTACATAAATCGCAGGTAATGAGCCTATTAATAGACTGAAGAGCAAGTGAAAATCCACATTGCCTAAAAACACATGGCCGAGACCCGCCACTAGTGTAAGAGGAACAGCATGTGCTAGATCAGTTCCAACAATTCGGCTCGACATTAAGCTCGGATAAAGCACTAATAATATAGCGGTGCCAATAGCACCAGCCCCCACTGACGACAGGGTTACAAAAGTACCAAGCAAAATGCCCATCAGCCATGTCAACAATGGTGTATGTCGCTGATAAAAAGACAGCTGATCACCCCCTGCCTGAGACCTTGCGGGAACTAACCACTTCTTAGCGAGCAATACCAATGCTGTTAACATCAGCATGGCGCCTAAGCTAGAGGTCAACAAATGACTGTACGCCTGGCTGTCAGTAAAAAAGTAATGAAGTACAAGAATCGTTAAGCCAGCTGCAGGTAAGCTACCAGCCCCCAATATCGCTACTACGCGCCAATTTATGGTCCGCTGTCGGTGGTGAATATAAACGCCACTGGCTTTAGTTAGCGATGCATATAATAAGTCAGTACCTATGGCGATGTGGGGAGGATAACCAAACAAAAGAAGAAGAGGGGTCATCAAAGAACCACCACCAACTCCCGTCAAACCTACCGCCAAACCAACAAATGCACCTGTAAGGATATAAAGCAAAATTTCCATCAAATATGGTCTAAGGTTATAAATAGTGAGCGGGAAGTAAACATTAGCAACATATGCCCTGTTTGCTCTGGTAAATGTAGCGGTTTAGATCTATTCTTAAAAAGAATATTTACTTATATTTTTATACTCTATACGTATAATGCATAATGGAGGGTATAATGAAGTTGCAACAGCTGCGCTATATATGGGAAGTGGCGCATCATGATCTAAACGTCTCCGCGACCGCGCAAAGCCTCTATACTTCCCAACCAGGGATTAGTAAGCAAATCCGGTTATTAGAGGATGAACTAGGGGTTGAGGTTTTTGCTCGAAGTGGAAAACATTTAACCCGAATTACACCTGCAGGCGAAGCCATTATCAAAAAGGCAGGTGAAATACTTCGAAAAGTAGAAAGTATCAAGCAGGTTGCGCAAGAGTTTAGTAATGAACAAAAAGGCTCATTATCCATTGCGACTACCCATACCCAGGCGCGTTACGCACTTCCTCAGGTCATCAAAAAGTTTATTAAGCAATATCCCGATGTCTCACTGCATATGCATCAGGGCACCCCGATGCAGATTGCTGAACTTGCTAATGATGGGACTGTTGATTTTGCTATAGCCACTGAAGCACTGGAGCATTTTAGTGACTTGATTATGATGCCTTGCTACTGCTGGAATCGTTGTATCCTGGTCCCCCAAGGACACCCTCTGACTCAAGTTAGCCAATTGACCCTGGAAGAGGTGGCTAAACACCCTATTGTGACTTACGTATTTGGCTTTACGGGTCGCTCCAAGCTTGATGAAGCGTTTTTTAATCGTGGGCTTACTGCTAAAGTGATTTTCACGGCCACTGATTCAGATGTTATTAAGACCTATGTACGACTTGGGTTGGGTATTGGGATAGTGGCTAAAATGGCCTATGATGCCGAGCAAGACAGCGACCTGGTTGCCCTTGATGCGAGCCACCTTTTTGAACCCAGCATCACCAAAATAGGTTTTAGAAAGGGCACGTTCCTACGTCGTTTTATGTATGATTTTATAGAGCAGTTTGCGCCTCACTTAACCAGAGAAATCGTTGAGGAAGCTTACCACCACCATAATAAAGCAGAGTTAGAGGACTTCTTCAAAGATATCAGCTTGCCGAATTATTAAGCAGCCGATTTCATACAGTACATTCATTTCACCTAGAACTGAGTCTCACACCACCCTCCATCACTCAAGTGAGGCTCAGTGTTTTGCTATATGTTTTAAAGATAAAGGGCCGTTTACAAATGCCTTAAAGCTTAGGGATATGGCGACGTGGATCCTCTTCAAGCTGTTGGCGATGAGGTTTTAGCACTTCCTGCACCAACTTAAAGTAAACAGTGTAAATTCGGGTTCCGTAACTAGGATCTTCAACAATAAAAAAAGGTGCTTGAGTAACACCAAGCTCAGCCGCTTTGATCATACCCGGAGAAAAAGGGTCCACTTCATGGGCCTCAATCACTTCATCAATCAAATCAATAAACCCGGATGCTTCTAAGCGCTGCTGCACATCATTGCACTTCCGGCAGGCAGAACCGTCCGCCAGAATTTTTTTTACCATTGTAATATGTGGAGTGCCTGATCCTTTCATCACAAAACCTATTGAGCTTTACTACCAAAAACCAAACTAATCTGCTTGTGGAATATTTCCCGCATGCAGCCCACACTCTTTTTGGGTTGATGCTTCCCACCACCAACGGCCTTCACGCTCATGCTGGTTTGGCAACACAGGACGGGTACATGGCTCACAGCCAATGCTCACAAAACCACGCTCATGAAGAGCGTTATAGGGAAGTTCAAACATCCGGATATAATTCCATACCTGTTCGGAGCTCCAGTTTGCGAGTGGGTTAAATTTAACTAATGGTTGCTGCTCACTGCCAAACGTATGATCTTGCTCAATCACTGGAATATGTGCGCGAGTGCTAGGACTCTGGTCTTTACGTTGTCCTGTCACCCATGCCGATAAAGTACTCAGTTTACGACGCAGTGGTGCAATTTTTCGTACACCACAACACTCCTGATGTCCCTCTTTATAAAAACTAAATAACCCTTTTTCTTTCACCAGTGCTTCAACCGCTTGGGTCTCAGGAGAAAGAAGCTCAATGGCAATGCCATAGTGATCTCTTACCGCTTCAATAAACTGGTAGGTTTCAGGGTGCAACCTTCCTGTATCCAGTGAAAACACCCTTACGGTATTACTCACACGGGATGCGAGATCAATAAGCACCACATCTTCAGCACCACTGAATGAAATCGCCAGCTCGGGAAAGTGCGCTACCGCCAACTCCATAATTTTTACTGGGTCTTGGTTGCTATACTCCAAGTTAAGCTGGGCAATATTTAATGACACAAGGAAACTCCTCACACAGGCTGATATGAGCATCTATACCCAGCACCAAACATTCTTGGCTTTGGGAGTTAATACTCTTACAAATAGTTATAAATATTATGTCAACTATAACAAAAAGCCTGAGCACCATTAAAATAAAAACATCCACTAACATTATAAGTAGCTGCTATATATGATAGGTCTTATTGTACACCCTTATTCTTCGATGGCCTGTTGATACTGAAAAGCTTCCAAGCAAGACAATAGATTTCGAACTTTTGTAATAGATTCCTGATACTCAGCATCGGCTTCAGAGTCAGCCACGATACCACCACCACCCCAGCAATGGAGCTGACCCTGCTCTGCAACCAGCGTGCGAATGGCGATATTGGTATCCATCGAGCCATCCAGACTGATATAGCCGATACAGCCACAATAAGCCTGTCGTGAGACAGGCTCTAACGCATCAATAATTTCCATTGCCCGGACTTTAGGTGCACCTGTAATCGAACCGCCAGGAAAACTATCTTCTAATATATGATAGCAGTCGGCATCATCTTTTAATGTTGCTGTTACCGTAGACACCAAATGATGTACATTCGAAAATCGTTCAAGGGCAAAAAGCTGAGGTACTCGAACCTTTAGGCAGTGCTTACTTAAATCATTTCGCAGTAAATCCACTATCATGACATTTTCTGCCTGATCCTTTCCGCTATGCCTTAACTCATCAGCCAGCTGCTGATCACGCTCAGGATCAGCATGTCTGGGCCTGGTTCCCTTGATTGGCTTGGTCTCCACCTTACCAGCCTTAACCTGAATAAAGCGTTCAGGCGAAATAGACATAACCGCTATATCAGGAAAGTCTAACCAAGCAGAAAACGGTGCAGGGCTTACCCCTCGTAACGCAAGATACGCATCAGCAAAATCGCCCCCATAGGTTGCCGAAAAGCGTTGCGTCAGGTTGACCTGGTAACAGTCACCTTGCCGGATATAGTGTTGAATGGCGTTGAACTGCTGATGATACTGGGTATAGGACGTAGCAGAGTTAAACGGGCCGTGTAATTGAAACGTATCATGAGGACGACCAACTTGACTAAATACACGAGCCAATATTTCTGCCTGACCAAGACGACAGTCTTTATGCACAACCACATATCCTTGCTGTTGCCGATGGTCAAGCACAATCGCCCATAGGTATAAACCAACAACCATATCTGTTTGTGTCGGTTCACTTGAAAAACGCTTAGGTTCTGTGGCGGATTTTAAGTCATACCCCCACCAGCCAAGCCATCCTCCCACAAATGGAATACCCTCAGGTATTTCATCAGCAGCAACAGCATAATTAGCTGCAATTTCACGCATTAAGGGAAAAGGGGAAGAAGATTGCCTCAAAGAAGCTGTTTTTTCAGTATTCTCAGCAAGTGAATAAAGCTGACCATCTTTATAGATTTGCCCACCACGCCGTTCAAGCACAACCTCAGGCTCAGCAGTTAAAATATCAACCAGACTATCAGTGTAACTTGCTGGCTTTGTCGAGCTATCAAGCCATGCAGCATAAGACCAGACTCGTAATCGAGAAAAGTAGGTCCAAGAAGGTTGGTAGGGGATAGGAATAACTGTAAGTGTTGGCTCGTTCATGACGCTTACTACCGCTTAACACGGGCGCATTCTAACGTCTTGATCAAGCAAATGCATCCCATCACAAAGTAGATAAGCGAAATATCATCAGGAAAGGATTAGTTATTAGCTCTCCTCTATAAGAAACATCACTGGGCAGTAATCGTTATAGGCTAACCTTAGTGCTAAGCAAGCGTACAGCACAACACCCCACATCCAGCACACCGCTTGTATAGGTTCTGGTTACCTGACTTGTTTGATTACCGTTACGTGTATGCTCGCTGGTTAAGGCCAGGGCAATGTACATATATCATTGGCTAAGTCGCAATTAGCCTGAGCTAAATTAAGCAACCCCCAAAGCAATACCATAGATACAATAAACGTAACAATTTTCATCGGCTGTACTGCTTCCATTTTCAATCCCCCTCTGATACATCCACTGGTTTCCTTTCAGTGACAGATAAAGCAAAACAATATTAGTGATAAAGCTCACAGTTTTCCAAGTACTATTGTTTATATCCAAAATTCTTTTATAGGCAGAAGCAATATATACCCTTCACTGTGGACATCACTTGTTGCTGGTGTATTCGCCACTACTAATTAAGGCGCAGGTATTGGATCATTCACTCAACCAATACTAGGCTTAACTTGACGGTTAACCCTGTTGACGACAATAGCATTATTATTTTTATCAACGGTTGCAAACGCACCTTTATCGGAATATCCAGTTCATTAAGGATAGAGCCAAACTTTTATAAGCAAAAAGCAGCAACTGTTTAAAGGAAAATAAATCGTAATGACTGAACGTTACAGGCATATACAACATGTAGGTGATCATGGAGATGCACTCAAGCATACCGTTCTAGCTCACTTAATTTCACGATTTAAGACTCAACATCAGCAACTTTTGTTTATTGACAGTCATGCGGCATCAGGTATTTACTCCATTACTGCAGCCCCAGACTGGCGGTCTGGAATAGGTAAATTATGGTCATCCGCTTTTTGTGAGCAGCCTTTATTAGCACCTTGGAAAAATACTGTCCTGCGATGTAATCAACATCACACACCACTTCGTTGTTACCCAGGTTCTCCAGCAATAGCCTTTTTATTGTTACGTGCCCAGGATCAACTCTATTTGGGTGAGTTACAAAATGCTGAATTAAATAATTTGAAACATTGTTTAAATGAGTTGGAAAAAAGTTTTTTTACACCTCACTCTGCACCCACTATTCATTACTACCAAGGTGACTGTCATACATGGTTACCCCAAATTGCTCAACAATGGCGGGGAAAACCTGGCTTATTATTAATGGACCCTCCCTATGAACAGACAACAGACTATGAAGAAGTGGCTTTAACCCTTAATGCCATTTCTCGCCAGTGGCCTGAAGGAAGCCTTATTTTGTGGTATCCCCATTACAAAGAAGATCTGAGTTTTAGACTTTTTAATGCAGTACAACAGCTGATAGCTGCTCCATGTTGGCAAATGGATTTAGTTATCCGCAAGCCTTTAATAAATGACCGGTTAGTAGGGTGTGGCTTACTTTTTATCAATATTCCATCAGTAATACTAAATGAGATTCAACCCATTCTGGATGGTTTAGCTTCAATATTCATGGAGTACTCTGGTCATTGCTATGTTGGACCATTAAAATAGCCATAACTATTACAAGCCCCTTGAGCTTATATTAATAAGTGACTGGGGTGGCAGTTAAATGCTCCTCGGCAATAGCTCCTGCATTGCTCTACTATATGACATCCATGTCATTATGCATAAACTGCATTCCCACCATCCTTGGTGGTCAAGAGCGATGATAACAAACCCTACTAATGTGTCGGGAACACATTAGAACAGCTTCGCTGGCCCGTTAGGGTGAGCGCTATGGATAGCGCACATAAAATTGATTCGCGAAGGGTATATATAAAAATTATAGTGTTTGCATAAAAAATTCATCAGGAATTAACTCTGCGTTATGACTATTAAACCTCATAAAATATAGACATATAAACACCATGTATAACCCGAAAAAATATATCAATAAGACAGTATTTTAATATAATTGTGTTTATGCACACCTTACACTTCATTAATAATTTATCTCATAGTTTATAACTTTAATATGCTGTCAGGGTTTCATGGATGATCAGTGGTTTAAACCTAGCCAGGATGCGAAATAAATAATGTATAAGCAGTCAGCAGTGCCAATATCCTCATCACCAAAAACCAGTTAACGGCCATGGAATCGATTTATGGAAAATCCAATATTATTTTACGAACCAGAAGCCCCTTATGGATTTTTATCAAACTTTGCACCTTTTCCTATTAACGACGGAGCGGTTACCTGGAAAACGGTAGAGCACTTTTATCAGGCACAAAAATTTAATAACCCCAATATTGTGGCTCAAATTCACCATGCACGTACCCCCGCAGATGCTTATGCCTTAGGTAAACAATACAATGAACAGGTTAGAGTTGATTGGCATCAGCGAAAAGAAACCGTAATGCGCGATGCACTACAAATGAAGTTTACACAAAATCATGCTTTAGGACACTGGCTGGTCGCTACACGACCTCATCCATTAGTAGAGCACGCTTTTAAAGACGATTACTGGGGAGATGGTGGTGATGGTCACGGTAAGAATCGTCTGGGGCAATTATTAATGAACTTACGCCAAGAGCTAAGTATCACCCCTCCGTATAACCTTATTCACTTTATAGAAAGCGCAAACTTACCCACAGACTGGGGCATATTCAATATGCATGGCTTTGAAGACCCGGATACGGGTATAGAGCATGTCGCATTAACATTTGGAAACTGGAAAAAGGATGAACCTGTCTTAATAAGGCTTCACTCTGAGTGTTTAACTGGAGATGCTTTATTTAGCAGGCGTTGTGATTGTGGGTCACAACTGCGTAGAGCTTTTCAAAATATCGCACAAGTAGGGACTGGTGCAATCCTCTACTTACGACAAGAGGGGCGCGGTATTGGGTTACTCAATAAAATTCGTGCTTACCATTTACAGGACCAAGGGGCAGATACGGTGGAAGCTAATGAGGCATTAGGCTTTGCCGCAGATCTTAGGCAGTACGACTTTTGTCGTGGTATTCTACATTATCTAAATATAAGCAAAGTCAAACTGATGACGAATAACCCTAAAAAAGTTAAAGCATTAAGAGAAGCGGGTATTAATGTCGTCGAACGTGTCCCCATTCAAGAAGGTCAAAATATATTCAACGAGCGCTACCTCTCAGCCAAAGCCACTAAACTAGGTCATATGTTGGATGTAATTGCCCCAATTTAACGGCTGACAAAAAAATACCGATTGTGCCAATGCAATGCGCGAATCAAGTTGCTCTTCCTGCAGTAGAAGACCAACCTAGGTCTCTACTGCTCACGGTGCTCAGAGCACCTGTGTCACAAATCAGCAAGCATTGCCAACCATCAAAACAAGGATTCACCGCGTGCTTGGCTCGAAGGGAATTATGTAGACTTTGGGTTCAGGTGCTTTAAAGGAAAACGAGAGGCGATTGCCGTGGGTATTTAGGGTACCTCTAAAATAGTACATTTTTTGAAGCGCCTTTTATTCATATGAGCAGCTATTCATAATGAGCAACAATAGCATCTATTGCCTTAGTATCGTGCATAGCCTTCAAGCGTTGATTAATAAATGAAACCGATGCGGGGTCTAAGTCTGAGGAAAATGCCAAGTAAAGCTGATAATCAGGTACGACTAAATCAAAGTCATGAAACTGGTATTGATCAAGTGGTTCATTATTTTTTTTAAGGTTGTATTTCAAACGTAAAGACATTTCCACAAAGAAGGCATCATGTTTAAGCCGTTTAAGTACACGAAATGCAGACTCATAACCTTTTACCCACATGACATTTATTTTCTTACTTTCTATATAAGGGTCTAATCCCGGATAAAGAAAACCTAACATCAATACCAATGTTTTGCCGTATAAGTCCTCTATTTTGGTAAGTTTAAATCCTGGTTGCTGATAGCTTAGTAAACTATGATTGACCGTTACCAATGGGTACTTGGACAGATGTTCTGACTGAACGCGGACACTTTTCCACTCTGGAGAACCATAAGTGATCCAATGTTTTATACGACCACTTTCCAACATACTTACCATACGTTTAAAGGGCAATGTATGATATTTAATGTGCCAATCCTGCCCCGCAAAAATACTCTGTACTATTTCTGTCACAATACCACTATGGCCCTTGCCGTTACTTTCTATTTGGAAAGGGCGAGCCTGGTCAGCAATAACGATATAATTAATATCCATAGCATGTGCATTAAATGCTAACAGAACTAAAACACCAACACGTAAAAAACACTTTATTAGCAAAATAAATCTAAACATAGCTTCATCCAAGTTGAGAAATAATTCTTTCCCTAAACTGTCATCACCCACAACTAATAAAACAGGAAGATTTCATAAACTTTTTATAATCCTATGTATAGTACATCTCTTACCGTATAGACAAACTAAACTGAATAAATAAGCAGACTATTCTCGCCTTATACTAATATGGAGTTCTTCTTGTATAGGTAATGTTCGTTTTCTACTATTGAATTAACGATTCAATCAATGATGGTTTTCGATGCATGGACGTACCGGCAAAACAACCCCTTAAAGATAGCATTGCCAAACGTTTAATTTTTTGGATCTTATTATCAAGTTCATTTATTACTTTGGGTATCACCGTACTACAACTATATATTGACTATTACAACGATGTATCTGCTATTGACGATCGTATAAAACAGGTTGAGTCCAGTTATTTACCCATTATTACTGCCAGTTTATGGGTTGAAGATGAAGAGCAACTAGAAGTTCAGTTATCGGCAATACAAGCTTTAGATGATATTGAGTATATTGCCATTATAAGAAATGGTGAGGTAACCCTATCCCAAGGTGTTCCTACATCAGGTTATAACATCACCCAAAAGTGGCCCATTGAACAAATATACAATGGTGAGCCCATTAAATTGGGGGAGTTAGAACTGGTAGCCAGCCTTTCTCAAGTCTTGCAACGACTGAGAGATAAAGTCTTCATCGTCCTCGCATCGCAAACAGTAAAAACGTTTATTGTATCAAGCTTTATATTTTTTATTGTTTATTGGTTGATTACCCGTCACTTAAGAGAACTTGCTGAATCAATGCGTAGCAGCGACCTTAGTCATAAAAAATTCAAACCACTTAAACTTAACCGAAAAAAACTTTATCAAGATGAACTTGCTTATGTGATTACCAGTTACAACCATATGCAACAAAAAACTCAACACGCCTATAAGCAAATGCAATTAGCAAAACTGGCAGCCGAAAAAGCTAACCGTAAAAAAAGTGAATTTGTTGCCAATATGAGCCATGAGATTAGAACCCCACTTAATGGGGTTATCGGTATGTCATCATTATTGAAAAATACCAAGCTGGATAACGAACAACTTGAGTATACCAATATTATTTATACTTCCTCTCATGCCTTGCTTAGCATTATTAATGATATCCTGGACTTTTCGAAAATTGAGGCTGGCAAGCTTGATATAGAAGAGGTTGATTTTAATTTACTCGACTTAGTAGAAGACTTAACCGATCTGCTCAATATAAAAGCCCAAGAGAAGGCCATTGCTCTTTACAGTTATGTTGATGATCAAATCCCTCCGTCATTATTGGGGGATGCTGGACGTATTCGCCAAGTGCTCACTAATTTGATGAATAATGCACTCAAATTTACCCACCAAGGCTATGTTGGGCTTGATATTCGTTGTTTACACGCGAATCAACAGCAGTGTGAGTTAAGCTTTACGGTTGAGGATACGGGTATTGGTATTAGCAAAGATCGCCAAGATAAAATTTTTGAACAATTCACGCAGGCTGATAGTTCAACCACCCGACTCTATGGTGGAACAGGACTAGGGTTAGCCATTAGCCGCCAATTGGTCAGCCTTATGGGCGGTACGCTTTGTGTCGAAAGTGAGGTTGGTAAAGGCAGTCGTTTTTATTTCAGTTTGCAACTCTCTGTCAGTGAGGAGCAGCCCATCTTGCCCCTTGCTGAAGAGACAAAGCTGGCGAGCCAGAGAATACTGGTTGTCGATGATCACTCATTTAACTTAAGAGTTACCGCTGATCAGCTTCGTAGTTGGGGTTTACAGGTAATCAGTCATGAAGATCCGGATATAGCCCTAGCGACGCTAATTACCGCCAGTAAAGAAAAAAGGCCCATCAACCTGGCCATTATTGATAAAGTCATGCCTGAAACAAATGGCTTTGCATTAGCAAAAGCGATCAAAAATAATGCGGATATTGCTCACTGCAAACTGATTATGTCGACTGCCGAACCGCAGGCAGAAGATAAAAATAAATGCCTTGAGGCGGGTTTTACCGGCTATCTGGTCCGACCCTACCGTAAAAAAGTGCTTAAACAGATGCTACTCGCGTGCTTACAGGCCAGCTCACAACAAGAGCTGATTACCCGTTATGCCCTCAGCCGGCGCACTACACAGAATACATCCAAGAAAATGCCATCACTTGGTCTGCATGTTTTGCTCGTTGAGGATAACCTGGTTAATCAGAAAGTAGCGCGTACTATGCTCGAAAAGCTTGGCTGTCATATCACCATTGCAGAACATGGCAAAGTAGCCCTTGCTTACAGCCAAGTGGATTTATTTGATGTAATTTTAATGGATTGCCAGATGCCCATTATGGATGGTTTTACCGCAACCTCAAGAATAAGAGGGGATTCAGCTAACCTTAACCACCACACCCCCATCCTGGCGTTAACAGCCAATACCATTCAAGAAGAGCAGGATAAGTGCTTTTCCGCTGGTATGAGTGGCTTTATTAGTAAGCCTGTTACCCTAAAGCAGTTGCAAAGTGCCTTGATTCAATATGTGAAAGCTTCAAAAACAACAGCCCCGAGTACATCTTGACTACATTCCAGTGATATTGGCCAGTGGTCGTCAAAAGGGGAATAGCCTATATAAAAAAACAGCCCTAACGGGCTGTAAGTTTTCCTTGGAGAAATGACAATGAAGCAGTAAGTTAGATTAATCAGTATTCAATGAATACTGACATCTTAAGGACACTCGTTATTTTCAGTATAGTCATGAACCTTAATTTCGCCGCTAATAATTTTGTCTTTTAAGCCATTTATTTGGGTTTCCATCGCTTCACTGACCAGTGGTCGATTATGCTCATCCAGCGCCCAACCTACACCATCTTCTTTTAAGCCTTTCACTTTAACCCCTGCTTGCCACTTGCCTTGCTGAGCTTCAAGCCACGTCTGTAATGTAGCAACACCTACCTTCTTCAACATTGATGTGAGCATGGTGCCAGGTTGCATAAAGTTCTGGTTTGAGTCGACACCAATAGCATAAATGCCACCTTGCTTTGCTGCAGCATAAACACCAATACCAGTGCTCCCAGCAGCTGCAAAGATGACATCTACACCTTCCTGAATCTGTGCCTTAGCCAGCGTGGCACCCTTTGCAGGGTCATTAAAGGCCATAGGCGTATTACCGGTCATCGCTTGTGATAACGCAATATCAGGTTTGATGTGCATAGCACCTTGACGATAGCCACAAGCAAACTTGTGAATCATGGGAAGGTCCATTCCTCCAATAAAACCAATCTTATTGGACTTTGAAGATAACGCTGCCAGCGCCCCCACTAAAAAAGAACCTTCATGCTCCTTAAACAATATGGACTGCACATTTGGCAAATCAATCTTGGCATCGATAATCGTAAACTGAATATCTGGAAATGCCTTAGCCACTTTTTCAACATGAGGCCTCATCGAGAAACCAACAGCAACTATAGGTTGATAGCCTCGTTTTGCCAATTTTGTTAAACCACTTTCTATTTGTGTTTCAGACTTTGGTGCAACTTCTCTTACTTTAACACCATGTTTTTCCACCAGAGGTTGAACCCCCCCCTTATAGACAGCCTCATTAAATGACTTATCAAACTTACCTGCGGTGTCATATATTACGGCAGGCTTGAAGGAAGTGGCGAAACTGGTTGAGCAAAAAAGTATACTAATCCAGGTTGCTTTTAGGGCGTTCATTATCCTCTCCAACTCATATTATTATTGAATTTTAAACCGGCTCACGAGAGATTCTTGCTGATGCGCTAACGCCGCAAGATTTTTGCTGGTTTCCGAAGTCTTATTCGCATCTTCGACTGCGACATCAGCCATTTGTGATATTTCAACTACATTTTCACTGATTTCTTTCGCAACATTACTTTGCTGCTCTGCCGCAGCGGCTATTTGAGCCGACATTTCATGTATTTGAGCCAGTGTTTTTTGCATATTATTAATGACACCGGCAAATTCACGCACCTGCTCAGCACTTTGTACAGTCTGCTGCTGACTGCTATTCATAATGGTTACAGCCTGGTGAGCCTGTTCCTGTAAAACCGAAATCATATTATGGATTTCGTTGGTTGCCTCTTGTGTGCGCATGGCTAAATGCCTGACCTCATCAGCCACAACCGCAAAGCCTCGGCCTTGCTCACCCGCACGGGCTGCTTCAATAGCGGCATTAAGCGCTAATAAATTCGTCTGCTCAGCAATATCACGAATCACATCCAAAATTTTACCAATATTGTCACTTTCGGTTCGCAATGCATTGATAACCTCTGCCGCCCGATTTATTTCTTGGTTAAGCTGCTCAACGTGACGAATATTATCATCCATAGCCACTCGAGAATCTTTCGCCAGCTGATCTGCCGCAATCACTTCAGCTAATGTTGTTTCAGCGCTTTTGGCGACTTCATATACAGCAGATTCCATTTCAACCACTGCCGTTGCGACGGAAGAAGACTGCAAACTTTGTTGCCCAATACACTGCTTGGTATTGTCACACGTTTGCGTGGCCTTATCTGACTCCTGGCCAATTTGGGTAGCCATATTCATAATATTGCTCACCAAGTGTCGTAAGTTTCCAGTAAGATGATTGACTGATGAAGCAATCTGACCAAACTCATCACGACGCTTAATGGTTATCTCTGTGGTTAAGTCTCCTTGTGCGATGGTATCAAGCGACTGCATCATGACTTTTAGGGGCCGCTTGATACTATGACTAACACTGAGTGTTACTAACAAAGCAATTATCGTTGAAGCAATGGCTATCCCTACAATTGTATAAATTGCTCGCTGTGCATTGACTTTAGCCTGCTGTTCAGACTCAGCTGCCTGCTGCTGTAACTGTGCCGTAACCTGTTTAAGATCAGCCAAACGCTGGTTTAGTTGTTGGGTAATGGCATTAACTGACTGATAACTCTCATCTTGTTGGGTTAATAAAGAAAGCCAACTATTCACTATCCCAGTATCTGCGTTATTTGCTTGCGCTAAAATAGTAATGTATGGAGTAATTGTGCTGTACGCTTCTTCGTCCTGCTGTTGAATAACGTTTAGACGCTGCTTTATATTTTCAATAACATTTTGATTCGTTTTGCGTATTTCCAAAACCGTCGCAGACTTATCCTTTAACAACAACTGCTCAATATTCGCTAAAGCAGCCGCTGATTGTTGTGCAATAAATTGAGCAGCCCATTTAAGCTCATTCGACTCAGCCATCTCTTCAATTGAAACCAGATCATCCAGCATAAACCCCAGGTCATCTGTAAACGTCTGTTTTTTTTGCTCTAAACTTTTCTTGAGATTGAGTATTCCCTGATGCCGCTGCATTTGTTCAACACTTAATGTGGTGAGGTCTTTATTCTTCTGATGAATGCTTGCCAATGTTGATTTGAGAGAGGGGTGAGCGTCTACAAGCGCAATTAACTGTTGATAATGATGCTCATAATTTTGCATGGCATCGTTAAAGTCGCGGTTTATTGTCGCAAGTGGCGCTGTTTCTTGCATACTGGTATAAAACATTAGCGCCTTATTTGCTTGCAGCAAATAATTAGTCAACTCACTATGATTGACCAGAGTAGGCAGGGTTTGTTGTGTACTAAACTCAAGCCGTTTATTTAGCGCCATTAATTCCAGCAGGCTCATTCCCGCACTGGCCAGCAGTAAGAAAAGTACCGCAATAAAACCTGTTACTATTTTCTGTACAACTGTCATATTACCGACTTACTCGTTTTCTGACCGATCGCTGTGACCAAAACTGATTAACCATACTGCTTAGCTTCACGCTTAACTCTTGAAGGTAAGTACAGCTGGCATTATTTTCTTCAACACTTTCTTGTAAGAGCTGTGTGAGGTCTCTTACCCCAGTGACATTTTCACTGATCGACTCTGATACAGAACTTTGTTCTTCTACTGCAGTAGCTGTTTGTAGGTTCATATCATTAACCGCATCAATTGACTGTGCGATACGATCCATTGACTCCGTTGCCTGCTCAACTTCACCCACACTATCACTGACACTTTGTTGGGATTTTTTCATCAGTTCCGCCGCTTTAGATGACATATCTCGTAACTGATTAACAATCGTTGTAATCTCATCGGTGGATTCATATGTACGATTAGCCAATGTCCGAACTTCATCCGCCACCACGGCAAATCCTCTGCCTTGCTCACCCGCACGCGCCGCTTCAATCGCTGCATTCAGTGCCAGTAAGTTGGTTTGCTCTGCTACATTACGAATGACATCCACAATGGCATTGATGTTTTCACTGTTCGCCTGCAGCTGATCAATAAAGTCATTGGTTTCTTGAATTTCAATTTGCAAACGACGCATTTGCTCACAAGCATTATTAATGGTGGATTTACTCAGCTGTGCCTCATCGTTGACTGTTTCCACACGCTCCGAAGAACTTTGTGCATTGTCAGCCACCTCTTGAATTGAGGAGGCCATTTGTGTAACTGCGGTAACGACTTGGTCAATTTGTGAAAATAACGTATCCGTTTCCTGTAGGTTATTTTGAATCCGTTTACGAAGACTAACGAGCTCAGTATCAATCCCTTGAGCACTGTCATTAATCCGACCAATTGTTGCGGTTAGCTCACTACGATAGGCTTTAAAGGCCAGTAAGATATCGCCAGTTTCATCCTTCCGGCCAGTATAAATAAAGCGTGCCAAAGGATCAGAGTAATGAGACCTTGCTTCTTCTACAGCGTGTACCAGAGGACTTATTAACCACCAGGTATAGCCACACATTAAAAGGGCAATTGCTGCAAGTAAGAACACCGATGTCGTATTAACCGCCCCCTGCAACCATAAGCCCGCAATAAGTAAAAGTGGCGCAACAAGAAGTCCAATCAGTATTTTCTGGGGTAGTGAGAAAAAAGGTGTTAGTCGAACGGCTTTTTTCTCCTTTAAGGCTTTGTAAAGTGACTCCGCACGTTTGATGTATTCTGGACGGGCTTTTACTCGGACAGACTGATACTCTTGTGTCTCCCCATTCTTTTTAATAGGGGATGCAAAAGCATCAACCCAATAATGGTCACCATTTTTACAACGATTTTTGACGATCCCCATCCAAGACTTCCCGGACTTGAGATGACGCCACATATCACCAAAGGCTTCTGATGGCATTGTAGGGTGCCGAATGATATTGTGATGTTGACCAATCAGTTCTTCTTGACTAAAGCCACTTACCTTTATGAAGTCTTGATTTACGTAAGTAATATCTCCATTCAGATCAGTAACAGAAAGCAGATTCGCCTTCTCGTCATAGCTCAACTCTTTTTCAGTGACAGGCATATTGATGCGCACAGCATGACCCCCGCAACCGGTATTACGTTACTGTCTAATTAAAGACCAATGACAGCTACTTCGCTAAAACAAGTCGCGACGATTTCATTCTTATTCGCTAAAATGCCCGTTTTACTCAATATAGAGTAAACTTATAGCCATTTTCTATAAGGCCTATACAAAGCACATTATGCCTAGATGGCCTGGTAAGATAGTTGATTCATTAGTCAGCATCCCATAGGTTAAAATTTACCGCTAAGGAGCCGCTTTTTTATGACATTCAGTTCCGTCAAATCACTATTAGCAGGCCTGCCACCTGAAGGCAGTGAGGTCAATGTTCAAGGTTGGGTTAGAACTAAACGGGAGTCAAAAGCAGGTATTGCCTTTATTGCATTACATGATGGTTCCTGCTTCGACCCTATTCAGCTGGTTGTACCTCAGGAGCTGCCTAATTTTGAGCAAGAAGTAACTAAGATCACCAGCGGCTGCTCGATTTCTGCCACAGGAACACTTGTTGCCTCCCAAGGAAAAGGCCAAACCTACGAGATTCAAGTTACTAAGATCGAAGTGATCGGCTGGGTGGATAATCCTGATACCTATCCAATGCAACCCAAGCGCCACACGGTTGAGTTTTTGCGCGAAGTAGCACACCTGCGTCCTCGAACCAACCTAATTGGGGCCGTCACCCGTGTTCGCAACTGTGTGTCACAAGCAGTTCATCGCTACTTTAATGAAAATGGCTATTGCTGGATTCATACCCCTATTATTACTGCCAGTGACTGTGAAGGGGCAGGGGAGATGTTTCGGGTTAGCTCCCTGGATTTAGCTAATCTACCTCGCACAGCATCAGGCGACATTGACTTCACCCAAGACTTCTTTGGCAAAGAAAGCTTTTTGACCGTATCAGGCCAGCTCAACTTAGAAGCATACTGTCTTGCCATGTCAAAAGTGTATACTTTCGGTCCCACATTTCGCGCTGAAAACTCAAACACCAGTCGTCACCTTGCTGAATTCTGGATGATTGAGCCAGAAATTGCTTTTGCGGATATCGATGATCTTATTAATCTCGCAGAAGATCTACTGAAGTACATTTTCCGTTGTGTCTTAACCGAGTGTGCAGATGATATGGCGTTCTTTGCTCAGCGTGTTGAAAAGACAGCCATTACTCGTCTTGAACACATTATCAACCATGATTTTGCACGGCTGGACTACACTGATGCCATTGATATTTTACAAAAGTCAGGCAAGCAATTTGAGCATCCTGTCAGCTGGGGTATTGATTTACAAACAGAGCATGAACGCTTCTTAAGCGAAGAGCATATTGGTAGACCTGTTGCAGTCGTCAATTACCCCAAAGATATCAAAGCTTTTTATATGCGAATGAATGATGACCAAAAAACTGTAGCGGCTATGGATATTTTGGCACCCGGGATAGGTGAAATCATTGGAGGATCACAGCGGGAAGAGCGTTTGGATGTGCTCGACCACCGGTTAGCAGAAATGGAGCTGGATAAAGAAGACTACGGCTGGTATCGCGATTTGCGTCGCTACGGCACAGTGCCCCATGCAGGATTTGGCCTCGGCTTAGAACGCTTAGTGTCTTATATTACAGGCGTGGCTAATGTTCGAGATGTTATTCCATTTCCCAGAACCCGCCGCAATGCAGACTTCTAGCTCCGCATTTTTGATCTCAAAATAGGGCCGTCAAAGGGCTATCGACTTCGCTAGCCCTTCACCCATATTCCGAACAGGATTTCGCATAAGCTGGTACTCACAGCAATTTCGCGAATTCCTCAACATGATTAGGAGGCGATGTTTGCGCCTAGGTCTCGACATTGGCGGCACCAAAATAGCTGCCACCGTTATTTCAGCGGAAAAGGATATTCTCTGGCAATTCACGACGCCCACTCCCAAACAGCAACTCAACGATTTTCTGTTATGTATTCAGCAGCTTGTTCAACACGCTACAACTGAAGTAGGTACGTTATCCCATATAGGTGTAGGTATTCCTGGTGTTGTAAATGACCAAGGTATACTTTATGCAAGTAATATGGGTGCAATTAATCAACAGCCTATTGGGACACTATTTAAAAAGCACATAGCACAACCATTTTCTATCGAAAATGATGCCAACTGCTTTGCTCTCGCCCAAGCCCATGGTCACCAATTAGCTGAAAATGAAGTCATGTTTGTAGCTGTACTAGGCACTGGGGTAGGAGGAGCCTGGGTGCTACCTAATCGTACTCTATGGGCTGGTGCTCATCATTTAGCAGGAGAGTGGGGACATACCCCATTACCAGATTTATCACTCATTCCTAAAAGTCAGCATATTACCTGTCAATGTGGTCAACAAGGCTGCATTGACTCTTACTTATCAGGCACTGGCTTTTCTCAGTTATATTATCAAGAAAGTGGTGTAAAACTTGATGCCACTACAATTATCTCCCGCTATCGAAACCAAGAAAACACCGCATGTGATGTCTTTAATCGTTATATTCAGTATCTTGCTCATGCCTTGGCAACAATAATTCAAACCTTTGATCCAAACTGCATTGTACTGGGTGGTGGAATGTCAACCATACAAGAACTTTATCAAACGGTACCTCAATACTGGTCTAAATATACTCTTAAGCCACCAACCACTGATTTACGTCCACCCATTTATGGTGAATGGGCAGGTGCTATTGGGGCAGCATTACTTGGGTAACTGGGTAATCGATAATGCATAAAAAAAGGTGGGAAAAATTTCCCACCTTAGTCATTTAGATATATTGCTATTTTATACGATTACTGTCGTTTAAACTGAATATTATCGACAAAGAAATCATTACCTGACTTAGGTCCGAAGACAAACAAGAATGCGCGTTTGACTTTGCCTTTTGCCTGGAAGGTGAAATCACCACTGATCGTCATCCACTGTTTATTAGCAGGAACCGTTTCATACTTAACGCGTTTCCAGTGAGCACCACTGTCATCCTCGTAGAACAGCTGCATATCAACATACTGTTCTGCTTTAACACTGTCAGCCAAGCGGGCATCAAAACTGTATTTGTAGTTTTTACCACTTTCCAGTAAGCCTCTGGCATTCAAGTAAATACCGGCATACCACTTCTCACGACCAGTGAGTGATAGGCTGTAATTACCTGCATTAGCGGTTACGGTTGTCCGTTTCGCTTGTTTCAAGCCAAAGTAAGGTTTCCAGCCTTGATTATCATTTTCAAAACTATGATTAATCACTTGATCATCATCCTGGCCTGGTTGCTCACCAGCTTTAGTCAACAAAACTTCATCCGCATAGAAATCCACACCTTCTTTAGGTCCAAAAATCAACAGTTTGACTTTTTTGACTTTGCCAAATGTCTCTACCTTAAATTTAGCGGTTATTTTGGTAGCTTCACTTGAAGTAATGGATTTATGAGCAAGGGTTTGATACTGAATGCCCAGGTCATTTTCAATTTGCAATACAACACTCGCATTATCACGTGTTTGAGATTTTGCAGCTAGCTGCATATTTAAACTCAACTCAAACTCAGTTGCTGCAATATTACCCGCTGACTTTAAGCTTTCCGTAATATCCTGAATAGCACCATCATAGTACGCGGATCGACCTGTGACATGTAAAAGGTTATCCGTACCACAGTTAACTTTAACCTGTTTTTGCTTCAAATTAACGGTGTTATTTTTAAAGGTACTCCAGCCATCCAAGCTATTAAAATCAGGTGATTTTACTAAGCTCTTTTTAAGCTGAGGCTTATCACAGGTACCAGGTTTGGGTTGGTCTGGATTATCAGGTTTGTCAGGATCAGGCCAACCAGGACCATCTGGGTCTGTGGGATCCGTAGGATCTGTCGGATCGGTTGGGTCCGTAGGATCAGTTGGATCTGGGTCAGGCCAGCCTGGACCATCAGGATCGGGCTTAGGACCATCGGGATCAGGCCAGCCTGGATCCGTTGGATCTGTTGGATCCGGATCCGGATTTGGGTTAGGGTTAGGGTTAGGGTTAGGATTTGGGTTTGGGTTTGGGTTTGGGTTTGGGTTTGGGTTTGGATTCGGATTACTGACTTTCGTTGGCATCCAAGCAGCCATCTGTGCTGCTACTGCGTTTAAGTTCGTAACAGAATCTGCACCATTTGAACTGTTTTTATCAATACCACAAGACTGATTATTACACTTGCGAATTTTTGGATTCGAAAAATATTGTACGCCTCTGGCATTATAAACATGAGGGTAAGCCATCACTGTTGTGAATGAGCCATTTACCCCATAGCCACGCGCCCAGCGCCAGATTCCACCATTACTTTGCTGTTTTACACCATGACCTAAGCTCATGTTATGGCCAAGCTCATGGGCAAATACACTTAAACCACAGTTTGATGCTACGACACTATAGGCTTGGTTACCTGCGCCTCGATAAAACTTACCATCGCGACCTTGAGGAACCCAGGCAATACCACACAGTCCACCATTCCGCGGGGCAACATAACTTACAAAGTCCGCACCATACTGTTGACGCAACCGGGCCGCTTCATCATCTCGTGTGATATTGTTAAGGGCTGATTCACTAACAACACCATAGTTGCGGCCTAGCTGTTTCACGCCTACCAAGCGTAATTTTATATCAGCACCACTATTTATATACGCTTGGTTAGCGTATTCAACAAATGTAGTGGCAAGTGTTTTAATATCCTTAGTGCCTACATTACCATTCGGATACACAACCAAAACGTCCAGCGTGGTTGCAGCCATAGCCTGACTGGAGGCGATTGACGCCACAGCCAGGCCAGCCAAGACCTGGTGTTTTAACTTCATATTGTAAACCTTCTTTACCCGTTATTTGTGCAAAAAAACATTTCTCTATAAAAATGAATAGAGCAATGAGTTTGCTAAAGCATTGTCGTATAACGATGCGTTAATTTGTTTTGTTAATAGATGTGATAAAACGCATCAAAGCAATCAAATAAATTCA
This sequence comes from Zooshikella ganghwensis, assembly GCF_018263875.1. Classification (NCBI taxonomy): domain Bacteria; kingdom Pseudomonadati; phylum Pseudomonadota; class Gammaproteobacteria; order Oceanospirillales; family Zooshikellaceae; genus Zooshikella; species Zooshikella ganghwensis. The sequence goes on from NZ_JAEVHG010000003.1 coordinate 92,620, forward strand.
CATAAACGCTTCATTTACCGATATTTTTTACTTAAGTTAACGAAATAAAATAAATTAAAACGCGACACATAACACAGTTACAAAACTCATCTTTCAAAAAACGAAAATTCGCAAAAGTGATCACGAAGTTTTCGCAAGCCGCATCAAGCCCAATGTGTTGTATAATTAAACTCATGAGACAAAGGTGGTTACTGCCATACATCGAAGTACAACAGATGTGCATTAAAAATGTGATTGATGTGCGGCAAAAAGAGGGGTAACCGTTTCCTAAAGCCTACATAGCAGATCGAAATATCATTATTTTTTAAACGAGATCAGAAGATGGTAGAAAGTAGGTTGGCACTATTTTAGTGGGTTTGTGAAACATATAGCGAAAGATTTAATGCATGGCTTCCTTGACATTTTACCCAATAAGAATGGTTTTTAGGTCGGCCATTGAGTGACGAAGCCCCATGAGCCTATATTAATCGGTGATTGGGGTGGCAGTTAAATGCTCCTGCATAAACTGCATTTCCACCATCCTTGGATCAAGAGTGAAGATAACAAAACCTAGAAATCATTAGTGAATGGGTATATCTAGAAGACGTTAAAATAGCTACAAAAAACGTGTAAATATCACAGTACATTTGCACACAAGTCAAATAATCAGAACTGTCTTTTTATTACCACACAGAATTAATAAAAAATGTTGCTGTATATTTCAGGAGTCATTTACACTGTCTTATAAAAATAACAGTGTTTACCTAAAAAGGAATGATTCATTATGGCAATCTACCATGTGCTCTGGACAGGTGGTTGGGACTCCACCTTTCGACTGTTGGATTTACTCATCAACAAAGTAGCACCTGTCGTGCCATACTACATTCTCAATACTGACCGTACTTCGACCGGTATTGAGTTATCCACCATGACGCGAATAAAGCGCGCCATACAACAACAGTGGCCTGATGCAACCCAACGACTATCACCAACCGTGTTTCGTGCCGCAAATGATGTAGAGTCTGTAGGCAAGTTAATTGAGAGTTATGACACTATTTTGCAAAGCCAATATATTGGGCCGCAGTATGAATGGCTCGCTAAATTTGCCCATCAGCTCAATTTACATGACCTCGAACTGTCAATCCACAAAGATGATAAAGCCCATGACGTTTTACTTCCCTACGTCATTAAACAAGCAGATGAACATGGTCCTTATTGGGTCGTTAATCCTGAACTGAAAAGTACACCTGAATATCAACTGTTTCATTATTTTCGTTTTCCTTTATTCGAGCTCACCAAGTTGGAAATGGCTCAACAGGCTCAGGACAGTGGCTTTTCTGATATTTTAGAAATGACATGGTTTTGTCATGAACCTTTAGCAAACCAACAGCCATGTGGGACCTGTAATCCCTGCCGATACACAATTGAAGAAGGGTTAAGCCGACGCATTCCCTGGCGGGGTAAACTGCGTTACTGGGGGAAACGGGCCCTTACCCCCTTATTATCAAGAAGTTAGACAGAGGTCTCATAACCCTCTGAGCCTAACAACTTGAAAAAACTCATTAATGACTTAATGAACACGACAATGTACGTATTTTTCGTTCCCAATAATAATTAAGCAATAATGAGAATAAAATAATACTGCCGCCTAACAGCAAACGGACCATATCAGCATCACGATTCCAAATAAGCAGGTTAACTACAAGGCCTGCTGGAATCAGGACGTTATTCATAACGGCTAATGTTCCCACATCCACTTGCGTAGCGCCTTTATTCCAACAAAAGAAGCCTAAACCAGAAGCGCCTAATCCTAACCATAATAATACCCCCCACTGCATCGAGGTTGCCGGATAACGGTCAGTACCCCATATACCCCAGGCAACCAGTGCAACAACCAACGCACCAGCATAAAAAAAGCCGAAGATAGCATGTTGTGGTAATTGATCACCCCGACGCTGAATCAGAATTTTATAACTGACCTGGCCCAGCGCAAAACACACATTCGCACCTTGAACCAGTAGAAAGCCCGATATGTAATCTTGGGTAATGTTATCGTAACGAATCACCACAGCACCTAAAACGGCTAATAGCGCTGCTAATAAATAACGTACACGAAAGGTCAGTGTCCATACGTCATACAGTAAGGCAACATAAACGGGCGTTAAAGTGGTAAATAATAAGACTTCAGGTACAGTCAGTAATAAAAAAGACTGGTAGTAAAAAATATACATAAAGCCTAGCTGGATAGCACCTATCAGCATCAAGGGCAGAATATAATCCAACCGTAACCACTGCCTGCGTAACAGTGGAATAAATAACAAAAAGGCAAGTGCTATTCTTAGTAGCACAGAAAAATAAGCGTCAACTTGCCCAGCAAGATATACCCCAATCAAACTAAATGAAAAAGCCCACAATAAGGTAATCGCAGACAAGTAATACATATATCCCACCTTAACCTAGATACTGAATGGTGATTCAGACTCACAAAAATAGTTAGCGAAAAGGTCAGCGATAATGCCAGAAACCCCGTGTGCGTGCCAGTATTATCGAGAGCCAGCCATGCACTCAAGACCCAGAATTGTTAACAATCTTAGCTTGACTAGCGCTATTTATCGGGTTAAGTTCGAACAAATAGTAAAGATTGTTGACAATGTGGTAAGCACATTGTTTTATTCAGTCATAAACAGGCAAAACCATTGCACGATAATAACAAGCAAACTGCTGCTGCAAGAATTTTTAGCGAACTACAACAAGCCATTCTCAATGGCCAGCTGCTGCCAGGCCGCAAAATAAATGAAGCAGAACTAGCTACACGACATGGCTGTAGTCGTGGACCATTAAGGGAAGCACTGCAACGCTTGGAGGGACTGCGCCTGATTCAACGCGAAGCCCATGTTGGTGCTCGGGTGATTAGCCTTTCTGATCAGCAACTGACTGAACTCTATCAAGTTCGAGAGGTTTTAGAGGGGTTAGCCTGTCGACTAGCAGCAACGCTAATGACAAAACAAGCTAAAGATGAGCTTAAGACACTGCTTGTCACTCATCGACGCTATTTAGAGGAAGATGGCCAGCAAAAATATTACCCTCAAGCAGGGGATCTGGATTTTCACTACTTACTGATTCGCAGTAGCCAAAACGCACTATTAATCAGCCAATTAGGGGACGAATTATATCCCTTGTTACAGCTTTATCGGAGACAATTTCGAGACAGTGGTTACCAACAGCCTGAGCTAGCGTATAAAGAGCATTTACACATAGCAGAAGCCATCATGGAAGGGGATGGCGAGTTGGCAGAGATGCTTATGCGTAAACATATTGCCCGCGCTCGAAAGCGCCTGAAATATATATTAACCACTTAAGTATTAATATACCCAAAACGAAGGGTTTTTAGGGGAGGCTATAAAGCCCACGGAGCCTAAAATTGATTCGCAAAGGGTATACAGCTTGTGTAAGCCCAATAAATAATTATAAAAATTTCGTAAGTTACAGAGAATACTTGGAGAGAAAGGATGAACATAACTTCCCAACAATCCCCTGGCACCCGCTTTCGCCAGCGGGTATCTGCTCAGTCACCGTTACAAATCGTCGGTACCATTAATGCCTACTGTGCCATGCTGGCCGAACAAGCAGGGCATCAGGCTATTTATTTATCCGGTGCTGGCGTCGCTAATGCCTCATTTGGACTGCCTGATTTAGGTATGACTTCACTTGCTGACGTTTTAGAAGACGTTCGTCGTATTACTGCAGCCAGCCAGCTCCCTATACTGGTCGATATTGATACGGGCTTTGGCGGTGCGTTAACTATCGCACGCACAATAAAAAGTATGGAGCAAGCAGGCGCAGCAGCTGTTCATATTGAGGATCAAGTTCAGCAAAAACGCTGTGGACATCGCCCTAATAAAGCAATTGTCACTTCAGAAGAAATGGTAGACCGTATAAAAGCTGCTGTTGATGCTCGAACCCATGACGACTTTGTCATTATGGCTCGCACGGATGCATTAGCGGTAGAAGGCATGGAATCAGCGATTGAGCGTGCCTGCCTTTGCGTGGAGGCAGGAGCTGATATGATTTTTCCTGAGGCCATGGCAACACTTGATGACTATCAACGCTTTACCCAAGCCGTGAATGTGCCAGTGCTCGCTAATATAACTGAGTTTGGTAAAACCCCATTATTTAGCCGTGAGGAGTTAGCCTCTGTAGGTGTTCAGTTAGTGCTATATCCATTAAGCGCTTTTCGAGCCATGAGTAAAGCCGCACTCAATGTATACCAGCAATTAAAAGAAAAAGGGCATCAGCGCGACTTAACCATTGATATGCAAACTCGTGAAGCACTCTATCAAACCCTTAATTATCATCACTATGAACAAACGTTAGATCGATTATTTTTAAAAGAAACAACCACTGACTGAGAATAGTATTAACAGGCCCTAAAAAATGTATAAACAAAAATAAGCCTTTTAGAGTCAAATAAACAAGAGCAAGTACCAAAACAATTTAATAATAATTTGCGATGCTAGCAATACACCAAGGAATGGATATATATATACCCAAAACGAAGGGTATATCCCAATTTCTAATGAATAAATCATTCGCCAATGTGAGTAAGGATAATCACATCAATTAGGAGAATAATAATGACTGATAATAAAAAAGATACAGCCGGACTGCGTGGGCGCTCAGCCGGTGAAACTGCATTATGTACCGTGGGTAAAAGTGGCGCTGGCTTAACCTATTGTGGTTATGATATTGCTGATCTTGCTGAACACGCTCGCTTTGAAGAAGTAGCCTATTTATTATTTCATGGAGAGCTGCCTAATCGACAACAGTTAGACAGCTACCTTACCCGGCTGATGACGCTACGTAAAATGCCTGAAGCTTTACGTAAGACGTTAGAGTTAATGCCTGCCACTACACATCCAATGGATGTTATGCGGACGGCTTGTTCAATGTTGGGTACGATCACCCCAGAACATGATTTTGCTGAACAGCAAACCCATATTGATCGTATGCTGGCCTTATTTCCCGCCATCATTTGTTACTGGTATCGCTTTCATCAAGAGGGCGTAAAAATTGATATTGAGTTAGATGACAAGGAAACAGGCAGTTATTTTTTGCACTTGCTTCATGGTCGTGAACCTAAAACCTTGCACGGCGATGCAATGAATGCCTCATTAATTGCTTATGCTGAACATGAATTTAATGCCTCTACTTTCGCTGCCCGGGTTTGTGCTTCCACGTTATCCGATATTTATGCCTGTATTACCACTGCGATTGGAACCCTGAAAGGACCTTTACATGGTGGTGCTAATGAAGCTGCAATGGCCATGATCAGTCAATGGCGAACCCCTGAAGAAGCCGAAAAAGGTATTCTTGAAAAACTGGCAAAAAAAGAAAAAATAATGGGCTTTGGACACGCAGTCTATCGTGAATCAGATCCACGTAATGCCATCGTCAAAGCCTGGTCAAAACGTCTTGCTGAAGAGCACGATGATCGGGTGCTATACCCTGTCTCTGTTCGTTGTGAAGAAGTTATGTGGCGGGAAAAACATTTATTTTGTAACGCTGACTTTTTCCATGCATCAGCCTATCACTTTATGGGCATTCCAACCCCCTTATTTACACCTATTTTTGTTTGTTCTCGACTGACAGGCTGGGCAGCACATGTCATGGAGCAGCGGGCTAATAACCGCATTATTCGACCTTCAGCAGATTATACCGGTCCAGAAAATCGTCCTTGGTTACCTATCGAACAACGCTAATTTTTATACTTCTTGTGATGGGTATTCTATTTATAAAACTAACTTAAGAGTTAATAACTGCCATGAGTTCTAATGTTGATATTAATGAGCGCTCAGCACCTGACACATTATTGGTTGAAATTGCAGATTATGTATGTGAAACACAAATAAATTCTCCAACGGCTTATACTACTGCGCGTCATTGTCTTATGGATACTCTGGGCTGCGGGCTATTGGCACTGCGTTTTCCAGAGTGCAGCAAACTCCTTGGCCCTATAGTGGAAGGTACTATTGTCCCCCATGGTGCTCGGGTACCTGGAACCTCGTTTAGATTAGACCCCGTGAAAGCAGCCTGGGATATTGGCTGTATCATTCGCTGGCTGGACTTTAATGATACTTGGCTTGCAGCAGAGTGGGGACACCCCTCGGACAATTTAGGTGGTATCTTGGCTGTCGCCGATTATATTTCCCAGCAACGTATTAGCCAGGGTCAAGCACCATTAACCATGCATGATGTACTTACAGCAATGATTAAGGCCCACGAAATTCAGGGAGTGCTTGCGCTAAACCATAGTTTTAACCGGGTTGGGCTAGATCATGTACTCTTAGTCAAAGTTGCATCAACCGCAGTCATAACTCATATGCTGGGTGGTACACGGGAACAGGTTATTGATGCATTATCACATGCTTGGCTTGATGGGCAGGCATTGCGCACCTACCGTCATGCACCCAACGCAGGTTCACGAAAATCCTGGGCTGCTGGGGATGCCACATCGCGTGCTGTACGTCTCGCAGATATTGTCTTAAGAGGAGAGATGGGCTACCCCAGTGTATTGTCTGCACCTAAGTGGGGCTTCCAGGATGTACTTTTCAAGGGAGAACCTCTGCAACTGGCACAACCACTTCATAGCTATGTTATGGAAAATGTGCTGTTTAAAATATCCTTCCCTGCCGAATTTCATGCTCAAACCGCTGTCGAAGCTGCTCTGAAACTTCATCCCCACGTTAAACATCGCATTAATGACATTGAGAAAATTGTTATTCACACTCACGAATCGGCAATTCGTATTATTAGTAAAATGGGGCCTTTAAATAACCCAGCCGACCGCGATCACTGCCTCCAGTATATGATAGCGGTACCGTTAATAACCGGCAGCTTACAAGCTGAGCATTATGAGGATAGCTTCCACAATGCACACCCTGAAATTGATAAACTCCGCCAAAAAATGGCTATCATCGAAGACCAGCGTTTTAGTCGAGAGTATCTGGAAGCCGATAAACGTTCGATAGCCAATGCAGTACAGGTATTTTTTACGGATGGTTCTGCAACTGAACAAATTACGGTTGAATATCCTATTGGCCATCAACGTCGTCGAAAAGAGGGGATTCCATTACTTGAAGAGAAGTTCAGAGAAAACTTAGCCACTCGCTTCCCTAAAATGCGCGTGAAGAAAATTTATGATTTATGTAATGACCAACAGCAATTAGAGCGTACTCCCGTTAACACCTTTATGGATTTACTGATGATTTAGATAAAAGTAAACATAAATAACACGCCAGCCTGATAAAAACACAGGCTGGCAAACAAAATCTGCCAAGAAAAAATAACATGCCAATAAATACTAACTAAACTAAAGGGAAGACCAACGTCCTCCAGTACTATTTTAGTAATTATGTTGTTAGAGGTTTACTCATGATGGTTGAGCCACCTGTCACTCGAGAATCCATTATCACCTGTCCCCAATGCGGTTATAAACAAGCCGGGTTTATGCCCACCAATGCCTGCCAGTGGTTTCTACCCTGTGAATCCTGCAAATTTATGATGCGTCCCAAGCCAGGAGACTGTTGTGTTTTTTGCTCTTACGGCACAGTACCCTGTCCATCAAAGCAACGGCTAAGACAGTGCGGATAGCCTTGATAGTTAAAGCAAAGGTTAAAAGCCATTTTCTCTCAATAATACCGAGTTTTAACAGAGCATTACTGGTACGTTCTTCTGGCAACAGTTATATCTTTCGCTGAGGCTATAATCACCAAAAAATTAATCGTTTTATCAGCTCAATTGCCTTCAGCAATATCGCCTTGCTCTTTAAGAAACGTCTGATAGGCTGCATATTCTTTAGATGACATTTTAAATCGTGTTAAAGACTCCGCAGCCATTCGCCTGACTTCCCATAGCTCTTTTTTATTACTCATAAGTTGCGCTAACGTGTAACGTAATTGATCAGAAACAACATTACTTTCCTGTATAGCCATAATTGCACTTATACGATCATCAGGATCATTCGATTTTTGCAAAATTCCAACAACTGGGCTTAAATCATGCTCATCTTTTGCCCACTGGCCTATTTTAAAAATACTTGCTGACCTCACACCACTATCTGCACTTGACCTGGCTAAGGTCGATAATTGTTGCATTGCCTCTTGTGCATCCTGAGCGGGCAAAGGAATAACTGGCATTGCATTTAATGCAGACATCAAAACTTCGGGGTTATCATTCGCTGCAAGAATATCACGGGTAAGATTGTATGTACTTTCACTAGGAATATTTAGCTGAGCTAATAGATCAAGTCCAGCTATCTGGTTTTCAAGGCCTCCACTTTTTACCAAATCGATTGCGGCAGCTTCAACTTCTGGGTCTTTTATTTCAGCTAATACAGATTGTAAATGAGTCCCCATTTCTGAGTTTGGATCTAACCGGTAGTTATCAATAATACTGGAAAGTGCGGAAGCATCTTGTTCTGCATTTTCCAACAGCGACTGTAAAATAGACTGAATTTCACCTTGTTTTTCTGAGCTTTCTGCTTCAGCAAGTAATAATCGTAAATTATCAACGGTTGCGTTAGCTCGGTCATAAGGAGATGTTTCAATAGGTGCCTCATTTAATATCTCTTGCTCAGACATAACAGTAGAAGGCTGTACTGAACGTTCCTTACTAATATGCTTTCCAGATTGTGTTTCCTTTATAGCTTGCGTCGAAACACTTTTGGGATTTATCTGTTCAGCTGGCATGTTACTTACTGATAGCTCAGTATAATTTTCCTTCGAAACGGATGATGAGAAAAAAAAGTAACCACCAGCTAATAATGCTCCCCCAGCTAGCGCGCCAATGAAAATTGCGTTTTTTTTCATTGAAAATCACCTTATATTATCCAATGCATAACAAGGGTATTGCATGCAATATGTACTTTTCACTGATGGTATACAGTATTTCTGAAAGGCTTGTTAAGCCTAAACCAACGGAGACAATACCAATGTATAGTGATACTGCTCAGCTAGCACTTATAAAACCCTGATAATAGGGATATTACTACCTATTAAACTGCATACCTATTAAAATACTGGAACTATTTGATCTTTAACGTGCTACTGTCGAAGCTTCCATTATTTTTTGGAAACTCTTCGCATAACCTGCTAGTAAACTAGCTTTATCTAGACCATTTACGACTCTACGAGCATTAACATAGTCTGTTTTACCTGACTTAATATAACTGCCCAGCTTTTTCCCAGTAAAGATCCCATAAAACATTCCATAGGACATCACCGTATAAGCAATATCAGGTTGCAATGCTTTTGTAGGGTTTGCAACTAAATCCACTCCAACAACAGATGACATTTTTTTATAATTATACTTATGGGTAAGCTGAACATACCCTCTACCTTTATAGGTACAACCACCATCATATCTACGACAGTTTACATTACCATACTCTGTAATAGGCTTGTAGGTATTGGCAACTTCATGCTTTGTCGTTGCAAACATATAAGCAATTTGACGCATCCATACAGTTTTATCTTTGATTGCAGGGCGCTTATCTTTTTCCATATTGGCTAAAAGGTAGTTTATACCGTCAACCTGACTTTGTGACAACCGACCAAACGTTGCACGAAACTTAGTAAAAAAATCACTTCGTTTAATACTAAAGCCTTGTGAAGAAGTGCTAGCCTTATACTTAATACTGTCTGAAATCACATTGGATAAGCGGCCTTGTTTATTTTTTACTTGAAAATAGACTGTTTTAGTTCCACTACCAGCAGATAATGTAAACGATATTTTGTCTACATATGCTTTCCAAACTACACCAGAAAAATCACTTTTCTCACTGATACGGTACATTGTCGGTGTTGATCCTGAATAGGTACTGAAAACTGAAACAAACCGACTTGAAGTATCAGCTGCATTCTTATTAATATTAAAGCTTTTCACCTGAATAACGGTATTTGAGTTTGAATCACCCAAGTACCCACCATGAACCCAACGCTCTTCACTCGCATACCAAATCTTTTTCCACACGCCATCAGTTCCAATAATGGTCCAATATGAACCACTTGGCGCAGTTCCTACTAAACGATAGTTTGTACCAGGACCTGAACGTACATTTAATGCAGCTGTTGATACTACATCACAGTTAACCGTTGCTGCAGTAGTATATGATTGACTATAAACCCAACGTGCTTTTCCCCCATCAAACCATACTTCTTTCCAAGGTCCAGATACCTTTCCTGTTGCTACATAGTGCTCACCGCTGTGCATTGTTCCTATTTTTTCATAATTTGTTCCAGGACCAGTCCTTACATTTAAAAATGAATTTGTTACTTTTATTCCTGCACATGTATTCGCATAACTAAGCTGAGTTACACTACCAAATACTACTCCCAAAATGACTGAAACAGCACATAAATGTTTTATTTTCCATTTCATATTAATTTACCTTGTTTTTTAATCGATCACCTTTCAGTTTGTACAGTAGCAACTATTGACGTCTATCAATATCCTTATATGCTTCAGTTGTTGTGCAAAAACAACAAAACCACTCAAATGTTATGGTTATTTTTTTATAGAAACAAGCACTATCGCTCAGCTTTAAGATACTCTTCGCTTTTTAATTGTTTGTATAATTGTAAAACAAGAGTTTTCAGCAAAAATAAACAGACAAAAAACGCAAATAATTTAAACAAATAGTTAAGTGAAAACTTTAAAGACTCACTAAACACCAAAAAAACCTGACAAAGGAAGAGATTAAAGTTAATAATTATTTATCGCGCTCTTTTACTGGTTAATCAAATATTGCGTATTAGATAAGTAATGAAGTAAATGCTCATACTGGATATAGCCGCAGACATGTGCTAGACAAATAACATAAAACTTTATCTTCTATACCCAATACGAATGGTTTTTAGGTGCAGCCATCGAGTGACGAAGCCCCATGAGCCTATATTACCCATGAGCCTGTATTAATAGGTGACTGGGGTGAGGAGTGAAGATAACAAAACCTAGAAATCATTCGTGAAGGGTATAAATAGCTCACATTTAAGGTAGCGCTAGTACGCATGACTCGTCTAAAGCGATATTTACTGTTAGCTCATTTTATTTTCATTCTGTTTTTTATAAGCTTCAAATTGTCTGCAGAAATTACTGTACGTATTTCTATGTCCCCCTTTGAACCCTTCGTATTAGACACTGATCCACCAAGTGGCATTGCCATCGATATGATGGAGTTAATGAATAATTTTCAAGATACCTATCACTTTACTTTTATTATGACGACCTCTGTACGAAGGCATAAAGCTTTTAAAAATGGGTTATTTGAAATGTCCATGTTTGACAACTATAAGTGGGGCTGGGAAGGGTTCCCTGTGGATGTTTCAAAGGTCTATCTAAAAGGAGGAGAGATCTATGTTGCACTGGCAAAACCTGACCGTACTCAAAGCTACTTTAAAGAGTTTGAACAAAAAAGAATGATTGGCATGTTAGGCTACCATTATGGATTTGCCGATTTTAATTCTGATCAATCATTCTTAAAAGAAAGATTTCATATGAGCCTGACAACCAATAACTTGGCAACTATTACAATGTTGCTTAAAGATAGAGGAGATATTGCTGTCATCACAGAGTCTTTTTTTAATCAATACTTAAAAAACAATCAGCATATGAGAAGTAAATTCATTCGATCCAACCGTTACGACCAAGAGTATAATCATACTATTATTATTCGCAAAGGTATAAAACCTTCAATCGAAGAGATCAATGCTCTGCTTGAAGATATGGAAAAGGCCGGTATATTGGAACCTCTTTGGGAGTCAATTGGTTTACAAAGCGTGCTGAAATAACCGATCTGATTAGTTTGAAAAAACTACTGCTAGCGCTTTATAAGCGGAAAAACAGTACAGGCATTATGCTAACCTTCTCAACGTAGACATATAAGCACTCCTACAAGTAAATTCATGCATAACCACTAAGATTGAAATTAACACAATGGTCGCATGCTAGAGTCTAGAGTAGGGTGATTTATAGATCAGGAGCCAAGAGTCCCGATAATGTCAGAAGCCGGGCAAGGCTTTCTGACATGGGAGAAATAAATAACGCTGTTTTCAGTAACGATGGACAATAATAAACTGGATAATAACCAACCCTTCGAGCAACTTAATAGTTTTTTTAAAATTGTCGTTGAATACCCGTAAGAGATAGCACTCGAGTAGCAATTTCTTCGATCGAAAACTGTGTTGTATTAATAAAGGGCACGTGAGCTTCTTGCATTAATGCCTCGACTTCATTGACCTCCTGCCGGCACTGTTTAATGGAAGCATATCGGCTATCAGGTCGGCGTTCATGCCGAATGGCGGCTAAACGCTCCGCGTCAATCGTCAATCCAAAAAGACGATCTTTGTGACTCATCAACAGCCCTGGTAGTCGTTGATTATCCAAATCTTCTTCTGTTAACGGATAGTTAGCTGCATTAATACCATATTGTAAGGCGAGATATAAGCAAGTTGGTGTTTTCCCACAGCGAGATACACCAATTAAAATGACATCTGCTTGGTCATAAGCATAGGTTTTAGCACCATCATCAAAATCTAAAGCAAAATGAACTGCAGTAATACGCTGATGATAACGGGGGTCAGCATCAATCACACGATTTTGTCCAATACTATGATTAGAGGGCTGTTGCAGCTCTTGTTCAAGAGGGGTTAAAAATGCAGAAAAACAGTCAATCATAAAAGCATCTAGCGCACTTAACACTTGAATTACAGCTTCATTGACAATGGTTGAGAAAATTAAGGGTCGCTGTTCTGCCTGATGAGCATATTGTTTTATTTGCTTAACGATCTGCTGGGCTTTCTCTACGGTATCGATATACGGAAATGTTTTATAGCTAAACTGGTCTCGATTAAATTGTGTCAACAAACTATGACCCAAGGTTTCTGCTGTTATTCCAGTACCGTCAGATATAAAAAACACACAGCGCTTTACCATGTTGGTGTTCTCCCAACGTTATTTATGCTTGATTTAAAGCAAAATCCCACACTTTTGAACGAATGAAACAAGCTAGGCAGCGGGAATACTCAGTGGCATCGAGTATACGTGACGCAGCTAAAACATGACAAGCCATGCGGTATATTATTTTTATGCTGCAGGTTTAGTTTTAATTGATGTTCCCTTAAGTAAAGATGTTCACTATTATTTTGTAGCAACTCTTTTTGTAGAACAAACACTGTGATGGCATTTCTTACGCTTAATAATACATACTTATTGAGCGTCGTTTACTAACTCCAGCAGGGTTGGTGCTGATTATGTTATTCGTCTCAATTCGAAAATAAACATTTTTCACTAACATTTTTACGTCTTTTCTTTGTTTTAAAAATGTTAACTTTCATGATAGTGTTTATCCAATGTTTATGAACTGCTGGTTTAATCGATATATCAAGCCATCAAACCATATAGTTTTATGGCAATAATATGACGAATTCATACACAGCAAGCAGAACATACAGATAATTTAAAAAAGCCATGTGCCCTATAGATGTATTGTTTGAAAGATAGATATACTGTTTAAAAAACGTTTTTTTAATGTGAAAGCTAAGCCATACGTGTTTTTAAAGTGTACCTAAAAACAAATAATACATTTCTGTACGATAAAAACCCTAGCGTTTTACTAATAAACCATAAGGTATCGACACTGGAGACTGACTGAGTGAATAAATACGTTATTCCCTTTACCCAACTGGGTGTCAATGATATACCACTGGTGGGAGGCAAAAATGCCTCTCTTGGTGAGATGATCTCCGCTTTAAGCAGTGCTGGGGTAAAAGTTCCAGATGGATTTGCAACGACAGCTGAGGCTTATCGTGACTTTCTAAGCCAACAAGGACTTGACCAGCGCATCAATGCTTTACTTGATCAGCTTGATGTTGATGATGTTCAAGCACTGGCTAAAGCAGGACAAACTATAAGACAGTGGATTACAGAAACACCGTTTCCTGCAGAGTTTCAGGCGACCTTAGAAGAAGCCATTGCCATACTTCAACAACATCATACCGACCTCTCTGTTGCCGTGCGCTCTTCAGCAACAGCAGAAGATTTGCCCGATGCCTCGTTTGCTGGCCAGCAAGAGACTTTTCTTAATATTCGTGGCACCAGCAATATCTTACATGCGGTAAAAGAGGTATTTGCCTCGTTGTACAACGACCGCGCTATTGCATATCGCGTACACAAAGGGTTTGACCACCGCCACGTTGCGCTATCTGTTGGTATACAACAAATGGTGCACAGCGAAACAGGTGCTTCAGGGGTTATGTTTACCCTTGATACGGAGTCAGGCTTTCGCGATGTAATTTTCCTGACAGCCAGCTATGGGCTAGGTGAAACTGTTGTTCAGGGAGCTGTTAACCCTGATGAATTTTATATTCACAAGCCCACCCTGCGCACTGGACATCATGCAATATTACGTCGCAACCTAGGTCAAAAAGCGATTGAAATGGTGTACAACCACAATGGTACTGTTCATGATTCTCTCAGCACTCAGCCCGTTGATGAGCAGCGCCGTCAACAGTTTTGTATAACTGATGAAGATGTTCTGGAGCTCGCCCAGCAAGCCCTCATTATTGAAACTCATTATGGTTGTCCCATGGATATTGAGTGGGCAAAAGATGGCATAACAGGTGAGCTTTTTATTGTCCAAGCCCGCCCTGAAACCGTTCAAAGCCAGTCTGAAGCGGCCATTATTGAGCGCTACCTTTTAAAAGAACAAGGCCATGTGTTAATGGAAGGGCGTAGTATTGGTCAGCGTATTGGTGCAGGTCCTGTCAGCGTTATCAAAAGTCTCGACCAAATGCATGAAGTTAAGCCAGGTGATGTACTGGTTGCAGACATGACAGACCCCGATTGGGAGCCAATCATGAAACGGGCTTCAGCAATTATCACAGATCGGGGTGGCCGTACGTGTCACGCAGCGATTATTGCGCGAGAGCTGGGTATTCCAGCAGTAGTTGGCTGTGGAAATGCCACCGAGCTACTCAAAACAGGACAAGCTGTGACTGTTTCTTGCGCAGAAGGGGATACAGGTTTTGTTTATCAGGGCAAGCTGGCTTATGAAGTACAACAAAGCACTGTTGATGCCATGCCACCACTGCCCTTTAAATTAATGATGAACGTCGGTAATCCAGATCGTGCGTTTGATTTTCAGGCCATACCCAATGCTGGAGTTGGGCTTGCGCGCCTAGAATTTATTATTAACCGTATGATTGGTATTCACCCTAAAGCACTGCTCAATATGCCAGACTTACCTGGTGATATTCGCCAGGCAATTCACGAGCGTATCGCCGGCTACGATAGTCCTGTGAGCTTTTATATTGAAAAACTTACTGAAGGTATTGCCACCATCGCAGCTGCTTTTTATCCAAAGCCGGTCATTGTGCGCTTATCTGATTTTAAATCCAACGAGTATGCAAACCTGATTGGCGGTGAGCTATTTGAGCCTAAAGAAGAAAACCCCATGCTAGGTTTTCGCGGTGCTTCTCGTTACATTGCCGACAGTTTCCGTGATTGTTTTGAAATGGAGTGTGCTGCCTTAAAACGGGTAAGGGAGCAACGAGGTTTAACCAATGTGGCGGTCATGGTGCCCTTTGTAAGAACAGTAGGTGAAGCCCGCCGCGTAACAGAACTACTGGCGGCAAATGGACTACGCAGGGGAGAACATCAACTAAAAGTCATTATGATGTGTGAATTACCAAGTAATGCACTGCAAGCGGATGACTTCTTACAGTACTTTGATGGCTTTTCCATAGGCTCTAATGATATGACCCAGTTGACCTTAGGACTGGATCGTGACTCCGGCCTGATCGCCCATTTGTTTGATGAACGCAATCCTGCCGTTAAGCATTTACTGCAATTGGCTATTGAGGCATGTCGCCGGCAAAATAAATATATTGGTATCTGTGGGCAAGGTCCTTCAGATCATCCCGATTTAGCCAAGTGGCTGATGGATCAACAGATTGAAACCATTTCACTCAATCCTGATTCAGTGTTAAACACCTGGTTTTATTTGGCCGAAAAAGTAGCCACCCCAGCCTAGGGCCTGTTAACACAATTTGAATATCACTGTTATGGCGGTAAAAGCGCTAATCTAGGCGCGAAGCGTGAAGTTTAGTGCTTCTAAATAAACAATGAGCAACAACGAGTAGTGCTTTTACCGTCATAACCCTTCGGGCCGTGATTATTTTTCCACCTAGCGGTGTTACAAGTCACTTATGTAGAATGACTACCCGGCATTCCTTGTGCCTTGCTAGTCGCAAAAAATAGTCTACGGCAATGGTGATTCAAATAGTGTTAACAAGCCCTAATTAATTTGCTCATATCATTTCCTCTGTTTACGCTTAAGCAGAGGAAATGAGCACTATAAAATAATAAAGTTTGTGCCATAAAAGGATAAAGTCGTGCTTTTTTCAACACCTGATCTATGTGATCAATACGACACATTACTTCAAGTGATACCTCCAGCTTTAAAGCATTTTGGTGGACAAACTGCTTTTTTCGGGGAAATTGTTACTGCAAAATGCTTCGAAGACAATAGCACTGTCAAATCGACCTTGGCAGAACCAGGTACAGGCAAAGTGTTAGTGGTTGATGGTGGTGGTTCAATGCGCTGCGCTTTGCTAGGTGATCAAATTGCAACATGTGCTGTAGAAAATCGCTGGGCTGGAATCATTATTTATGGCTGCGTTCGGGATGTTACGATCTTATCAACATTACCTATCGGAATTATGGCATTAGCAGCACATCCTCGAAAATCTATTCGACGTGGGGAAGGGCAAAAACAACTGAGCATAAACTTAGCCGGAGCCAGTATTCAACCAGGTAATTATGTGTATGCTGACGAAAATGGTGCCGCTGTTTCTGCTGAAAAATTACCTTTGACTGAAAAAACATCTTTGGCTGAAAAAGCACCTTTAAATAGTCGATAACCCAAAAACACAACCAGCGTCGTTTTAATCAGTGGGTGACAACACTCACTGAGTGCAAGACGCCTGTAATCCACAATAAATTCTACATTAATAACGCCTGGTAGATTGCTAAATCCTCTTTACTAAAGCAACAAAATATTATTTTCTCTAATGAGCCAGGCTTTTCTGCACAATACTGCTGCACTGTTTGCACAGCAATTGTTGCCGCAGGCTGTTTGGGGAACCCATAAATCCCTGTACTTATTGCGGGAAAAGCAACTGATTTAAGTTTATTTTCACAAGCTCGCTGTAAACTTTCTCGGTAACAACTTGCAAGTAATACATCTTCATTTGCTTGCCCACCATTCCATACTGGACCAACGGTATGAATAACATAATGAGCAGGTAGGTGAAAGCCAGGGGTAATTTTTGCCTGTCCAGTTTTACATCCATTGAGCAACCGGCACGCGGCTACCAGCTCTGGCCCTGCTGAGCGATGAATTGCGCCATCAACTCCGCCTCCGCCTAATAAACTGCTGTTGGCCGCATTAACAATTGCATCAACCGCAAGTTGGGTAATGTCACCTTGTAATGCACTAAGCTGTACAGTCAATGTTATGCTCCTTTAGCACTTAGCATGAACTAATTATTTTATAGAAAATAAACGGATAGCAAAATATACTCAACTTGCCGCATAATTAACTGACAATTTTATGACAGTTATTGTAACATCAGTCTGCTAGTCAAACACGGATGTTTAATAAAATGGTATTAAGTAGTCTTAACACTAAAAAACTCATAAGTCCTTCCCGGATGGTGTTATTCATCAGACCAACTTGCATTTTTCAATTTTTTGGAACCATTTACTTTCTAAAATTTCATCTATAATCGATAAGCTATGAGGCAAACAGCTCAGTGTAAATTACTGTAGCCAACCATGAGGGTGTCGTGAATGAAGGCGGTCTTATTTAATGATCAACAAATTATGCTGGTTTCTCCCCCCGACCCAGAACCATCTCCAAATGAAGCCTTATTACGCCCCCTTGTAGCAGGTATTTGTCAAACTGACATCGAGCTTTTTAACGGGTACTACCACTTTCAAGGTATTCCTGGACATGAGTGTGTAGCTGAAGTTGTGGCTTGCCCAGCAAAATCAGATTGGGTAGGTAAACGTGTCGTGGTGGATATCAATATTGGCTGTGGTGACTGTCCCAGTTGCCAACAAAATGATCCCCATCACTGCCACCATCGCCAAGTACTCGGTATTAAACATAAGGACGGTGTGTTTGCCGAGCTATTTACTGTGCCACTAAGCAACCTTTACTGTGTACCAGACAATATTCCAGATCATGTTGCAGTGTTCACAGAGCCACTGGCTGCGGCTTTGGCCATCAAGTCCCAGTTACAGATATCCGAGAGTAGCCCGATTGCTGTTATGGGCGATGGTAAACTTGGTTTACTCATTAGCTTAGCCTTAAAAGAGCAGTTTCCAAATCTGGTACTGATCGGCAAACATTCCAATAAACTCGCTATTGCAGCGCGTCATGGGATCAAAACAGAGCTGCTGGAATTTAAAAACACCAACCAGCTACTCCAGCAATATCAACAATATTTTTCTGTTGTCATTGAAGCCACAGGCCGTCCAAATGGGCTGGATATGGCCCTGGCTGTCGTCGCGCCTTGCGGCACCATTGTTCTAAAAACAACCAGTAACCAGTTAACGGAAGTAAACCTATCTCAACTTGTTGTTAATGAAATTAAACTGATTGGCTCTCGCTGTGGACAAATGAGTGCGGCCCTTGCGTTTCTGAAACAACATAGTCTGGATACTGAGCTGCTTATCGAGGCACGTTACCCCTTCCAGCAATTTCAACGCGCATTTCAGCATGCCCTGCAACGAGGTAGCAAAAAGGTGCTGATCGATTTTCCAAGCACTACCAGCTCTGCCTAATACCGATAGGGTTGCTTAAACCACCAAATGATTCTTAACCCACCGAATCATTACTCGTGCTTATGGTATTTTCGATAGGTACCCAGTATTTCACGCCCCACCTGTCCAGCATTTCTTGCCCAGCGTGCTGTCATTAAATGACCTATATGCCTTAATTGAGCAACCAGCTTTGGATTTGGCGATACCACTTGAATGCCATTTTTTTGCATAGCAACTATTGCTTGCTGAATATGTAGTTGCATACTTTGCCAAGCGCGTACTTCCAGTCGCTTTGCCAGCTTGGTTAAAGTTTGTCGCTCCTGGTCATTCAAACTCTGCCATGATGCTTGGTTAATCACCAGCATATTTTTCGGCACCCATGCCTGAATATCATAATAATATTTTATATACTCCCAAGCTTGCTGAGTCACAGCCGTCACTGGCGATGTAATCATGGCATCCAACTGTCCTGTTAACCAGGACTCACGTAGATGTTCGTGCGGCACATGAACAGACTCAGCCCCAAGATAACGAGCGAGTAGAGCCGTTTCGGTCGAATAAGTCCTCAGCTTTCCCCCTCGTAGATCAACTAGCGAGGCCATAGGTTGAACGGTAAAAATACCCTGTGGTGGCCAGGGCGCGACTAATAACAGGTGAAGGCCTAAGTTAGCAAGCCGTTGCTCTACTTGCTCTCTGGAAATTTCCCATAGCTGTTGTGCTTCTGATAAATCAGTTGCTAAAAAAGGAATATTGTCCAAGCCAAACAGCGGATCTTCATGTTCTAACTCCGCCATTAATATTTCAGCCAGTTGGATATCATTTTTTGTAACGCTGGTTAATATATTTTTATCTGGAATCAAACTGCATTTATCAAAAAGATTTACCTTGATCCGCGTGCTTGGCAGCGACTCCATGCCATGAACAAATTCAGTGAGCAAGTTGTGATGACGAGCATCACCCAAGTAAACAGATACTAATTGCCATGATTTAGCCCAGCTTGGCACCGTCGCACAGAGCAGTAAACTACAAACCACACTTAAAAGTAGGGAGTTAGCGAAATACCCCTTACGAGGCATATGTCTTTTGATTAATTGCATCATTAATTCTAATCCTGAAGAATCTTCCTTGTTCAGCTAATTAGTATGCGATGTTTCAGGAATAACAGAACAGGCTTAAGTACAGATAAACCATGTAAGAAATTACCAGGAAAATCAGGCCGCTTTGGTCATCGAACGTGCATTACCTGACTTACAAGAACCATGACCAAAATCATTCAACACTATTTAGTAGATATTGCACTAGCCGTCTTTAATTGTTATCAATAATGACTTACATCAAGATCTGCTGGGTAATTCATGCTATATCAATAGGAGTCAGCATAAACACTGTGTTACAACAGCGTAATTTGACACACTATACCCAGCATGAAGGTTTTTAGCGCGGCTAGTCTGCTCTGTTAAGACGGTATATCACTGACATGCCAGCTAAATTTGTAAATAGGTGTAACCAACGGGCAGTTTATAATAGTCTTAAATTTGGTTTTTTGGCATCATTGTCATACTAACGACATGAGCCGTTATTTTACTATTCAAGTCTACCACGCTGTAAACTGACAATCTGTGTCGTCAAATAGCAATGCCTTAAAAGGGCAGAGCGCATTTCTCAGGATTTATAATACTGAGCAATATCATAAAACGATACGGGTACAATAAGCAGTGTATGAATATATCTAAGACAAATAATGCCATAGGCTAACATGCCGTACGTATCAAACGACAGTCACATCAGCCGTTGATAGTGGTTGATTTTTTGACCTAATGCGTGTCGCTATCGCAATGCGTTGGCGTACAGAGGTAAATTAACCGGTTAATGAGATAATTGAATAGACCATGCTTATCGGAATTCCCAAAGAAATATTTGCCAACGAAACTCGGGTAGCTGCTACCCCCAAAACCGTTCAGCAGCTAATTAAACTTGGCTTTACAGTCTGTGTGGCTGAAGGCGCAGGAAAATTAGCCAGCTTTACAGACAGTGCTTACAAAGAGGCAGGCGCCAGTATTGTCAGTCAGAAAGAAGCCTGGCAAGCGGAAATTATTTTCAAAGTTAATGCACCACAAGAAACTCCCGAAGATGAAATCAGTTATCTAAAACCGGGACAAACCTTGGTCAGTTTTATCTGGCCTGCACAAAATGAGTCATTATTGGAAAAATTAGCGGCAAAAGGCATTAATGTATTAGCGATGGATGCTGTGCCTCGGATTTCTAGAGCGCAAGCCCTCGATGCCCTTAGTTCAATGGCTAATATTGCGGGCTATCGTGCCGTTGTCGAAGCTTCTCACCAGTTTGGTCGCTTTTTTACCGGACAAATTACTGCAGCAGGTAAAGTACCCGCGGCTAAAGTACTGGTGATTGGTGCGGGTGTTGCGGGGTTGGCTGCTGTTGGTACCGCAAGCAGTCTAGGAGCGATTGTCCGCGCATTTGATACTCGCCCTGAAGTAAAAGAGCAAGTTGAAAGTATGGGTGGCGAGTTCCTTGAACTGCATGTTGAAGAAGACGGTTCTTCAACAGATGGCTATGCCAAAGAAATGAGTGAAGCCTTTATTAAGGCAGAAATGGAGCTTTTCAGCCAACAGGCAGCAGAAGTCGATATTATCATCACTACCGCACTCATTCCTGGTAAACCAGCACCTAAGCTTATTACTGCAGACATGGTTAAGCTCATGAAGCCAGGCAGTGTGGTGGTTGACTTAGCGGCTGCAACAGGTGGGAACTGTGAGTTAACCCAGGCAGATCAACTGGTCACTACGGATAATGATGTACGTATTATCGGTTATACCGACCTGCCAGGCCGTTTACCTAATCAGTCTTCACAGCTGTACAGTACCAACCTGGTGAATCTGACTAAACTGCTGTGTCCACATCAAGATGGCAATATTTCCATAAACTTTGATGATCAGGTGATTCGTTCTGTCACGGTGGTTAAAGAAGGTAATATCTCTTGGCCACCACCACCGGTTAAAGTCAGTGCCCAACCGCAACCTAAAGCGCAAGAAGCCGTTACCCCTGTTGAAAAAGCACCAGAACCAAAATCATCCAAACGTAAGCATATTGCGTTGGCTGTTGGAGCTTTAGTATTTGGCTGGATTGCCAGTGCAGCTCCTGCGGCCTTCTTATCCCACTTCACCGTGTTTGTGCTGGCCTGTATTGTCGGCTATCACGTGATTTGGAATGTTACCCATGCATTACACACTCCCCTTATGAGCGTCACCAACGCCATTAGTGGCATCATCATTGTTGGGGCTTTACTTCAAGTCTCCAGTGATAACGGACTGGTTTGGTTTTTCTCGGCCATTGCTGTCCTCATAGCCACCATTAATATATTCGGTGGATTTTTTGTCACACAGCGCATGCTTAAAATGTTTCGTAAGTAAGGGGCCCAATAATGTCACAAGGTTTTATCAGTGCAGCATATATTGTTGCTGCCATTTTATTTATCTTCAGCTTAGCGGGCCTGAGTAAGCAGGAAACAGCTAAGCAGGGGAATATCTATGGTATGGTCGGTATGGCCATTGCCTTACTGGCTACCATTGGCAACCCTGAAGTGTCAGGCATGGGCACCATTATCGTGACAATGGTGATTGGTGCTGCCATTGGTTTGCATCTGGCCAAAAAGGTGCAAATGACTGAAATGCCTGAGCTGGTAGCCATGCTACATAGTTTTGTTGGCTTGGCTGCGGTATTGGTTGGTTACAACAGTTACTTGGATCACCCTCCTATGGAAGGTGCCATGTTAACCATTCACTTAAGTGAAATTTTCCTTGGGGTATTTATTGGTGCAGTGACGTTTACAGGCTCAATCGTAGCATTTGCAAAGTTACGGGGCATTATGAGTGGACGTCCGCTGTCATTACCTCACAAGCACAAGCTTAACCTGGCTGGTGTTGTTGTATCCATTCTGTTAATGCTCAACTTCGTCAACAGTGATAGCGCTACTTTCTCATTGATTCTGATGACAATTATCGCCTTGGCTTTTGGTTGGCATTTAGTCGCATCTATTGGTGGTGCAGATATGCCTGTCGTTGTATCCATGCTGAACTCTTATTCAGGATGGGCTGCAGCTGCAGCAGGCTTTATGCTCGCCAATGACCTGCTGATTGTAACCGGTGCACTAGTCGGTTCCTCAGGTGCCATCCTGTCTTATATTATGTGTAAAGGGATGAACCGTTCTTTTATCAGTGTGATTGCGGGTGGCTTTGGTACTGAAAGTGGTACCGTATTGAGTGATGGTGAAGAGCAGGGCGAGTATGTAGCCACATCTGCAGAAGAAGTGGCGGAAATGCTTAAGGATTCCAAGTCTGTCATTATCACTCCTGGCTATGGTATGGCTGTTGCGCAAGCACAATACCCCGTATACGAAATCACCCAGAAGCTTCGTGAAAAGGGCGTTAACGTCCGGTTTGGTATCCACCCTGTTGCAGGTCGTTTGCCAGGCCATATGAATGTCTTGCTGGCAGAAGCCAAAGTGCCTTATGACATTGTTTTGGAAATGGATGAAATTAATGAAGACTTTCCTGAAACAGATACAGTCTTGGTGATTGGCGCAAACGATACTGTAAACCCTTCTGCGGCTGAAGACCCTGCAAGCCCTATTGCAGGTATGCCTGTACTGGAAGTTTGGAATGCGCACCAAGTCATCGTATTTAAGCGCTCCATGGCTACCGGTTATGCTGGTGTTCAAAATCCGCTGTTCTTCAAACAGAATACGCGTATGCTGTTTGGGGATGCCAAAGAAAGTGTTGAAGCTATTCTGAAAGCCCTGTAAAAATATACGTTTAAACGCATATTTTTTAGACTAAAGCCGAAGTCTTTGACTTCGGCTTTTTTTATATTGAAAAATAAACGATCGACACCTAAAGCTAGTGAATTACACTGAACACGCTGTAAATCCATCCTTGGAAGCTTGGTTGCCGCATCCTTGCGGCAAACAGTTCAGTGTTAATTCACCAGCCTTTAGCCTAAAATACCAACCTTTTCTAATACAACATGTAGTGTATTTCCTATTGCCCAGCAAACTAAAAACCAGCACCATAAATAAAGCAATGTAGATATACCAATAAAGAAGGGCAAAACCCTTAATGGAGAAACAATATGGATATTAGGGTATTGAATCGTAATGATGCAGAGCAGTATAAACAAATTCGACTCACTGCCTTGCGGGCATGCCCAGAATCCTTTGCGCAAAGTTTTGACAACGAACTCTCTCAACCACTCAGTTATTTTGCTAATAAAATTACCCCAAGCAACCAATCTTTTATCATTGGTGCGTTTAATGGACTTACATTAGTAGGTACTGCAGGTGTTAGCCGACAAGATTATCTAAAAAGATCTCATAAAGGTATGATTTCGGGGTTTTATGTTAATAAACCCTTTCAAAGTAATGGTATTGGCAAACGCTTACTTGAAAGGATAATAGATGAAGCAAAACAGCTTAATGACTTATCACAACTTCAGCTTGTTGTTATTTCCGAAAACACATCGGCCATTAAACTCTATCAAAAATATGGATTTGAAACATTTGCGTTTGAGCGAGATGCACTCCGTCTAGGACAGAAATCATATGATGCTAAACATATGGTGCTTTTCTTATAGAAGATATGGATGCTTTTAAGAATAATTTTTAGCAGTCAACTGCTGCCACCATCCTTTGGCAGCAAAGCATATATAAAATTGAAGCAGTTTAGAAAGTATACTTAGCAGACAGTGTAAAGGTATCTACATCAGTTTCACCGAAATGTAATTTGTCTTTATCACCTAGGTCATTAATACGCTCCCAGTCAAGACCAAAAGCAACATTATTAGTCAGGCTATAACTTGCACCTAAACCAAATACTTTACTTGTTCCCTTAGCTGTTTCACTTTCTTTATCTATCTCTCTACCATTAGCTGACGCGCGGTAATCCTCTTCAATCTTCCACTTCATTAAGCCAAAACTAGCATTTAGCTCAACACTTTTAGACACAGGATAAATACCAACTGCTTTTACTCCATAACCACTAATTTCATTATCAACTTCGAGATTTTGATAATTATTAAAGAACAAACGACTAACATCAAATTCAGTATCTGCAAAACGAGTATAATTCGCTTCAAGTGCAAAGTATTTATTAATGCGATAGCCACCAAATACCTTTGCTAATCCATCGCGTTTAGTTTTATGTCCAGAGTAGCCTAGGCTTTCAACTCTATCTGTATAAGCTGAATAAGCATCATCATAACTAGCCGCACCAGCCCCCAACCCTAGATAAAAGCCCGATTTTTCATCTGCGAATGGATTAATACTATCTTGTGCAAAAAGCGGCGTGGAAACTATTGAAGAAATAGCAAAAAATAAAGCAGTTTTTTTCATTATTCAACCTTTATTACAACTCAAATTAGTACTACAGAACAGGTTTTTTATGATCTGCAATCCATTTTCATTGAGAACAGATAAACGGTTGAATACGTATTAACCACAAATATAAAGCACCTTTGTTTTAATAAAAAACAAAGGTGCTACAAACTTACGCGTTATATTAATAAAAAAGGTTACATTATTTTTTAAACTTGCATTAATCCTTTAACAATTATTAATAGTTGTAGCAAAATACCTCAGTAAGAGAAAAAGCGGTACTTATATTTCATCGCCTTATTGACTGCTGCACCAGCATCAATAACACCATGCCCACATTCACTACACTTTGGTTGTTTTTTAGCCGTACTGGTAATCAGTTGTTTAATTTCTGTTGGCGTAGTTGATGGTTGTAAGCTGTATAATATAGCAGCGACACCCGCAACATGGGCTGCAGCAAATCCAGTACCTGCCGCATACTGGTAACTATCACTAGCGGCTTTTCGATATCCAGCATTTGATGTCGATAAAATACCTGCATGTAATGGTTCTTTAACCCCTCCAGGCGCAGCCACTGTAATCCCTTTACCACGATTACTATAGTCTGTTAGCTTGCCATCGATATCACTAGCAGAGACGGCAATAACATTTTGACAGTTGCCTGGACTATATTGGTTCGCTTGATCACCATTATTACCTGCCGCAACAATGACAGTCACGCCTTTCTGATTAACTTCATCAATCGCCTGTTGAAGTGATGCCTTACATTGACCTGGTTCACTACTAGCAATTGTGATAATTTGAGCAGGGTGCTTATTTATAGGTGCATTAGCTACAGTAAGTCCTCCTGCCCAGCGGATGCCATCGACCAAATCTGAAGTATATCCTCCACACTTGCCTACAGTACGTACCGGCAGAATTTTTGATTGATGGGCAATGCCGCTAATACCAATATTATTTGCAGCAGCAGCAATCACACCTGCTATTTGTGTTCCCTGCCAGCTACTTGATGTGTCTTGTGTAGTGGAGTTCGTTCCTAACTGACTACACTCACCGGCCATATGACCATCACCTGGATCGAGTGGATTACCATCTCGACCATCACCATCATTCGCCATGGCTAAATCACTGACCATGTCATAACCTGCAAGCAGGTTGTCTTTTAAATCTTGGTGAGGAAGATAACCACTGTCTAACACAGCAACAACGACACCTTGTCCCTGATTTTGTTGCCAAGCTTGTTGCACATTAATATCACCTAAATACTGACTCGAAAGTAAGCTCCATTGCTGATTAAAAAGTGGGTCAGTCGGTGTGACAGACATGGGTGTCTTAGGCCGCATCATCCAGTCAGGTTCCACATATTCAACTTCTGGTTGTTGTTCTAACTGCTCAACTAACTGCTGAATTTGCTTTATATTCTGAAAAGAGGGTAGTTTAAAAACAATAGCGCCTGTCCCCATTGTTCTAACATAAGTCATTTGTACTGAAATTCGGTCGCTTAGTTGTGCTAATAAATCCTCTACAGGGATTGCTGCATGTACTTTGTTAAAACTCATAATTAACCGGTTAGTTGTTTGTGCAAACTCAACAGGGGCCATGTTATTAGCAGGAAAAGTAGTAGCTTCTGTTGTATTGCCAGCATATAGCAATGTACCTTGGGTAAAGGTGAGGGCAGACACTACTACGGTTGAGACCATATATTGCTTAACATTCATTGAAATCCCTCCGGTTTGGAAGTCTACTTATACGACAGGATCCGTCTGCCGATATGATAAACTGTAGATACGTATGGATACACTTTTTTGTACATTGAGTGAGTGTATTTTTAACCTAAAAACATAAGTATGGATTTATCTTAGATGACTCAAAAATATGAAACTTGTCTTAGAGCAATAATTATTCATAAAACACCGGACTTTTAAGTCTGGATGCAACGTTATCAGTCTTTATTCATTGTGTACACCTATATCGAAGTGTACTTTTAACAATATGGCGATTAATCCCAATAATGAAAAATATTCATTTAATTTATTCTTCATAAATTCAAATCAAATAAAAAGGATCACTGGTGTGATCCTTTTTAAGAGTATTAATAAGAATAATACGATCTGTGTTTCAACAATATCATACATTGCAGATAATGTGTTTACTACAATCGCTACTGCTATTTTAATCCTAAACAAGTTAGAACTGGTCCTCCTCTGTTGAACCTTTTAAAGCAGTAACGGAAGATGAGCCTCCCTGAATGACGTTAGTTACATCATCAAAATAGCCTGTACCCACTTCTTGTTGATGTGCAACAAAAGTATAACCTCGTTCAGCATCTTGGAATTCTTTTTCCTGTAATTTCACATACGCTGACATGTCATTACGTGCATAATCATAAGCCAGGTCGAACATACTATTCCACATAGCATGAATACCTGCTAACGTAATAAATTGGAATTTATAGCCCATTGCACTTAATTCCCGCTGAAACTTGGCAATGGTGGCATCATCCAGATTTTTCTTCCAATTAAAGCTAGGTGAACAATTATAGGCTAACAGTTGATCTGGGTATTCACGACGAATCGCTTCAGCAAATTTTCTAGCTTCATCAAGATCTGGTTTAGCTGTTTCACACCAGAGTAAGTCAGCATAAGGTGCATAGGCTAAACCACGAGAGATTGCCTGATCTATACCCGCACGTGTTTGATAAAAACCTTCTGCCGTACGTTCTCCGGTAATAAAAGGTGCATCATATTCATCAATATTAGACGTTATCAAATCCGCCGCATTAGCGTCTGTTCGTGCTAATACAATAGTGCTGGTCCCCATAACATCAGCCGCTAAACGTGCTGAAATCAATTTTTGTACGGCTTCTTGTGTAGGCACTAATACTTTGCCACCCATATGACCACATTTTTTCACTGAGGCTAACTGGTCTTCAAAGTGAACACCTGCTGCACCAGCTTCAATCATGGCGATCATTAATTCATAGGCATTTAATACACCGCCAAATCCCGCTTCTGCATCCGCCACAATAGGGGCATAGTAGTCAATATACTGCTCATCAGAAGGTTTAATGCCACGCTGCCATTGAATTTGATCGGCCCGGCGAAAGGCGTTATTAATCCGCTTAATCACTGCAGGAACAGAGTTAACAGGATAGAGTGATTGATCAGGGTACATAGTCATCGAACTATTATTATCTGCCGCGACTTGCCAACCCGATAAATAAATGGCTTTAATACCCGCTTTAACTTGTTGAACCGCTTGACCTCCGGTTAAGGCACCTAAGCAGTTAACATAGCCTTTACTCACACCACCATTAATCAACGACCACAACTTTGTGGCACCTTGTTCTGCTAATGTATTGGCAACATGAATTGAACCACGCAAACGAACAACATCACTTGCCGTATAAGTACGTTTAACATGCTTCCAGCGAGGATTTTCTGCCCAATCCTTTTCAATACGAGCGATTTCTTCATTGCGGTTATAAATAGCCATCGTTGGCTCCTGTAGTTAGCTGTATTTATTATGAATTACGAACAAGGCACGACAAAGTCTAGAAATTATGCCATGATTTAGGAAATTTATAGTTTTTATTCTCGGTATCAACAAAATGAATATTTCACGGGTTGATCTTAATTTATTGGTGTATTTAGATGTCTTATTACGTGAAAAAAATGTCACTAAAGCGGCAAGCCACTTAGGAATCACCCAGCCAGCCATGAGTAATGGTTTGCGTCGTTTACGTGAGCTTTTTGATGATCCTATCCTCGTCAGAACCAGTGAAGGAATGACCGCAACAGAGCGAGCTCTTTCATTACAACCCATGATTCGAGATGTATTGTCCAACATAGAAAAAGCGCTTCAACCCCAAAAAGCATTTGATGCATATAGCAGCGACCGTGTATTCCGCATCATGGCCAGTGACTATGCTGAATCAACCCTGATTCCCCCTTTATTAACAAAGTTAAGGCAACTTGCTCCCCATGTCACTTTGGATATATTAACGCCAAGTGACGTCAGTTTTTTAGATGTAGAGCAAGGCCGCGTGGATATGGCCATTAATCGTTTTGATGAAATGCCACAGTCTTTTCATCAAACCACAGTCTGGCAAGATAGTTTTTCCTGCTTAATCAGCGCTCAAAACCCTATTTTAAAAAACTTTAATTTGGACACTTATTTACAAGCTCAGCATATTTGGGTGAGTAAAACCGGCATGGGGGTAGGGGTTGGCATGACACCACAAGATGTACAACGCTTGGGGTGGGTTGATGAAGCATTGGCAAAACTCGAAAAAAAACGCCGTATTAGCGTTTTTACTCGACATTACCAGGTTGCAATGTTACTAGCCCAACAACCCGACCTTATTGCTACATTACCCACTCGAGCCGCACTGCTTGCCAAAGATAACCCACAGTTGGTTATTCGTAAGCCACCCTTCGCGGTGGCAGACTTTGAGCTAAAAATGGCCTGGAGTCCTTTATTACAACATAACCCAGGACACCAGTGGTTAAGACGATTGGTAGGCGATGTCGCTAAAACTGAGCTTACCCTTACCGCTTCGTCATGAAAAGGCGCCGCAACAAGCCAAGCGAAAAAGGAATAAAGGACTGCTTTATACAGACCTTTATTTTTTGCTTTAATTTAAGTGGTTATAAGCGGGTAATGTCAAAAAATCAACCAGTTCTTCTGAGGTGGTAATCTCATCAAGAATGTTCATCGCCAACTCAAAACTACCAGTCTCCCAACGCGCTTCACCTACTTCTTGTCTTACAATTAAAGACTCTTCCTGTAGCATTTCCCGAAACAGGGTGACTGTCACCGCTTTACCTGAGTCTAATTTTCGGCCATGACGCATCCACTGCCAAATAGAGGTTCTCGCAATTTCTGCGGTGGCTGCATCTTCCATTAAGCCGTAAATCGGAACGCAGCCATTACCATTAATCCAAGCTTCAATATATTGGATTGCAACCCGGATATTATTACGCATACCATTTTCAGTACACTCACCAGGGCAGGGTGCAAGTAAATCTTTTGCCGTAATTTCTGGATCATCCTCGCGCAGAACATGTAACTGGTTAAACTTACCTTCAGGAATATACTGGTTAAATACATCTAATGCCGTATCTGCTAAGCCTGGGTGGGCAATCCAGGTACCATCATGTCCATTACGCGCTTCTAACTCTTTATCTTCACGGACTTTTTGGAGAACCCGGGCATTAGCCATCTCATTTTTAGCGGGAATAAGTGCAGCCATCCCTCCCATTGCCAGTGCACCACGGCGATGACAGGTTCTTATAAGCAGTCTGGAATAGGCACTTAAAAAAGGTTGGTCCATGGTAACCTTTTGGCGGTCTGGCAATACCCGATCAGCATGGTTACGCAAGGTTTTAATATAACTGAAAATATAATCCCAACGCCCACAGTTAAGACCAACAATATGTTCCCTTAATGCAAATAAAATTTCATTCATTTCAAATACAGCGGGCAAGGTTTCTATCAATACTGTCGCTCTGATCGTTCCTTCTGGAAGCTGGAATCGGCTTTCTGTGTACTTAAATACATCCGACCACCATGCCGCTTCATGGTGACTTTGTAGTTTGGGAAGATAATAATAAACACCTGTTCCCTGTTGTTTTCTGACTTGCCAGTTATGAAAAAAGTACAGGGCAAAGTCGAAAAGGCTGGCGGGAATACTTTGCTGCTGAAGCTGCACGTGTTTTTCTTGCAAGTGCAAACCACGTACCCGAGCTATTAATAAAGCAGGGTCCTCTTTTAGAGTATACTCCTTGCCAGTGGTTGGGTGTACATACTCTATTGTACCTAAGTTTGCATCACGGAGGTTTATTTGTCCTTCAATAACACCTTCCCACGTGGGTGACTGAGAATCCTCAAAGTCAGCCATAAAGACATTTACATTGGCATTTAGCGCATTAATAATCATTTTGCGATCCACAGGGCCTGTTATCTCAACGCGGCGATCCTGTAAATCCTGAGGAATAGGGGAAACTGTCCAGTGGCTATCTCGTATTTCTTTGGTTTCTGTTAAAAAACCTGGTAACTGTCCCTTGTCGAATATAGCCTGACGCTTGGCCCGTTCAGCCAACAACTGTTGTAATCGAGGCTGAAACTCTCTGACCAACTCCGTAAGAAAGGTGACTGCCTCAGGGGTTAGTATTTCCTGATATGCGGGAGACAGTTTACCCAAAAATGTCATTTCTCCAATTTGGGTTGGTTCAGTCATTTTAAACCTCATTTTTATTGGTAATTACTTTTACGTTTATTCTGTAAGACAACTGACTGCAAGTTCATTCAATCTCATAAAAAAAACTTAGTGTCTTATATAAAAACGATCACTCCATTAGCCGCTATTTTCCTTTTCTTTTCCGTATTCTTTATACGTAAAGTGCACTCCCACCACTATTGGTACTCAAGAACACTGATCAATTACCCTCGTTATATAAAAGGAAAATAATTATAGTGATATCGTTAATACAATACTGTTGTTCTCCAATGATAATGTCAATTCTCTTGAGTGCCCTTTTCAAGAATAGTGATTATAAATAATATAAATAACGAATACGTGCCGTTTTTAATACGCTTATTCGAGGCAGATGTACACCACATAAAAAGTAAAGGTTATTTTATTACTCATTAACTGGATAAACAGTCACATCCTTAAACTTACTACCATGGTTAGCCCAGGTATATAAACCAATGGTTCCTTTACTTAATAGCGAGTCCACTACTTGAAAGGCTAATGTATTGTCCAAGAAAACTTCAATTTGATTACCATTCACTTTAATAACAAGCTCATACCAGCGTCCTTGAATATAAGGTTCAGCAACCTCTGCAAGCAGGGTATATTCATCAGCCATACGCCGAACCAATCGCTGATAATTACCTGCTTTATTCCATTCAAAACGGTAATAGTGCTGTGGATCTTGCATACGAAAAACAACACCTAATGCATCATCATCGCCTGATTTTAGCTTTAAGTGCACTTCATAATTACCCCAGTGTTTTCCTGCAGGATAATAAATAACACTACCTGCTTTTCGTAAGTCAGTAAAAGTAATGGGTAAACTATAAATATTAGAGTTATCGTATAACGTTCCTGAACTTGTTTGCCATTTTGCGGGCGCTAACCGGCTACCTTCACTTACCGACCACCAATCACTGATTAAACGTTGCCCCTCATAGCTGCTTGGTAATAACAACGTAGGCTGTTGCGCAGGCATTAGCGTAATCTGTTGCTGAACCTTATCCCACCATTGTCCATCAGAAACAGTAGCGGTAATGGTCAAGGTTGTCGGCTCAGTAACTGTTTGCGTCGATAGCATCGGCATTGTTGTAAATTCGCCTGTCAATGAGGCAGGACCAATAACAGACCAAACCCAAGAAAGCGGTTGATTTTCTGGGTCACTTGCTTCGATTGATAACGGTAGAGAGCTACCTGATGGTAAAAAGGCTGGTAATGATTGGATTGAAGATATTACTGGTGGCTTATTTGCTGAAGCCTTAGTCTGTATTTTAATATCATCAAAGCACGTTCCCTGATTTGCCCATGTGTACAGTCCTACCGATCCCTGAAGAAAAGTATTATCACTTGCAGATAGTATTAAATTATCATCAATAGCGACCTCAATCGTATTGCCTTGTAAATTAATATCAAGTGAATACCACTGCCCAACGCTAAACGGAACTTGATCTTCTGCTAATACCGTAACGTCACTGCCTTCAATCTTTTCAAGCCGGCGAAAAGCAAACGTTTTTGACCAGCTAAACCGGTAATAGTGCTGCTCATCCTGTACACGAAATAGCACCCCCATAACATCATCGTCATCTGATTTAACATTGAGGCTTAGTGCATAATCCTGCCATCGATAACCTGGCTGGTATAACAATAGAGTCCCTGGCTTCAGTGTTGCCTCAGCAGAGGAGGGTGGGGCATAGACATTACTCGACTGGCAAAGCACCTCATCCTTCACCGCCCAGTCTGCAGGCCCTTGAGTCGTTCCTGTAGTAACCATATGCCAGTGGTGACTTAACCCAGATGCAAATACTTCCTCAAGCACAGGGGTAGCACTGGTAGGTAAAACCGTAATATTCAGGTTTTCTGTAATCGATTGCAGACCATCACTGACAGTGACCTGTAACCTATGCACTTCCACTTCATCAACAGCCTCGGGGGTATAGTTCGTGGTATGCTGATTTGCCGCTGATAAAACACCATTACCAGACAACACCTGCCATGTATAAATTAAGCTTGATTCTGGACTATCAGTGTCACTTGCAACTACCTGTAATAAAGTAGATTCATTAGCAGACACTGAGACAGGTGTAGCGGTTAAACTCTCAATAACAGGGGCCTCACCTGGCTCCACATTGCTTCTATTATCCAGTACTTCCAGCGAGTGAATGTGATAACCTTCATTCGCCCAACTATAAAAGCCAACACCTCCTTGCGAAAAAGCATTATCGCTTACATTAAATATTTCATTTTGATCAATAATAACCTTAAGTTGATTACCCTCAGCTTTAACCGTCAGCTGGTACAACTGGTTTTGCACATAGGGCACAAAATCCTCCGCCAGCAGCGTAAATATGGCCCCCTCTCGACGCTCTAAACGCCGATAGCCTAAAGCCTTATTCCAGGTAAATCGATAGTAGTGGGTTGCATCCTGCAAACGAAAAACCACACCAACTGCATCATCGTCTTTAGAGTAAAAAAAAGTGGTTAACTGATAATCTTGCCATGAGAGACTATTGGGGTAATAAAGCACTGTACCCAGTTTAGCCAGATCACTCGCAACAATGGGCCTGGCATAAATATTACTCTGCTGAACCAACTGCAGCCCCATTTTGACCCAGCGAGAAGGGGCAAAAATGTTACCCTCATCGAACACCAGCCAATCGGCTGGAGGTAAACCGTCTTCTCCTTCACTAAAAGCTGTATAAAAAAGTAATGGTGGCCCATCAGCATCCGTCACAGTGAGGTAAACAGATTCAACGTCGGTCTGCTCTCCATCACTCACAACAACCTGCAACAAGTGCAGTTCTGTCTTATCAGTATCTGCGGGATAATAACGAACCTCTGTGGCGGACACCGGCTCAATAGATCCCTGACCATTAATAATGTCCCACTGATATTGAAGGGCTTGTGGCTGATTATCAGGATCACTCGCACTTACAGATAACAACACAAATGACTGGTCAGATATATGTGTTGAGGATAGTGTCAAAGAGGCAATCTCAGGAGGAGCATTGAAGTGATACTCTGCAGACATCACCCGGCTTGGTCGCTTTTCGGGGGCAATAGCGACCGCCTTAACCGTGGTTGAGGTACTCAGTGAAATAGGTCCATCATAGGGCGAACCATATTGCTCTGGATCAAGCCCATCCATGGTATACAGCAGAGAAGCTCCAGGCTCATTTGCAGTCAGTGTCACCCGTTGAGCGTTAGTATAGGTACCTGCTACAGGGGCTATTTGCGGTGCTAAGGTGCGTTCAGCTAATGCTGGTGATTCCCAACCTATAGGCTTATAAATCCAAATCTGACCTGCACTAATGCCCTGCAAACCAATAAATACATCAAGCTGTTTGATATATTTCCAACGACCTAATATACCGGTGCCAGGACCCAGGCTTGGGGCATCACCAGACCAAAGTGGCTGCTTAACTGCTCGCCAGCCTCCAGTACTGACTGTAGTTGGTGGAATAATCGCCCAAACTTCATTATAACCACGCCATAACAAATACTGGTGACGGTTAGCATCATAATCCATCCCCATATCACGCGTGACATTAAACTCATTACCAAGTGACTGAGGATAAAAAAGCTGATCCCTGTTCTCAGTGCCAGGTGTCGATAAATCCCAAAAGCCAATGACCTTTCGTCCACTACGCACATACAGATTTAATACAGGATCAAATAAGCCTGCACCTTGATTATTAACTCCATTCCAATAAGTCCCCAAAAGTGTCCATGAATCTCTAGCGGGGTCATTTATGTCATTGATAGTGTACTGATAAAGATACTCATGGGTGCCACCGGGCCGAGCATTTACTAGTACCACATCTTTACCTTCACTACTGCGGAGTGCAGTGGTACCCTCCACATGGCTTTTAGGAAGAGTGGGCAGTCCCATGAGGTGAGTATGAATATCGCGGTTTTGCCACATATTCCCACCCAATATTTCTGGATGTGGGTCCATGCGCTGGACATGCGAGCCTGTTGTACCACCTACTTTATCTTTATCTGCTTTGCCAGGGTCCCAGAGGTAAGGACCTGTAGGCCGTGTTGTTGTGCTATCAACCTGGCGAATAAACATCCCACCATTGTTGTAAGCCGCTCCACCAAAGGTCAACACACGATCATGAAAGGGTAAATAAAGAGTATTATCATAGGTATGCGCAGAGCTAGGCGCCGCATCCACACCATCGACAGCACGCCAATTGCCAAAATCATCTTGAATAATTTCGCTGGGTAACGAAGCTCTTTCCCACTGACGTGTCGTACCTCGCCAACGATAGACTTCATTACCTGTGTAGTTGGCATGCCCTCCACCATACAGTACTAAATCACCACGTTGGCTATCCCAAGCAAAAGAACTCCACGCCGCAATAATACGATCAGGCTCAGGGTTTGACAGGCCAAATAGTGGCCGTAATCCCGCAGGTACCCACACATCATCAAAACGATTAAGACTCACTTGACGCCAACTGCCTTCAGGCATTGCAGATATTTCTGCTAACAATGCAGTTAAGTCTGGTGTTCCATCATCTGCCCATGAAGCCCCCGTACTACAGACAAAGAATGCATAATATAATAATGCCTTAACCCGCTTTTTTGCTGCCAATATCATTACATCCATCACCAGAATGGCCACTGAGTATTTATTTTTATTTGTAAAAAAACAGCCATAAAGAGTGATGGCTAAATCTCTTTATATTATGAAGTTTTTTCGCGAAAATTAAGCAAACATAATGCCTGCTATTTAATAAGATTCGTAAGATGCTCATCCTATACAGGCAAAAACACCTATAGCAGTGCTCACCACATATTTATTTGTGATGTAAATGTAAAGTAATAAGACAGTTATTACAGATACATTTAAAAGGGGCTGCCCTGCAAACTAAGGAGGGATAGACCAGCGCTCATTGCAAGGGATAACAACTCAATTGCTATCAGGTTGAAACTGGGCTTCACAATCGAGACGTTTCGTAAACTCTGATAGTAACAGTTGTATGTCACTTTTTTGAACAGACATAATAAATAAATGCTTATTGCTCCACTCAGCGATTGGTAGTTCATTCATCTGAGCACTGACAACCACTAAGTTATCCACTAAGTCCGTGGTAAAAGAAAGCACAAAATGTCGTGTTTGAGCCAGTTGCTGGATAATATGTAATTCACAAGAGTACTGATAGTAACGAATATCAACCACTTTGACTTCAGAATGAAGGGCTAGCTTGCTCTTGAACTCATACAGCTGAGGAATAATCACCTTTTGAAACAAATAATTTACCAGCGTTTTATTATTTTGTTCTCGTATATTTTTATAGTGCGCCTGTTCATTTCTCTCGAGTCCAGATTCTTCTTTTGAACCAAGCCAGTCTTTTAGCCAATGCATTGTGGGTACCCTAGTAATACTATGCCTTGTAGTTAAGGTATAGCATGAATAAAACTACTTTAAGTCACTTACTAGCTAAATACCTCTTTCAAGTATTCATTATAAGTGCAACTTATGATGTGTACCATAAAATAACAGGAAAGCTGCCTAAATAAATATTAAGTACATCAGGGGATGTATTACCTACAAAGAGGTAATGATGACATAGCGTTTAGCAACCATAGAATAGGTGATTTTTATGCTTTTATTATAGTATTTTTTAATATACAGCTCTCATACAACAAAGAAATCAACACCAACATACCAGCTTAACAAGAATATAACCTTCACCACGATTCTATCAACGAAAGACCTTTAAATGACTTAAGCTTCTTAGCGTTAAACAAATAGACAAAAAAATAGAATCTGTGCCTACATAGCGTATAAATTAAATCATTTTCACGCAACAGAAAGCCACCTTTTATTTAACAGTGAATTTTTCTGCAAGAAAACATAAAGCAAAAAACTTTTAGGTTAAATCTATCAATAAAATTACGCTTCAATAGTTAACCATAAAAAAATAAAAAAGCTTAGATTAACTAGCGCTCAAGCTATAATTTACCTCTTATTTTATTATTGTTTTGCACAAGCTAGAGTCTATATTAGGCTAAACTAGCCATAAAGTATCAGCAATGATAAGAAATTCTAAAAGCAGTGTGTGGTAAAACTCATTAACTACCTAATTAGATGTATACAAAAATAACTCATCGAAAGTATATACAAATAAAGGCTCGGAGAATAACGTTATGTTCCATATCAAAGGTGCTATTACAACATTAGTATTATCATTATTTTTAAGTTCACTATCGTATGGTAATGAGCTGAATAAACTAACGTTTATTACTGAATCATACCCACCTTATAACTTTGAAACATCAGGCCTATTAAAAGGCATTGCTGTCGACTTGCTTATTGCTGCATCTAACAAAGCAGGTTCTCCAGTAAAAAGAGGCCAAATCAAAGTTTACCCTTGGGCAAGGGGGTACCGAGCTACTCTTGAAGAACCAAATCATGTTCTGTTCGCCACAACACGTACTAAAGAACGAGAACCTCTCTTCAAATGGGCAGGACCCATCGCCAAAACTAAAATCGTTTTGCTTGCTAAAAACGACAACGACGTAAAAATCAATACCCCTGAAGATATCGCTAAGTATACCGTAGGCACTATTCGTGACGATGTTGGTGAACAGCTGGTAAAAGCGCTTGGCGTACCTGACGCTTCAATCAAACCATCATCAAATGCTGACTCATTGGTAAAAAAACTTAACACTGGTCGAGTAGACTTATGGGCCTATGAAGAAAATGTTGCACGCTGGTTTATCAAAAAAAATGGCTTGCAAAATAGTGACTTCAGCACAGTCTACATACTTAAAGAAGCTGAGCTGTTTTACGCCTTTAGCCAAAAAACGTCTGACGATTTAATTAATCAGTTACAGAAAGGTATAGACGAAGTGAAGAAAACAAAAGGACAAATTAGTGATACATTATACAATGATATTTTAAGCGAGTATTTGTAAGTGTAAAAAAACTACCGGCATGATTAGTTCATGAAAATCTCTAAAATAGAAAATCATGTAAATATTTCTTATCCACCCCAAAAAGGTATCTAATAAATCTGCTTCAGAACACTTCCTTTTTTATAGATAGAAACTAAAAAAGCCTTGCATAAATGCAAGGCTTTTTCGGTCTAACCCATATCGTTCATGGATTACTACACGCTACTTACTTTTTACGACGACGTGCACGACCTAAAGCGAGTAAACCAATACCCATTAAAGCAGCTACAGAAGGAACAGGAACGGGTGTAGTTGGTGTTTTACCTTTACCACGGAGGTCATCATTACCGCACTGCATAGTAAAGTGTAAATTGAAGTCAGCATTTTCACCTAAAAAGCTTAAATCAAAACCATTAGCATAGTAGTGTTTTCCACCTAGGAAACCTGACTCGGCGTCGGTCAGTGAGCTTAAAGAGAAAGCACCATTTCCGATAACATCACCACCGCCAGCATACAACCATGGGTTAGCGGCTTGGTTATTTTTAAAGTAGGAAGTTTTTGTATAAGAGTTTGCATCTAACTTAACAATATCGTACGTCAGGTTAGACCAGTTAACATCCAATACATAGTCAAAGCCGTAAGTGTTTTTAACGGTTTTATTACCATTTGACCATGTACGACTGCCGCGGGTTACATCGTTATTAATATCGATAAAAATATCGCCAGAAGTCCAGTGGTGACGGCCTTGTTGTTCGCCATTTTTCAGGTTGTAACCACTCACAATACTGACATTATTTCCTTTCTGGAAAAAACCTTCTAAGTCCCACTTTTGTCCATAACTATTATATGGCTCTACTTCATTATCTTCTCGAGTACCATACTTACCTGCTTGTCCATCAAAAACAGTAATATTTTTTGCGTCGAGAGGTGATGCCATTACTTGTGAAGATAGAGCTACTACTGCAGTTCCAAATAGTGCGGCTAATTTATTCATTATAACTCTCCATAAAATGCACGCCGTCGTGCATACTACTAATCCAAACTTCATGCATATTGAATAAACGCATGTAAAAACGCAGACACTATTCAGCAACATTGATGCCAAAATTATTTTTTACACTTATAACAAATACTTAACTTCAAAACTTCATATTAAGGTAACGAGACTGTAAAAATTAATAATTTGAATTAAATCCCACAAGCTCCGCAACACAACTCACACCCCCAAATACCGTTTATCGTAATTCAATGATTTTTAAGGTTTTTTTATTTAAAAAAAATTGGCATATAAAAATATAATTAAATTACAAATAATTATCTTGAGATTATCTACTAGCGAAGTGTAAAGAAGAGGCGACAGCGGCTTTACTATGGATATCGATTTGAATAGCACTCACTTAGCTCTCGCAACCTGATTTACTTGTTGGCATGAAAAGCAATGGGCAAGAACTCAG
The DNA here is from genome assembly GCF_018263875.1 of Zooshikella ganghwensis. Classification (NCBI taxonomy): domain Bacteria; kingdom Pseudomonadati; phylum Pseudomonadota; class Gammaproteobacteria; order Oceanospirillales; family Zooshikellaceae; genus Zooshikella; species Zooshikella ganghwensis. The sequence continues at coordinate 132,494 of NZ_JAEVHG010000003.1, forward strand.
TTCTGCCCATTAGGGTATAACTAGTGTTTTTTGGGACTCGAAAGGGAGACAGTTACTACTAGCTCGTAAGTCGGAGCACCTTTGACCAAACCAACATAGGACATTACTTGCTTATCAATGACTAGCTCATAACGAGTTAATAAGCTCGCTTCAGGTAGTTTGGCAATAAGTGTATTTAATGCGGCTTGATAAGCTTCATTAAAATCCAAGCGCAGTGAACTTCCTGAGGCTGTCATGTGTTCAGCTTGTCCGCTTGACTTATGAGGACTTGCAGTTTGGAGTGCAGCCAAGAAGGCATGACTTTTTTGTTCAGGAATATACTCCACGGGAATTGTCTTGTCTCCAGAAGCCATAGCAATAACCACTTCTTTTGGTGGTGCCAGGTTAGAAAACGAACGTTCCGTTCGATAATTTTGTTTTCCTGCCCCCAGTGGACCGATCCAAGCCCCTAAACAAAACTTGATGCCACCTGTCCATTGTTCATCTCGCGAAAATTCAGGCGTGGTCGCATACTCTTGAACAATACCACTAGCATGTAATATCAACTGGCCTTCTTTTTGCTGATCACTGGTACTTACGAAGGTAGCGTTTACCTCATGTGCATCAATGAGTGTGTAAAATCCCATAATAAATGTCCTTCCTTGCCGGGTTGTAAGTGGCAATACAAGGCTAGTCCATTTGTCTTAACTTACAAGAAAAGGGCAAGAGCTGGTGCAACCCATGGTAAGCAGAAAAAAGAGGGGCAAATATGCGAGCGCCTTAAGACGCCTTACTGAAAGTCCACCTTTATATAAAACTGAGCCTGTTGGTCCCGGGTACGATACACTCGTTGATTCAAACCTGAGTTGTGCTGATTAGCCTGATTATTAACGCCACCTACAGGAACCCACTGCCCAATAGGTGCTTGAATAACCGTACTGGTTGAATTGATATCAATATTGCCTGAGTTATTGCGAGCCAAACGATTATTCTGAGCCTCTAGCTGAATAGTAGCTAAGTCATTACCTGATAGCCTCACCGTCGCATAAAAGCCTTGGCTCACTTTCTTATAAGAGGAGCGCTGTTCAATATGCCCAGGCCACTGGGTACGTTCATGTACAGGTACCTCTTGTCCTACTTGAATAAAAGCAGCCTGTCCCTCAAGTGCAGTCACTTGCTGTATCCCCTGATCTTGCCTGCGTTGAGTGCCGTGATGAATAACAACTTGGTCGCTAGCTGCATGACGGTCGTCTGTTCGAATCGTCACATCACCCACTCGCACATCAACATCGGCTTCTATTCCACGCTCGGCATAAACCACACTTGAATCAGAGCTGACACTGATTAAAAGTTGGCGTATTGGCGTATCCAGTTTTTTTACTGTTTGCTGCAACTGTTGAAAGTTCTTGGCTGTTGTTTTAATAATCAAAACATTATTGTATGACGTGACAGCCCCTCCAGGAGCCACCAAAGGCTGTAATATGGGAACTAGCTCATCTGCCAGCCGATGTCTCATGTCAATGGTATATGTTTGCAACGCTGCAGCTATCGATAAACGACTTATTAGCAACAGAGTGACTAGCAAATAGGTAGCTGATCTTAAGCGAATCATAATGAGATATTCCTTAAGTCTGCTGGTTTAGAGCTTTTGTCCCATGCACGCTGAAAACCTTCTTGGCGCAATTTAACGTTTCCTGGGTCTGCAAATGATCCCTTAGCAATCAATAAATCGGCATCAGACAGCTCTAACCAGCCCACACGATCCACCAACACATAACCATAACTTTCTACAGGGTACTGTGGGTGAGTTTGTTGAATTTCTATAAGACTGGGAATTCTTTTTTGCAGACTCAGTAATGGATGAGAATAATTGACAATGGCGCGACAATCATCGATCAAGATACGCGCATGGCTAATCGGATTTCGTCTAGCAAACATTGAGAACTCTCGAATAAAGGACTCATCTGCAAAAAGCTCATGCTGTAACAGTGGGGAGTAAATCAGCACCATTTCATCAGCCTGGGCCACAATGCTCAGCAGCGCTGACATAATATCAGCCTGCTTGTGCCAAACCTGCAGCTTACTGTCTTCTCCCAGAATAAGCTGACATGCAGTCACCGTTTCTGCAGCTGGCTTGATAGCCCGAGGCTGGTAGTCATGACGATACTTAGCATGAATCACCTCAATACCTTGCTTATCGGGAATCGAGGCAAATGGAATGGGAGCAGCCAGACCTAATCCAAGGAAGACATTTTCCGAATCAGCCGCATCTACCCCTAAGCTGTCAATGGCTAGCGAGCTAAACCCCTGAGCTTGATAATAACTTAACCAATGGGGCAGGGTACATGCTTTAAGCATTTTGACACCGGCAGCGCGGGTATAAGCAATGAGGTATTCAAGTAAGTCTTTGAACGTTGAGCCATTCTCTTCAGCAAAAGGCAAATAAATCCCAATGGTAGAATGCTCAGGGTGAAACCACCCCAAGCCTTGTGGTGAATCACCGCCAATCAAAAACCAGCTATAGTCAGCGTGCATAGTTGATTGTAGTGGACAGAGGAGAATTTCCTGCTCACTATGGTTAACTCCTGCACATCTATAGTGAGCAAAAAACGATAACACCTGCTCTTCAGTAGCAGAGCTAACCTCAGCAGTCATCATTCCGCTTCCAGGCCAGTGTCCCTAAAGCTACCAGCTGGGTAAGTAATAGCAGAGTATCTGCATCGGCCTCCGAGACATCAGCTTGATCAATAGGCTGTCGACGCTCCAGGCGTGTCAGAATAGGAGAAACCTGCTCACTGGCATGCAAAACTTGACCATCTGCATAAACCTGCCAACAGTTATTAAGTGCGCTATAAGCCAGCCGTGCTCCGGGCACCACCGTTAGCGAATAACCCTGTTTTAGCCGACCCGCCAGCTCATCACAGTCTGTAGGCTTAATGGTAGGTAATTCAGGAGTCATATTATATTTTGACTCTGTCATAAAACGTCCAAACCACTCCACCAGCTTTTGCTCATCGTCTAGTTGACTAAGCAACGTTTTTAAACGCCCAATGGCACTGTGGGTAATTTCACCAGGATGCTCAGGCAGAGACAATGCCGGGTCAGCATAGCGATTATCATCAGATAGGTTATCTGCAACATAGTCACTAAAATGGGTAATGACCTCAGCCGCAGAAGGGGCTCGAAAACCCACAGAAAATGTCATGCAATCGTCTATACCAATGCCATTATGCGCCACACCTGGTGGTAAATAGAGCATATCTCCAGGTTCTAGAATCCACTCTTCAGCAGTTTGAAAGTCCGCCACTATTTTTAAGTCATTATGAGTCATGAGTGGTGTTTGCACTGTGCAGCGTTGACCTACCTGCCACTTTCGTCGGCCTCGGGCTTGCAGTAAAAACACATCGTAGTGGTCATAATGAGGCCCAACACCTCCACCAGGACGAGCATAGCTGACCATAATGTCGTCCAGCCGCCAGCCAGGTAGAAAATCAAAATGGCTAAGTAGTTCAGCTACTTCGGGCACCCAATGATCAACCGCTTGCACCAATAAGGTCCAATTATCTACAGGTAAGTTCAAAAAGGCTTCTTCAGAAAATGGACCATGCCAGACTTGCCAAGGCTCAGCTTCATCATCATTAACCACAAGCCGAGCTTCTACCGTATCTTCCATCGCTAAGCCAGCCAGCTCTTCTGGAGAAACGGGTGACTGATAAGCAGGTAACGCCTGCCGTATTAATAGAGGGCGCTGTTGCCAGTACTCACGCAAAAATTCTGCGGCGCTGATATTACCCAGTAATGTATTCATAATGGCAATGATTACCCGTTATTTGTAAAAAAATACCCATAAAGAGAATACACAGTCGTTTATGAGTAACTTATTATATTTGCTGTGCCTGGCTACTCGCGTTACCTGTATAGGTTGCAGGTGTTAATGTTAAAAGCTGCTGTTTCACATCCTCAGGCAATGCCAATGTATTAATAAATTGCTGAAGGACTTCGGCTGTAATCGCTTTACCGCGTGTCAATGCCTTTAGTTTTTCATAAGGTTCAGGAATGCCATAACGGCGCATCACCGTTTGAATAGGCTCAGCCAAAACCTCCCAGGCACTCAGTAAATCTTCTTGTAAACGCTGCTCATTAATTTCCAGCTTACTAATACCTTTGAGGGTTGACTGGTAAGCTAATAAGCTGTGAGCCAAACCAACACCCAAGTTGCGTAACACCGTTGAGTCACTCAAATCGCGCTGCCAGCGAGATACCGGTAGCTTGGCAGCTAAGTGCTGCAGGATAGCATTGGCCAGCCCTAAATTACCTTCTGAGTTCTCAAAATCAATAGGGTTTACTTTATGAGGCATCGTGGATGATCCCACTTCACCTGCCACTGTTTTTTGCTTGAAATAACCCAGCGAAATATAGCCCCAAACATCCCGGTCAAAATCTAAAATAATCGTATTAAAACGGGCAACAGCATCAAATAGCTCTGCCATATAATCATGAGGTTCTATTTGTGTAGTATAGGCGTTCCATGACAAGCCAAGCTGCTGGACAAATGACTCAGCCAGAGAGGACCAGTTCACCTCGGGATAAGTCACATAATGTGCATTAAAGTTGCCAACCGCTCCATTGATTTTACCCAGTAGCTTAACCCCTTTAAGCTGTAATACTTGACGCTCTAATCGCACCACCACATTGGCCATCTCTTTACCTAGTGTAGATGGAGTGGCTGTTTGTCCATGCGTACGAGACAGCATTGGTGTACTGGCATACTGATGCGCTAAGGCGCGTATGGCATCTACCACTTGCTCCATGGTGGGGACTAACACATGCTCTACGCCATTTTTCAACATCAGGCCATGGGCTAAGTTATTAATATCCTCAGATGTACAAGCAAAATGAACAAACTCTTTAATAGGCGCTAGCTCAGGTTGCCGATCTAACTGCTCCTTTAAATAATACTCTACCGCTTTAACGTCATGGTTAGTGGTTTGCTCAATCGCTTTAATTCGAGCGGCTTCTTGTTCATCAAATTCTTCCAGTATTTGCTCAAGAAAAGCATTGGCTGCAGAGGAAAGGGGAGGCACTTCTACTATTTCGGGTGTTGCTGCCAGCTGCTGTAACCAGCGAATTTCAACCTCCACTCGATAGCGGAGCAAGCCATATTCACTAAAAAATGGTCGTAAATCAGCTGTCTTATTACTATAACGACCATCAACAGGGGATAACGCGGTTAAAGAAGATAGTTGCATTATAAAACCACTTATAACTCACAGTTGCTAAAACGTATATAACCCAAAACGTGTATTAAACGTGAATACAGGACTCAACACCGCCCAGTAATTTGCTGCGCGATAGTAATAGTTGCCAGCGGCTACCTCCAGTCTGATGCCAGAGCATAGCCGCACGTATACCCGCTAACAGGCAGGCACGTATTTTATCGGCATTTACCTGTTGCTGAAGATGCCGCATTTCACCAGTGACTTGGATCCGGGTCCGAAAGGTGCTGATAGTGTCCTGGTACAAGCTGGCAAAAGCCGCAATAATATTTTCATGGGTAACCGCAAAGTGATTGACTTGGTCTTTTATTTTGTCAAGGCGGCTGGCTATTTCTGTTAACATGGCTGGATTTTTACTGAGCTTGCGCTCTAAGTGCAGCAAAGTTAACGCATAACGAATGGTATCTGTTTGCATGGAAGATGCTTCTTTTTGTAAAACACTGCGCAGTACACGTAATCCAAGCATCACACCACTCGCACCCTCATAAACATCTGCCACTGAGTTAGGTGATGTGTTTAAAATACTGGATAAAGAAGTAATTAAAGCATCCTCTGGGGCCTGACCTGTTTTAGCAACCTTTTCTACAAGGTTCGCAGCCTGAAACACACCCGCTAGCGCCAATGCTTGATCTTTGTATGAATACGTACTCATTGATGGAGAAAAGCTATATTTATTCTATCGGTTTAGTGTGTGAGCGGGATTCAATAACGCCGCCCCCCAAACATAAATCATCCTGATAAAACACCACAGATTGTCCTGGTGTGACAGCACGCTGAGGCTGGTCAAATATCACTAAGTAGCCACCTGTTGATAAGGGTTGAACTTCACAAGGCTGCTCAGATTGTCGATAACGTACCTTAGCATGCAATCTGACAGGCAGAGTGGGACTGTCTCCAGACACCCAGTCAACATGACTGACCAACAGTGCTTCAGAGAATAACAAAGGATGCTGATTACCTTGTGCTACCACCAGCACATTATTCGCAACATCCTTATCAACGACATACCATGGCGCTTCATTAGCACCGCTCACCCCCCCAATACCCAGTCCTTGGCGTTGTCCCAATGTGTGGTACATTAATCCTTGGTGTTCTCCAATAAGCTCACCTTCTGTCGTTTTTATCGGGCCAGGCTGTGCGGGTAAATATCGCTTTAAAAAATCGCTGAACCGACGCTCACCAATAAAGCATATGCCTGTACTGTCTTTTTTATTATGGGTAATCAAATCATGTTCAGCCGCCAGTTTTCGTACATCAGGCTTATGCATTTCCCCTACAGGGAATAATGTTTTAGCCAGTTGCTGATGACCCACGGCATGTAAAAAGTAGGTTTGATCTTTATCAGGGTCCTTACCTTTCAGCAGGCACGCTTTGCCATCTTTAAAACTTCGACGCGCATAATGCCCGGTTGCAATAAAATCTGCGCCAAGCAGCTCAGCGTAATCCAAAAATGCCTTAAATTTAATTTCTTTGTTACATAAAATATCAGGGTTAGGGGTTCTTCCTGCACGATACTCTTGTAAAAAGTGCTCAAACACATTATCCCAGTATTCAGCAGCAAAGTTGGCCGTATGCAGATGGATTCCCAGCTTGTCACAGACCGCCTGGGCATCAGCTAAGTCCTCACGAGCAGTACAATACTCAGTGCCATCATCCTCTTCCCAGTTTTTCATGAACAGGCCTTCCACCTGATAACCTTGCTGCTTTAAGCTCAGGGCTGCAACGGAAGAGTCAACACCACCAGACATGCCAACAATAACGCGGGTATTATGCGGTTCAGGATATTCTTGGTTACTCATACACTACCGAACATGCTATTCATGTTTAATATTAAGTAAGTGCTATTCTACGCAGGCTCTACAATAAGTTCCAATGGATATCGATATCCCTTTTGATAGTCCTCTATACAGCGAAGTACTAATGGACTCCGTAATGACGACTTGCGTTGTATAATATCTGCATGTGTAAGCCAGAGCACTTGCTCTATTTCATCGTCGAGGCGTTGGTGGCCAATATGATTGACGGCCTCACCCACAAAACAAAAACGATGGTATGTAATACCGGGAGATTGTGGAGGATTAAATCGGTAAATCCCCACTAATCCTGTCACATTTATCTCCCACCCTGTCTCCTCAAGGGTTTCCCGCTGAGCCGCGGCAACCAGAGATTCGCCATATTCCAAATGACCAGCGGGCTGATTTATAACCAACTCCCCGAAAATAGTCTCTTCTACCAGCAAAAATCTATTTTCTGACTCGACAATGGAGGCAACCGCTACCCGAGGACACCAAGGTTGAAAATTATCCGTCATGCCTAAATCCAAATTTAAAGAGGAGGGATACTTTATTTACAGTATGGCTTTCATTTACAAGAAACACACAAATAAGCATCATACTGTGTAATGGTTCTGGACGCTTTCTTCACTGGTCCACGATAAGAATTAACACTTAAGCGAGCTGCAGATGACAAAGACATCGCCCTTTACCCACTTAGATAAATTGGGCCAGGCCCATATGGTGGATATCACAGAAAAACAAGTGACCTCTCGAACCGCAACCGCGCAAAGTATCGTCGGTTTTTCTGCTGACAGCTTTAATAAACTCACTGAAGATAACCCCAAGGGAGATGTATTTGCAGTCGCAAGAATTGCGGGAATACAAGCTGCCAAGCGCTGTGCAGATCTAATCCCCCTGTGCCACAGCCTAGCATTAAGTAACGTATCTATTGACTTTAACCTGCTTCCTGACAAGCACCAAGTTCAAGTTTTAGCTCAATGCAAACTTGCCGGAAAAACCGGGGTTGAGATGGAAGCTTTAACGGCCGCCTCCATTGCTGCGTTAACGCTCTATGATATGTGTAAAGCCTTCGATAAAGGTATTGTTATTGAGCATACTTGCCTGTTAGAAAAAACAGGGGGTAAGTCTGGTCACTGGCAACGGACCACGTCATGATCACAATTAAAATTCAAGAAGATGATTTTGATCATCACCACCTCTATCACCAGCTTCGACAGGCAGCGCCAAGTGCAGGTGCCATAGTAACATTTACAGGCTTAGTCCGAGAGTTCAGCGAGCAAGGTGATATACAACACATGGAGCTTGAGTGTTATCCGGCTATGGCTAAAACAACATTAGCAAAAATTGCTGAAGAAGCTGTTAATCGATGGAGTATTTTAGGCTGTACGGTTATTCATCGTATTGGAAAATTATACGCCCACGAACAAATAGTTTTTGTAGGCACTGCAGCACAACATCGTCAGGCCGCCTTTGAATCAGCTTCCTATGTGATGGATTACCTTAAAACGGAAGCGCCATTTTGGAAAAAGGAAGTGCATTCAAGTGGTGCCCACTGGGTAGCCGCAAAAACTTCAGACCAAGAGGCAAGAAAAAAGTGGCTTAAATAAATATGTTCACTCAGCTCATAATGTCAGCAAACTAAAATAATTTAATACATAGACATTTATTCTTCATTTATGTGATGTAATTACATCATCAAAAAGTCACGTAAAATAACTGTATAAAACAGCCGATAAAATAACGCAATAAACTGAGATTTATATTCATTATTCACGAGAAAAATCCCACCTATCATGTTGTATTTACAAGGAAAAAGTACGTGACTTTTAAGGCAAAACCTACAACAATAATGCCACCAATAAGGTTGTCATACAGTGTTTCAACCAAAAAATTCATACACGAAATAATGGAGTAAGTAATGGGATATCAACACATCAACGTGCCAGCCCATGGTGAAAAAATCACGGTTAATGCTGACTTGTCCCTCAACGTGCCTGACAATCCGATTGTTCCCTACATTGAAGGGGATGGCATAGGCATTGATGTCACTCCAGCCATGATTAACGTTGTCGATAGCGCTGTACAAAAAGCTTACAGTGGTAGCAAAAAAATCGCCTGGATGGAGGTATATTCAGGTGAAAAAGCCACTCAGGTCTATGACGAGAACACCTGGCTACCCGAAGAAACACTTGAAGCATTTAAAGAATTTGCCGTTGGTATTAAAGGCCCATTGACAACACCTGTCGGTGGTGGCATTCGCTCATTAAACGTAGCACTTCGTCAAGAACTTGATCTGTATGTTTGTCAACGTCCTGTACGCTGGTTCACTGGTGTGCCAAGCCCAATCAAGAACCCTCAAGATGTTGATATGTGTATTTTCCGCGAGAACTCCGAAGATATTTACGCAGGTGTCGAATGGAAAGCAGGCACCCCTGAAGCGGATAAGGTCATCAAATTTCTAAAAGAAGAAATGGGTGTCACTAAAATTCGTTTTGACGAAAACTGTGGTATTGGTGTTAAACCTGTTTCTGAAGAAGGTACTAAGCGTCTGGTACGCCGTGCTATTCAATATGCTATCGACAATGACAAATCATCCGTCACCCTTGTCCACAAAGGCAATATCATGAAATACACCGAGGGGGCGTTTAAAGAGTGGGGCTACGAGTTGGCTCAGCAGGAGTTTGGCGCAAAACTACTGGATGGCGGTCCTTGGTGTACTTTTAAAAACCCCAACACAGGCCGTGAGATCATCATAAAAGATGTTATTGCTGATGCCATGTTGCAACAAATCCTTCTACGCCCAGCAGAGTATGACGTCATCGCTACTTTAAACTTAAATGGTGATTATCTATCTGATGCCTTAGCGGCTGAAGTAGGTGGAATAGGTATCGCTCCAGGTGCCAACCTCAGCGATAACGTCGCTATTTTTGAGGCCACACATGGAACAGCACCAAAATATGCCGGGCAGGACAAAGTAAACCCTGGCTCACTGATTCTTTCTGCAGAAATGATGTTACGTCATATGGGCTGGACAGAAGCAGCTGACTTAATTATTAAAGGGATGGAAGGGGCAATAGGTGCAAAAACCGTGACTTATGATTTTGAGCGGTTGATGGAAGGTGCTTCTCTACTGAAATGCTCCGAGTTTGCGGATGCTATTGTTGCCAACATGTAGTCCCGAGCTTAATGGGGTTACAGGGTAGTATGAAAGCATAACAACGCTTACAGAAAAGGGGCTGATTAGCCCCTTTTTTTTAAACCTGTTATGGTTTTTCACTCAAACAGACACCAATAATTTACGCTGGAAGATGTACATCATCTGCCGAGTGAATATGGTTGGGTTGAGCGTCCCTTGGTTCATGTTCACTTTTATCTTCTACAGGTACTATATTAATCGCGTGAAGCCCTTTTGGTCCCTGTAAAATGTCAAAGTTCACTTGCTGTCCCGCTTTTAGTGTTTTGTAGCCATCCATCTCAATTGATGAATAGTGCACAAACAGGTCTTCATTACTATCTTCAGGCAAAATAAATCCGTAACCTTTTGCGTTATTAAACCATTTAACTTTACCTGTTGGCATGCTTTATTCCCTCTGCAAAAACTCCTTGCGGAGTAGTTCCTACAACAAATATGCGACACTGTCCCTCGTCACAAAATTTCACGTCACATTGTCACACATAAGACACTTAAACCAACGCGTGGTTTTTAAACTAGTGTTTAACATGCAGCGGTTTCTGTCAAGTTTTTAACAACTGCATTTGTAGCATAAGCAAGGTATTATACTTACTTTATGAATCTTGGTCGTGAAAAAACAGATTGGTATGCAATGGGTAAACTAAAGGAACTTCGTCTAACATTAGAAAATGAGGACGGACAAGAAAGTTTCGATGAGGATGGTCAACTTCTTGTTGCGCCAGCTAAGCCGAAACTTAAGCCACCGCCAATGTATAAGGTGGTCCTGCTCAATGACGACTACACACCAATGGACTTTGTAGTCGAAGTCTTAGAAGTGTTTTTTAGCATGAACCGTGAGAAAGCCACTCAGGTAATGTTGAAGGTGCACACAGAAGGGAAAGGGATTTGTGGGGTCTTTACCCGCGACATTGCCGAAACTAAAGCCGAGCAGGTTAATCAATATTCTAGAGAGAACCAACATCCACTGCTCTGCACAATAGAAAAAGCTAATTAAATAGCAAAAGTTAATGGCGAATGCTTAAGGTACCAGTATGCTGAACAAAGACCTCGAAGTGACCCTGAACCTTGCTTTCAAGGACGCTCGGGCAAAACGGCATGAGTTTATGACCGTGGAGCACCTACTACTAGCACTATTGGACAATGAAGCCGCGTTAAAGGTGTTGAGAGCTTGTGGCGCTGATATGGATCGTTTGCGTAGAGACCTCACCGAGTTTGTTGACTCCACAACGCCGCTAATTCCCAGTAATGAACAAGAACGCGAAACACAGCCCACGTTGGGCTTTCAACGAGTATTACAGCGGGCTGTCTTTCATGTGCAAAGCTCTGGCAAAAAAGAAGTTACAGGCGCAAATGTATTAGTCGCTATTTTTAGCGAGCAAGAAAGTCAGGCAGTTTATTTTCTTAAACAGCAAACCATTGCCCGCATTGATGTTGTTAATTATATCGCGCACGGTATTTCAAAAGTGCCAGGCACCTCTGAACAAGAAGATGTAGGCCATGAACAAGAGGAAGAGGGGACTGCAGAAGGAACGGCGTCTAGTAACCCACTAGAGAATTATGCTACCAACCTTAATGAGCAGGCAAGGTTAGGCCGCATTGACCCCCTTGTAGGACGTGACAGCGAATTAGAGCGTGTTTCGCAAATACTGACACGTCGGCGTAAAAATAACCCCTTATTAGTAGGAGAAGCAGGGGTAGGTAAAACGGCTATTGCTGAAGGGTTGGCCAAGCGTGTGGTCGATGGTGAAGTACCTGATATCTTAAATGATGCTACCATTTACTCGTTAGATATGGGGGCGTTGCTGGCAGGAACCAAATACCGCGGTGACTTCGAAAAACGCTTTAAACACCTACTGGCTGAACTGCGTAAAAAACGCCACGCCATCCTGTTCATTGATGAAATTCATACCATCATTGGCGCAGGAGCCGCCTCCGGTGGCGTTATGGATGCGTCCAATTTACTCAAGCCTTTATTGACGTCAGGAGAGTTACGTTGTATTGGCTCTACGACCTTTCAAGAGTTTCGTGGTATTTTTGAAAAAGACCGTGCATTGGCCAGACGTTTTCAGAAAGTTGATGTCAATGAACCCTCTGTGGAAGATACTTTTCAGATTCTCAAGGGTCTTAAATCTCGCTTTGAAGAACACCATGCCATTAAATACACGGATACTGCCTTAAAGGCAGCCTCAGAGTTAGCTGATCGTTATATCAATGATCGTCATATGCCAGATAAAGCAATCGACGTTATTGATGAAGCAGGTGCTTTTCAACGCTTACAACCCGAAAACAAGCGCAAAAAAACGATTGGTGTCGCCGATATCGAAACTATTGTGGCCAAAATTGCACGGATTCCACCTAAAAGTGTTTCAGCATCAGACAAAGAAGTACTTAAAAATCTAGAGCGCAACTTAAAAATGGTGGTCTTTGGCCAAAGTGAAGCTATTGATTCATTGACCACGGCTATCAAGCTATCCCGTGCTGGATTAAAAGCCCCAGAAAAACCTGTAGGCTCATTTCTATTTGCCGGACCAACAGGGGTTGGTAAAACAGAAGTCAGTCGCCAACTTGCCGAAATTCTTGGCATTGAGCTGGTCCGTTTTGATATGTCCGAGTATATGGAGCGGCATACAGTTTCGCGATTAATTGGTGCTCCACCAGGCTATGTTGGCTATGATCAGGGAGGCTTGCTCACTGAAGCGATTAATAAATCGCCGCACTGCGTATTACTCATGGATGAAATTGAAAAGGCGCATCCTGAAGTATTTAACTTACTCCTTCAAGTTATGGATCATGGCACATTAACAGACAACAATGGTCGTAAGGCTGATTTTCGTAATGTCATTCTGGTAATGACTACCAATGCCGGCGCAGAACAAACCAGTCGAGCCTCAATTGGTTTTACAGAGCAAGATCACTCAACAGATGCCATGGAAGTTATCAAGAAGACTTTTACCCCAGAATTTCGTAACCGTCTTGATGGCATTATTCAGTTTCAGCCACTTACTGAAGAAACTATCAAGCATGTGGTGGATAAATTTCTCACTGAGCTACAGAGCCAACTGGATGATAAAAAAGTCTTGCTGGAAGTGGATGAAGAAGCCCGAGCTTGGCTGGCAGATAAAGGCTATGACAAACAAATGGGTGCCCGGCCCATGGTACGCGTCATTCAAGACGTATTGAAAAAGCCTCTGGCAGAACAGATCCTCTTCGGCAAGTTGGCCGGTAATGGAGGAACTGTCAAAGTCTTTGTCAAAGAAGATGAGCTGAACTTTGAGCTAGAAGATCATTAACTCAATCATGCCTCAGTTTCTGTCTATCTGGGGCATACTCAGCAGCCAACGATATCTCCTCTCACTCAAAAGCCGCACTCTCAAACAAAAACATCCGAATAACAGAGCCAACTGCTATTCGGATGCTTTCAAACTATTAGACTATTAAATGCTATGCACTGCACTCGCTTTACACAGTAGTCTTCATCAGCAAAAATGATCTCTACTATTGCATGAAATCATCGGGTGTCAGTGTTAAAAAGATGAGAATTAACGCTAATCATCACTCATAAATAAAACGTACACAAACAGCCTTATAGCAGCATACCTTCTTGCAAAGGTTATCAACGTGCACGATACGTGATACGCCCTTTACTTAAGTCATAAGGCGTTAACTCAACGCGTACTTTATCGCCCGTTAAAATACGGATGTAATTTTTACGCATCTTGCCAGAAATATGAGCAGTCACTACATGACCATTTTCCAGCTCAACGCGAAACATAGTATTAGGGAGGGTATCAATAACTGTACCTTCCATTTCAATTGAATCTTCTTTTGCCATTCGGCGCTTTACCTCTTCATGTTACTTACCAAGTCTGTATCAGGCCTAGCCATGACCAGCCCAAAATAGGGGTGAATTCTGCCTGAAAACAACTAGAAAAGTAAAGGTTGCTATAACAATATCGTATTTTATGACGACATTTTTCTCAGCCCAGAAGAAAAAACTGGCTCCATATAGCCACGCTTCACTAAAAATGAACAGAAGGAAAAGCTTCTTAGAAATTAAAACCTGCCTTAGTGCCTGCCAGGGGTGATATGACCGAAACAAATACTGACTAGCTCAGCGCTAAGTGAAACGAGTAACTCTTCCCTAAGTGTCATCAGACCTTAATTGTAGGCATTAAGCATATTACTGCAACTCTATCCACTTATTATTAACAAAAACCTCCAGCGGACGATATTCCCCTTTGTATTGCATTTTTTGACAAGACTTTATCCAGTACCCTAAGTACACATAATCCAACCCTAATAGCTGACAAGCTTCTACTTGCCATAAAACCGCAAAGGTACCTAGGCTGCGCTGGCTATATTCTGGATCATAAAAGGTATAGATTGCCGATAAGCCATTAGCTAACTGGTCGGTAACCGCTACTGAAATCAGCCTTGACTGCTCCCAAAAAAGATAAAACTGGGCAAAATCCCAGCCCCCCACTAAAAAAGACTCAAACTGCTCTTTGCTGGGTGGGAACATGTCGCCATCCTGATGCCGAAGAAAAATGTACTTTTCATAAAGGTGGTAAATCTCATCTTCACTACTGGGGTTAACCACCTCAACCACCAAGTCTTTATTTTTTTGCCAGATACGCTGAAAACGTCGCTTGCGTTGAAAGCGTGCAACAGGAATTCTTGCGGGAATACAAGCCTGACAGTAGCGACAATGTGGACGATACAAGTGCTGACCACTTCGTCGAAAACCAAAGTCAGTAAGCTGACTGTACAAAACTGTACTTAGCTCCTTATTCGGATCAAGAAACAGTGTGGTAGCCTCCTGATCAGGCAAATAGCTACAGGTATGAGGATGGGTCGCAAAAAATTTTAATTCCTTTAACTCTGACATAGTCTTTTCATAGTTATCAGACAATTAAATCAAATATCCACAGTCATCGACCATTGCTCAGGACCTTGTATTGAACAATACCTTTCTAAGTAGTTTAGAAAAGATTCTCGGGAAAGGGTTTCAGCACCCATACGCATTAAATGGTCACTTTCTACCTGGCAATCAATTAAGCCAAACTGCCATGCATCCAGCTGCCTGGCCAAAGCAACCAAAGTGCATTTAGAGGCATCTGATACCTTACTAAACATAGACTCGCCAAAAAATATTCGGCCAATGGCCACACCATAGAGTCCTCCCACCAGCTGAGCACCTTGCCAGCATTCAATAGAGTGAGCAATGCCTTGCTCATGTAAAGTACGATAAGCTGACAACATGTGTGGTGTTATCCAGGTTCCAGCTTGCTTTGTTCGAGGAGCTGCACAGGCTGTTATAACTTCATTGAAAGCTTGATTGAAGGTAAAGCTAAAATGTTTGCGGTTAAGCGTTTTTTGCAAACTACGGCTAACATGAACAGCATGTGGAAATAAGACAAGTCTAGGGTCAGGACTCCACCACAGAATAGGTTCACCCTCATTAAACCAAGGAAAAATACCTTGCCGGTAAGCCCTAACCAAGCTAGAAGCTTCTAAATCTCCGCCCATAGCCAGCAGCCCATTGGGCTCTTTTAAGGCTTGTGACACAGGTGGAAAATAAACTTGTCCAGGTAACAAACGTGGTAATCGAATCATAGGTATCGAAAATTTGTGATGCGAATTAGCTTGAATAAAACCATAGCCGCTACTTCATTTCCACAGCTTCACAGGCTCTGAATAATCAACCGTTTTTTTAAGCTACATCGCAAATAGCCTACAGGGTATATGCGTTGTGGCTTAACGAACATTTAATGTCAAAAAATCGACAGCATAAGGGATTGCACGGCTAGCATCCAAGTGCTAAACCCGTACAATGTAAGAACTTTTAATTCTAACGTGTGTCAACTTGGTCAAACTCTTTAAGTGTAAGATCGCGTTAAGGTCATTGATTTGAAAGGCTCAAAAACAGTTAAAAAGCGTAACAGAAAAACTCCGACGACCCCAAGTACACCCCCACGAGCACGCCAGCATATTGGCATGCGCCTTCGTGAAGGTTTGCTGATAGCGTTAATTGCTAGCTGTATTTATCTAATACTGGCACTCTTTTCATATAGCCCAGCAGATCCAGGTTGGTCCCATACCGGGCAGACCAATGGTGCTGTCCATAACTTAGTTGGACGCAGTGGAGCTTGGGTAGCCGACCTTTTACTTTGGTTTATTGGCTACTTTGCCTTCCTGTTTCCCTTTTTTATTGGGTTTATGGCCATTCAGTTATTACGCAAACGTCACGACCCATTGCAGTTCAGACTGCCGATTTGGGCGCTACGGCTGACCGGCTTAGGGATCAGTATTATTTGTGGAGCAGGCTTAGCAACCTTGCACTTTACTGAGTATGCGGCAGAAATGCCGGCCACTGCGGGTGGCATTCTAGGTAACTTGCTGATTGCTGAAACCATGCCCTTGTTCAATACCATTGGCTCAACCCTCTTACTGCTCTCGCTTTTCCTATTTGGGTTCACCATTGCCACAGACCTATCCTGGTTTCTCTTTATGGACCTTCTGGGCAAAGTGACCTTGGACTTTTTTGGTGCGCTAGCCCATGTTGGCCGCCTAATGATTAGTCAATGGCAACGTTATTGGGAGGGAAGGGCACAAAGACAAGCTGCAACCGCATCCCAGCCGCGTCGCAAAAAAGCGAGCCAAAAGCGGCAGGACCCATTACTGCTCTCAGCACCAGAGGCTGACTTAGTGTACCAGGCTTCAACCCAAACCCTGGCTGCTGAGGAACCCACTACTGAGTTAGCGGTATCCAGCCCACCCAAGATTTCTCAACCCAAACAGCGCCGACAAGTCCGTTACCAAGGGAAAAGTGACGGTTCGCTCCCTGAAGTTTCCTTGTTAAATGAGCCTGATAAATCAGTAGAACGAGGCTTTTCACCTGAAACACTAGAACTGCTTTCTCGCTTACTGGAAGACCGCCTAAAAGACTTTGGCGTTATTGCAGAGGTCGTTGCTGTTCACCCAGGTCCCGTCATTACTCGCTTTGAAATTCAACCCGCCCCAGGAGTTAAAGTCAGCAAAATTTCCAACCTGGCAAAAGATTTAGCCCGCTCCCTAGCGGTTATCAGTGTCCGTGTCGTGGAGGTCATACCAGGCAAGTCGGTGGTGGGTATTGAGATTCCCAATGAAGATCGTGAAGTTGTGTACTTCAGTGAAGTCATTAACTCTGAAGCCTATGCTGATGCCAAATCACCGCTTAGTCTGGCACTGGGCCATGATATCGCAGGTCTGCCGGTAGTCGTTGACCTTGCCAAAATGCCTCACCTGCTCGTGGCAGGTACAACAGGCTCAGGTAAATCGGTCGGGGTTAACAGTATGTTGCTCAGTATGCTGTTTAAAGCCAGCCCGGAAGAAGTTCGCCTCATTATGGTTGACCCTAAAATGCTTGAGTTATCAGTGTATGAGGGTATACCACACTTACTGGCTCCTGTGGTGACTGACATGAAAGAGGCCGCCAACGCCTTACGCTGGTGTGTGGCCGAAATGGAGCGCCGCTATAAGCTTATGGCGGCCATGGGGGTTCGCAACATTGCAGGCTTCAACCGCAAGATTAAAGAAGCTAAGGCCAAAGACGAGCCTTTACTTGACCCCTTTCATGAAAATATTGAAGGTGAAGAACCTCAAGTCTTAGAGACTTTGCCCTTTATTGTCATCGTTATTGATGAATTTGCTGACATGATGATGATAGTAGGCAAAAAGGTCGAAGAGCTGATTGCTCGACTGGCACAGAAAGCCAGGGCTGCGGGAATTCATATGATTTTGGCAACTCAGCGACCCTCAGTGGATGTGATAACGGGCTTAATTAAAGCAAATATACCGACTCGTATTAGCTTTCAGGTCTCATCTAAGGTCGATTCCCGCACCATTCTGGATCAGGGTGGAGCAGAGCAGCTACTTGGGCAAGGCGATATGTTATATCTCCCACCCGGAACCGCAGTCCCTATACGGGTGCATGGTGCGTTTGTCGCCGATGATGAGGTCCACCAGGTGGTGAATGACTGGCTGCAAAGAGCTGAGCCAGATTATCTCGAGGATATTCTAAGTGGTGCGGTTGATGATAGCGGAACAGGCAGTGCCTTCAGTGCTGGCCTGGATAGCGACTCAGAACAAGACCCGCTTTATGATGAAGCAGTGGCGTTTGTCACAGAATCACGCCGCGCTTCAATTTCAGCTGTACAACGGAAACTTAAAATCGGTTATAACCGAGCAGCTCGAATAATTGAATCAATGGAAACAGCAGGTGTGGTTAGCCCCATGGGTAGCAATGGCTCGCGAGAAGTGCTGGTCGCGGCACCACCTCAACCATAATTTGCATTGACATTAAAAAGGGTTAAACATGTTGCGTAAACTTTCTCTTGCTTTGGTGTTAACCGGTTTACCCATGGCACTATTTGCCGATGCCGAAGCAGCCAAAGCATTAAATGGCTTACTGGCTAAAGCCAATACAGTCACCGCAAAATTTCAACAAACAACACAAAATGATGCCGAGTCTCGTTCCAGAGAGTCTAATGGCACTTTATCTGTGCAGCGTCCAAACCTATTTCGCTGGGAAGTAACCGGTCCTTTTCCACAGTTGGTCATCTCCAATGGCAAAAAGGTATGGGTTTATGATCCAGACCTGGAGCAAGTTACGATCCAAAAGTTAGATAAGCAGCTCAGCGCCACACCAGCCTTACTATTAAGCGGTGATGTAAAAAAACTCAAAGAAAATTTTGATATTTCTCAAACCAGTAAATCAGGAGACAAGCCCAGCTTTTTACTCAAACCCAAAGCTGAAGACAGCGCTTTCGAGTCTTTGCAAATCAGCTTTAAGGGTGAGCAGATTACTGGCATGATGCTGAAAGATACCCTAGGCTCAGTGACGAATATTGCCTTTTCCAATGTAAAAAACAATGTTGCCGTTGAGCCAGGCCAGTTCAAATTGGATATCCCTGAAGGGGTCGACGTTATTGAGCGTTAGATGACTTTATCACTTTTTTCTGAAGAAACACCCTATCAACCTCTGGCGGCGCGTATGCGCCCCCAGCAACTCAGCGAATACCTCGGCCAAGACCATCTGCTAGCACCTGGTAAACCACTGTATGATGCCATCAGCCAGGGGGCTATCCACTCTATGATTTTCTGGGGACCTCCAGGTGTTGGCAAAACCACTCTTGCCAAACTGATTGCCCATCATGCCCATGCTGATTTTTTAACACTGTCTGCTGTCCTATCAGGGGTAAAGGAAATTCGTGCAGCTATCGATAAAGCCCTGATATCACGCCAGCAGCAACGAAAAACCATTCTCTTTGTTGATGAAGTGCATCGATTCAACAAAGCACAACAAGATGCTTTTTTACCTTATGTCGAAGATGGCACGCTGATTTTCATTGGTGCGACCACTGAAAACCCGTCTTTTGAGTTAAATAATGCTCTGTTATCAAGAGCAAGAGTTTATGTATTACAAGCACTTAGTGATGATAGCTTAAGTAAACTCATAACAAATGCACTAACAGATAAGGAACATGGACTTGGTCAACAGCAACTGCACATTACAGATGAGGCAGGTAACCTGTTACGTCAAGCCGCTGATGGCGATGCCCGCCGGCTGCTAAATTTACTTGAAATAGCTGCAGATTTGGTGGCACCCCAGCAGACCCTTACTGCAGACATTATCAAACCCGTGCTAAGCCAAAGCCTGCGCCGATTTGATAAAGGGGGAGAGGCCTTTTACGACCAGATCTCTGCTTTACATAAGTCAGTTCGTGGCTCAGATCCTGATGCAGCACTCTATTGGCTCGCCCGGATGCTAGACGGCGGCTGTGATCCTCTGTATATTGCGCGCCGAGTTGTGCGTATGGCCAGTGAGGACATTGGCAATGCTGACCCTAGAGCGCTAGAGGTTAGCTTAAATGCTTGGCAGGTCCAGGAGCGTCTAGGCAGTCCAGAAGGGGAGCTAGCGATTGCACAAGCAGTTGTTTATTGTGCTTGTGCTGCAAAAAGCAATGCAGTCTATAAGGCATTTAAAGCAGCTATGGCAGATGTAAAACAAAGCCCTTCTCATGAAGTACCCCTTCATTTACGCAATGCCCCAACTCAACTAATGAAGTCATTGGCTTATGGCGATAGCTATCGGTATGCTCACGATGAGCCTGACGCTTTTGCTGCTGGGGAGTGTTACTTTCCAGAGGAAATTAAGCAGCGCCATTATTACCAGCCTGTGCCTCGTGGTTTAGAGCAAAAGATTAATGACAAGCTAAAACACCTAGCCATGTTAAATGCAAACAGTGACCACAAGCGCTATCAGGATTAATTCATGCAACAATTATTAATTATTGGCCTTGGTGGCGCACTTGGCGCTATGGCTCGTTATTCAGTGTACTTTATTTATGCGACAACTGGCGGTAAGCTATTTCCGTTACCCACACTTGTGGTCAATGTTGTGGGTTCATTCCTAATTGGCATTGCTTATTACGCTATTGTCGAACGCTTGCAGTTGCAGACTGTTTGGCGTAATGGATTAATTGTAGGCTTTTTAGGTGCGTTCACGACTTTTTCAACTTACTCGCTGGATGCATTACGTATTCTGCAAAATGGTGAGCTATCAATCGCACTAGGTTACCTGCTGCTCAGTGTTGTATTGTGTTTAATCGCAACCTGGCTTGGTTTCTGGATTGTTGAACGCTTCCTTGTGTAAGATTGAACTTTAGTAAATACAATAAATTGCGCGAGCTTTTTCAATAAGGTTATAAACGCTCATGTTAGACCCAAAACTAGTACGAACCAACCCTGAAGAACTAGCAGAAAAACTCAAAATTCGTGGCTTTGAGCTTGATGTGTCCAGTATCCATTCACTGGAAAGTCGTCGTAAATCGATTCAGGTCCGTACTCAACAATTACAAAATGAGCGTAAAGTTGAATCAAAAAAGTTCGGCGAACTAAAGAAACGTGGCGAAGACGTTACTCCGTTAAAGGCCAAAATGGATCAATTGAGCCAAGAGGTTAAAGCCGCTGAAACTGAGCTTGCTGAAGTCCAGGAAGAGTTTAATAAGCTGTTACTCCAAATCCCCAATATTCCTGATGAATCTGTGCCTGTCGGTGAGACCGAAGACGATAACCAGGAAATACGTCGCTGGGGTGAGCCTAAGACTTTTTCATTTACAGCAAAAGATCACGTTGATCTTGGTGCACAACATCAGCGTATGGACTTTGAACGTGCCGCCAAAATCACTGGCTCACGTTTTATTACCATGAAAGGCCCTATCGCCAGACTCCATCGTGCTTTAGCACAGTTTATGCTGGATACCCATACCCAGGAGCATGGCTATCAGGAAATCTATGTACCTTACATGGTTAATGCAGAAAGTCTGCTTGGTACTGGTCAGCTGCCTAAGTTTGAAGAAGACTTATTTAAAGTGGACCGTGGTGATGACTCTCTGCAGCCTTACTACCTCATTCCCACCTCTGAAGTACCTGTAACCAATATAGTTCGGGATGAAATCGTGGCTGCCGATCAGCTTCCATTAAAGTTTGTCTGTCATACCCCATGCTTCCGCAGTGAGGCAGGTAGTGCTGGACGCGATACCCGTGGCATGATCCGCCAACACCAGTTTGACAAAGTTGAGCTTTTGCAAATTGTTAAAGCCGAAGAGTCTGATGATGCTTTGGAAACACTGACCAGTCATGCGGAAAAAATTCTGCAACTGCTGAACTTACCTTACCGGGTCATGGTGCTGTGTGGTGGCGATATGGGCTTTTCTGCGGCAAAAACCTATGACATCGAAGTGTGGCTACCAGGCCAGCAACGCTACCGGGAGATTTCATCTTGCAGTAATACTCGGGACTATCAGGCACGTCGTATGCAGGCCCGCTGGCGCAATCCTGAATCCAATAAGCCTGAACTGCTGAATACACTCAATGGCTCTGGTCTAGCAGTAGGCCGTACCCTGATTGCAGTCATGGAAAACTATCAGGATGAAGCGGGACGTATTCATATCCCTGAAGTGCTCCAACCTTATATGGGTGGATTGACGGTGATTGAATAACGAAAGCTGCCATTTTTTAAAATTAACTCACAGGGCAAGGTGATGCAGTACTTACCACTTTTTCATCAGTTACAGGATCAACCTTGCCTGATTGTGGGTGGTGGCGATGTCGCCACCCGCAAAGCCCGCTTGCTGCTGCAAGCCGGTACTCAACTCACCGTTATCGCGCCAGATTGCACCACTGAGCTTCAAGATTTGCTCAATCAGTATCAAGGTACTCACCTTGCTCGCTGCTTTTTACCTGATGATATTGGCGAATTTCGTCTTGTAATTGCCTGTACCAATGACACAGCAACGAATGAGCACATCTCACAATTAGCGCAACAAAGAAACATACCAGTTAATGTGGTTGATTCACCTTCGTTATCAACCGTTATTTTTCCCGCAATTATTGACCGATCGCCACTGGTCATCGCTCTCACCAGTGGCGGAAAAGCCCCAGTCCTCGCCAGGTTGTTGCGGGGCAAACTGGAAACCCTAATTCCTGCAGCCTACGGCAAACTGGCAGCCCTTGCTGGGCGATTTCGCCCTCAAGTTAAAGCAGCCTTGCCGACTGTACGCCAACGCCGTATTTTCTGGGAACAGTTCTTTTCAAGTAATACTGCTGAATTAATCTTAGCCGGTAAGATTCAAGAAGCAGAAACTCAACTACAGCAACAGCTCGAAGGAACTCACCCAGCTCATTTCACACTAGGTGAAGTGTATTTAGTGGGTGGCGGTCCAGGTGATCCAGACTTACTAACCTTTAGGGCTCTGCGCTTAATGCAGCAAGCCGACGTGGTACTTTATGATAGGTTAGTGGCACCGGCTATTCTTGAGCTAACCCGCCGTGATGCAGAACGTATTTATGTGGGTAAAGCCCGCTCTAACCATGCCTTGCCACAAACACAGATTAATGAACTACTGGTTTCATTAGCAAAAGAAGGCAAGCGTGTACTTCGTCTTAAGGGCGGAGATCCATTTATATTTGGCCGGGGAGGGGAGGAAATCGACCGACTCGCAGAAGAAGGTATTCCATTCCAAGTGGTACCTGGCATTACCGCAGCATCAGGCTGTGCCTGTTATGCTGGAATTCCTTTAACGCATCGGGATTATGCACAGTCTGTGCGTTTTATTACCGGCCATCGCAAACATGACAAGCTAGACTTAGATTGGCCTAGCTTATGTGTTACCAATGAAACATTAGTATTTTATATGGGATTAATGGGGCTACCAGAAATTTGTCAGCAGCTGATTCAACATGGTCGCTCATCTCAAACACCCATTGCCCTTGTGCAACAAGGTACAACTGAAAAGCAACAGGTCTTTACCGGAACACTGTCCAGCATGCCTGACCTTATCCAGCAGCACACCATTAAGCCACCCACGCTTATCATTGTTGGCGAGGTAGTCCAGCTCCACAACAAACTACGCTGGTATCAACCACAGCCAACGATATCGCCTCAATAAAAAATACGCCAGAACAGGTATGTTTGGCTTCCATCAAAAATAAAGCATGTCCTATAAACAGTTATCAGGACGCGGCAAACCAGCTATTTTTGCCATTAGTTTTGCTGGGCTTTCAGGAAATAATCTCATTAAATAAATTGAGTTACCTTTTTCTTGTCCCAGTTGCTGACCAATATATTTGACCAAAGGTCGCATAGCTGGTGACAGTTGAAACTGTTGATAAAAATTACGTATACACTCAATCAGTTGCCAATGTTTGTCGGTAAGTTCAAGACCTTCTTTTGCTGCAAGTGCTGCTGCTACTTCAGGGCTCCAGTCTTGAAGATCCACCAGATAACCTTCTTTGTCCAGGCTAATTGTTCGCTCGCCCATTACTAACTGTTGCATACATCAATACCAACTTTGAGTCGCATCAAACACCGTACATAACCGCACAAACTCACTATCATTAACCAGCAGAGTATTAGGTAATAAGCGCTGAGTTATACCACGAGCTATTGCATCAACTTCCAAAACATATAAACGCTTTTGCGCTGCCAGCAAAGCGAGTTGATCTGCTTTTAAACCCTCATTAATGGCATTTAATACGCCATTTTCAATCAATAATAACGCACTATCTGCTTGCATGGTTGCCAAACATTGCTCAAGGGCTGGATGAGAGGCAGCAGATTTATTTACTGTGTGTAGTATCGTCATAATTAAAAATTAATAATAATATCGTGGGAGGCAATTAAACTGCCTAACTCATTCAATGCAGTCACTTTTGTTGCCAGCACAAAATCCTGAACTGTCAGATTGTTGCTTTTCATTGCTGAAGCATCAGTGTAAACCTGCTTAATCCCATATAATTCTAAAGCCCCAAAACTGGCACTATTATTTTTTTGATTGATCACTTCTGGCTGTTGGCCTTTCACCAGCTGCCAAATGCCATCCCCCATAAAAAATAAACTTACGGACTGTTCAAAGGTTGCTGCTACCAAGGCTAAATCTAAAGCTTCTTTACCTGCAAGCGACTGGTAAGGGGGGCGGGTAATCACCACAGCCATTTTTTTTGCAGCCTTACCTGTTTTGTTCTCAGCATCTTCAACCATATGGATACTCCTTATTCACCAAAAGTGATCATACGATCACTTTGCAAGCAAGCATCAACCCACTGCCCTAAACCTGATAGCTCCGCATGACTCATCATATTATTGGTATCCAGTTGATAGCGTTGTTGTTCTTGCTCATCAATAATACCGCGCCGCAGTGCTGCAGCAATACAAACAACCGTATCCAGCTGATACTCCGTTATTAAGTCTTGCCAGGCCTTGGACAAATGATACTCATCTTGAGGGGGGACCATAATTCGACTAGCCGTATAAACTCCTTCACCATAAAAGAAAATCCGGTAAATTTGGTGCCCATCGGCCAATAATGCTTTAGCAAAGCGAAGCCCAGTACTTGGTGCAGCAGAATGGTTAGGCGCACCAAGAATGGTTAATGAAAAAATCATGGCTGATTTCCTTAAACCACCATTAATAAAAAAACCCTGCAAAAGCAGGGTTTATTAATAAAGCTAGTATTAACTAATTATTGGTTACCAGAAATTAGTCATCACCACTTAGTGCCATAAAGATATGCAGTAAAGATATAAACAAGTTATATATTGATGCATACAGCGTGATTGTGGCTAAGATATAGTTAGTTTCACCACCATTAATAATCTGGCCAGTTTGAAACAAAATTAAAGCACTGGCAAACAGCATAAATCCACAGGAAATAGCTAGGCTAAAGCCACCAATATCAAAAATCAGCGACATCACAACAGCAACCATTAATACAATAGCCCCTGCAGTGATAAAGCCTCTTAAGAAAGAGAAGTCTTTTTTCGTCATCAACGCATAGCCAGAAAGACCTAAAAAGATAGCAGCAGTGCCACCTAGTGCATTGACGACGATTGATGTGCCGCCAGCTGTCTGTAAAAACATGCCTATGATAGGACCAATCGCGTATCCTACAAATCCTGTAAATGCAAATACGGCAGCCAGACCCCAGACACTTCGGCTCAGCATTTGTGCCAAAAAGGATAATCCAATAAAGCCACCTAAAAAGACCCAAGGGTTAATCGGTGCAGAAAAACGGAACACATACGCCATCAACGCAGAAAAGCCTAGTGATAGGCTCAATAAAATATAGGTATTTTTTAATACCTTGTTAGTTTCAAGTATTGAGCGCTCACGCTCTATGGTATGGGTAGTTGCAGTCGCCGCTGTCACTTTATTCTCGAACACGTCTAAACCCTCGCTTGATGATATTTTGTGCAATTGAGAATCTTTTAAATGATCATACCTTGTACTTCATATAAATCAAGAAATTAGACTGTTGACTCTCCAAAAAAATTCAGTAAGATACGCCTCGTGTTTCGGGGGCTGCCAACCAAGCAAATTGGCAACCGGTGAGATTTAGCAAGCTTATCTGTATAAGCTTAGCAACATTAGATATACGATGTATTAAGTAAAGCTAACACATCAAAATATTAAAAGTTGCAATGTTATATCAAGCCGCTATAATCCAACCCGAAATTCAATTCCGGAGAGGTGGCTGAGCGGTTGAAAGCACCGGTCTTGAAAACCGGCGAGGGCTAATACCCCTCCCAGGGTTCGAATCCCTGCCTCTCCGCCATATAAAGTATAAAAAAAGCCGTCTACTTGTAGACGGCTTTTTTTATTGTCTAGCAAGACGGGTAACACCGTTAACCTAATCAAAAAGCATTACTCTGCAGCATCTGGCACTGGTCAGTGCCTTAGTAATCAGAGTACCATAGGGGTTTAACTAGCGTTCTCATACGAAACAATACATAACATGAATTAGCAGAATATGATCAAGCTATTAAGATGGAGAAATAACAGTACCCACCCAAAATAGTGGCTAATACATGATGTTTGAAAGGTATACATCTCTACCACTCAATATGAATCAACAATTTAATAACTCAGTCATACATTTCGTTTTCCCTGATGCTTGCTTGCAATGACTATTTATTCTGGGTTGCTACAGGATTGATCTGCTTAGGTTGCTAGCTCATGATCCAAACATTTCTCAAACAACAAGACTTCCATCATGCATTTTCCAATGCCACGCTTGGCCGCGGTAAGCACTGCTTTAAAGCAGGACAGGTGCTCAGTGTTCGTATTGATCAAGTTAAGTCTAACGTCGTATCACTGATCAGTCATATTGACAACCATGAAGCATCACCACACGAACAACACATAATCATACGTCGTGAAACCGGTCATTCCTCTATTAATGGAGACTGCACATGTAATACTGGCTTCAACTGCAAGCATGTTGTAGCCGCCTTATTACACTTTATTGAGTATCAACAGCAACCTTTACTGCAACAGCTTAAGCAGGATCAAACGTCTGCTGGTAAACAGCCTTCAGTTCCAGAAAACCAGTGGGCCGTCTGGTACCAGCAATACCAACGACGTAAAAAAACCACACCTGAAACATATAAAACGATAGAGTTACCTGCTGCTTCAGATATTCCTCGTCAACCAACTGTCCTGTATTTATTGCAACCTTTGACCAGCGCGGCAAGCACTGAACTTTTTTTCTCGATAGGTCTTTACCAGCAAGGTTTGAACGGTTGGCAACTTATCAAACCTTTGACCGGAAATGTAACAGCCCATCCAGCTTTAACACGAGAAGATCAGGTTATTATTGGTGCTTTAAAGCCCATCTCCGATATGTTTGCGTTTGATAAGCGTCTGCAACCAACAATTAATAGTGAACTACTCAAACGCTTAATCACAACAGGTCGAGCCTATTTAGTACAAACGGAAGGTCATAAACTTTTCTTGGATAAATCTCGACATGCCAGTTTACGCTGGGCTGAAGTCAAAGGGCACTATAAGCTTGAAACAGTGCTGCAAAACACCTCAAAAAGCTGGATATCCCTCGCTACAACGCCCACTTTTTATATTGATGAAACTTCTGGTGCTTGCGGTATTATTGAGCAACCACTCGATAGTGGTTTATTTGATGCGCTTCGCTATATGCCTGGCATAAGTACTTCGCAGTTTGATGAACTCAGCGGTTTTATTCAGCAAGAAAAGCTGTCTAAGGTACTGCCATTACCTTCGCCTGAAACCACAAATACCCCCATAGCATCCCCCAAGCCTAAACTGCTTATCCAGTGGATTGAAAACCACTATGCGGTTAATGCTATGTTTGTCTATGGCCAGCAACATTTTCTTGCAGGCGATACCACAGCAGATACGTACCATACTTTCAGTGTTGAACAGGGCCATTCCGTTACCCTAAAGCGAGATATAGCCCAAGAAGAAGCATTAACTGATGAGCTGCTAAACGTACTGGCTGCATTTATTGAGCATTGCCAATTGACCACAGATGTTAGCCTACCTTTTGCTTTACCTGACGCAAAAGCTGATCCCATCAGTAACTACCAATTTTTTAGTCAACAGCTCAGTCAGCTGACACAAAAGGGCTGGACTGTTGATATCAAAGACAGCGGTGAGAAGCTGTTTATAGAGCCAGAGCAATGGTCTATTGCTTTACAACCAGAAACACAAAGCCAAGTATTAATTAATCTCACTGTTAATATTGATGGTGAAGACATCCCACTTTTACCACTGCTCATTGATTGGTTGAAGCGAACAACTCTCCAACCGGATGACCCACTACCTGATCCAGTGGTATTACTACACCCTAACGGCAAGCGTTGGATTACGCTACCCGCTGAAGATATTGCCCCTATTATTGGAATTTTGGTTGAACTCTACGATCGCCCAGCGTTAAAACAAAAACCTGGCTTATCATTGCCCAAAGCCGTTCTAGGTAGAATCCATCAACTGACAGAACAGCTGCATAATATCCACCGTCAGGGAGATAAGGCGCTTTTTGGACTAGGTAAACAGCTCAGTCATGACTTGATGGAAGTGGTTATCCCACCCAAAGGGCTAAAAGCACAGCTTCGAGACTACCAGCATCAAGGCTTAAACTGGCTGCAGTTTTTACGAAAGTCACATTTGGGAGGCATTCTAGCCGATGACATGGGGCTGGGAAAAACCTTGCAAACCCTTGCCCATATTCTTTATGAAAAAGAACAGGGGAGATTGCGACAACCTGCCCTCATTGTTGCACCCACCAGCTTGTTGGAAAACTGGCAAAAAGAAGCCAATCACTTTACACCACAACTGACAACGTTAATTTGGCATGGTACCGACCGCATGAAGCTTTGGTCACAAGTGGCCGGTAACGCCATTGATATGCTGATTACCAGCTATGGCACCTTACAGCGAGATGCTGCCCACCTTGCAAGCCGACCTTTTTATTTAATGGTGCTTGATGAGGCCCAGTCCATAAAAAATGCCCGCTCCAAAGCGGCAACAGCTGTACGTCTAATTGATGCACAACATCGCTTGTGCTTAACAGGTACACCTGTCGAAAATCACCTTGAAGAGCTTTGGGCTTTGTTTGACTTCCTTACGCCAGGGCTGTTAGGCAACAAACAACAGTTCCGCCGGCTTTACCGGAAACCCATTGAGCAGCAGGAAAACAGCCAAAGTCAGGCTGAGCTGACTCAACGCATACGGCCTTTCTTACTACGCCGCACCAAAGCCCAAGTAGCAAAAGAACTACCAGCAAAAACAGAAATGACCAAACTGGTTTGTCTGACAGGTAAACAGCGAAAACTGTATGCTACCTTACGTGAAATCATGGCGGATAAAGTCTCTAGCCTGATTGCAGAAAAGGGCTTAAAGCGCAGTCAAATTGAAATTCTTGATATTCTTTTGAAGCTACGTCAGGTCTGCTGCGATCCTCAACTGGTTAAGCTCCCTGAAGCGCAACAAGTCACCCAGTCTGCTAAGCGTGAAATGCTTATCGATATGCTAGAACAGTTGGTCGCTGAAGACCGGAAAATTCTGGTTTTTTCTCAATTCACCAGCATGTTGCAATTAATCGAAAAAGAGTTAAATGCCAAACAGCTGTCCTATGTAAAGCTCACGGGTCAAACGCGTAATCGACAAGCAGTGATTGAAGAGTTTCAGCAAGGAGAAATCCCTATCTTCTTACTAAGCCTGAAAGCTGGAGGTGTGGGCTTGAACCTGACAGCGGCTGATACCGTCATTCACTATGATCCTTGGTGGAATCCAGCTGTTCAGCAGCAGGCCACAGACCGAGCCTATCGTATCGGGCAGGATAAGCCAGTGTTTGTTTACCGATTGGTTACCCAACATAGCATTGAAGAACAAATGCTCATGCTACAGGCTAAAAAACAACAACTGGCGGATGCACTTTACAATGAGGCGCCTACGGTCAAAACGTCACTCACTGACGAAGATTTGGCGTTACTATTACAGCCATTTGATCATCATGAGTAACGGGGTAACAGGCATTTAATAATACGGTGCTTAAAAGCCATGCAGCGCTTTGATTTCATCATAAGTACCGTCTTTTTTAAGAGCCGCAAGCGCTTCATTAAACTTCTTCACAATCGTCTCATGATTAGGATTTTTTCGGCTTACCACAAAATGTAATGGATTTTCGCTAAGGGCATTGTCAATAAACTCTACTTTGCCCTCAGCCTCCTTGAGCTTATTGGCAATTTCATATTTAGCTACCCATTCGTCTTCCAGAGTTAAGTCCACTCGTTTCGCAAGTAGTTTTTTGAGATTTAAGACAAATGTTCTTGCAGTTTCTTTTTTTAAAAAAGTCGCATTATCAAATTCAGCTTGATAAGCATAATCACGCGCAATGCCAATTTTGTAGGCTTTAAGGTCCTCCAGTGTTTTATAGGTAACCTTTTCCCCTTTGCGCTTAATAAATTTAATTCGGTTAACTAAGTAAGGCTCAGCATAGTTGAGCTTTTTTGCCCGTTCATCACTATACCAGGCGACATAAAGTGCATCATAATCACCATCATAAGTGCCATTTAGCGCTCGCGCCCATGGCACGATGTGTACTTCATACTCATAACCCGCCTTATTCAGAATATTCGTCACTAAATCGGTAGAAAACCCCTTATTCACTAACTCCTCTCCAACAAAAGGCGCCCATGAGTTTGCTGCAATTTTTAGTTTTTCTGCCGTTACATTACCTATTGAAAATAGGCAAATAAATAACGCTGTTATCAGTACTTTCATGATAATTTTACCTACAGTTGAATAAATTCTGCACCTAACTGTTCCCGACAAAAAACACTTTCTGAAAAGTTAATCTCGTTCAAAAAAATGCTTTACTGTGAGTCCAACTCGCTTTTTTCATCTCGTATCCATTTTCATTAGTTAAGTACAAAATCCCATTCTCTGCTGACTTATGAGCCTTCTTAAAACTAGTGTGTTTTAGTACGTCCAATAAAGCATTGCCTGAAAGCACTCTGAGCAAAAGCTGATCATGAGAGACAAATAACTATACCCTTCACGAATGATTTCCAGGTTTTGTTATCTTCACTCCTCACCCCAATCACCTATTAGTATAGGCTCATGGGGGTTCGTCACTCGATGGCCGCACCTAAAAACCATTCGTATTGGGTATACACTCTCAATCCATCCTTCAGCATTAACTTCATCAAAGTAGAAAGTGATCTGCAAAAAAGTCAAAAACCAAGCTCAAAAAATAATGTAGAACAGTTTGCAACATAGCCAACAGTTTAAGAGCGTAATACCGGGTATCATGCACCTATCACCTGTTGTAATCCCGTTCTAAAGGGTATGCCTAGTTAAAGTAAGGGATAGGAAAAACGTATGCGGCGAGTGGACCGGTACCTAAAACTGATTGATAGCCAACTAAAACCTGTATGGGAACGCTTATTTCCAGTTAGTGATTATCTGATCGGTATTAATTTTAGCTGGTCAACACAAGCAGGGGAGCGCCCCAGTTTATTTTTTAGCCATCGCCAGCATCCCTATTTTAAGGGCCACGGTTTTTCGATAGAAAGTGAAGCGTTGTATAACTACTTTCATGAAAACAACACATTGCATCCGTTGCTATTTCAATTTGAACTTAACGCTTTAATTCGGAGCTGTTGTTTACCTGCTGATGAGTTCCCATTACAACGCAATTTTATTTATGCTGGACTCAACTTATTGCTCACCAATCCAGCCAACGCTCCAGTAGATAAACCTGCTATTCCTATCAATTATGAGTTACTGCAGCCAGAACAATTTCCCTACCCAGCACTCTTAACTTGGACTAATGAGCCATGTGCAGTGTTGGTATTAGCACATACTCAAGATCAAGCGATTGTGCGCCTTATGCAACCACTTGTCGGGAAAATCAAACAGCTAAGTGAAGATGACCAAGATTTTCTCAGTTTATTTATCGAAGAAAATAACCTTTTACGTATTCCTGCAGGGCATACTCTTACTGTTAGTCAGCGTTTTATAGACTTTCCTGCTAACTGGTTTCAGTACATTTGCGCACCCAACAAGCAAATCATCATGACACGGTTGGCATTAATTTATTGTGCACAATCTGGTCACTCATCGACAGCACCAACACCGCATCACACCAGTAAAAATGCCTCTCCCAAACTTTCACTCATCAATTGTGAGCCAGAAATAGACTTACCAGAAGAAGAAATCAATTTAACGGTTGATACCGTGAAATCATCTTCACCCACCCCGGCTAAAACCAACCGATGGTTATTACCACTGACCGTATCTCTGCTAGGGCTTTGTCTTACGGCTGTTGCACTTGTTAAATGGCTTTAGGTGTTACGCCTGAAAGGCTTCCTTAATACGACATAACCGAATAATGGACTTCACTTCAGGAATCATGGGAGGTGCCACACTAAATGACCTTAATCCCAGCTGTAACAGCGATGTAATATGTTGTTTATTAGCAGCGAGCTCGCCACACAGTGAAACGGGTATTTGTGAATGACTCGCGGCAACAACCTGGCGTATCAAACTCAAAACGGCAGGGTGATGCTCAATATAGTAGTTACTGACAGACATGTTTTCTCTACCTGCTGCCATGGTGTATTGGGTTAAGTCATTGCTGCCAATGCTGATAAAATCAGTTAACGGTAAAAGCTGATCAATACATAAGGCTGCTGCAGGGGTTTCAACCATAAAACCAAGAGGTGGCACTTGACGATAACCTTTCTCTGCAACAACTTCCTGAAGCATCCTTCTCACTACTAAAATATCTTCTTTTAGTGTCACCATTGGAATTAAAATGGTCACTTTCATCGTCAATGAAAGCTTCGCTAGCACTTCAAGCTGGGTCTTCAGTAAATCCAAATTTTCTCGCAGTAAGCGAATACCTCGAAGTCCTAAAAACGGGTCTGGCTCATCAGGTAAGTTAAGGCTCGGGGGCCTTTTATCCCCCCCCGCATCCAGCAGTCGAATAATCAGAGGTTGATCTCTTACCACATAAAGAGCTTCACGCAGATAACTATAAAGCTCCTCGGCAGTGGGTACCATTTTATTGCTTAAGTAAACGCCTTCTAAACGGTACAAACCAATGCCATCACATCCTTGAGCTTTAGCATTCAGCACATCTTCAGGTGAGTTCGCATTGGCCATGACAGTGACCATTTCACCATCAGCGCTGACTGCCGGGGCAAACCTTTGCTGCTGAGCTTTGCGGAGACGTTTACGCTGATTTTTAACAAGATCCCGAAACCCAAGAAAAGTCTCTCGGTCAGGATCAACAATCACAGAACCATTGTCCCCATCGAGTAGAAGCAATGAACGATTGGTAACATTATTAAACACATCCTGGACGTGGCCTACACAAGGAATACCCAGCTCACGTGTTAATAATGCAGCATGGGAACCCAATCCCCCTTGTTCTAAGACCACACCTGCGGCGGCTTGGCGGGATAAGTAAATGGTATCTGATGGTAATAGGCGCCTGGCAACCACCACACTGTGTGGTGGAAGACGCTCCAACATATGGGCTTGAATTCCTCCAAGGGACATTAACAGGCGACGGCACAAGTCTTCAATATCATCCGCTTTGCTGCGAAAGGCTTCATCTTTGTTTTCTCGAAACTGTTCAGCTAAACGTCGAAAAACGATTTTAATCACTTGTTCCGCATTAATTTGCTCTGTCTTTAACGTATCTTTTAGCTGCTCAAGTAAGGTCGCATCATCCAACATCATGGACTGAACATAAAAGATATCAGCAACTTCGTCATTTAACTGTTCTTTGGTGTTCTTGACAGAGTGCATTAACTCATCTTGAACGTCGTCAATAGCCGTATCAATGCGATCATACTCATTTGTCAGCTGCTGTTTACTAACCGCATAGTGATCATGTTCTCGCCAAAGAATATCCTGGTAATGATAAGCACGTCCCCATGCCAGGCCAGAAGAAACGGATACACCACTGACCAGTTTGTTGTTACACTCTGCGGCTTTCAAGTTGATACTCTTCAATACTAACCTCATCACACCAATGTCAAACGAACGTTGATACTTTAATTAAGCTTCGTGTCAATTAATAGATTGTTCATTCAGTTTTAACAGCTACCATATTGTCTAAATATGCTATCAAATTTTAATAAAAAAAAGCCGCACACAAAAAAAGTAGAATGTATTATACCCTCTGTGAAGTACTATATAAGCAACCTTTTGCTGAAGGTTAACAACGTTAAAATAGAGTGTTACATACCCTAAACGAAGGGTTTTTAGCCGCGTGATCAACAATACTAACAACAAACCCTACCAATGTGTCGGGAATATATTAGTACAGCTTCACTGGCCCGACAGGGTAAGCACTTTAGATAGCACGCATAAAATTGATTCGTGAAGGATATACAAAACTCAGGCCTATTAAACGACTTATGTCGTTTACTTTTGCTCACCCCCAATTGAGATAATGATGAGTCATATAACATCAGACCTAAAAACCATTGAACATGCACTACAAACTGCTTGGGTTTTTGATGGCAAAGGAGAAGGGCAACAATTAACACCAGAACAACTTTTAATAGCTCCTCATCCCGATCGTTTTGTATGGATCCATCTAAAACGAGACACGCCCAACCTCGACTTATGGTTAACTGGCCAACTTCAGCTGCCTGAAGCTATAAGTTTAGCGCTTTTGTCAGAGGATACCCGCCCTCGTTGTGAGTTTTATCAGAACAACTGTTTACTCAATCTGCGAGGCATCAACCTAAACCCTGGTGCCATACCTGAAGAAATGATTTCTATGCGCTGCTGGATACAGGGCAAACGTTTAATTACTCTGAGCAAATACCATTTTGTTTCAGTGAATGAACTTCAGCAACAGTTTAACGAAGGCATATTCCCTAAAAGCACCGCTGAACTACTAGTCTGGTTAATAACAGGACTTACAGATAAACTGGCTATTTACCTTGAGCAGCTGGATGAACAGCTTGATAATCTTGAAAACAACGATGACTTAACAGCCATTTCTCGTTTAATCACAGAAGTAACTCAATTGCGTAACCAGGTCACTAAGCTGAGGAGGTATATCGCCCCCCAGGTTGCCGCTTTATCGAGCCTAACCCTCAGTCAGCTTTCCTGGTTAAACCATGAAGAGGGCTTAAGTTTTCGCAATGTCCAGGATGAAGTAACCCGAGCCACCGAAGATCTAGAAACGATGCGTGAACGCGCCATCATCATAAAAGATAATTTACAACAACAGCTTTCTGAAAAATTAAATCGTAATACCTATTTACTGACTGTGGTTGCTGCGATTTTTCTTCCCATTAGTTTTTTGACAGGGCTACTGGGGATAAATGTTGGAGGCTTACCAGGTACAGAAAACACAGATGCTTTTTTGATTGTTTGTGTAATTACACTCATCACTGTGGTTATTGAGTTAGTTCTTCTAAAAGTATTAAAAATATTTTAGCACTAAAAAAGTCTAAGCTTATTATCGATTGGCAATGATAAATAAACGACGAAAGGGTAGAACGATATCGCCAGTAATCTGTTTAGGGTAAGCGTGTTGATACCCCTGTAATACCTGCTGTTCAAATTCTTGTTGCCAGTCTTTATTGTTCAATGCGGCTAAATATGGACGTAACCCTGTGCCTCGAAACCAGTTGAGAATAGCCTCATGACTTTTCATTACATGGTAATAACGCGTTTCCCACATATCAAGATAACAGCATAAAGGTGCTAATAAATCATAATAAAATGTTGTTCTTTCTAATGTCACCCTATTAACAATTGAACTAAATCGTTTGCGCCAATAGCTCGACTCAACCAGATCATCAACCACTTTATGCAATGGTGCATCAATATTGGCCGGCATCTGCATAGCAAACACACCAACAGGGGAAAGCTGAGCAATTAATTGAGGAAATAGCACGTCATGTTTTGGCAACCAATGCAGCACAGCATTTGCAAACAAGATATCGACAGGTTCAGAGGCTTGCCAACAACGAATATCTGCTTTAACCCACGTCACTTGAGGGCAACTCTGTCTTGCTTTATTCAGCATAGTGGTAGACTGATCAATGCCTGTTATTTCTGCTGCAGGCCAACGCTTCCTTAATTCTGCAGTACTGTTACCGGGTCCACACCCTAAATCAATAATGTGTGCAGGTTGCTCAAAGGAAATATGTTGAATCAAGTCTTGGATGGGTCTTCGTCGCTCATTTGCACATTGTAAATAACAGTCTGGATCCCATGAAAACATGTTTTTTCCCGTTAAAAAAGCACTAGGGCCTGTTAACACTAATTGAATATCACTGTTATGGCGGTAAAAGCACTAATCTAGGCGCGAAGCGTGAAGTTTAGTTGTTCTAAATAAACAATGAGCAACAACGAGTAGTGCTTTTACCGACATAACCCTTCGGGCCGGGATTATTTTTCCACCTAGCGGTGTTACAAGTCATTTATGTAGAATGACTACACGGCATTCCTTGTGCCTTGCTAGGCGAAAAAATAGTCTACGGCAGTGATGATTCAATTAGTGTTAACAGGCCCTAAAGTATTTTAAGCGTCACTTAACGTATTATGTGGTCCAAATACTTCATAATTAATCTGATCAGACGAAATGTTATCCATTGCGGTTAATTGTTTAAAAATATTTTTCATAAAGGGTAGGGGACCACATAAATAATATTGATGCTTAGGGTTAAAAAATGTCTTACACAACACCGTTAAGTCCATAAAACCTTGGAAGTCATAATCATGCTGATAGCGATCAGTTGATTTTGGTTCTCTATACCATGTATAGCTTACTAGGTTTGTATGGCGTTGTTTTAATCTAATCAACTCATCGCGAAACGCATGTACTTCACTATGCTCACAAGCATGTAAAAAATAAATTTTCGCTGGGTGTTGCTGCTCTAAAAGTTGATTCAACATACTCATCATAGGGGTCAAACCGACACCAGCAGAAATTAATACAACAGGTGTTTCATGATCTGCTTGAAGATAAAAATCCCCAGCAGGAGGCAAAATACTGAGCTTGTCACCCACATTAATCTGTTCATGTAAATAGCTAGAGACCAAACCTAACTGTGGATGCAGCTCCTGCTTAACACTGATTCTATAGGTTTTTCCATTAGGTTTATCCGACAGTGAATATTGCCGTATTTGTTGATAGGGCGAAGCCGTACCGGAGGGCATAATTACACTAAGATACTGACCTGGCTGAAAGTCCATCACAGGTCCACCATCTTCTGCCGCTAACACAAATGAGGTAATACAGTCGCTTTCCCGCTCTTTATGGACAACATAAAAAACCCGAGCTCCACGCCAACCACCGATGACCGCCTCTCGCTGATCATAAAGCTCACCTTCACGCTGGATGAAAATATCCGCCAATGCAGCATAAGCTTTGTCCCAGGCAGCAAGCACTTCCGGTGTTGCCGCTTCTGGTGCTAACTCTTGCAACGTAGCCAACAAGTGCTGTCCAACAATAGGGTAATGTTCAGGCAAAATCATAAACCCAGTATGTTTGTGCGCAATGTGTTCAACCATTTCAGCTAAACGACCAGGCTCATGTAAATGTTTGGCATAAGCCAGAATTGCATTGAACAGCGCTTTGGGTTGAGAGCTGTTATGTTGGTTACTCACATTAAATATATGCTTAAGTTCTGGGTTCCACTTAAACATTCGCTGATAAAAGTGCGTGGTCAGCGCTGTATTTGCTTGCTCCAGAAGAGGAATCGTCGCTTGAACAGTAGCAATGGTTTGGGCGTCGAGCATTGTCTTAAACTCCAGCATTCAAAAACATCATAAAGTTGCATTCTAAATACATATTTTAAAATATGCATCTTAAATATATATTTATTAGGTAGCAAGCTATTTAAGTTGAACACATTTAACGACTATGAAACTCACCCAATACACAGACTATGGTTTACGTACCCTCATTTACTTGACCACGCTACCGCCTAACACATTAAGCAACGTCGGCGATGTAGCTGCACGCTACGCTATTTCACGAAACCATTTAGTGAAGGTCGTTAACCAGCTTACAAGGCTTGGGTATATTTGCAGTGTCAGAGGCAAAGGAGGGGGCATTCGACTAGCGAAAAAGCCCACAGATATTATTCTTGGTGCCGTTATTCGTGCATTGGAAGGCAATTTGCAAGCGGTTGAATGCCATGCGCCGCGCTGTAAGCTTGTTGAGCACTGTGCATTACAACAAGCATTAGCCAACGCTATGGATGCTTTTTTACAAGTAATGGATGGTTATACCCTGGCTGATATTACCCAAAATAAAACGGAACTTGTTCAGCTATTAACGCTTCCACCGTAACTGACATAAAAGCCTGTGGTAAATGATTGAAAAGTGGTGGTGGTCACTCTGGCCAAATCGAAAACAGTTCTCCACGGAGAAAAATTAAACCACGTCACAAAGCGAGTAATTCTTCAAGTTAGGCCGCGATTCTCCGCTGAAAAGACTGTCGTTATACCGCAAGTTCCCTATAATAATTTACCTTACAACCCTTCAGACTCCTAGAAAAATGAGTATGCTTTGCCTAAACCTTTTCTTTTCAGGAGTACACATTGACCAGGAACAATAGTTTTATGCTGCTTAAACGTGCACTGTTGACTGGTATAACCAGTATTACTTTGATGTATTCTCCCTTCAACTTAGCAGATGCTTTTTATCATTTACAAGGCAAGCTGCAGCTTGGCAAACAACAGTTTAATGTCATCTCTAAAGATCTAAAAAGTAATAAAGAAGCCAGTATTCTCTTATCAGACCAGAAAACACGCCTGGAGCTTTTGCTCACGACATTACCTGATGGGAAACTATCTTTATTAGCAAAAGTAAAAACCAAGCACTCTTTAAAAAACAGTGATTACCTCTTTCTTCCTGAACATATCATCAAACCAAAAGAACAGCAGACACTCCGTAAAATTGATCCAACTACCAATACTCCCATTATTTGGCAAGTACTTATCAAAGCATCAATCAATAACTCAGATATTAAGGCGACGCCGTAATCCATTACCGCCCGAAGGCAAATACAACTTGTCGGTTAAACAAAGAGACATAAAGGTTATCATGTAAAAATAAGGGATTTTTAGACGCCGCCTGAGCATAGTTGACTATACTTCAACTATTCAATACACCAACACAAGCGAGCGTTATGTCTCAGACAAAACAATGGCTGACGATTCAGATTGGTGAAGTGTGGTGCCTTCACGAAACCAGCGTGATCAGAGAAATTCTCGACTTCATCGCCCCTGTTGGTGTTGCAGGCGCACCAGAGTTTGTAAGTGGTATCATTAATTATCGGAGTGAAATCCTTACCCTTATAGACGCCAGCAGTATACTACACTTGAACTATACCAACCCAACCCAAGACCAAAAAATCATCACCTATGAAATAAATCATGGCATTTATGGCCTTAAAGTTGATGGTGTTGGCGAAATTTTAAATTTCACTGAGGATGTTATTGACCAAAGTGAATCCCCTCTTGATGACCCTTATAAGCTCATCACCGGTTCTGTTGAAATAAATGATGAGATATTTTGTGCCATTGATATTCCAACGTTTATTCATAACTTCCTCAGTATAAATAAAGCCGACTAACCTCACTTAATAATCAGTCCTTCCATAAAACGACAAAAGATCATAAACAGTTAATGTCGGGTACATTAGTATTTTTTTTAGGCATATTTTCAGGCTTAAGCTGCTTGGCAAACTCCTCCATAGGCGCTGCATCGACCTTATCACTATCGAGCGCTGGACCACTTTCCATATAAGCCACCAATAATTTTGCCACACTCTCAAGTGCGGATAAGTGTGTTCGCTCATAACCATGGGTTGCATCTGTTCCAAAGGTAATGAGCGAATGGCGAATATCATGTCCTGCCTGCACAGCAGATAATGCATCACTATAATAAAAACGAAAAACATCACGCTGATAAGGAATATTATTCTCTTTGCATAAGCCAATTAAATGTCTCGACAGGTGATAATCAAAAGGACCACTGGAGTCTTTTAACGCGATAGTTACACCAAACTCTGTAGAGTTCTGACCGGGAGCAACAGGGGCTATATCAACCCCGACAAATTCGGTCACCATCTCATCCAAGGCATGGCCCACCCCAGAACCTACTTCCTCAGTCAAGGTAAAAATTGGATGGCAATCAATTGCCAGCGGTATCTTATATTCCAAAACAGCCTTCAGTGCAGCCAGCAGTGCAGCGGTTCCCGCTTTATTATCCAAATGGCGAGAGACTATATAACCGTTATCCAAAAGCTCAGGGTTTGGATCAAAAGCAATAAAATCGCCCACATCCATACCTAGCTTGTAGACATCTGCCGCACTGCGAATATGTTCATCAATTCGTACTTCAACCTGATCCCAGTTAATAGGCTGACTATCAATGGCCTCATTAAAAGCATGTCCCGCGGCTAACAGTGGGAGTACTGTGCCTCGGTAGCTATGGTTATCAGAGAAAATAGTGACACGAGCACCTTCAGCAAAGCGACTTGACCAGTGACCTATCGGCGTAATACTTAAGCGCCCATTTGCTTTGACTTCTCGTAGCATTGCACCAATGGTATCAAGGTGCGTCACTATGGCCCGGTCAGGACGTTGTTCTGCACCTTTTAAATGCGCTCTAATCGTACCGCGTCGCGTCAAATCATAACTAATACCCAGCTCTTGCAGCTTATTACACACGTAATACACAACACGGTCGGTAAATCCTGTAGGGCAGGGGATTGCAAACAGCTCTAACATGACCTGTTGCAAATACGCCATATCAATTGGGATATCAGTACCTTTATTCATCACAGGGTTCATCCTTACCACTCGATACGTTTAATGCTGTTTAGTCATGGGAAATAACATATCAACAAACCGTTGTGCCGTTGGATGCGGTTCGTGATTTGCTAAACCAGGACGCTCATTCGCCTCGATAATGACATACATGGGCTGCTCAGGATCAGGCACGATAAAATCAATACCCGCCACAGGTACGCCTAAAGCTTTGGTTGCCTCAAGTGCTGCTTGAGCAATCACCGGATGTAAGCCTTCAGTAACATCATGCAAGGTGCCTCCCGTATGCAAGTTAGCGGTTTTTCGTACCTGAAGCACTTCACCTTGCGGTAACACATCATCCATGGTCCAACCCGCGTGCTTGATGCAGCGACTGGTTTCCTGGTCAATGGGAATGGTACTTTCGCCTCCAGTGGCCGCTTGGCGGCGCCGGCTTTGTTTATGGATCAGCTGCTTAATGGTGCTGACCCCATCGCCCACAATTTCAGCAGGCTTCCTTATTGCCGCAGCGACAACCTGATCATCAATCACCAGCACACGTAAATCCTGTCCATAGTGGAAACTTTCCAGTAGGACCTGAGATGAGACGCCTTTAGCATACTGAATCGCTGTTTTCACCTCATCGAGAGTAGCAAGGTCCACTGAGATTCCTTGCCCCTGTTCAGCATCCAGCGGCTTAACTACGACTGATCCTACTTTGTCTAAAAATGACTCAACCTGTGCTGTACTATCATCTTCAACCAATAAAACTTCAGGCACTTTGAGACCAGCACGCATTAAAGTTTTATGGGTCAACCATTTGTTTTGACAAAGCTTACACGCATAAGCGGAAGTCAGGTCGGTGAGTGACTCATTACAACGAATCACCCGCCCACCATGCCTTAAGGTGAATAGGTTAGCTGCCGCATCATCAACGACAACTTCAATGCCACGCGCAAGCGCTTCATCAATAATAATTTGAGCATAAGGATTTAGTGTTAAACATGCTTGAGGCCCAACAAATAATTTTTCATTTATGGCATTTTTCTTTTTAACCGCAAAGGTATTCAAACGCTCAAACCCTAACTTTTTATAAAGCGCCTTAGCACTTGAATTATCGTGCAAAACAGATAAGTCCAAAAACTGGCAACCTCGAACCTGAAAGTACTCTACGAGATAACGAGCCAGGGCTTCTCCCACTGCACCGTGTTTACACTCAGGTGCCACGGCTAAAGACCATAAGCTGCTGCCTTTATCTGGATCATCAAACAGCTTTTCATGATTAAGTCCCATAACCGTTCCTACCACTTCGCCTGACTTGCGATCTACCGCCACGAGATACAACAGTTTCTTTGAGCGACGGTGCTGCAAAATATGCTTAACAGGAATAGGCACCATACCTCGCTTTAATAAAATGGTATTCAAAGCTTCAGCATCGTGACTTGATGTTGCACGACGAACCGAAATACTACTGATAACTCTTTGTCGAGGTCGGTAGTTGGTCATCCATAAACGATAGGTGTCCGAAGGGTCCAAAAACAGTGACTGTGGTGCTTTTGCCAGTAATACATGGGGCTGATCAACATAGAAAGCGATATGTCGTTGTCCAGCAGGCTCTTCCAGCAAGGGCTTAGCGATCAAACTGGCAGATGAAAATGTATGCCCCATAATCAACGTTCCCCAACCGCAATCTACAGTCACATTTTGCGGCTGGCTCCGGTCATTTTCCTCCCGTAAACAGGCGGCCTGAAGCTGCTCAAAAGAAGGCTGTTGTTTCCGCACAATCCGTGACCGGTTACGTAAACGGGTAGTCATGTTAAATACCTTGTGCCTGCAACCAAAGTTCCAGCAATCCCAGCTGCCACAGTTTAGAGCCGCGTAACGGCGTAATATGTGCTCCAGGATCCTGATATAACCTGTTTAAGTAAGAAGGATTAAATAACGCTCGCTGTTTTGCTTGAGGCTGTTGAAGTGCCTCAATGATTTGATTGAGTACTGTACCTTTTAGATATTTCAACGCTGGGACAGGGAAATAACCTTTGGGTCGATCAATCACTTCTGATGGAAGCCACTGCCTCGCTAAACGCTTTAATAGCCACTTGCCGTCACCCTGCTGAATTTTCATGGCGGAGGGCATTTTGGCCACCAACTCAACCAGCTCATGATCTAAGAAAGGCACTCGAGCCTCCAATCCATGAGCCATGGTCATGTTATCTACACGCTTGACTGGGTCCTC
Organism: Zooshikella ganghwensis; assembly: GCF_018263875.1. Taxonomy (NCBI): domain Bacteria; kingdom Pseudomonadati; phylum Pseudomonadota; class Gammaproteobacteria; order Oceanospirillales; family Zooshikellaceae; genus Zooshikella; species Zooshikella ganghwensis. Next base: position 175,641 of record NZ_JAEVHG010000003.1, read on the forward strand.
TACCAGCATCACTGTAGTATCTAAACGCAATGCCTTATCCAGTGGCTGAGGAGCACCAGCTTCAGCAAAATGCGCTTTAACCCAGTCGCCCGCATCATCATTATCAACAAACCAGGCAGCACTAACGGTTTCTTTATATTCACTAAAGTCTCGATCAAAAAATGCCTGTCGGTAATGAGGATAGGCTTCTTTAGCATCCAATAAGGGGGGATACCAATGATAACCTGCAAATATTTCGTCTGCACCCTGGCCACTTTGAACAGCATGACAGTGTTTTACTACTTCCTGAGCAAGCAAATAAAACCCAATACAGTCATGGCTTACCATGGGTTCAGCCATCGCCTTGATCGCCTGAGGCAACGTATTCAGCAGTTCTTGCTCGCTTACTCGCCAGCGATGATGAGTAGTACCAAACTGCCTGGCAACAATATCTGAATATTGGAATTCATCACCAGCCTCATTACCTACACTATCAAACCCGACAGAAAACGTCTGAATATCACTGCCTTTAACTTCTGCTAACAGCGCCACCAACAAACTTGAATCAACACCACCAGAAAGCAAAACACCCACATCAACAGCAGCGACATTACGACGGCGCACAGATTGCAGTAGTGTTTCCTGCAGCATCATTTGCCAATCATCCACTGACTGCACTTCATGATCCTGGGTTCTCTCATAATTAACTTGCCACCAACAGCCCTGTTGAACACCCCCGTTATCATCCACCTCTAACCAATGACCAGGGGGCAGTTTACGAATATCTTTAAAAAGGGTAGATGGGGCTGGCACCACTGCATGAAAATTTAAATAAAACTGAAGCGCTATCGGATCCAACTCATGGGATACTTGTGCGCTATGTAATAATGTAGGCAAAAAGGAGGCAAAACGGAAAAATTGATGATTCTGTACATAGTAACAGGGCTTTATACCCAAACGGTCACGGGCTAAAAAGAGCTGGCTGCCATCAATGCGCCAAATGGCAAAAGCAAACATACCATTAAACCGATCCAGGCACTTTTTCCCCCAGGCATGATAGGCTTTTAACACCACCTCAGTATCAACATCAGAAAAAAAATGATAGCCCTGATCAATGAGTCGTTTTCTAATTTCTCGATAATTATAGATTGCTCCATTAAAAACAATACCTAGCCCAAGCGACATATCAACCATGGGTTGCTGCGCTTCACTGGATAAGTCCATGATTTTTAAACGACGATGAGCAAATAACTGATTATTTTGAGCAAAAATACCTGAAGCATCAGGGCCTCGTGATGCCTGCAAACTGTTTGCCACACTAGCAAAATTTAAATCAGGCACCTGTTGATCAAAACGAAATTCACCTGCAATTCCACACATATGTAGTATAAATCCACTCTTTTTAATTGGTAAGCGGGTTAATCGCTGTATTAATTTGGTAACGTACCTGTCACCTATTTACTTTATAAACCCGTCAGTACTAACCTCAGCCTTTCATTAACATCAAAAGTATTTATAACACAAAGCATTTTTATCCGCAAAAAATGGGCCTTCCTTACGAAAGTTTAGCCAACCCCTTTATAAAAGCTCAAAAAACAAATGGTTTTTCCAGGTAGGTCCCAAACAATACTTTGAGCTAAAACTATTATGATCCCATTACAGCCACCTAAGCATAGTCTAAAGAAACACAGTGTGGTCAAAAATGCTCACCATTAGTTAACCGAATCTATAAAGTTGATCAGCATCACAAAATATAAAACCCCCACTCAAATAAACGCAACTGACTTATTTTTGTCACAAAATAAACGTATAAGGAATACAAACTTTTAGCCATAAAATTAAGCTAAAACAGTTGCTACAGATCAAGCAAAAAACTTGACAATTATAATACAGTTAACGTCTATAAGTAGCTCACAGGATTGAGGCAATAATAAATACTATAAAGACCACTCATATAAAAATAACAATACTAAATATCTAATTCATCTATTATAAGAGCACAATTTAATTTAGAAAAAACAAATAAAATAAATAATAATTTATGCAATTTTGCACCCCAAACGAAGTGTTTTTAGCGAAGCTGGCCTGATCAGTAAAGGCTAATTTCACTAAAAACAACTCAGAAAATGAGAAATCAGCAGTCTCAGGCTCGCTCATTATAACCAGCAACAACTGTTAACGACTGAAAAGAAAACAGTAAATTTGCAATAAACTTGCTACTTATTTACGCTATTTATTGCTCAGCAATGAGAGAAGCACAGAAGTAATTTATAGCGGTATTTGAAATTTATAAGAATACCCATAGCAATGGGTATACATCCGTAGCACAAGCGCCAATTATAATAAAGTAACCATTATTCATTTAATAAAAGGCAGTATATTTATAATTGAGTGTGCTTAATTAGGATGTTTTATTCACTACATAAGCTACACATGTAGGCAGGTAAAATAATAACATTATCAAGGAATGAATCATGCAATTTACATTACGTAAACTTAGCGCCACACTACTTGCAATTTCCAGCTTATCCATCGCTGGTTTGTCCACCGCAAACAACTCCGTTCCTGTCACCATTGACTTAGTGAGAAACTCCGGAACGGGCTGTCCCTCTGGTACCGTGTCAACAACGGTTGCACCCGATGGCAAATCATTTGTGCTGGGCTTCGATACCTACATTGCCGAAGTTGGCCCAGGCGTTCCTTATCGGGAAAGCCGGAAAAACTGTACCATCACAGCACAACTGAATATTCCTAATGGTTATGCGTTTACCATTGTTGATGTTAATTATCGTGGCTATGCTTCCCTTGATCGTCATGTGAAGGCAATGCAACAGTCTCGTTATTTCTTTGCAGGTTTTGCCCAGGAAGCACGTTTAAGGACTAATTTCCAAGGTCCTTATGATGATAATTATTTAATTAGTGACCGCTTAGGATTGCACTCTGTTGTGTGGTCAAGCTGTGGTGCAAAAGAACCTGTAGTGATCAACACTGAACTCCGCGTCACTAATGGTAACTACCGAAGAGAGAGAGGTATTATCACAACAGATACCATTGATGGCAAACTTTCACATCAATACGGTATTCAATTTAGACGCTGTACTATGAATAGTGAAGCTGACAACAGTGAGTTATCTTTTAATTAATTTTTTTCAAGCAGGCCCTTAGGGTCTGCTTTCTATACATTGGCCTTAGTCATTACTCTACGTTTAGTTAATTTACCTGCACTTTTTATTCCCCCCTAAATCCCAATATATTATTCATTAAATCATTGTACGGCTGACATATTTTACATGCATAACTGACATGGGTCTGAGCATATAGGCATCTATAAAAAACGTTTTTTGAGAGGTTTATAATTTAGCTGTTTTTTATCAACCATTCTCAAACTCACGCTATACCCATAGAGGGGTATACCGATTAAAAACCTGTCTCTTCAAGGATTGATTATGATGACAAACACTCTTACTTTACCTAAAGCCTTTATTTTTATTGCTGGATTTTCACTTGCCTCAAGTGTCAGCGCCAGCAACTCAATTCCAGTGACAATTGACTTGGTAAAGAACTCCGGCACAGGTTGTCCTTCAGGCACCGTTTCAACAACAGTGGCACCTGATGGTAAATCTTTTGTTTTAGGTTTTGATGCATATATTGCAGAAGTTGGGCCTAATATCCCTTACCGCGAAAGCCGCAAAAACTGCTCTTTAACCGCACAACTGAATATCCCTAATGGTTATGCGTTTACCATTGTTGATGTTAATTATCGGGGATATGCTTCGCTGGAAGATGGTGTAAGTGCCGTACAACAATCCCGCTATTTCTTTGCCGGCTATCCTCAAGAAGCACGTTTGAAAACAGATTTTAATGGCCCTTACGACGATAACTACCTCATTAGCGATCGTCTTGATATACATTCCATTGTTTGGTCAAGCTGCGGGGCAAAAGAGCCTGTAGTCATTAATACTGAACTAAGGGTCAATGATGGTGGTAATTCTGAAGCCCGCGGCTTAATTACAACCGATACCATTGACGGTAAGTTATCACATCAGTACGGTATTCAATTTCGCGAGTGCACAATGAACACAGAACGTAATAATAGTGATGCTATTTAAAGAGCTTAGGGCTTGTTAACAGGCCCTAGCCAAAAGTGTACTGAAAAGCAGCTGTTTATCACCAGAATACCCATGTCCAAATGGGTATTCATGACCCCTTTGATAATATACCCTTAAAGCCCCAACTCTAAACTACACTTAACGCATAACAGTGCTGCAACTTGTGATAATCAGGGATGGATTTGTTAAACTGGTATTAACAAGCATTAATTAACGTATTTCCCTGGCAGGTAGTCTCACTGATGTTATTTCGTCGCCATCATCCACTTTATGGCCCTCTTTCTCATCATGCAAGAAAAGCTTATCTAATTTTTGCCAAAGGTGACGGTTATCAAGCATACCAAGCATTTGTTCAGTGCCGTCAACAGGTTGTTCACTTACTTAGCCAGCCTGCAGATGCCTTATTTTGGGATGATGTTTTAACTGCTGCAGGAAAAACCAATACAGGCAATGCGCTTATTAAAATTGCCTCTAGATATTTTCCAAAACACCCAGGCATTCAATTACGCTGGCTGGGTATTCGAACTCAGCGGGAAAACCTTCGTGATAGCCTGGCTCATGCTGAAGCTATGAGCAGCTTGTGCTCAAATACCTATGAACACACATTACAACAAGCTATTGTTATTCGTATTTCCGCGAGAATGGGACTCATAAAATCAACCTATGAGCGAATCGCACACTTAAAAACACAGCTGCCCACTAAACATTACTTAGCCTGGCGTCATCTGGCAATTGCTTATGGTTATTTACGGGATTGGGATGCTGCCATTACCTGCAGCCAGCAAGCTATTAAAAGCTACCCTCAACGAGCAGACGGCTATTGTCTACTGATTTCCAACCTGCTGGCACGAAGCCAGCTTGCCCAAGCCAAAAAAGTTTTACAGCAAGCCATCACCAAGGGCTTTAATGACTTAATGTTTTTACACTACAAGGCCCAGTTTTATTATTTTATTGGTGACTTAACCCAGTCAATCCAGTGCCTGACTGAGCTAAAACATCGTTGGTCCAATATGGATTTACGTCAGATAGAGCATACACATGTCAATTTATTATGGTTAAACGATCAAAAAGACAAAGCGCTTAAATTAGCGCAAACAGTGTATCCCTCTTTCTATCAACAACTGAAAGAGGCGCCACCAAATGCTGAAAAAGTCCTCATTTCCGTACCCGTTATGTGTCAAGAGCCCTCGATGTGTGTGCCAACCTCAATTACGATGTGTGCGCACTCTCAAGGCGTAACGCTTGATCCACGACAGCTTTATCAGCAAATGCAAGGCCATGAAGGGACCGAATTATGGCGTATGCAATCATATCTGGAAAACAATGGATTCACCGTTCACCACATCCAAAATACCTCAGCAGCTATCAAAACCCTGTTGAAACAGGGCATTCCTTTAATCGGCCATTTACTCACCTTATTCATGGCTCATGTTGAAGTCATCATTGGTTTTGACGATGCACTACAGGGGTTTTATATTCGTGACCCTGAGTCTCTCAGCCCTAAATTTGTTGATGAAGGGTATGTGACGGAGGCCTACCAAGCTTCAGGCAACTACCTCATTGCGGTAACCCATCAAAGTCAATCAGCCCTGACAGGTTATCCATGTCATAAAGATGCTCAACAGCTTATTGCCCTCAGCAAACATGTTGCTGAAAACAACATCAACCTGGCTAAACTCGCGTATCAAAAAATTAGCCATGATAGTCCTTGTGCCTATCTCAGAGACATCTATGCCTATGGTATTTGTTTGTCACCTCAGCAGTTTGCTGACCGGATGAAGCATTATGCGAATGATCAACAGCAACACAACGTTACTCGTCTAAAAGCTATCTTAAATTGCGGTGACACTGAATTCCTTGAACAATGGGTGGATAGTTATCGTCAACAACACGACGATATTCCAACAGGATTTGCACATTACCTGGAGCTGATTGTTGCCAAAGCCAAACAACATTGGTCAGAAGTCCTTACCCGCGCTAATCAACTTTTGGCAAAGTCACCCTCCGCAGAGCATTTATGGATATATAAAGCAGAAGCTGAATATGAGTTAGGCTTGATGGATGACGCCTTGAGCAGTGCCAACATGGCAATTGACTTATCCCCCAAGTCCACCAGCATTAAACGTAAATTGCGGTTGATCCGTCCTTATGCTGAATCCTATCAAGCACGTTGCCAGCAGCTGCAGGCGCAAATTAAAGCCAGCCCCAGTATTTTTGAACTTCAGGAGGAGTATGCGTATTTATTAGGGGAGGGAAGCAGTGGCTTAGAGTATGAAAAAGCCCTTAAGCGCTGTATTGATGCGCGGCCTTTATTGCCCTGGAACTATGACAAACTGGCTGACTGGTATTTACAACAGGATCGTAATGATCTGGCTAAAACAATCTTAAATCAAGGTCGTAGTCTGCTACCTACAGAAATTCAACTACGCTCATTTGAACAAGACAAAGAGGATACTCCCCACCCAAAATCTGAAGATCACGATCAACAGGCAACACCTGAAGTCTCTCTTACTGACCAGTGGCAAATGTTAAAATGGACTTGGTATCAGCAAGCCCATTTTACTGACTCAGATTACCAGCGGTTAGCGACTCTCATTGAAAACAATGACTTCATAAATCAGTTATCGTGGTTTGATGCTTGTTATTGCTATGCAGTGTATTTTGGCGTAACCGACCAACGGCTCCGACAGCGCTCAGCCAGTGAGCAAACAGCCGCCTTAAAAAAATGTTTACCGGCAGACTTACCCGGCCACAAACCCTTTTCTTTGTTATGTTTTAACCAGGCCTTAGAGCGGGGTGATCTGAGCCGGCAAGCAAATTATTTATTGTATGAATGGCAAAGCGCAGCCATGAAAAACGGCCAATGGCGGTATGATATTGCTTTTGATATTGCCTTTTTTAAAGAGTGTGCAGGTTATTTAAATGATGCGGAGCAAATGTACCAGACCATTATCCAGCAAATGCCTGGTTATGCTGGTGCCTATTACCGCTTAGCCCAAATACTGGATAAAAAGGGTGAGTTACAACTAGCAATGCATTGGTATACCAAAAGTATCGAAATAGCACCTTTATCACCAGGCGCTATCAGTCGTATGCTCGATGTTTATCATGATAATCAGCTGTATGAAAAAGCGGCTCTCTGTGCCCAAAAGCTGTTAGACTTACATCCTTATAGTTTTAACTATATCGAACAGGTTCTGCGCTATCTAGCCTATAATGACAGCGTTAAAGTTGCACTACAGCAATTAGAGGACTATGAAGTTTATCTTTCTCCGTCAGCCAAAGCAGCTATTGCTGCACGCCTTTATTTGATAGAAGACAACTTTCAGCAAGCAGCTGATCAGCTAGCGACTATTAACCAGCGACAGGGACTCACCCGCCATGTCATGGTTTCAGAAGTACGCTGTTATATTGGCTTGGAAAAGTATGAGCAAGCACTGAACACTATTCATAACGCCTTAGAGTATGAGCCTGAAGATGAATGGTTTATCAATACGAAACTGCAGGTGTTAGAAAAAACCAATAGCACCCAACGTTATACGTTTATAGAACACTGTATCAAACAGCAAGTGATAACTAATAACATCCTTTCCAGTTGGTACGAATACCATAAGCATGATAATAGTGAAACACTGTTTGACTGGTTGCAACAACAACCAGAAGATGCTGCTTACCGTTGTGCCCGATATTTAGAACATGTTTTTATTGACCACAACGAATTACAAAAAAGACTTGACTTGTTGTATTTTGGCAGTCGTTACTTTACCCACTACGACTACTTTAAACGCACACTTGTGTATTGGTTAATTAATCAGAATAAATATGATGAAGCCGTGCAAATAACCAAAACATTATTAGCCCAACAACCTGACGAGCCAGAAAACCACTTATTATTAGGGCGCATTTACACTGATCAAGGAAATGTCTCTGTTGCATTTCAACATTTAAATCGCGCCTATGACATGACCGGTTGGGTTGATGCATTGGTACATATAGGCCGAGCTCATCATAGTGAGGGCAATACTCGACTTGCCATTGATACCTATAAAAATGTTTTAGAAAAAGACCCACTGCATGATTTAGCCCTGAACAACCTGTTTATTCTTCATTATGAGCCTACCCAGCTTTACCCTTATTTTTATCGTACAATTGACCATCAAATTGGCCATGAAACACAGTATTTTTTAGTCAACGCTGCCCGTTGTGCTGTCGAAGTCAAACAACCATTACCAACTAACTGGTTACCCATGGCATTACATCGGTTTAATGAGCTTTTTCATGAACCGCCTTTTGCTGATGAAAAAACACAGCTTGCTAAACTGATTTACCGATACTATTTCACCTTGGGTGAAAAAGAAAAAGGGGAGGCCATTTTAGACAAAGCAGAAGTCCCTAAACCTGGGTTTTGGCCTTGGCATCGATTTGGCAATAGCTGGATTCCCAAACATGAAAGCTACGAGTCCTAAACACTAACCTAAAAAAATAAGCGCGATAGAGGAAGTACATTACTAGGGCCTGTTAACACGTCTAACGTTGTCAATCATGTGCTTCCTCTAAAAACCATATCAACACAAGACGCATTAATGCAAAAATTTATCCATTGTCATCCTGCAATAGCGCATACATTTCTCGAACACTACTCATAAATTGCACTATCTGCTTGGTTCCAACTTTTTTTTCTAATTCCTGACGTGCCTGCTTAATGGCTTGCAATCCTTGCTTCATTAATCTTTCACCTTCAGGCAGTAAACGAATGCTTTTAACACGTTTATCACAATCATTATCATCAAGCGCAATCAGTTTACGCTGCTGAAGTCGATCTATAATGCGTTTCGAGGTTGAACGCCCACGGCCTTGATAACAGCAAAACTGATTAGTGGTTAACGGCCCTTTATCCGCAATAATCAACATGGACCCTAGCATTTCTGAGGTAATATTTAATGGCTCTAAAGCCAATGTGATTTTTTGCCGCATTACATAATGCAAGCTGCTTACAGCAAAAAATATTGATTCATCCAACACATCAATCTCACTAAACCGCACAATGTCGCCCCCGAAAAACCACGTATTTTATATGAAAATTTACAGCATGACGCTAGCTTAGCAAAAAACGTTGCACATGCAACATAAATCACTATAATGTTGCATGTGCAACAATCGGAATACTCACATATTTCCTTTTCTCTTCTTACTACTTTAATGAGGTTACTATGGCTAATCGGGCGCTCACCCGCCTTTCGTTTGGTTTATTTACTATCGTGGTACTGCTCAGTGGTTTTCTGTTAGCCGCTGACTTTTATGCCCCTTTTTCTTCCCAAGGCGTTATTCAGGCTGGCTTTATTGATATAGCACCAGAGGTACCTGGTAAGGTTACGACAATTTATGTGCGTAATGGTGACCATGTCATGCCTGGTGACCGTTTATTTGATCTTGATGTTGAACGCTATCAACTTGCTCTGGAAAAGGCTCAAGCCCAACTTGCCCAGGTTCTTGAACAAAACCAAGGATTAAAGGTTGCCATCACACAAGCCTTAGCACGGGAAAAGCAGGCACAGTCAGATTTAAAACAAGTGCAAGCTCACACCATGCGCGTTAGACAACTATTTAGCAAAGGGCTGATAAATAAAGAGGCATTAGAACAAGCTGAAACTGAACTTGTTCATATCCAACAGCAAGTCATTATTCACCATAATGCCGTCATAAATGCTCGCGCAAAAATTCAGCGTGATGGTGAAAATGCTGCACTTAAGCTGGCAATGAATCAGCTCCAACAAGCCCAGTACAATGTAAGCCGAACCAGGGTTGTCGCCACCAGTGCTGGCACGATTACCAATCAGGCTTTAACAAAGGGTACTTACTTGCATACTGGGCAAACAGCGCTCACCTTAGTGGCCCAACAAAACCAGTGGCTCGCGGTAGATTTTCTTGAAAAAGGGGGCGACCAGTTAAAACCAGGAAGCCAGGCACTGGTTGTATTTGATGCAAACCCGACTACCTTAGTAAAAGGCTATATCAGTAGTGTTGATACAGCTGTTTCATCAGCGAAAGCAATACTAGGCTCAGCTGCAGATGTTCAAAATGACACGCACTGGGTCAGACCTAAACAACGTATACGGGTCCGTATTCAGTTTAATCATGCGCCTAAGAGCCTGATTGTAGGGTCTAGGGCATCTGCGATGATTATTCCTCAACAGTCGGACATCTGGTCTGTACTCAGCCATATATGGATGCGCGGCGTGTCCCTGGCGCGTATGGTGCTGTAATGGGGAAATATATTAATCCAACACTCCATAGGCCCATACGGATTATCATCGGCATGACTGTGGGTGCTGTCATTGGCTTAGCGGGTAACTGGAAACTACCCATGTATTGGTTACTGTTTCCGACCATTATTTTTATCAATTTACCCCAAGCATCTTTTCAATTAGTGTGGAAATTAACAGGGAAAAGTTTGTTTTTAGCATTCATTGCCAGTGTATTAACCGATATACTGGCAACCCATCCCTTTATTGTCTGGCTTATTTCAAGCTGGTTATGTTTTTATGCTATTCATGACACGGCCAAACACAATAATCAAACATCTTGGTTTTTTGGATTAATTAGCTGGTCACTGTTTTTAATTCTAGGGTTTTCGGGTATCTCTACACGTGCCTTATTAGCAGACTACTACTGGTCATTTATTATTACGGTACTATTAATGTACCCTATCTTTTTTCTACTACCGTCACCCGGACTAGCCCCGCAACCACCTGAAAATAATAGCTCCCCGCCTTTAACAGGCAATATGATTTGCATTGGTATTATTTTATCCCTGGCTCTTGGTGCCTATTTAATTTTTAACATAAAAGACAGTGTTTTTGTCTTTATCACTATAATTGGGGCAGTAATGGCACTGAAAAAAGGTGATGTTGCCAAATACAATCAACGCATGATCGGTCAACTATCTGGTTGTGTGCTGGTAGGCGTATTAGTTTTAATCACACTAGGTCAAACAGATCAGCTTCTCGTTATTATTCTTGGCCATCTATTAATTGTTTGCTATCTCGTCTATGCCTTTGGTCAACCTAATAATGCGGCTGCACTAACCAACGCCATGATTGGTTACAGTGTACCTTTTATACTTTATATGATTCCTGGGCAACCCATCCTCTATAATTTAAGCATTCGGGTCATCATGCTTTGTGCTGCGGGACTTGCGATTTTATTCATCGACTTAACCTTACAAGGCTAAAAACCTTTACATTCTATCTGTATTATGGGTATATGCAGCTCATAAACCGCCAACGCTTAATTCTATAAGGTCAATAAAGATTATGAACATATGGGTAGACGCAGACGCCTGTCCTGTTGTGATTAAAGAAATATTATTTAGAGCTGCAGAACGGACTGCAACAACAGTCACGCTGGTTGCCAACCAACCACTGCGTGTACCAAAGTCACCCTTTATTAAATTCCTGCAAGTAACACCGGGTTTTGATGTTGCTGATAATGAAATTGTTAAGCGGACAGCCGCAGGCGACTTAGTGATCACCGCGGATATTCCTTTAGCGGCTGAAGTGATTGATAAAGGTTGTATTGCCCTTAACCCTCGGGGTGAGCTGTATACCAAAGACAATATCAAAGCACGTCTCAATATGCGTGATTTTATGGATACCTTACGCAGCAGTGGTATTGATACCGGAGGCACTCCTGCACTGAGCCAAAGTGACCGCCAACAGTTCGCGAATAACCTGGATAAACTCCTAGCTCAACATAAAAAATAGGTGCTCCCAGCACCTGCTTCACAAGCAAATTCAAGTATTGCCAACCCTTTTTGTGCTGTACCCTAATTTCGCTTAAGTCAGTAACAGTATTAGCTCAATAAATAAAGGACCCTACAAAGGCTGGATAATGCCCGCCGATTTGTTTGCCGCAAGGAAGCGGCAAACAAATTATTCAATCTGCCATATAAATATGGTGATTGGGGTGAGGAGTAAAGATAACAAAACCTAGAAATCATTCGTGAAGGGTATATAACACCATTAACACTGATAAGTCGACTGTACAAAACCATTATCATAGGCCTTAGTCGCTATGTGAGTCAGCGAAATATCATGACCAGTTTGCGCAAACAATGGTAATCCCTCACCAATAATAACCGGAATGCGTGTGATGGTAATATCATCCACCAGTCCAGCTTTTAAAAAAGATTGAATGGTTACCCCTCCGTCAATATAAACCCGCTGTTCTCCTTCATATTTTAAACGATCAACTAAAGCAGAAATCTCACCCGAATAAAGTTCTACCTTACCTTCCAATTCAGGAGGGATAGACGAACATGTGCGACTCAGCAAGATCACCCGTTTTTTTTCATAAGGCCACTCTGGAAATGACAATACTTTTTCGAAGGTTTTACGCCCCATCACCAGGCAGGTAACAGAGGACATAAAATCCTCATAGCCAAAATCTGTCGTATTGTTCCCATCTCCCGCCTGTTCCAGCCAGTCAATATCACCGTTTTTTCGCGCAATAAAGCCATCCACGCTGGTTGCTATATAAACTGATATCTGCACGTATACATCCTTAAACGTCAACTGTATTCTAAAGAAAAATTTTAATCACAATAACAAATATCAGTAAAGACCTATTTAATAATCAATCTTTAGGAAAAGACTACTCAAACTAGGACCTGCTTTAACGCAGTATCTATCACAAAGAAGATTTTTTACGGGAACGTTGGATTGTTAATGGGGAAATCTCTGACACAGAGCTTTATGGTCTACTTGACCATGAGTGGCAGGGGTTAAATCATAGCTAAGTTATTTGTAATCATGGCACTCCCTTGCCATGGTTACATTATGAGTTAATTATTCGACGTTCGACTCAACATCGCTTTGTTGCGAAGAACCTTCCTCCACTTGTTCATTCACTGGCCAATCACTTCCAGGTGGACCTGGAGGCCAAGGTCCTGTTGGCGGAGGCATGTTGGGACCTCCAGGAGGGATATTAGGTCCGCCAGGAGGTGCTGGCGGCCAAGGGCCACCTGGCGGCATATTTGGTCCTCCGGGTGGTTTACCTGGGCCACCAGGTCCGCCTGGAGGCATTGGTGGCCATGGACCTCCTGGGGGCATATTCGGCCCACCTGGCGGTATATTGGGTCCTCCAGGTGGAATACATGGATTACCTGGACCACCGGGCTTACCGGGTCGTCCTGGTCTTCCAGGTCGCCCTGGGCGACCCGGACGGCCTGGCCACATAACTTGTTCATCTGCGCGTGAACCCTCAACATCTGCTTGCGGCCAACCTGGAGGCCATCCACCTGGAGGCATGTTCGGTCCACCTGGGGGCATATTGGGTCCTCCGGGCGGCATCGGTGGCCATGGTCCTCCTGGGGGCATATTCGGTCCACCTGGTGGTATATTGGGTCCTCCAGGTGGCATCGGCGGCCATGGTCCTCCTGGGGGCATATTGGGTCCTCCTGGGGGCATATTGGGTCCACCTGGCGGTATATTGGGTCCTCCGGGTGGCATCGGTGGCCATGGTCCTCCTGGGGGCATATTGGGTCCACCTGGGGGAATACATGGAGGTTCTGGATCAGGTCCTGGTGGCTGAGGGTTAGGGCCTGGAGGTCGCGGATTAGGATCAGGGTTCGGTGGCTGAGGGCCTGGTCCTGGTGGCTCACCAGGGTTTCCGCCACAGCTTTTACCTAAACCCACAACGCCAAATGCAGCAATCACATCTGCCTCGGGGTAGCCTTTATCCTTAGCCGCTTTAACAACACCACAAGCACCTTGCTCAAAGTTCGTGTTTTGCTTCCAGTACATTTGGTTAGCAACCACCATCACTTCAAATGCTTTTTTAATATCCCAGCCATTGGTCGTTGCTAATGTGTAAAAAGCACGATTAAAGACACCACTTGAGTTATGAACATCCATGCCTTCACGGTATTGGCTGGCATGATCAATTGATACACCATCTTTACTCGGCTGCTTAAAAAAGCGAAGCGCTTCGCGACTTTTGGTAATCGTGCCACCCACTAACCAGTCGTTTTTCTTAAACATGTAAAATTCAGCAGCTTCTCCAGCCATATCAGAAAAGGCTTCATTAATACCACCTGACTGACCACGATAAACTAGATTTGAATTTTGCTGGGTGAAGCCATGACTTACTTCATGAGCAGCTACATCTAAGGAAGTGAGGGGATAGAACATACTCCCACCATCACCAAATGACATCTGCCGTCCATCCCAAATAGCATTGTCATAATTTTGTTTATAGTGTGCCCGCATTCTTAATTTATGACTCAAGGGCTGAGTATTAAACCATTCTTTATAAAGTTTAAAGACAACACCACCAAAATAATGGGCATCATTTAACGGTGAGTACCCACCATTCACTTCTTTATAATTATTTTCAGGACAATTAAACTGAAAAACCTGACCACCACTTTCCCTGTGTTTCATATCAATGGTTTCAACATTGGCAGTACTCATACGACACTGAGCATCAACCTCCAACGGTCCGTGATCTGAGCCATACTGGTATTTTCCTGACTTCTTATTACCGCCAGGCCCTGTTGCTTGTTGGTGATTAAGACCTTCCCAGTGATCAAGTACTTCGCCCGTATGCGCATCAATTATAAAGAAGGGACGAGTAGGTTTTCCTGATGCGTTGTGAGTAAAGTAGCTCACTTCATACGCTAGTCGAGGATCAGCCTCGTCTTCAGCATAAATCCATAGCTTCTTATTATTATGCTCAATTTTATCTTGCACAAATCCTGTGTGACCTGATTGCTCAACGGCAATTTGCAGTGCTTGCTCTGCCGTTAAACTGGGCGAAACTTCTAAGTTATGCTCATCCAGGGCAACTAATAAATCTCCGGAAAATTCACTAAACTGACCAGCATGATTTTCGCGGGCAACAAAACTAAAGCCATAAATAGGTACGCCTTCATAGTATTGTTGATATCGATGTTTTTGTTGGTTATCACTGGTAGAAATCGAACGGATAACCATAACATCTTTTTCTGAACTTAGTTGTAAAATTTCATGGACTGGTGCTGCACTGCGAATAGCCTGTGTTAACGGACTATATTCCAGGTTAATTTTTTCAGCTGACCACGAGGGCAGTGAAAAAAGTGTACTGGACACAGCAGCACCCACTAAAATAAGTGTGCTACTTCTATACTTCATCATATTCCCCTGCATAAATACTTTAGTTGTGCAAATACATTACTTAACATTTATTGCTGCATTCACATAAAAAGCATTTAATTAATAACAACGTATCTATTAACAATAGATAGCCTTTATGCTTACTCCTTAATACTTAGAGAGCACCATCAATCGAAAGCAAAAACAATCATTGATAGCAAACAAATAGCCGCAACCAACAAATCAGCTTGTTTTAATTTTTATAATTATCCACTTACTTATTATTATATATTTAATAACAGGTGGTATACCTATACCTTTTAACACATCCAATACGAATGATTTTCAGGGGTCAATACACCAACCACCTTTCAATATTTCCTAGACTTCCTAGCTCTTTATTTTTTTATTAAAATTTATTGGAAATTTTTTATGTGGTCATATAGTTCCACACTGAGGATAAATAACGTTTAACAACATCACAGTTTATTTTAATGAAGAATTTACTTACTCATTATTTGATATAACGCGAAATCAATAAGGAAGTACAACGCACTGAAAGTGTTGTCTATAACCAATGCACCGCATCAAGGCAACTTTATATAAAAATTGTTCGCAATTAACAAAGGAAGGGAAACGTATCCAAAAACAACATTATGGGTTTAACAAAATCCAATCTTTCATCACCGGGTTAAAAAAACCAGACTCTTGATAAGCCCTGTGTATTTCTCCATTTTTTTGTAAAACATCTAAACCTTGCTGCAGGAAAGAAAAAACCAAATCGTGATATTTTGCCTTTTTGCTCACTACAAAAAAACGTTCACCTTCCAGCCTAATTTTTATCCCAGGTACAATTTGTAATTGTATATGTTTAACACGCCGAGCTTGATGTGCCGCTTGATTAAATTCAAGCAACGTATAATCTGCGCGTTCTGTCTCAATCATATAGTAAAGTGATTCAATGGAATTAACGGGAAACATCGTTAAGTTCATGTTTTCCATTGTGTACCAGTCAATTATCCAATTCTTTACCATAACACCGCGAAACTTTCGTAAATCATCTATGTTTCGTACATTATTGAGACGGTTATCGCCGGAACGAACATAAACGCCTTTTACAAATTTATTTGATGGAATAATCAATTTAGACACATGAAATTCTTCAGTAATTTCCTGATCCCATACCGTTTCTGCTGAAATGATCGCACGCCCTGATTTCACATCTAACAATGCACGAGAGTAATTAGGTGCTTCTAACAAGTCCAAACTGAAGTTGAGTCCAGCTTCATAAAGCGCTCGGCATATAATAACCAGTTCGACTGTACCACGACTGGCATAGGGCGACGAATACTGCTTTACCTGCTGACAAGGTGTTTTCTGCTGCCAGAGTAAAAATGTTCTCGCCACATATTTAGGTGTTGCAACGGTCACTGTAAACGGCGCATGAGCCGCCTGTAGGAGACCTGACGACACCAATAAAACATAACACACGGTACGAATAAATCGCCTCAAACTCATACTAACAATTGTTTTACTTCCCTTGGCTATGACACAAAGCGTTCAATAATCCAAACGCATTATATTTCTCGACGTCATCGACATAAAAAACCAGAACTTAAGCTTTGCGTAATTCAGAATTATCTAAATGTATAAAGCAGTATAAACTATCAACAACATTCACACGCTATTGCATAGCATCGGGAAGTATATCCCTTTAACCAGTGATAGCCAAAGTAAGGTGTTTAGTTTTATTGTGATTTACAGGAGTGACTATGCTACGTCGTCAATTTCTAACCCACATCGCTAGCTGTGGCGTACTTCTATCTCCTATCGTAACAACCCCCATAACAGCACAAGCAACAGCTGGCCCAGCACTTAAGGAAAACCAGCCTCTTGCGGTTTCAGTTGAATACCTAAGAAATACTCCTTTTAACCAGCGTATTCGTATAAAATACTTCTCTCCATGGCTAGGATGTTGTACTTCGCATGTCGTATCATTTCGGGATCCAGAACCACATCCCCTTGTTTTTGCTTCATATGTTCACCGCCATTGGATACATAAAAGCAATTTATTGAGTAGCTAGTCATTAGCTAAGAACTTGTTGAAAGGCAGTATATGAATGCACCACATTTAACAGAACTTCAACCATCATCCCTCTGGCAACACTTTGCTAAGATTTGCTCCATTCCTCATCCTTCAGGTTATGAGGCGCAACTGGCTGAACATATTCAGCACTGGGCAACCGATCTGGGGTTATCTGTAACACAAGATCACGTCGGCAACCTGATTATCCGCAAACCAGCAACATCAGGCTTAGAGCATGCACCAGGTGTTGTATTACAGGCCCACCTGGACATGGTGCCCCAAAAAAACAGTACAACCCAACATGATTTCACTAAAGACCCAATCAATGCCTATATAGAAGGGGACTGGGTAACAGCAGAAAACACAACACTAGGTGCAGATAACGGTATTGGCGTTTCTGCCATTCTCGCCGTGTTAGAGTCAACGCACTTACAACATGGACCTATTGAAGCACTGTTCACTATTGATGAAGAAAGCGGTATGACCGGTGCCATGGGTCTCCAGCCTGGACAGCTGCAAGGCAGCATCTTATTGAATCTCGATTCTGAAGATGAAGGTGAGCTGTATCTAGGTTGTGCTGGTGGTGTTGATATCTGTGCAGATTGGACATATAGCCCTGAGCCAATCCCGGCTGATTATCAAAGCTTTGAACTAGCCATAACCGGTCTTAAAGGCGGTCACTCAGGGGTCGATATCCATCTTGGTCGAGCTAACGCTAATAAGCTGATGGCACGCTTACTATGCGAGGCTGATCAAGCGGAACTGCCTATTCGTGTCAGTCACATTCAAGGTGGTTCATTACGTAACGCCATTCCAAGAGAAGCCTTTATTAAATTAGCCTGCCCAAATGCTGCCGTTATGCAGCTAAAAACGTGGCTGGCTGACCAGCAAGCTATATTAAACAATGAATTACAGCACGCAGAGCCAGACTTACAGCTTACATTATCGGAAATAGCACCCTTAGCACAGCTAATGCCTGCGGCAAGTCAAAAGACATTGAGCCATACCCTTAGTGCCTGTCCAAATGGCGTTATGCGTATGAGTGACACTGTACAAGGTATTGTTGAAAGCTCAACCAACCTGGGTGTTATCACTGTTGAAGACGGCCGAATCCATGTAGCCAGTCTAGCTCGAAGCTTGATTGATAGTGCAGGGCAGGCGCTCGCCAATGCTGTTGCTAACACCTTCCGTCTGGCCAACGCCACCATCCGCTTTGAGGGGGCCTATCCGGGCTGGCAGCCAAACATGCAGTCTTCTGTTTTGCAAACCATGATCGGCGTTCATCAGCGTTTATTTGAGGTGAAACCTGAAATCAAAGTCATTCATGCTGGTCTAGAGTGTGGCTTGCTGGCAGCCGCCTATCCACATTGGGACATGATTTCATTTGGACCAACCATTCGTTATCCCCATTCTCCCGATGAAAAAGTGAATATTCATAGTGTTCAGCGTTTTTGGGACTTATTAGTTGCCACCTTAAAAGCCATTGCCACTGAACAATAACCCTTCATACCTCCATGAAAGTGCAGTTAATTACTGCACTTTCTGTTCTTTTACTCTTTAACTCCATCACCAACTTTGCATATTGTGTTTATTCAGCAGTTGTAAAACGAGCGTTTTTCCTGCCAACATTGTAGTAAGAACACTAACATTAAGACGATATCGACTATGGCATTAAGTGTATTTGACCTGTTTAAAATAGGTGTGGGTCCTTCAAGCTCACACACCGTGGGGCCAATGGTTGCTGTAAACCGTTTTCTAGCGTCATTGGGTGAAGACCTTTATCAAGTGCATACCATAAAGGCTCACCTATATGGTTCATTAGCGCTGACAGGCAAAGGACATGCGACAGATACAGCTGTATTAATGGGCTTAATAGGCCACCGACCTGAACGGGTTGACCCACAACTGGCGGCCCAGCAAGTAGAAGAAATACATCAACAACATAAGCTGCTATTGGGTGGCACTCACTTAATTACCTTCAACCCACAACAGCATCTGCAATTTCATCATGACGAGTTTTTATCTGCTCACCCCAATGGTATGACACTCATAGCGATCTCTGCTGCAGGTGACACCCTAAAACAGGGAACTTACTTTTCGGTAGGCGGTGGCTTTGTACTCAGTGAAAATGAACTCAGTGCAGAGCATTCAGAGGTTGACAGTCAAACAATTCCATATCCATTTAACTCTGCTCAAGAGTTACTCAAGCAATGTGAGGCGAATAACTTAACCATTGCTGAATTAATGATGGCGAACGAAATTGCGCTCCATGAAAGTGAACGCTTAGTAGAAGAGCGCCTGCAAGATATTTGGACGGTGATGACTGAATGTATCGAGCGAGGCTGTCGAACCAAAGGTGTATTACCAGGCGGTTTAGGCGTTCCTCGGCGTGCTGCAGATATCTACCAAAACTTGCTGACTAAGCCAGAGGCTGGCCTCCGAGACCCACTCACACTAATGGATTGGGTAAGCCTGTTTGCCTTGGCCGTTAATGAGGAAAATGCCGCCGGTGGTCGAGTGGTTACAGCCCCTACTAATGGTGCTGCAGGGGTTATTCCTGCGGTTCTGGCTTACTATATGCGGTTTGTCCATGGTGCCGACCTTAAGGGGATGTACGATTTTCTATTAACAGCTGCGGCTATCGGCATTCTCTACAAACAAAATGCCTCTATTTCTGCTGCCGAAGTAGGGTGTCAGGGTGAAATTGGCGTCGCCAGCTCAATGGCTGCTGGCGCTTTAGCTGCAGTACTGGGCGGCACGGTCAGACAAGTTGAAAATGCCGCGGAAATTGGCATGGAACATAGCCTGGGCATGACCTGTGATCCAATCGGAGGGCTGGTGCAAATCCCTTGTATTGAACGCAATACCATGGGTGCTATCAAAGCCATTAATGCCGCTCGCTTAGCCATTCGTGGCGATGGTACACACCGTGTGTCACTGGATGATGTCATAAAAACCATGTATGAAACTGGTAAAGATATGCAAAGCAAATACAAGGAAACCGCTTTGGGTGGCTTAGCCGTCAATGTAGTTATTTGTTAGTTACAGCAACTGATTATCCCTGTCTGTAAGTGATGTGTAGTCCGTAGTGAGTGGATTCGCTAAACTTAACAAAGATCACCTATAGACAGGGAAACTTATAAAAGACAGTCATGACAGATAACAAAAAACTGCCCAGCCAAACTAAGACCACCTCAGTTGCAGACTTTATAGCGCAAGCTGAACAACTGCCAGCTCATAGTAATGCC
Source organism: Zooshikella ganghwensis (assembly GCF_018263875.1). Taxonomy (NCBI): domain Bacteria; kingdom Pseudomonadati; phylum Pseudomonadota; class Gammaproteobacteria; order Oceanospirillales; family Zooshikellaceae; genus Zooshikella; species Zooshikella ganghwensis. Next base: position 196,195 of record NZ_JAEVHG010000003.1, read on the forward strand.
TCAACACAAGGCCGGTTACTGTTCGCTATTGATGCAACCGCCAGCCGACAGCCTACCTGGGACATAGCCTGCCAACTACAAGGACAAATGTTTTTAGAAACCGCTGAGCTTGGCAAGCTGGCCATTCAGCTGTGCTATTACCATGGCTATCATGCTTTTCATACTTCTAGCTGGTTTACCAATACTCAGGCGTTATTAGCAGAGATGCTGAAAGTTCAGTGTTTAGGGGGGCAAACCCAAATTGAAAGAGTCCTAAAGCATGGACTGAAGTTAGCGCAGCAGGGGACATTGCACGCCATTGTCTTGGTGGGTGACTGCCTGGAAGAACCTGTTGATGCATTGGCCGAGCTTGCTGGCCAGCTCAAGCTCAAAAATGTGCCACTCTTTATTTTTCAAGAAGGGTGTGACGCCCATGCCCGTCAAGGTTTTGCCCACTTAGCTAAGCTATCAGATGGTGCTCACTGCCAGTTTGACCAAAACAGTGCTAGCCAGCTACAGGCCCTCCTGACAGCCGTTGCCGTTTATGCTGTCGGTGGTATTGATGCTTTAGCCAAATTACGTGCCAAGCACCCTGAAACAATAGCATTATTAGAGCGCCAGCTACGTTAGGTATTGAATTACTATTACAAAACATACTAGTGTTAACCAGCCTATTGAAAAAACATATCAATCAAGGACTTTGCTGTGCGAATTTTGCTGATTTTAGGGCTGTTAGCATTACTGTGGATCGGGTGGAAATACCGTCGTTTACCACCCCACCTTAAGCAGCAATGGCTTAAGAAAGGGCTTATAGCCTTAGCGGTGACTATCCTTCTAGGACTTGTCATCACCGGCCGAATTCATGGACTGTTTGCCATCTTGGCAGCTTTACTTCCCTTTGCTCGCAGGCTTGGCGCACTGTTAGGCTCATGGCAACAAATGAAGCAAGTGGTTGACTGGCTTAAACGGCGCCAACAGCCAGGAGTATCATCATCCCAGTCTGAAGTAACTACTGAACGACTGCGAATGATTCTTGACCATACATCAGGCACCATTGATGGCACTGTCCTGACTGGTCGTTATGCACAACAACTGCTGTCTAAGCTATCAATAGAAGCCATTGCTGAGCTTTATAATACCTGCCCGGAAAGTGATAAGGATAGCTGCCAACTGCTGGAAACCTACTTGCGAAAAATGCGTCATGATGAATGGCAAGCTTATCAGCAGCAAGAAGAACAAAAACAAGGCTTCCAGGCAGAAATGAGTATTGACGAAGCAGCACAAATCCTTGGTGTATCAGTCTCTGCCAGCCGAACTGAAATTATGAATGCGCATCGTCACCTAATGCACAATATTCACCCTGATAAAGGCGGGAGTAGCTATCTAGCCAGCAAGCTCAATCAGGCACGGGATATTTTGCTTAAGCACTTATCATCAAAGACCGCCTGATGGGTTATTTATTTCTCATAACCTTACTGATTTGTGTGCTGTTACTAGGCAGCTTATTTTATTTATTGGCACGATTACGCACGCCTCACTATCAAGTCACTAAACAACACGTCATGAGTATTTTACAGCGTGCCATTGGCCAGCAGCTGGATATAAGTGAGTGGCATATCTTTATCGGTTTACCTATTCAACATGACCCTGAATTAGAGCAAGTTCGTCAAGCCTGCCAGCATCTGGATGACACACAACAGGTGAAGCCCAACTGTGAGCAAAAGTTACAGTGCACTGAACAAGCTGTAAAAGAGATTAACCACCTTATCGATCAACTTAAACGTCAAGGAGAATTACAATGCTAACCCCTCGATGGCGACTTATATTGGGCCTAGGCCTCAGCGGCTTGCTGCTCACCACCATCAGTAAGGCCGAAACCATTGGTGAAGTGAGCACCGTATTTAAACTCGTGGGAGCCAATGACAAAATCGTCGTCGAGGCTTTCGATGACCCCGATGTTGCTAACATTACCTGTTACCTAAGTCGAGCCAAAAGAGGAGGAATCAAAGGTTCATTAGGGCTGGCAGAGGATACCTCTGATGCCTCCATTGCCTGTCGGCAAGTTGGCCCAGTCATAGTTCCTCCTGCCATTAAAAGTGGCAAAAATGATGGTGAACAAGTATTTAAAAAGCGCACATCAGTACTTTTTAAAACAATGCAGGTAGTGAGATTTTATGACCCTAAACGTCATGTGATTATTTACTTGACCTACAGTGACAAGCTGATTGAAGGCTCACCCAAAAACAGTATCTCTGCAGTGCCTATACTGCCTTGGACAACAGCCACAACGTCCCAGCCTTAATAAATTGCAGAAATAAAATAGAATTATTACGAGTTATATCTATACTCAAACTAAATCACTTAGATTGATAAATTAGTGAGACAAAAAAAAACCCGAATCCTGGGGGAAGAAGTCGGGTTTGAAAAGACCATTAGGAGTGAAACAAAGGTACACAATCCTACGTACCAAGGTCACGAATGACCTAGACTGATGCGATTTGTTAGGGGGAATAAATCACATCAGTACTCTAAGTATTATGTACATCGAAAAATCCTCCACTATTTCTTAAACTCTTTTCGCATAAGAAGGTATATCCCTTTGTCCATGAGTTATAGCTTACGGGTCAGCGACCAGACTTCGGCTTAAGCACTCAGTCATCATGACTATCCAAATACCGCAACAAACCTGCCACTTAAGTTGAACACTTCAGACGTTCAGCTACTCGTCGCGATAAATATCACCTGGATGGCGTGTCAGCTTTTGCGGCGGTGGTTCATCAGTGCTTGATGCCTCAACCTTTGCCTGCGCTTCAGCGGAGGGCGCTACGCTGTTATGTGAAGTACTAGTTTTATGCGAGGTGCCAGTTGGCTTATCTGAAGTGTTAATTGGTGTTCGACTATTGGGCGTCTTCGGGCGGGATGACACAAGCTTGCCTGTAGGCTTTGCGCTTGCCGGCTGTGAGGCATCACTTTGAGCAGACTCCTTAGCTTGAGCCACAACAGTTTGCTCCTGTATATAGTGATCTGCCTCTTCATCATCCAGCAACACTTCACCATGCCAGGGCAGTAGGCGATAACTGGCGTGGTAGCTGTAGTCAAGAAAAGGGTATTTCAATATTTTAAAGTAAGGGGAATAATCAAAGTCACTGGGAGTACATAGTTTAGGATTACGCATAAACAAGCGTACCCGTCCACTGTCATCATTGGCTTTCACTAACGGCAGAATAGGAAACTGAACCCGCCCAAAAGCCTCAGCAATCATTGTTGAGCATACCGTTTTGGTAGTAGGACCTGGAGCCTTAGCAAATAAGCTAGAGCGCCAGCGACGAGGAATAATTCCCCACGGCAAGAAAAAACGTGCCAAATCCACAATCTGCCTGACATCATAATGATGTCCCAGCTTATTCACCGCATAGGCAATAACTTGCTGGGCATCTTTATACTTGAGTCCTCGTGGTCGACACACTCGTAAGTGATCGTCCTCATAGACCGTTATAGGACGAACCACAGTTCCTAAACCTAACTCACTTTCGATAATCAGTTGCGTGTCAGGGGTACAATTACAATTCAATGCAACCTGTTCCCTGACACAGGCATCTTCAATGTCATGCAGTCGGCCAATATACATTGCTGCATGTGACCAAGGGCTTTGCGTAATGCGTCGAATCACTTCAGCAATGCGTGAGCGGCCTTCCACTAAAATGACATCACAGGGCTTTAACTCATAGCGTATTCGTTCAAAGTCGCATAACAGCAACCCTTTATCTGAACGCTTACTCATTAACCACCGTGTTAACCAGTGTTGTATTTTCCCCATAAGCCGCCAACATTCTGTAAGGTTGTCAGGCGTTACAACAAGCCCTCAATGTAAGATAGGGCTTTGTCTAATATACCCTGCGGAGTATAAAAATGTGGCGACAAACGAATACCCCCACCACGATGAGCACAAATAACACCCTGTTCATTAAGCTTAGCGTACATCGCTTCAGTATCCTTACCCGGCACATCAAAGGTAACAATTCCTCCATGCCGACCTTCTCGAGTTTCACTGATCAACTTAACACCAGGTAACGCACGCAAAGCCTGCTGCAAGTAGTTGATATTATGAAGCAATTGCGCTTCGACACGATGCATTTCCACCTCTAGCAACAGGTCAACACTGGCATTAAGGGCATGAGTGGCTAGCATATTTGGACTCCCACACTCAAAGCGCCGTGCACCTTTAGCAATAGTCCAATCATCGCGAGTATAATCGCCCATATGCTCGACCATATGCCAACCATATTGCAGCACTTTTAACTGATCTCGCCCCTTAGGTGAGCTATAAAAAACCGCTAATCCCTCAGGACCTAGCAGCCACTTGTGGCCGTCCGCCATTACAAAATCAGCCTGAACCTCTTGAACATCAAACTCCAAAGCGCCCAGGCTTTGTATCGCATCGACACAGAATAAAATATCCTGCTGCTGACAAAATGCACCTAATGTTGCTAGAACAAGCTTAAAGCCCGTTGCATACTGCACAGAACTCACAGACATAATTCGTGTTCGTTCATCGCAGGCCGCTTGCAAATCTGCCTCGGGATTCTCTCCTGTTAACGCCACAGCACGAACTTCAACACCCTGATCCTGTAATGACTCCCACACAATGCGGTTAGAAGGAAATTCTTGATCAGTGATCACCACATTGTCACCCGCTTGCCAAGAGAGTCCATAGGCAACCACAGATAATGCTTCTGATGTATTTTTAAGCAATGCTATATCTTGCACAGAAGGTGCGTTAATTAATTCTGCTAACAATTTTCTCAGCCGAGTTTCCGTTTTTACCCAGCTAGAATAGTGAGTCGCACCCAGCCGGCTGTTTTCCTGTGCAAAGTGCTCAACTGCCCGTGTAGCACGCATGGGCCATGGGGCTACCGCGGCATGATTGAGATAACACAGGGACTCATCAAGTGGAAATTCGTGGCTCCATTGCGACATAATTTTACCTTTACTTCGGTTGCTAAAATCTAATTAAATAATATCAGTTATTCCATTTGGTATAGAAAACAGGCCTAAACTGATGTATTTTCACAAAGGATGTGGCAAATAAAAACCTTTATACGGCATAATTCTTGCCGGTCGACCTCACAATAGTAAGTATTAAATGCCATAAGTAAACAGCAATAATAACAATGGTGTTGCTCAACTACGGTGCAGCTTATGACTATAACATCAAGAAAACAGCGCGACTTTAGGCAACGCGAAGAGGAAATTCTAACTACAGCTTTGACTCTTTTCCTGGAGAAAGGCGAAGATAACGTCACTGTCGAAATGATTGCTGATGCCGTTGGTATCGGCAAAGGAACGATCTATAAACATTTTCGTTCCAAAGCAGAAATCTATTTACGACTGATGTTGGACTATGAACAGGAGTTAGCAGACCTGATTCAATCGGATGCCGTAACCAAGGATAAAGATGCTCTGCCTCGTGCCTATTTTGAATACCGCATGCGTCATCCTGAAAAGTACTATCTGTTTGATCGCTTAGAACAAAAACTAAGCCGTCGAAATCCTCACCCTGAATTATTTCAACAGCTACACAAAATCCGTGCTTCTAACTTCTCACGGCTCAGTGAAATTATTCAGCAAAGGATAGCAGATGGTGCTTTAGAAGATGTGCCTCCGTACTATCACTACTGCGCGGCCTGGGCCTTGGTCCACGGTATGGTCGCCATACATCACTCCACATTTTGGCAAAATGTCATTCATGATAAAGAAGACTTCTTCCGCTTCATGATGGATATTGGTGTACGTATGGGTAACCGCGGGCAAGCCAAGCCTCGTGTGCAAAAAACGGAGGAGGCCCTGGATATCACACCACAACCAGAGCCTGCAGATGCAACTAACCCTTTAACACAGGAGGCCGAAGAGCCAGTGACTTAATAAGCCCGTTGGCTGCAATAAAAAAACGTTATGATAACCGACACCTGTAGTACAACCTGAAACCCGTTTTGGCGAATCAGGTTGAAACCAGGTGTCGCTTATTATTTCGCTAGACGTTTTCATCCGCTTGCAAACCACTTACAACCTGAGCCCCTCTACTGCTTTGGTATTATCATTTGCGTTGGCATAGCATTTGCCTATTTTGTGATAAGACAAGTGAAGCAGTAAATACTGTCCGTACCGGCTAAGTGTTGCCGTGGCGCATCATATTGGTAGTTAGCAAGTAGCGCTAAGACCCAGACATAAGGGGAGTGCAGATGAAGCATCAAAAAGCACAACAGAGTATGCCGCTGGTTATTTTTCATAGAGCGTCAACACTCGGGCTTATCATGTTATTACTCAGTGGCTGTATGCCCAGTGACATTGCCTCAGAAACTCAGCGCTACTTAAAAGATATTGGCATCATCGATAACCACCAGCAGCAACGAACATCAAACTGGGTACTGCCGAATAATGCCAGAATACTGGTTATTGCCGACCAGTCGCCGCCTGTTGACCATCGCCAGCCTGATTACGCTAAGCGCTTTGCACTAGCAACCACAGCCGCCTTTAAGCGTTATTTTCCTTACACCGATCATGCCGACAAAACACTCAGTTTTGTGAAAGCACAACAGGAAGCTCGACGTCAACACGCTAACTACTTGGTCTTTACCCAACTCCTTTTGGTAGATGACCAGGTGGGTAACTGGATTGAGTGGGAAGAAACAGAAGACATCCGTCGGGTAGGACGAGATCAGGTGCGAGGGCAAGTCAGTATTGTTGAGCTAGGCTCAGGACAAATTGTCGATACCATTGAGGTACTGGGAAAAAGTGGTCGACTGACCTTTATTAATGATAAGCCTGATGAGTTATTTGAAGCCCCTCTGGTATCACTGGTGCGTAGCTTAGCTGCACCAATACCTGCTCGAAGTTATTAAGCTTCAGAAAAAGGTACACATGGACAGGAAGCAAATTTGAATGACCGAGTTTAACCGTTTAAATCCAGAAGCCATTGCCGCCAATATTCAGCAAGGCTTAAAACAATCAAAACCATTACCAGTGAATCAGTGGCAACCAGCACTTTGTGGTAGCAGTGATATGCGCATTGATTGGCATGGCACTTGGTACTATCGAGATAGTCCTATTCAACGTCCCGCACTGGTTCGGCTGTTTTCTCGGGTGTTACGGCGCGAAGCAGAGGAGTATGTTTTAGTCACTCCCGTTGAAAAACTCACCATTCAAGTGGAAGATGTACCATTTATCGCAGTGATTATGGATAATCAATTACACGGTATTACTCAACATATTAAATTGACCACACAAAGTGGTGATAGCTGCCCTTTATCACCATCAACACGATGGGAAACTCGTGAAACACAAAATGGAGAAGAAATACCTTATTTTGAAGTAAGGGATAATTTATGGGCACGAGTTCATCGCAATGTTTTTTATCAGCTGGTTGCCCTTGGGGAAGAGCATATCGTTGACAAACAACGTCTATTTGGTTTTTGGAGTGACCACTATTTTTTTCCTTTAACCAAGCAGCCTATAAATGATTAATTAATCATGTTATACCCACTGGCGGCACAACTATTAGTAAGAAAATATATACCTCAAATGAAGGATATATTAACGTTATCTTACCTATTTAATAGCTACGTTAATGGCTGTCTTATCAAAACGGAATTTGAATAAAGACTAGGAATAAATACTAGATAGCTTCACAAATACCACAGTAATCGCCTAATCTATTCTCTGAATCGTTTATTTTTCGGGATATGCTTTGGTATAACAATTCTTTTCATTATTTAATGAATGAGAAACAACATTATAAAGGGGGAGCTGATTGAGCGAGGCAATAGCTGAAACAGCACATGAAGCACAAAGTACCGAGGAAGAAACCTTTCTGTTATCTGTGCAAGATCTCTGTGTTGATTTTCAACTGCCAGGTGGCGTGTTTAATGCTGTCAAAGGCATTTCCTTTAACCTGCGTCATGGTTCCACCATGGCACTGGTTGGTGAGTCAGGCTCAGGAAAATCAGTCACCGCCCAAGCCATTCTTGGTATTTTACCAAGCAATGGTGCTATCAGCAGTGGACACATTTTACTTCAGGAACAGCCTTCATCCCCAGCCATCGATATTGCCCAACTTTCTCGCCGCGGGCCTGAGATTCGCTCTATCCGAGGCGGGAAAATTTCCATGATTTTTCAAGAGCCTATGGTGTCAATGTCTGCGATGCACACCATTGGTAACCAGGTCAGCGAAGCCTTAATGCTTCATCGCAACATAAACCATAAAGAAGGACTTAGACTGACACGGGAAATGTTATCTCTGGTGGGTTTTCGCAACTCTGAGCAGGCGATGGACCTTTACCCCTTTGAGCTTTCTGGTGGGTTACGGCAACGCGCCATGATTGCCATGGCTTTGATCTGCCACCCAGTAATCTTAATTGCGGATGAGCCAACCACCGCCTTAGATGTCACCGTACAAATGCAAATTCTGAAGCTAATGAAGCGGTTACAGCAAGAATTAAATATGGCCATTCTTTTAATAACCCATGACCTGGGGGTAGTGGCCAACATGGCAGATGAAGTGGTGGTTATGTACCATGGCCAAGTGGTTGAGCGAGGACCTGTCAGTAATATTTTTCTGAGTCCTCAACATAAATACCTGCGCTCACTGTTTACGGCCATTCCCCGGTTTGGCATGCAACCCGATGAACGCCTCATTCCCATTCGCTCAATTGAAAACTCAGTGGAGCAAGTCGCTGGCGCTTTTGAACCCTGGCCAGAAGAAGCAAAACAAGCAGGTCCTCACCTTAGCATTAAAGATCTCAGTAAAATTTATATCACTCGTAAACAGGGCTGGTTGCGCCGTGGACCTAAACAAGAAATTAAAGCCGTGCTGGATTTTTCGCTGGACATCGGTGTGGGTGAATGTGTTGGCCTGGTAGGCGAAAGTGGTTGCGGTAAATCCACCGTTTCAAAGCTCGTCATGCAAGCAATTTCGCCAACCTCTGGCCAGATCCAATACAATGACCGGGGAAAAATGACTGACCTTGATACGCTGCAAGGCAATCAACTTCAACAGTTCCGCACCAAAATGCAGCTGGTCTTTCAAGATCCATACAGTGCACTCAGCCCACGAATGACCATTCGCGAGATTCTCAGTGAACCGTTCTGCATTCACCAGCAGGGGGATGCCAGTTACCGGGAGCATCGCGTCAAAGATCTCATGACGCTGGTAGGACTTGATCCTGCTTTACTCAACCGCTATCCCCACAGTTTTTCGGGAGGACAGCGTCAGCGTATCAGTATTGCCCGGGCACTGGCGTTAGCACCAGACTTTTTAATTCTGGATGAGCCTGTCTCAGCCTTGGATGTTTCCGTACAAGCCCAGATCCTAAACTTACTAAAAGACTTACAGGCTCAACTACAGCTTACTTACCTGTTCATTAGTCACAACCTGGCAGTGGTGGACTATATTGCCGATCGAATTGCCGTAATGTGTCGTGGTCAACTGGTCGAAATAGCCCCAACCAAAGACTTGTTTTATAACCCCCAACACCCCTACACACAGGCCTTAATGGAAGCAGTACCTGTGCCAGACCTCAATGCACGACTTGATTTTGAACATATGGTAACGCCATTATCCCAGCCTGAATATTGGCCAGCACCCTATACTTTATCGCCCCATATCCCCAATGATCTGGTGGAGATCAGCGATCAACACTTTGTCCGGATGTGTACGGTGAACGACTGATATGAGTAGCTATCACTGGTCTCCATACATCAGTCTTAATAAGCTCTATCCGCACTGGGCTGGCAAGCTCAGCTTTATATGCGGTTTAATCACTTTAGTGTTCAGTGTTTGCCTGCTCGCCAATGACCGCTTGCCTGATATTCCCGCCGTCGTCACCTTTAAAGCCCCCTATAAACAAGGTAAGCCTGGAGGCACCCTGCGAACCTTAATGGCCAAAAGTAAAGATATTCGCATGATGACTGTCTACGGTTACGCTCGGCTAGTAGCGTATAACCAGGACTTTGAGCTTGTACCTGATATTCTGCAGGGTATTAATATTAAAGAAGACCGTATTTTCACGCTTTACCTCCGCCCAGGACATCGCTGGTCTGATGGCAAGCCGTTTACCAGTGAGGATTTTCGCTACTATTGGGAAGATGTCGCCACCAATAAAGAGCTATCACCTTTTGGCCCGCCCATTCAGCTGATGGTCAATGATAAGCCCCCTAAGTTTACTGTGATTGATAAGTACACCGTACGCTATGAATGGGAAGATCCTAACCCCAAGTTTCTAACCGCCTTGGCAGCTCCCAGCCCCTTATTTATCTATATGCCAGCCCACTATCTCAAACAGTTCCACCCCCGTTATACCCAAAAAGAAACACTGGACTTGCTCGTTGAAAAAGCAGGTAAACGAAACTGGCAAGGATTGCACCATAAACGAAGTAACCTGTATAAACAGCAAAACCCCAAATTACCCTCTTTACAGCCTTGGGTGATCAAAACCAAGGGGCCGTCTGACCGTTTTATATTTGAGCGTAATCCTTACTATCATCGTATTGATGAGAAAGGTCAGCAGCTACCCTATATTGATAAAGTCATCATTAACATTGTCAGCAGTGGCTTAATCCCTGCCAAAACCAGGGCGGGGGACAGTGACATACAAGGGCGTTATTTACGCCTGGATAATTACACTTTTTTAAAGGCAGGCGAAAAGCAAGGTAAGTATCAGGTTCGCTTTTGGAAAAATGCCCGTGGTTCACAGGTTGCTATCTATCCCAACCTAAATGCCAATGACCCCGTCTGGCGGAAAATCATGCAGGATGTTCGCTTTCGACGCGCACTTTCAGTGGGCATTAACCGCCATGAAATTAACCAGGTAGTATATTACGGACTTGCTTTAGAGAGTGGTAATACCATCTTGCCTAGCAGCCCCTTATATAGCCCAGAACTAAGTTCGGCCTGGACCCAGTACGACCCCAAACTCGCCAATCAGCTATTAAATGACATGGCACTTACCGCACGGAATGACAATGGTATTCGGCTACTGCCTGACGGGCGCCCAATGGAAATTGTGGTGCACACGGCAGGGGAGTCAACGGAGCAGACCGATGTGCTTGAACTGATCAATGATCACTGGCAGGCCATTGGTATTAAATTACACTCTCGACCGTCACAGCGGGAAGTATTTCGTAATCGGATATTTTCTGGTGAAGCACTAATGTCCGTGTGGGAAGGGCTTGATAATGCACTCCCCACCCCTCAGATGACACCTCGCGAGCTTTGTCCAAGTATGCAGGAACAGTATCAGTGGTCGCAGTGGGGTAAATATTACGAAACGGGTCAAGGTAATCCACCCGACTTACCAAAATTACTGGAGCTCGCCGAATTACATAAAGCATGGGTTAATGCTGATGGTCGCAAACAACGTACCTCCATCTGGCAGACCATCTTGAAGACATACGCTGATCAGGTCTACACCATAGGCACCGTAACGGGCGTATTACAACCCGTTGTGGTCAGCAACCGCTTAGTCAATGTACCAAAGGAAGCTTGGTATAGCTGGGAGCCAGGCGCCTACTTTGGTGTATTTCGTCCGGATACGTTTTGGATTAATGATGAGCAGGAATAAATGCTTATCAAATTGAAAGCAACGGTAGGTTAATTTAACAAAGAGGCCAAAACCGTGTGGGCATATGTTATTCGCCGACTGATATTGATGATTCCAACGTTAATAATTATCAGTATTGTCGTGTTTACTATCATACAGCTACCCCCAGGTGACTACCTGGAGAGCTATATTGCCGAACTGCAAAGTCAGGGGGAGTCTGTTGATAAGCAGAAAATTGCCTTTCTGCGCGAGGAATATGGGCTTGATAAGTCCATGCCTGAGCAATACTTCACTTGGATTACAGGCTTTCTCAAGGGTGACCTTGGTTATTCCTTTGAGTACAACATGCCTGTAACAGAGGTGGTTGGAGACCGAATGTATCTAACCATTCTGGTGTCAACGGTGACCATCATCTTCACCTGGATAATTGCTTTTCCAATTGGCTTATACTCGGCAACCCACCAGTATAGCTGGGGAGACTACGGTTTAACCCTGATTGGCTTTATTGGTCTGGCTACACCTAACTTCCTGTTAGCGCTGGTATTACTTTATCTGGCCAATGTCTATTTCGGTACGTCCATTGGTGGGTTAATGGATGCCCAATACATTAATCAGCCTTGGAGTTGGGATAAGTTTGTTTCTGTATTAGAGCACCTTTGGATCCCGGTTATTGTCATCGGTACCTCAGGAACCGCGGGTATGATTCGCCGGATACGCGCTAACCTTCTTGACGAGTTAAACAAACCGTATGTTGTGACTGGACGTGCCAAAGGGCTTGGAGAAACCAGACTGCTATTAAAATACCCGTTTCGTGTATCACTCAACTTTTTTATTGCCGATATCGGTAATATGTTACCCAGTATTATTTCAGGTGCAGAAGTTGTCGCACTGGTTTTATCGCTGCCGACCACCGGTCCCATGTTATTAAGTGCGCTACAAAGCCAGGATATGTATTTAGCAGGGTCATTCCTGATGTTTTTAGCGCTGCTAACCGTCATTGGTGTACTGATCTCTGATTTACTATTAGCAGTACTCGATCCACGGATTCGGTTAGGGGAGGGGGCTACACGATGAATCGTAATCCTGCAAACCCCCACTATATCTCTATTGAGCCCTACGACCCTAACGCTCTGGAACAAGTAACCAAAGCCCAGGAAAAGTTTTTGCTGGCATCACAGTGGCAACTGATCTGGTGGAAATTCAAGCAGCATAAACTGGCGTACTGGAGTGGGGTGTTTATCGTTTTATTGTACATTTCTATCTTAATTTGCGAGTTTTTAGCCCCCTATAACCTGCATACCCGGAATACTGACCACATATACTCACCGCCACAACCTGTGCACTGGTTTCATGAAGGAGAGTTTATTGGTCCCTTTGTCTACCGCTGGTACAACACGTTAGATATGGAAGTGCTTCAGCGTATTTACCATGAAGACACAAGCCAGGTTTACCCACTGCGCTTTTTCTGCCGAGGGGATGAATATGAATTTTGGGGGCTGTTTACCAGCAATGTACATCTTGTGTGTCCCGCGCCAGATAGCACCTTATTCTTACTTGGCACAGACCGGCTGGGACGAGATATGCTCTCTCGCATAATCTATGGTGCACGAATATCCACCACTATAGGATTAGTGGGTATTACGATCAGTATTGTACTCGGCATTATTTTTGGCAGTTTAGCGGGTTATTACGGCGGCTGGGTCGATAATGTCGTACAACGGGTTATCGAAATGATTCGGTCTTTTCCAGAGCTGCCGCTTTGGATGTCCCTTTCCGCGATTATCCCTGTCACATGGAGTCCTATTTGGGTGTTTTTTGGCATCACCATTATTTTGGCTTTGATGGACTGGACAGGACTAGCCCGAGCGGTACGCTCTAAATTTTTGTCTTTACGAGAAGAAGATTACACCATGGCTGCACAACTGATGGGTGCCAGCACACGTCGTATTATTCGTTGGCATTTACTGCCTTCTTTTACCAGTCATTTAATTGCCTCAGCTACTTTATCCATACCCGCGATGATTTTAGGTGAAACCGCACTGTCATTTTTAGGGTTGGGCTTGCGACCGCCGATTACCAGCTGGGGCGTTTTATTAAGTGAAGCTCAAAATATTAATGTGGTAGCGATTTATCCTTGGCTATTGATGCCGGTTTTACCTGTTATTATCGTTATCTTGGCCTTTAACTTTTTTGGTGATGGCTTGCGTGATGCTGCGGACCCTTACAAAAATTAGACTCAAACCGATTAAAAAATATCGATAGACACTAAAACGTTTTTTACAGCATATAAATAACAACCTGACACATAAAAATTGTCCACTAAATAAAACCGCTTAACACTAGGGCCTATTAAAAGTGGCGAATAAGAGTCAATGGAATGAATCTGGACACGGGCACAGCCATTAGCCAGCTACTTATTAAAGCGGGACTGATTAATGAAAAACAGTTTCTGCATGCAAATCGTGTTCGCAGTAAACTTGCAGAGCATAAAACGCTATTAAATACCATGCTGTCTTTAGAGTACTTTACTGAAGAACAGCTTAATAACGTATTACGCCAAATGAACCTAGAAGTTCGACTCGGCGATTTATTAGTTGAACTGGGTGATATAACGTCAATACAACTGGAAAATGCCTTACGTATTCAGAAAAGCCTGAGCGTTCGCAAAAAACTTGGCGAAATTCTGATTGAACAGCATTACATAAAAGAAAAACGGCTCATTCAAGTACTTTCCTCTCAACTTGGATTTCATTACCTTGATCCAGATTTTAATAAAATTGATAAATCACTGCTTAATGATATTCCCCCTAAACTCTGTGAAGAATATAAATTCATACCTATAAAATCAGACAAAAACATTGTATTTATTGCCTGCTTAGACCCTCGTGATAAAAAGATGCTGCGCGTTGTAAAAAATAGTTTTCATTGCAAGATAATACCCCTCATTTGTTGCCAGGAAGCATTAACAGAAGCAATCAATAAGCTTAGCTATTACAAGAAGAGAAATACTGATTACAAAGAACTCTCAGATGAAAAAATTAGTGTTAATCAAGTAGAAGAAATATTGTATTCTGCCATACAGCTGGATGCCAGTGATATTCATATCGAAACATTAAACGATAAGGTCAGGGTTAGATTTCGGCGAGATGGTGTATTATTTCCCTTCAAGCAATTTGAGAAAGCAAAAGGCCCAAGCCTGATAGGGCGCCTTAAAGTGCTTAGCCAAGCAGATATTGCTGAACGCCGGCGTCACCAAGATGGTAAATTTGAGTTTACCGATCCTTCCAGTGGTGCAGTGATCGATATCCGTTGTTCGTTTTATATTTCAATTTATGGTGAAAAGGTTTGTTTAAGAATACTTAAACGAAAGGCGCTTTTTCTAAATATCAACGAAACAACGATGGCACCTGCCGTTTTAGAAAGATTCAAGCAGGATGCGCTCGATATACCAACAGGTGTCGTCTTAATAACAGGCCCAACTGGGTCAGGGAAAACGACGACGTTATACAGTTGTGTAGATTATTTAAATAATAATGAAGTCAGTATCATTACTGCCGAAGAGCCGGTAGAATATGTGATTGATGGTATTACACAGTGCTCTCTCAACCCCAAGATTGGTTTAACTTTCGAAGAAACACTGAGACACATGGTGCGGCAAGATCCTGATGTCATTGTGTTAGGTGAAATCAGAGACAATCTCTCTGCAGAAGCGGCTATTCAAGCGGCACTAACAGGTCATAAGGTTCTCACCACATTTCATACAGAAGATACCATCGGTGGTTTATTAAGACTCATGAACATGAATATAGAGTCTTTTCTTATTAGCTCAACCGTTATTTCTGTATTAGCACAACGTTTATTAAGGCGAGTTTGTTTGCAGTGTGCGCAACCCTATCAACCAAAACCCCTCGAACTGTTACGATTTAACCTACAGTCCAGTGATCTTCAAAATGAAAATTTTCAAATAGGTAAAGGCTGTGAACAATGTGCTTATACAGGTTATCACGGTCGAATTGGCGTTTATGAATTACTGGTACTCAATGAGCGAGTAAAAGATGCCATACTCTCCAATCGCCCTTCATTTGAAATACGACGAATTAGTATTGAGACATCGGGATTAATTACATTACAAGAAGATGGTATTGACAAAGCCTCGCTTGGTTTGACTACACTATTAGAGGTTCAAAGAATGTTGCCTCATGTAGAAAAGCCTCGTCCTTTACAGGAAATAAAACGGCTAGGACGAAGCTACCTATTGTGAATAGCTTTTTTTGTGAAAGTTTTTTTATAAGGATATTAGTTTAACATGGCGGGCTTTCAATCTATACCTGAAGAAATTGAAAAACGCGCAAGAGATCAACATTTCAAACTGCCTGTTTTTAATCGAGTTGCCATTAAACTACAAAAAACCATCGCCAGTAATAGCAACATGGCACAGGTAGAAAAGCTCATTTTAAAGGACCCCGCGCTGGCCAGTGAAGTGTTACGTGTTGCTAATTCAGCAATGTTTTCTGGTTTAACCAAGTTAGAAAGCATACAACAAGCTTTAGTCCGACTTGGTACTGAACAAGTTTTAAATATTGTTATGGTTACCTCTCAAAAACAAATATTTAAAGCTAAGCATCCCGTCTTAAATAAAATCATGCTGAAGTTATGGCAACATGCATCCGCTTCTGCAGGCGGGTGTCAATGGGTAGCTATAAAATCAGGTTATAAAAAAATAAAAGACCAGGCATTTCTGATTGGTTTACTCCATGACCTTGGCAGCTTGGTGATACTTAAAGTGCTCGACGAAATTTTTCAAGAAGATGATACTTTTGAATTGACTGAGTCTGTTATTATTGAACTCATTAATACCTTACACACTCAATACGGCTCACAAGTAATGGAGTCTTGGGAATTACCCCCTCTATTTTGTCAAATAAGTCGTGTCCATCACCAGGAACACTTTGACCCAAAAAATATTTTACTCATTATCACCAGGCTGGTTGATTATGCCTGCGCTAAAGCAGGTGTCGGAGTAAACAACCAACCCAAGTTAGTTTTAGCAGCACTGCCAGAAGTAAGGCTACTCGGTATCAAAGATGTTTATTTAGCAGAGTTAGAAATCCAGTTGGAGGATTTTGTCGAAGCATTTAGCTAACCTCGGGCTATTGAAAAAATAGCCAAAAGTAGAAAGCCTGTATATGCTTATTCGGCGTATACTATCTAACAATGACTTTTACAGTTTTTTTAAGTCACGGGTGTCTCTATAGCTAAGGCTTTTGTACCAGGAATAAAACTGAGCGTTTTAGTTTTACAGACTTCTCTAGGCTTAATAACAAGTAGTTTATCATACTCTGGATCAGGTAAGTATTTCTTGATCATTTCAAATATTTTAACTTGTGAACCAGGAAGCTGAACAAACCACATAAATGGCATTATTTTTTTTGCACCTAGTTTTTGTAAAACTTCATCCATAGAACAGTAGTCATCTAGCTCTCCGTCATGTAACTCATAAGCAATGTAGTAGATGGCCATCTAATTATCTCCTTACAAAGCATATAGACCCTTCGCTGTGGGAATTTATACTACAAGAATAGCTTATGTTTATCTCTAAAACTAAATTTCCTTTTTTTAACATTTACGTTTTACCTGCTTTACTTAACAAGAAACCAGGCTCTATACCCAAAACGAAGGGTTTTTAGGGGCGGCCGTCAAGCGATGAAGCCCCCGGAGCTTATATTAATAAGTGACTGGGGTGAAGAGCGCTGACAACAAACCCTAAAAATGATTCGTGAAGGGTATATGCTTAACCTTGTTAATTAATACTGGTAATATTTTCTACGTAGCAGCTTTTTTTAAACACCATTTTCTTTTAAGCATAATGGGCAAGGACTTAGAATGGAATCGTCACCTTGGCTTTCTTCGCTATTTATTACACCTGAGTTTCTCACTCAAGTGAGTCAATCTATTGTACGTTTTTTTAGTGCATTACTATTGCTGATTTTTGGCTGGTTTATTGCGCGATTTTTAAAGGACGTTTGTGGCCGTTTAATTGACAATGCAAATCGTTTATTACATCGCCTTTCAGGATCAGGGTCCACTTATATCCAACAGTTACAACCTGTGAGTAGTCGTTTTTTCCCTTTATTAATGTACTGGATCACTATCATAATTTTTATTGGGCTGGCTACCAATGTCTTAGGTATAGCCATTTTTACTAAATGGATAGACGGCTTTTTAGTGTACCTGCCCACATTGCTGGCAGGCATTATCATTATTATTGGTGGGTTTATTTTTGGAGAAATGGCTAGAGAGCTCGCCACCAGTGCAGCACTTGCTGCCAGCCTCAGGCACAGTGACTTATTGGGGCGCATAGCCCAAGTAATGTTAGCCGGTAGTGCTATTTTAATTGGTGCAAGCCAAGTAGGTATTGATGTTTCTTTTGTGGTCAATATAGCCACTGTTGTACTAGCGGCCATCTTAGGTGCTTTTGCATTAGGGTTTGGCTTGGCCACCCCTAAACATGTCAGTAATTTTATTAGTGCCCGATATGTCCACCGACATTACCAGACAGGTGAAGTCATTCAAATTGGTTCACATGAAGGAAAAATTCTAGAAATTACACCTCATGCTGTCGTGCTCGAAACCACTTCAGGAGAGCTACATATACCTGCAAAGTTTTTTACTGAAGAACCTTGCCTAAAATGTGTGGGGGCCGACCAAGTACCTGAAAGTGATAGTGAGGAACCAGCTAATGCAAAGTAAACAGCAGCTGGCATTAACCTATCTTGAACAAGAGCCTTCTGCCGCCGCTAAAATCTTAGAATCCGTAACCGAAGCGGCTGTGGCTGAACTACTTTCTATCGCACCTATATCTACAGCAGCCCAGGTCTTTGAGCAACTGAGCACAGGCAAAGGGATCGCTTGCCTAGACGCCATGGATCAGCAAACTGCCGCACACCTCCTGACACAGTTATCCGCCATGAATGCAGCAACCCTACTTAAAGGGGTACCACAATCAAAAAGGAAAACAATCTTACACCAGATTCCAACATTAAAAGCTCAGGCAATCCAGATCCTGCTGGCTTACCCTGCAAACGTCGTGGGTGCTTGGATGAATCCAGAAGTTTTGACTTTACGAAACACCCATACTGTGGCAGATGCTCTACAACAGTTAAAGTCCTTTCAAGGCAATATACCTCACCGGTTATTTATCCTTGACCGTAGACGACGCTTAGTGGGGGTTATTTCAGCAACAGATATCATGGGTTTTCCAGAGAGCAGGTTATTAAGTGATTGTATGGCTACCAAACCAGCAGCATTACAATCTCGATTGCAGCTCACCCTGGCCCAACAACATGCTGACTGGGGGCATTCTATCGTAATGCCTGTCGTCAATAGGCACAGTGAATTTATTGGTGTGCTCAATTACAGCACGTTAAATGCAGCGATAGAACAATTGAAAAATATGCCTGACAAAACCATCAAAGTATCCCAAGTGGATAATAGTTTAGGGTTATTGATCAGTGATAGTGTCACCGGCGTGTGGCAAGCACTTCGTGATGCCTGGAACCTTAGCAATAGGGAAGAGAAAAATGGTCGACGTTAGCCAGACTTCAGATACACCAGTTGACAATATCGCTATAACCCGTCTAAGCCAACGCTTTCTACAGGATTACCCCAGAGAAGCTGCTAATGTATTAGAATCCTATACGCCAGAAGAAGCTGCACACCTGCTCAGTGAATTACCTGCTTCCTCCCTTATTCGCATATGGAGCTTCTTTCCACCTCACTATGCTGATCAAATGCTGCCTTTACTTAATGACAGTGCCCAAAAAAACCTGCTGCTAGCAATGGACTCTCCTGACTGCGCACAAACACTTAATCGACTATCTCATGAAGATAAAAAACGCTGTCTTGATAACTTACCTGAAGATTATGCTAACGACTTAAAAAACTTATTAGCTTATCCAGAGAGAACTGCAGGACAAATGATGGATCCACGTGTCATCCGCTTACTTCCAGAAAGCACTGCTGACGATGCGCTTAAGCTATTACGGCAACAAAAGCATAAACCGATCAGAAAGGTTTTTGTTGTTGATAATACACAACAGTTATTAGGTATAGTGGATATTACCGCATTAGCGTTAAGTGAGGGGAGTGAATCCGTTCAACAATTAGCTTTGCCTCCTAAAGCCCTTATTTCACCCTTTGATTCTCTTGATGAGGTTGCTGAGCAGCTGACTCAATTTAAATTAGAAACTCTGCCTGTGGTTGATATCAATGGCAAACTTTTAGGTGCCATTCAACATCCCTCATTATTACGAACCTTGCAAGATAACTCCTTAACAGATATACAAGCAATGGTTGGGGTCAGTAGAGATGAACGTGCATTATCAAAAGCTTTTTTTGCCATCAAAAAAAGACTACCATGGATGGAAATCAACCTTGTTACTGCCTTTGTAGCCGCGGCTGTTGTCGCTATTTTTGAAGACACTATTGCAAAATTTACAGCACTTGCCGTGCTGCTCCCTGTCGTCGCAGGCCAATCAGGCAATGCCGGCGCTCAGGCTCAAGCAGTAACCATTCGAGGCCTGGCTTTGAAGGAAATCACCGTTAGAAATTGGTCAAGGGTTTTATTTAAAGAAATTAATATTGGCGTGGTAAACGGTATTGTCATTGCCTTAACAACAGCAATCGGTGTGTACTTTTGGAGCAGTAGCATGGGACTATCATTAGTGATCGCTATCGCAATGGTTATTTCAATGGTAATGGCTGGTATGTCAGGCGCTATTGTACCCATAGTACTCACCAAGCTAGGCCTAGATCCAGCTCAATCCTCTTCCATTATTCTAACCACAATTACTGATATTGCAGGCTTTATGTCATTCCTTGGCATTGCCACCATACTGTCATCGTTATTATAAACAAGGCGTTATCTTCGCAGGGCAATTGCATATAATTCGCTTTTGCCCAAAATTTAGATAACACCCCTCGGAAATCCTATCCTCAAGGCTTGTTTGCCGCTTCCTTGCGGCAAACAGTTCGACATATGTTACCCATCTTTTTCTTCTTACAGGCCACACATCAAAATATCATTAGTATTTATGCTTTAAAGAGGTAACGTCATATCAACTGAAATAAATAATCAGCAATGTATTTATGGGTTTCAGTCATATAATGCCAGTGATCAAACCAAAACCATCCATTTTCTTTTGGATAGTATTTTGTATCTCGCCATGGAGTCGTCGTATTCTCGAACTTTTTAGCGATTTCTGTTAAAGCAACGTTGGCGTCAAACAGTAAAATATTTGTCGATTGTTGATGACTATTAAGTTGGTTAACGGTGTTTTTAATGAGATGATTAAATTTAATATACTGTTCAGTGGCTGTATCTTTTTTATCTTTATAATATTCATACCATTCATACTGCTTATCGGTATAACCCGGTGAAACCACTGTAGTGTTCAAGTTCCACACGATTATGTTTTTGATCCCCTTTGCTGATAATTGCTTTAAAGCGTTTTCAACATTAGCTGATACTTGTTCTGGAGTAATTTTCTTATCTGGGTCGTGTAGATCATTAGTACCAATTTGAACTATAGCGAGTGTTTTATTTAAAGGTGTTGTTGGACGATAGTTTTTAACTTGCCACAATAGCCCAGACCAGTCACTGGCATTTGTATTATAGTTTCCCCTGCCAGAGGTAGCACCACTCCAAGCTCTAACATCAAGGGTTTTTACTGCCATTAGCCCAGCAAGATATTCTGGCCATACCTTACCATTAGAGTTTCGTAAAAAACCGTTCCCATCATCAATACCGTTATCAGAAAGGCTATCACCAAATACAACTAAATGTTGATAGTTTTCTGCCTTGGATATAGTTGGCACCAAAATAAATAAAGCAAAGAATAATAAGACAGAAATAACACGTTTCTTGGTTTCAAGTAATAACTGCATTTCTTACTCCTTATATAACACTACTTCAGACATCACCATTAAAACACTAAAGGTATACCCAATACGAATGGTTTTTAGGTGCGGCCATCGAGTGACGAAGCCCCATGAGCCTATATTAATAGGTGATTGGGGTGAGGAGTGAAGATAACAAAACCTAGAAATCATTCGTGAAGGGTATATACCCATAGCGAAGAGTTTTTAGTAGGGCAAGTTTAATATGTTAAAACTAGCGATAGCAGCTACGTGATCAATAAACAACCTATCATAATTAGTTTTTGTCTTTAAGTTACAAACGTAAGCAGTAAGTTTAAAATACACCTATCCAGTAATATCAAATGTAATAATACTATGAATGAAATCATTACCGAAAATAAGCTTATCGTTTCAATCCTGCTGATCATAATGGCTATTGCTATACGGTGGATTGCTGTAAAACATCTTCGTAATATGCCGTCCGGCGAGGATGAACTACCAAGGCGCTGGATTAATGGTATTAGAAATGGCTTAACGACACTTGTTGCCGTTGGATTAATCATCATCTGGCTATCAGAGTTAAAGTTTGTAGCACTCTCCATTGCTACATTTACCGTAGCGCTAATTATCGCAACACGGGAGTTTATTCAATGTTTTATAGGCACAATTTACCTCACCAGTACTCGGGCTTTTGCGATCGGCGATTGGATAAAAGTGGGTAGTCATTGCGGAAAAGTTGTGAGCAGTGACTGGTTAACCACTAAGTTACTAGAAATTGACCTTGAATCAATGAGCTATGCTTACACAGGAAAAACCATCGTTATTCCTAATAATCAACTGATTTCATCGCCCGTTTATAACCTCAATTTTATGCGTCACTATGTCATTCATTCCTTCTCAATTATTCGTGATGCTGAGCCTGTCAATGTCTATCACGCAAAAGAGTTTATTTTAGCGAAAGCGAAAGTATACTGCGAACCCCACGAAGAGTTAGCTAAAAAATATGAAAAGCTGCTTGAAAAGCGTCTTGGGGTTGAGCTACCTGGTCCTGAAGCCAGTGTTCGAGTTACCACCACAAGCTTGGGTAAGAATCAATTTACCGTTAGCATTTTTTGTGCAACCAAAGAAGCAGCAACCATTGAGCAAAAGTTAACCGAAGATTTTATGAGTTACTGGTATGCTGAAATAGCACATTTAAAAGCAAATCAAAATCTACCAGAACAAAGCACACTTGAGGAGAATGGCACAGAAGCTAAAACCTAAATTCTGTCATTTTCCGACAGTTTAAGCTCTTTTTCTAAGCGGTGAGCGACTTCCTCAGGTGAACCAGTGTATCTTGCCAGCAAATTATACGCCACAGGCACTATAAACAACGTGAAAAAAGTCGCTACCATAATACCAAAAAACAAGGTAATACCTATAACCTGGCGTGTTTCAGCACCCGCACCAAAGGAAATAATTAGTGGAATAGCCCCCGCCGTTGTGGTAATACTGGTCATCATGATAGGGCGAAGCCGTACTTGGGCTGCATGAATGATAGCCTCTTTCACCGAAGCGCCTTTGTCTCGTAACTGATTAGCAAACTCCACCATAAGAATGCCATTTTTAGCCGCCAGTCCAATTAACATAACCAGTGCTACCTGGCTGTACAGATTAAGGGTATTACCTGTAATCCATAACCCAAGCAGACCTCCGGCAATGGCTAAAGGCACAGTCAGTGTAATAATAAATGGGTCAATATAGCTTTCAAACTGCGCGGCAAGCACTAAAAACATCACCAAAATACCTAGTCCAAAGGTAAAGTAGCTAGCACCACTCGATTTTTGGTAATCCTGAGATTGGCCCTTATAGTCAATGATTACTGTGTCTGGTAAATGTTCGCGCACTAAACGTTCGAGGTAGAAGAGGGCATCGCCTAATAACAAATGATCCTCTAAATTAGCATCAATGGTAATGGCTCTAGTTCGATTAAAGCGATTAAGCTTTTTAGAACCCGCATATTCTTCTAAAAGTACTAAATTCGACAATGGAATCAGTTCATTGGAACGTTCTGACCTAACATAGATATTCGTTAAATCATTTGGCGTATTTTGTTGATCACGTTTACCCTCAACCAGCACATCATATTCTTCACCTTCTTCAATATAACTTGTCACTTTTCGCGAAGCCAGCATCGTTTCCAACGTGCGCCCAATGTTTTGAATAGAAACACCTAACTCCGCAGCTCGCTGATAATCAATTCGCACAAAAACCTGAGGGCTGGTTTCTTTAAAGTCACTGTCAATACCAATAAGCCCGGGGTTTTCCTTCGCAATTTCCTCAAATAAAATATTTCTCCATTTGACCAGTTCATCATAGGTAGCCCCTCCCAGAACAAACTGAATGGGTTTACCGGTTCGACTTCGAATACCTTGACGCATAATCGGATAAATCGTCACCCCCGCAAGATCAGTTGTTGTTTTCCGTACCTCCGCCATAATCTGCCAAGCTGAACGGCGCTGTGCCCAATCAGCTAACACAATAATCACAAACCCTGAGTTAAAGCTGTCTCTAGGTGTACGAACCAGTAGTCGTTGTACTTCTCCATTTTCAACTAAGGGTAACAAACGACGTTCAATTTCATCCATATATTCTTTCATATACGCATAAGTAGCACCTTCAGGGCCATTCACTAATAGAAAAAAAGCACCTCTATCTTCTTTCGGTATATATTCTGTGGGTATGTGCTTTGTTAAAAAAAACGACATGCCCACAATACTTAAAAAAAACATCATCACAATGTATGGCTTATTAATACAGATTACCAATCCACGCTGATAATGATGCTTAACCCGACTAAAAAAGTGATCAACTGATTTAACCAATCTACCGGTATTGTTTACTGGTTTTAATATTTTTGACGCTAATACAGGAGAAAGCGTAAGTGCAACCAAACTGGAAAAAACCACTGCCGCACTAATCGTTAATGCAAATTCAGAAAATAATCGCCCAATATCACCTTTTAAAACAGAAATTGGAGCAAATACCGCTAATAATACAAGGGTTGTCGCAATCACTGCAAACCCTACCTGTCGTGTGCCTTTAAACGCAGCAACCAATGCAGTTTCATTATGTGAATCCATTCGTCGCTGAATATTTTCCAGTACCACAATAGCATCATCCACCACTAACCCTATTGCCAATACAAGGGCGAGTAACGTCAGTAAATTAACGGTAAATCCCATGGCCATCAGAATAATAAATGTAGCAATTAATGAAATGGGTACCGTAACTGCGGGAATAAGTGTGGCGCGTATGCTGCCTAAAAATAAATACATGGTTAAAACAACCAACCCCATTGCAATCACCAGCGTCTTGTATACTTCTAAAATAGCCGCCTCGATAAAAACAGATGAATCATAACTGTTGTGAATATACATCCCCTCTGGCAACCTTTTATTAAGCTGTGTTGCTTTTTGGGTAGCGGCTCGGGCAACATCAATCGTATTCGCGGTAGATTGTTTAGTGATGCCAATACCGACCATATTTTCACCGTTGCCACGAAATGACGTGCGATAATCAATGGTACCTTTTTCGACAGTAGCCACATCTCCCAAACGCACCAAATAGCCATCAGGTCCTCGGGCCACAACCAACTGCTTAAAATCATCAGGAGTCAAAAAAGCACGCTTTAAACGTACTGTAAACTCTTGATTTATTGACTCGATATTACCAGCAGGTAATTCAACATTTTCTGCGCGTAATGCCTGCTCTACATCACTTACCGTTAAGTCGTGAGCTGCAAGCTGAGTTCTATCAAGCCAAACCCGCATGGCAACACTTTGTCCTCCTCCCACACGTACACGTCCAACGCCTTTTATAATAGAAAACCGGTCAATTAAATAACGTTCAGCATAATCCGTCAGTGCAGGCACAGAAAGACGGTCACTGGTTAGATTAAGCCACATAATGACATCTTCATTGGAATCCACTTTTTCAATATCTGGCAGTTCGGCCTCCGGCGGGAGGTCATCCAAAATACGGGATACTCGGTCCCGGACATCATTCGCAGCAGCATCAATATTTCTGTTTAAGTTAAATTCGATATTTATTTGTGATCGACCATCACTGCTATTTGATTCAATGAAATTAATCCCTTCTAATCCTGCAATTCTGTCTTCTATTAACTGAGTAATACGGGTTTCTACAATATCTGCAGCCGCGCCAGGATAACGGGTATCAACGGACACGATAGGTGGGTCAATATCTGGATATTCTCGAAGTGGCAAGCGCTCAAAGGCAATAATACCAAATGCCACTAGCAGTAAAGAAATCACTGATGCAAAGACCGGTCGCTTGATACTGATATCAGAAAGGAGCATGGCAGCTTTACTCTCGTTTAATAATTGAAATGGCACTGCCATCATTCAGGCGCATTACTCCATGGGTCACCACCCATTCCCCTGGAGCCAATCCTGACTCCACGACAATAGCACCGGGTGTACGCGCACCAGTCACCAGCTTGCGTTTCTCTACCACAGAAGGTTCTTCCAAAGCCTTAACAACAAATGCATACCGGTTAAACCCTTCCTGCACTAAAGCCTCTTCAGGTAACATTAATTGTTGCTGCACAGGGGCACTTAAACGCACCGTCATTAACATTCCAGGCTTTAACTGTCGTGTATCATTTGGTAGCAAAGCACGAACAATAATTGAACGAGTGACTGGATTAATTCGTGAGTCAACACTGACTATTTTTCCATTGTAATTTTTTTCAAGCAGACTTCTTGACCTAGCCTGAATCTGCAACCCCGGCTGCAAAATATCTAAAAATAAAGCAGGTACAGCAATATCAAGCTTCATCACCCGGTCATCATCGAGAGTCGTTATGGGGTCACCCGGTTCAACAAGCGAACCCACACTGATATTGCGTAAACCAACAACCCCAGAAAAAGGTGCAATGATAAGCCGATCGGCCAGACGAGACTGGGTAGCTTGCAACTTTGCTTGAGCTGTTTCATAAACCACACGTCGTTGATCTAACAACGATTTCGATACTAGGTTTGACTTCACCAGAGCCTGTACACGCTTAAATTGACGCTCAGCCTCATCAAGTGTAAAACGCGCTTCTTCTAATAATGCGTGTTCTTCTGCACTGGTCATTTCCACTAAAATGTCACCGGCTTTCACTCGCTGGCCATCATTAAAGTGAATAACGGTAATGGTTTCTGTTACGGCAGATGAAAGGACCAGTGCTTCATTGGCCCGTAACGTACCCAATGCTTCAATCTGCTCAGCAAAAGGTTCAAGTTTGACGTTAGTAATAAAAACAGGAATCGTTTTTGGGGCAGCGTATACCAGTAGTGGCAGCCAGGTTAGCAAAATACTATTAACCCAAACGCTAAAACGCATCGTTTGACATCCTTAGCAAAGGTCTGATTGCACCCTAAAAAATAATCCATTACTTTTATAAGTTAGTGAATGAAAACGATAACACCAACAATTTTATGTAATGTCACGATGTAAAATGGTTTTAATGCATCGGTTATCTAGCCGTTATATATAAACTTATCAACGTTATTCTTTTATTTTATACATGGCTCATTCAACACAAAACTCTTTTAATTAATACCGTCAAGTAACTGTCGTTTAATTGTTACATTCTCTTCTTATGCTGGCTGCGTTTTTAGCCAAAAAGAAGGAAAAAAAATGTCTGACCGTCTAACTTCACTATGGTGTGCCGCATTAGCCGGTACACTCATCAGTACCCTTGTCACCACAGCCCACGCCAAACCGCTTGAGTCGCCAGATATGTGGTATCTTCAAGGCCAACAAAGTCTGCGTGAAGCTATTAAGCTCAAGCCTAATACCCGTCGCGCAAAAAATATTATTTTATTTGTGGGTGATGGGATGGGGGTCAGCACAGTAACTGCCGGCCGTATTTTTGATGGACAAAGTAAAGGTCAACCAGGTGAAGAAAATCAGTTGAGCTTTGAAAAGCTCCCTTACGTTGGTCTTGCAAAAACCTATAATACCAACCAGCAAACCCCTGATTCTGCTGGAACAATGACGGCAATGATGACCGGTGTAAAAACCCGTGCTGGTTACATATCCGTTGACCAGATTCCTGACCGAGGTGATTGCACTCCTGCTCAAGGCCATCACTTAAAAACATTGTTAGAGCACGCAGAGCAAGTAGGTATGGCTACAGGTGTCGTCACAACAGCACGCTTAACCCATGCGACCCCAGCCGCAACATATGCCCATGTTACAGAGCGTGGCTGGGAAAGTGATGATGAAATGCCTTCAAAAGCACGTCGTCAGGGCTGTAAAGACATTGCCCAACAACTGTTGGCGTTTCCCTATGGTGATGGTTTAGAGGTTGCGTTTGGTGGTGGTTGGCGACACTTTATTCCAGAAGGCGAACGTGATTTGCTCAATCACAACCTCCGTGGACAACGTGAAGATGGTCGTAACCTGATTACTGAATGGCTAGAACGCTACCCACGAAAAGGTGCTTTTGTCTGGAATAAAGACCAACTCTCACAACTCGATGATACTAAACAGCATGTGTTAGGTTTATTTAATCGTAGCCATATGTCATTTCATATTGATCAAGAGGGCAGTGATCCACAAGGTGAGCCAACCTTGAAAATGATGACACAAAAAGCATTAACGATTTTACGTAAACGGCCACAAGGCTTTTTCCTTATGGTAGAAAATGGCCGTATTGATCACGGGCATCATGCGGGTAATGCATATCGTGCCTTACATGAAACCCAAGCTTTTGCTGACGCCATTCAAGCTACATTGTCAATGGTGGACTTAAAAGATACCTTAGTTATCGTCACTGCAGATCACAGTCATGTGTTCACCATGGCGGGCTATCCAACACGTGGTAATCCAATTTTAGGGAAAGTTCGTGGTAATGACAGCAAAGGCCAACCTAAAAATAAAAACACCCTGGCCGATGACGACTTGCCTTACACTACACTCGGTTATATGAATGGACCTGGCGCAGCCGGTGATCGTAGTCGTGATGATTTAACATCCGTTGACACAACACATAACCACTTTCAACAACAAGCGCTTATTCCAACCTCTTCTGAAACCCACAGTGGTGAGGATGTTGCCATTTATGCCGGAGGCCCCTGGGCCCACCTGATTCATGGTACACATGAGCAAAACTATATTTTTCATGTCATGCACCATGCTGCCCAGTTGAACCAAACGCGCTAATCATTTATATGACCGTTCAGCCAGGCAATTTGCCTGGCTTTTAAATAAATTTTATACGACAGTTAGATTCTATTACCCATTGAAACAAAGCATTATATAAATACACACAATGCGTAGCATAACAGCAATATACAAACACTGATGCAGATCAGGATAATAATAGGAGCATGTTAACCAAAATCAAATAAGGATAACAACAGTGAAAAAGCTCGTTGGCAGTTTAGTTCTCTCATTATTTGTATTACCTGTTTATGCAACAGACTCTGCAGATGAAAAATGTAATCATATCGTTGATCTAGATAAGCAAATGCAATGTCTTGCTGATTATCTGGATTCTTTACCACGCCCTCGCTTTAGCGATCGTGCCTTAAAGCAAAACGAAGTCGTTGTCAAAGATGCTTTGAGCAAAATAACTCAATTAAATGGTAAATATTTTGAGTGGAAATCAGATAACCGCAAAGATATTGGTGTTATCGCTCAAGAAGTTGAAACGGTTTTCCCAGAACTCGTGACTACTGATAACAAAACACAGTTTAAACAAGTTAACTATGCAGGCCTGATAGGCGTTCTCATTGAAGCGGTTAAAGAGCTTAAAAAAGAGAATGAGACCTTAAAACAACAACTTGGCCTGAGCTATTAAAGCGCCACAATTACTTGGTTAAACAAAAGAAGACATCACCAATGAGAAAAACCATTTTAACAACTGCATTTTTAATGATTTCATCAGTAGCAGTTGCAGGCTCTCCTCTAATGTGCAGCCATCTCACAGGAGAAGCATACACAGAGTGTCTTATTAAACCCAACTTTTTAAGGTTTAGCGACCGTAGGCTAAAACAAAATGAGACTGCTATTGACGATGCCATACGTAAAGTAACGCTACTTAATGGCAAATACTTTGAGTGGAAATATGATAGTCGTAAGGACATCGGCGTCATCGCTCAGGAAGTTGAAACAGTATTTCCCGAGCTGGTGACTACCGATAAAAAAACACAGTTTAAACAAGTTAACTATGCTGGGCTGATTGGTGTTCTTATTGAGGCAGTTAAAGAGTTAAAAAAAGACAATGATCAGCTAAAACATCAATTAGGCTTATATTATTAACCTTAACACTTAAACATTGAACACCAACACTTTAACAATACACTTGCTGTACCTACAATATACCCTTCGCTGTGAGTATAGTATTGTTAAAGTGGCTCAACCCCAATTAAACCTACATGCACACTGCCTTTTGGGTAAGACATTTGTATTGTAGTTTTTTGTCCATTTGCATTGACTATTGTGTACTGACGACCAATTTGAGTTCTCAAGCCATTGTCAATAAAAGCCCAAAAAGAGGCTTTATTAAAATTCTTTTCTCTGCCAGCCCTGACTGTCTGTATCATACCAACATGTTCTCTGACTTTATTTAAAAATTTCCCGAGTTTTTCTTGACTTGGCACATGAGCAGCAGGAAACAGTTCAGATAGTAGCTGAGGATTATTTAGATTAATAGCATCAACCACTTTGTAGGCATTAGCATCTCGTTGGGCATCAAGCTGCTGCTGGCTAACAGGGTTTTGGCTAGAAAATGACGCAAAACTGAATATAAACAAACCAAACAGTAGTCCGATATTTATTTTGTACTTTAAACCCATAATAATGTTTCCCATTATCAATTTTGTCTAACCCTAGGACCAATTAATTATATTCAAGTTCAGTGTACAATAGCTTGAGGTGTGTGGTGGGGTGTACAGCTATGATATGGAGGGACGTAATAGTTCGTGATAAATATAGGAGTGAAGACTAAATTAACAATCGGTACAATATTTCGATTTTATTTTTTGTAAATACCCCTTAGCTGAAAGCTCTTGTAAATGACGATTAAACAATGTAACCAGTTCAGCAGGCACTGTTTTACGAGAAAACATAACATGAATATCACTTTCATAAAGGGGCAGGGGATAACGTATTGCTCTTTTACTATTATCCTTATTTAAAAAATTATACCCAACAAAATAGGTCTCCGCTAAAAATCCATTGATACGTCCTTGCAGTAACAAAGGATAAAGTTGTTTGTCTCGAGCAACAATCACCAGCTGTTCTCTAAAAGCTCTTGATTTTAAAAGCTGTTCGTATTCCTCTCCATAGTAATATCCCCGCGTGACACCAAGTGTAAAGGGTAGGTAAACTATTTCGCCCAAAGTTTTAAACGTATAATTATTTTTCTCTTCGGCACGAATATACAGTGCCATCTTTTCTTTACGATAGGGTTGTGAAAAATAGCTGGAATCCATTCGTTCAGCTGTTTTTGATGCACCGAGTAGAATATCAACAGAACCTGTTTGTATATCAATCAATAACCGTTGCCAAGGACGCTCCGCAAACGACAGCTCACACTGTGTCCAAGCGAATATAGCTTGTAAAATATCCAGATCTAAACCGGTATAAGTTCCTTGCTCATTCTGAAACTGAAAGGGCTCCCAATGCTCCCAGCCCACGATTAATGGAACCTCACAGAGTTTTTTTGCGTCCCCCGCAGTTCCTCTTTCAGAAAAAACGCAAATAATCAGGATAATTAAAGCAAGACTGACTTCTTTCACTTGTAATGGACTAGCATATTTGCAAAATTATCAGAAATATCTTTCATCATATCGCTTTGCTTCAGTGATTGTTGAACATTATCAGAGACTTCACTACTTAATTTAGCAATACTATTTATACTTCGATTCATTTCATCAAAGACTGCGGTTTGCTCTTCTGCCGCTGCTGCAATTTGAGAGTTCATATCATCTATTTCCTGAATGCGCTCTATGATGCTGGTTAGTGTACTCGCAGCAACCTCGGCACGTTCTACACTTTGGTCTGCACTTGTCTTATTAGCACTCATTAAATTAACCACATCAGTCACACTACTTTTTAAGCTGGCGATCATATCCTGAATTTCTTTTGTCGAGGTTTGAGTTCGCTGAGCCAATGTACGAACTTCATCCGCAACCACTGCAAACCCCCGACCTTGTTCACCTGCTCGCGCCGCTTCAATAGCCGCATTTAACGCTAACAGGTTAGTTTGCTCTGAAATGTCTTGTATTTGCCCCACAAACCCCTCTATTTTAGCCATATCACTGTCAACTTCTGCTACAGCGTCTACAGCTTTTTGCACATCAGTGGCAAGGGTACTAATAGCCGTCATATTACTTTGCACAGCCTGCCCACCTTCTTCAGCAACTTGACGTGCTTGATTAGATGATTCAGAAGTACTATGCGCGTTACGGGCCACCTCTTGCGAAGAGGCAACCATTTCATTCATAGCTGCCGCTAACTGGTCAAGTTCTGAATTCTGCTGGTTAAATGCAATATCTGACCGTTCAGCAGTATGTAAAATAGATTGCGCTTCCTCTTGTAAGGTAGAGGTGGTTTTTTTTAAAGAATCGACTAAACTTCGAACCGCGCCTATCATTGCCTGGAAAGAGCGAGTCATGCTCGCAACTTCATCATTTCCTTCAGCCTGCAAGTTTTGCTGTAGGTTGCCTTCAACAGCCTGTTCTAAACTTTGTTCAACCGCTTTAATACGGCTGGTGATGTGCCTGGTTAAACGCCAGCTTACTATAATACCAATAATGATTAGCACCAAACTAACTGAGAGCCGTTGCATTGTTGAAGCAAAAAACTCATTTTCAACATCATCCACATAGCTACCTGTACCAATGACCCATCCCCAGGGTTTATAAAGCCGTGCATAAGACATTTTGGGAAAGACTTCATCTTTTGAAAAACCAGGCTTTTGCCAATAGTAAAAGAATGACCCTCCACCTGCTTTTGCAACCTTCGTTGCCTCTCGGATAGGGTATACACCGTCAGGTCCCTTGAGGTTAGTCATGTCTTTCCCCACTTTATCTGGCAACATGGGGTGCGCTAAAAATTTATTATTTAAATCATTGATCCAAAAATAATTACCGTCATTAAAACGAATCTCATTGATTGTTTCCAATGCCATCGATTGAGCTTTTTCCGCCCCTAGACTACCTTGCTGGGAATGATAGTACTGTAAAGTAGAATGAATCACTTCAGTGAGTGCTGCCGCCTCATGTTGGCGCTGCGAAAAAAGTTTGTCGCGCTCTTGGTAGCCTGCAACAATATCTTTAATGACTAGTAATACCAACAAAAACGCTACTAATAAGCCAATTTTTTTACCCAGACTTAGGGCCATGACTACACCTCACCCGCACATTGTCAAGACGCTTTTCCCTAAGTGTATCAGTGTTTTACTGATATAATTCTTCAAAAACACATAATCTATTTTTAGTGAAATGACTACCATCGATCTGTAGCATTTTGGTGACTCAATGATAATAGTTTAATAACTCATAGCTACTGTATGAACACTCAAGAAAAATTAGGGCTGTCCTTAAAAATGAGCAATTCTTAGACGTTGATGTATGCCAATAGGCACCAAACATATGCAGACTATAGGCAAAGCTTTTTCTGAGCAGGGCTTTTTAAACGTGAAGTAATATGCGATTGCCCTGGATAGTAGATTTTATTGGCTGTGTTTCATTAGTTGTTTTATAAAGTCAGTATCAATAAATTGAGCCACAATATCATCTAGTTCTCCACTTTTTTTCATCTTGTAAAGCTCTATATCAAATTTAATTGCAAAATCTTTTTTATAGGGAAAATTTTTCTCATCATCAATATCGGTATAACCTAAGTGTCCAGTATTTTTAGATATTTGCAGTACCTCTTTTAGCTTTAAACGATTATTTTTATGCTTTTGAAAATCAGCCTGCTCCATGGTTTTAGCCATATACCAAGCAAATGGAAGCCTAGAGGTAACAGTACAATCTGTTCGTTCAAGTAATAAGGCTTTAACTGTATCCTCAATCGAATTTACCCAATTCAAACTGATTTTATTCTCTTCAGCTTGTTCGAGGAAGCGTTCTCCTGCTCGACCATCGCCTCTAAACATAACAAAACCTAAACCCTGAAAATCGTCTGGCCACACACGTCTGTCTTTATTAAGTACACGCTTATTACAGATAACGACATCAAGTTGGGTATAAAGCGGCTGAGAGTAAGGCCAAATATATGGTCGTTTTGGTTCAGTATCTGTAAGCCAGTCATGAGCATGAAAATAGGGAGGCAGTATAGCAAATGCTTTTCCTTGTTTGACCAGGGATTTTGCTCGACTCCAGGGAACCACTCGAAAAACTAAACTATAATCTTTCATCCTTGAGATAGCCGTTCTTGTGATTTCAATATAAATACCCGTTAACTCTCCTTTATCGTTACGATAAGCATAAGGAGGCAGAATATCGTAAGTATAAATTTCTACTGGTTGAATCGACTCAACTGGAAAAGATACCAGCATCCAAGAAATTAGAAATAAACTTTTAATACTTTTTCGAAGGCTTAAACTCATACCATTTTCTGATGTACTTTCACAGTAAAGTTTTAAAAAGGATAGCTGAAGTAGATAAGGAAAGCGATAGAGGAAGCGGGGTAGGGGAAACGCTACTTTGTTTAGTAATCCTTTAATAATATTTTTGGCTGATGGACAATTTGAGCGCTTAAAACAATAATGCAGCACTATGAAAAGAACATTTTTTAATTCCTTATCGATTACATTTCTTTTCTCATTAAACATCCACTGGGACCATAGCTTTGGCAAATAGCTACATTATTATCTTTTTTAAATCCATACCTTGACCAAAATGGCGTAGTAAGTTGCACCGAAACTAACATTATTTCCTGAACATTTGCAGCTAATGCAGTTTCTAATAAATCCTCTACTAACCTATGCGCAACACCATTACCTCTTGAATGCTGATCAACCGCTAAGTCGTGTAGGTAAAGTCGTGAACATGCTTTTTCTGAGACAGTAATTTTTTCATGGAGCTTCGGCGGAGCTTTTTTTGCCCAAGGATGGGCTAACAAATAGCCAAGAACACAACCATCATATGCAAAAACTTTACAGGTACATGGTGATACGACCCACTTACTTTTTAAAACACTAATATCTTCAGGTTCGACTTCATAATAAGACTGCGCTTGAATCTGTTCAATTGAGTCCCAATCACTCTCAATGATTTTTCTTATGCACATCAACTATACTCCAAGGCTCACATTTTTTCGTTTAAAGCATGATTATGCTTAATAACATATATGGCTTTATACAATGAAAGCCTTATATTTTCTTTGTGATTTATAAAATAACTCGTCAAATTCAATAGGTGAGTTTTTTTAGCACTAAGCTGAATATAAAAAACTACACCTTTCTTTTATAGCTTTCATTCATCATGCCAGCAGTCTTGTTGCGTCCGATCATCTAGTTTATCCCATTCCTGCATACGCGGACGAGTCAACCATTTCCACAAACGTTTAAGCATGGAACTTCTCCTGATTGAAAAAATGCTTATGTACTCAGAAACAGGCGCGCTTGCTCAATGGCTGTCAGCAGTTTATTGTATGCAGTAACGCATTACTAGACGAATTAAAGCAGGTTCAAACTGCAAATATGCATAACTTAAACTGGGATGATCTTCGGATATTACTCGCGGTCGCGGATACTGGTAGCCAATCTGCTGCAGCTACACGTTTAGCTATCAATCAGACCACCATATCCCGCCGTCTGCGCCAACTAGAGCAGCAGTATGGCAAACCATTACTCCATCGTCAGCGCTACGGTTACAGTTTCACCCATGAGGCTGAACTTTTGATCGAGCAAGCCAGGAAAATGGAGTATCACGCCTTAGAAATTGCCCGTGCCCAGGCCAATAGCCAGCGCAATGAACTCAGTGGAAAGGTTATTGTTAGCTCAACGGAAATGGTGCTGAGGTATATGATTGCCCCCAAGTTAACTGAGTTTCGACAATGTTTTCCTCATATTGAACTAGAGCTACTTGCTGACGATAGAGTTGTGAGTCTCTCCCATATGGAAGCAGATATAGCACTGCGCTATGTAAACTCTAAGCAACAGGATCTTGTCCAACGCCGATTACTCACCTTTAAATACCGCTATTTTGCAAGCTCCAGCTATCTGCAACAGTATCCAGTCAACGAGCAGCAGCAACTGAACGGACACCAGTTACTGAAATTTGAGCACAAAACATATCTCTATACCCCACAACAACAACGTGATCTAAAAAATAATAATGTAGTTTTACGAAGCAATCATATTGATATGCTGATCGATGCTTGCTGCAATGGCTTGGGTATACTCAGCATACAAGAGATATTTGGCCGACAGATTCCTGACCTACAAATGATCATGTTACCCCCCCACCGAGAGGCAACACTCTGGATCGCAAGCCATAAAGATAACCGTCACTTGCCTGCTATTCGTGCAGTAATTGATTTTATTGTTAAAATCAGTCAACAAGCTATAGATAAAATATAAACGGTCACAGCATTATTCTTTAATATATTAGTACATGTCGTACAGTAACAGCGTGGTAGTAAGGGTATTGAGCCATGACCACTGCATATAGAGCCAATTTTTCCTTTATTAACAATCTTTAATTAAATTATTATTACTTTCTATGTTTTACTTATACTCTGAGTTAGCCTACAAATCCAGATGTAGGCAAAACGTTACAGATTTCTATTTGATACCACCCATAACTGATGTCTGAATATTTTATTGACTGCAAATACTAAAATGAGTGTGATATTAAAAAAAGATTAGTCATTATTTGCTTTACATGTTATACAGACCAATGCCTGCTCATCATTTATATTTAGCTATTCAAAGCATTTGTCAACCTGGTTTATTAGAAGCCTTTTTAACTATTCAACAACTGATGTAAGGAGCTGAGTTTTGCCATACGTCACGATTAAAAGCCGACAAATACACTACCAAGATCATGGTACAGGATTTCCCATATTATTTGGACACAGCTTTTTGTGGGATTCAAACATGTGGAAACCACAAATTGAAGAGCTGTCAAAAAGCTACCGCTGCATAGTCCCTGATCTATGGAGTCATGGTTTGTCAGACTCACCAGCAAACTCACCTTACACCATTGCTCAAATGGCTGAAGATTATTGGTTACTCACTAAAGCCCTGGGCCTAGAGCACTTTGCGATTGTGGGCCTATCTGTTGGAGGCATGTGGGGTTGCCAATTGGCTCTTAGTCATCCTGAGGCTGTTGTCGCTTTAGTGATGATGGATACATTTGTAGGAGAAGAGCCGGAAGAAACGCATACCCGCTATTTTGGAATGCTCGATATCGTTGAGCAAATAGGCGCAATTCCACCACCTATGCAAGAATCAATTATCCCCTTATTTTTTGCCATCAATACAATTCAAAAAAATTCAGCGCTCGTAAGTCAGTTTAAAAAGGACTTAACGGCTCTTCCTGCAGAACGGATTCCAGGAGTAGTAGGCATTGGTCGTGGAATATTTTCTCGCAGCTCTTTGTTGAGCCAGCTAAACCAGATACGTATGCCAACACTCATCGTTGTAGGTGCAGAAGATAATGCCAGGCCTCCCCATGAAGCAAAGCAAATGGCAGAGATCATTTCCCAAGCCCAATTAGAAGTCATTAGTCATGCGGGACACATATGTAATTTAGAGCAACCCATACA
The DNA here is from genome assembly GCF_018263875.1 of Zooshikella ganghwensis. Taxonomy (NCBI): domain Bacteria; kingdom Pseudomonadati; phylum Pseudomonadota; class Gammaproteobacteria; order Oceanospirillales; family Zooshikellaceae; genus Zooshikella; species Zooshikella ganghwensis. Next base: position 233,472 of record NZ_JAEVHG010000003.1, read on the forward strand.
GGTCAATAAGCTACTTAGCCAGTTTTTATCTCAGGCTATAAACACAGACAAATAAAAAATTTTTTAGCACTTGTCTCCTATCTATTATAAAAATGTAGTGGAAAAGGTATATCTAGATACGTTAACTGCAGCGACGAAAAAGGTTTTGCATGGACGCAAATAACATCCCAACAAAAAGTGAAGGGCACTCAAAACGGGCTGTATGGAGTTGGGCTTTTTATGACTGGGCTAACTCTGGATTTGCGACTGTCGTGCTCGCTGGCTTCTTTCCGCTATTATTTCAGGATTTCTGGAGCAGTGACACTGGACCTGCAGAGTCTAATCTGCGTCTAGGTTGGGGCAACAGCATCGCCAGCGTGATCATTGCAATGAGTGCCCCCATTCTTGGCGCGGTGGCTGATCGTTCTGGTACAAAGAAACGCTTCCTTTTCGGCTCACTACTGCTTGGCGTTATTGGCACAGCTCTACTATCAGGTATTGAGGCTGGAAACTGGATGCCCGCCTTGTTTATGTTTATTTGTGCCAGTGTTGGCTTTATGGGTGCTAATGTTTTCTATGACGCATTACTCGTGTCGGTGGCACCTGCGAGCCGCTGGCACATAGTCTCTGGCCTGGGTTTTGGGCTTGGTTATTTAGGCGGTGGTCTGTTATACCTAGGCTGTGTTATCGCTGCACTCAACCCAGAACTGGTCGGTTTGAAAACATCTACAGAAGCTGCAACGACAGCTTTCCTGGTGACTGCCATTTGGTGGACGGTATTCGCAATACCTTTGTTCCTGTTTGTAGATGAACCCGCTGCCAAGTATAAAAATGAAGGAAGTACCTGGACGTATGGGTTCCGACAAGTAGCACGAACAATCCAGCACATTCGCCAACTCAAACCAGTATGGATGTTTCTATTCGCTTACTGGCTGTACATTGATGCAGTGGATACTGTGATTCGGATGGCAGTAGCCTATGGTCGCTCACTCGGATTTGAACGCCAAGACCTCATAATAGCCTTACTCATTGTCCAGTTCGTGGGCTTTCCAGCTGCAATCGCGTTTGGGTATCTGGGTGAACGCCTTGGACCAAAGCGCGGTATCTACCTGGGCCTGTTAGTGTACATAGCTATCTGCATCTGGGGAGCATTCATTCGCCAACCGTGGGAGTTTTATGTCATAGCGGTAATGGTAGGGCTAGTACAAGGTGGAGTGCAGGCACTCAGCCGCTCGTTCTACGCTCGCCTGATTCCAGCCAGTTCAGCAGGTGAATTCTTTGGATTCTATAACCTGCTCGGAAAGTTCGCCGCTTTAATCGGTCCACCATTGTTCGGCCTGTTTGGTACCTGGTTCGGTGATGTGCGCTACTCCATGCTCTCGTTAATTATCTTGCTTGTAGGGGGAGGACTCTTGCTTTGGAAAGTGGATGACCGAAGTTGAGCCACTTAATTATAAAGCCATGCTTTACCCAGATAAGGTTGATTCATTCTCTGTTTTTTTAATGCTTGAGCTTAGCGATAAGATCGATTCATTTTATCGAGACTTTAAATTTGTTTTTTTAAGAAACAATCATAAGAAAATGAATGCTAACAAGACGATAAAAAATGCAGCCTAGGGCCTATTAACGCTAATTTTGTTACAAGGACACCTCTATTAATTTTCCTTTAAAGCACCTGCCCCCAAAATCTACATAATACCCTTCGAACACGCCGTGAATCCTTCCCTAGCGGGTTAGCAATACTTGTATTTGTTCGTAAAGCAGGTGCCAGGAGCACCGTGAGCAGTAGAGACCAAGGATGATCTTCTTCTGCGGGATTAAAAAATAAATTCAAATATTGCATGAGTATATACCCAATACGAATGGTTTTTAGGTGCGGCCATCGAGTGACGAAGCCCCATGAGCTTATATTAATAGTTGATTGGGGTAAGGAGTGAAGATAACAAAACCTAAAAATCATTCGTGAAGGGTATAATCTCTGATTATCACAAACTCTTTTTATATGCGATTGTCCTGGTAATAGCGTGTAATTTTTTTATTAGCCCACCTGAATAATAATTAAGCTTATGCTCTAAAGTGTTAATTATCAATCCAATTAAGAGTGGAAAAATAATGAATAAAACCAAACTCGTATCAACTAAAGAGTTAATTATATTATTTTCGTTAGTTTTTCAATTACCAGTACTTTCATCAAATGCGCAAGCAGCCTGTCCTAATATAAATTGTTCAAACATAAGTGCATCCACATGGACTCATATACAAAATAGCTATTGTAATAACCCATGTGTAGACGGTGGTAGTAGTGCTTTTAATAGTACTCATTGCCTTTCATTAGAAAAAATAACCGAGCTTTGTAATTCAATAGTAGCCGCAGATAACTGTAACGAGGTACCTTTACGAGGCGGTAGGATCATGGGTACTAGCACTTTGATAGATGACTTAGGATATCTAGGCAATAATGCGTGCGCTGCAACAAACAAATCAAGCATCGTATATCAAACAAGCTTTGATCAGGTTCTAACGATATTTCCTGGGCCATGATTTGACAAGGTATAACAAGATAGAATGACGGTTAACGTTTGCCAAATTGACTCATTCTCTTCCGGTGCATGGGCATGTGAACATCCATAGTCAGATCCATGGGGATGTACACGATATCGGATGTTGGTAATGATCATGTCATGTAAGTGGTAGAAACAGGTATATCAGAATACGGCGGCAGCACTCAATAAAGAAGTTGAAACACGTTAAGCATGTTTCGAACATGCTTTTTATTAATTATTTTTAACTTCCCATCATTAAACTTTGTTAATAAATAATAAAAAATATTGCGATCAAAAATAGTTAATTTAGTATTCATTGATCAAGCTGTTATCACATTTGGAGTATCTATGAGTTATACTAAATTACTCTCTGGCCTGGCGGTTGGCCTGTCAGTATCTATTAACGTATTCGCTGTACAAGACCTAACTCCTGAACCAATTAATTTATACGGTGGATTTACATTAGATAGAAATGGAAGTTTTACAAGTTATGCTAATTTAAGCTGTACTAGTGCGCTTGAAGTGAATGTGCTAGAAAAAGCTTCCAGTCCAAATCTGGTATACTTATCTCGTAATCCTGATAAAGATTGCAAACTTATACCTTATAAACAGGAATTTACAATTAATTTGAAGGAATTGCTTATTTATGATGGTAAGTCTACGAACGGACTGGATAAGAAGTTTATTATTACAAATCCAATCATCCTCGATATCAATACTATTAACAATCTTGAAAAACCTAAGAAGCTTGAAACAACAGAAGCTGGTTATAATTATACAGTAACGGAGTTAGGCACTAAAAAGGTAAAAGTTCATGGTAACAACAAAAAGGGAAAATACTATGTGAGCGATATTATTGAGATAGAGATTGGTTCAGAAAAAATAAAAGCGGAAAGATATCGGTATAAAAATTACTGTGAAATAGAGTATTTGAATCCGGCTACAGATTTTTATGAGGATGATAAATGCTATGTATATTTAGATAATTGATTATTGAATCAATATAGTGAACATGGAACAATAACGTCCATAATGCACTAATCTAGGCGCGAAGTTTAGTTGTTCTAAATGAACAATGAGCAACAACGAGTAGTGCTTTTACCATCATAACCCGTCGGGCCGTGATTATTTTTCCACCTAGCGGTGTAGTCATTTATGCAGAATAACTACACCGCATTCCTTGTGCTTTGCTAGGCGAAAAAATAGTCTACGGCAGTGATGATTCAAATAGTGTTAACAGGCCCTAGTATGACCACCTCGTTTTTAATCATGAGGTAAAAGTTTAGACTGCATAATACTTACCCTGATTTTGATGTAGTGAAGGGAAAAAGAGTGTGCTCTTTAATATGGCCCAATCAAGACTCAATTCATATCAGGGAAGTAATATTTCATGAGCTAAGACTGTTAAAGAGCACTATTTCATAGGAGACCTTGCGGCTAATTTCTAGTTATATTCAGATACCAACATATACAAATGTTTATTGCGCATTCACTTTTGCGTAAAATAATATACCCCAAAAGAGGTATTATTTATATGACGATCAAGTTAAATATTTATTGCAAATAATACTCGGGTTTGAAAAAAGGGGGCGCTCATCAATGTAATACGTTTTAACTCACTTAAGGGGAGATAGCATGCAACAGCTCATGAGTTAAAACCATTAAAGAGCACCATAAGAGACCAAAACCCCAGAATGCTTTACTGGTCAAGAGTTCTTTAAACGACTCTTTCAAAGCTTGTTTCCCTGTCATAACTGCGCCTCACTGGTATCTACTACCCATAAAGTAGTATTTTTTAGAATAACAAACCAGTTAAAAATTTCATCATAAAATATTTCACTAACCTTTACATTCAAATTTAAAAGGTATGAATGGTTATTTCGATGCGCAGAATTGTATAATCCAGATCGAAGTAAAATAAACCTGTTGTTGATGTCCAATTAATAAAATGATGCAAAAAACTATAAAAGCTAGCTGACTGTCACTTTACGGGCAAGTGTTAGACTTCTCTACACAGTTGCGTAAATTACTATCATATTCTGGTTTATCAGGATCAGGACATTTAAAAATAAAGTACGCACCACTAAAGCAAGCTATGGCCTCATTACAACTCTGGCAGTAATGATAGATTCCATTTTGTTGTCCAATACAGTTTTCAATACAACTAGATGCATCTTTAGAAGCACCGCACGCAGGATTTGCTGACCGTGGTAAACACTGGTCTAATTCGGGCTGATAAACTAAATTTCCTGGACAGCGTTGTAATATTGTCATACCACTTACACAAACATAAAAGTCTTGGCAGCAAGGGCATGCGGGGTAAGAACCATTTGGCAATGTTGAGCAATCGAATTGATTAGCACTTATTTTTCCACTCAGAGTGAATAAAACTACAAATAAATTAGTAATTAATTTTATATAGCTATTCATGGCATCCTCTCCATTTGATGCTTTATTTCCCAGGCTTTACTTCATACTCCTTATCTTAATTATTGCATCAAATAGCCAACTGCAAGTGAGGTGATTGTGAAGCATAAAAGTATAACGCAACTGTAGGAGTAACATTTTTACGACTTTGAAACTAAACCTAGAAACAGTATTACGGGCACACTCTAAAAATAGTGACTTTTTTGTAAGAGCAAGGAAGCACTGGACAGTGGATCACAGTGTATAAGGAATACATGAGGATCGGTTTAAGTTTCCGTCCGTAGGTCCAATGATACCGCTGTATAAGCAACAACAGGGTACGCTGGAAGCATTGAAGGCTAGGCCAAGTAGGGGATATGCTGATAATGGAGGAATTGAAGTACCTAATGGAAGTTTGTGAAGATGCTCCACCGGTCCAATAGGTACCTAATCGTTTTTAGTCGACAACCTGAACGTTGATAGCACAAGGTCCTTTCTGGCTTTCGCCTACCTCAAACTCTACTTTGTCACCATCGCGAGGCTCGTGGCCTTGGATTTGTGACACATGAAAAAACAGGTCTTTACCTTCGCTAGGGGTGATAAAGCCAAAACCTTTTGTTTCACTAAAAAACTTAACTGTACCTGTGCTCATTCTATTCTCGCGCCTTGTGAATTCAGCAATACTTATAGAGGTTTATAACGCATAAAGCAAATTATTTAAACCATAATCACTGTATTTACTAGCCTTTTCCAAGTCTATCTCACCCAAAAACAACACGAAGCCTAATAATACAAGCCATCCATAACAAGTAGTTAGATGAGATCCAGCATGGGCTACTGAGAGTCAAGCACACCAGCGCAAGGGACACTTTTTAAATGTGTATCTATTGTAGTTTGATAACGATCACTCATTAACCTGCACTACCAGTCAATAATGCTTGAAAAGCCGGACTATTGTCTTTCAAGCTGGCATATTCTCCTTGGTCGACGATATGACCTTTTTCCATAACCAGCACATAATCGAAAGCAGATGTTTGTTCTATGCGTCCCAATATCCAGCATACACCTTGGTCTTTCATTCGCTTCAAAACACAGTGAATAATATGCCGTTCAGCTCCGAGGTCCAACACACTGGTGGCTTGATTAACAATAAGAAAATTTGGTTTTTTCAACAGTGCGCGCACAATCGCCAATTTCTGTCGTGTGGCTACTGATAAACGAGAACCCGAAGTCCCCACCGAAAAATCCAATCCGTAACACATAATTTGCGCACGTAATTGATACTCCTGCACTAGCTCATCAATGCGCTGACTGATTTCAGTTTGAGCACGCGCCTGACCATATACGATTTTGCCAAATAAAATGTTTTCTTGCAGGGTTAATGCGGCATTATATTCATTCGCATCATACAACTGTAAGTCATGTGCTTCCTTTTGCAGGGCAAGAAATAATTTTTTACGAACCAGCAATAATTTGGTTTTTCGGCTTTCCGTTAGCAGCCCTAAACGGTGACGGGCTGGCACTAACTGGAATAACAGGACCAATAGCATCTCCTGTTGTGTTACTGGCAACTTCAACAGCGAGTCGACACTGGTTTTTGTGAGCAACTGTTTATACTCTGGTAACTCTTCAGATTTAATGAAACTAAAACGCTCAAAGAGGTCACTGCCAGGCTCTACATCGGCAAACAATTCCACCATGATTTTTGCCAGTTCATAACCTACACGAAGGGCTTCACCCATTAAATCAACTTCTTTTAAAGACTGGTGAATCAACGGGTGACGAGCCAGCTTGTTGTAATCTAATGAAATGGTGCGCGATGAACCAAATAAGAGGTTTTCCGCAACAGATAAATTCTCGTTGTATTTATCCCAATCGAAAAACTCGACTAAATCATCCATCTCCGCCGCGTGTAGTGAAGCTCGCAGTGCATGACGAAGCTCAAGCACTGCTGCAGCTAAGTCCGGGTCTTGTTCAGGATCAATATAACTCTGTAAACCATAGTGATAGACATCATCCTGCAGTTGAACTTCTGCAAGCAGGTCCATAACCTCGCTATCAACCTTGTCAACCTGCTGCTGACAATAACAACTTGCATTCTCTGAGGCAGACTCTGGATCAACACCATAATAAAGGTTTTCCCTAATCGTGCCTGCAAAAAAATGTGCATGAGCACCAACATACGCTACATGCTTACTTAATGTCTGCTCATTAAGCAGTTGAATATTTTGACCCGCTAATTCAATACGTCCTGTTTTCGGTTGTAACAAGCGAGATAGCAATTTAGCAAACTCTGTTTTACCACTGCCTTCAGGCCCAACAATAGCGGTATGCTGCTGAGGCAATAATTCAACACTGAGATTATTCACAATATTGACATTACTGTACTCGGCATAGCTGACATTACGGGCCATCAAAGAAAGCTGTTCAACCGGAAGTAATTCAGCTTTACCTGATTGCAAAGCTTCTGGTAGCAAACCTTCAGGGTCAAACTGTTCAATAATTTGTTCGTATTTTATCCGCACATCCTCTTTGGTTTGATAAAACTTCAGCAGCTCCTTCCAGGGTGCATCCAGATCTTGATAGGCAGCAAGTACAGCAATTAACGCACCTAGCGATAACTCACCTTTTATAACGTAGTAACCACCAATGGAGTAAAAGAAAAAGGGTGTGACTTTTGATAAGAAGTTATTAAGGAATTTAATAAAAAACTTCAGTTTGTAGATGCGCAAACGAATCATAAAGATATGTTGCACACGCTCCAGTACATTAGACCGTTCTCGTCCCGCAGCCCCAAACGCATGGATCTCCTGAATACCCGCAATACTGTCACCGATACGATCACCTAGGCGGCGTGCTGCCAGTACACGTTGCTTGCCCAGTTGATTTACTTTAGCTTGTAGTTTTGGAATCACCCACATCTGCAAAGGGTACAAGGCGACAGCCGCCACCCCTAACAGCGCATCCTGATTAAAGATAAAGAACAAATAGGTTATCAATAATCCTCCCTGAAAGGCGGGGAGGGCAAAAGCTTCGCCAATAAAACCACCCAGAGGCTCAGTCTCAGCTGTCACAATAGGAATGATTTCTCCCTGAGAGACTTTTTTAAAATGAGGAATAGGAAAGCGTAAAATACGACTAAAGAGTTCCAGGCGCAGGTCCCGTAACATTCGTTCACCGACAACACCACGATAAACGTTCAGTACATACTTAATGGCACCATTGATAACCACCAGCAGCAAAAATAATCCACTAAGAAAAAACAAATAGCCTAGCTGATCAACTGGGTACCCCATGACAGCATCAGGAATATCTTTGCCATTAATCGCACTATTAATAATATGTTTAGGGACTTCCAATGAGGCATAAACAATAGGAAAAGAAACCAACGTTAACAACAATATGAGAACTTGATCCTTTAGGGTGTGCTTGAGAATGTAGCGATAAATTGATGGCTCCATGCGATACCCACTCAAGGAAAAAAAGAGAGCTTGTTATGGTATACCCTTCATGAAGGGTATAACTACACCTATAGCAGGCTAGCGCACTATATTTAAAAAATGCTTACGCCAATGCTAATGGCCAACACTTGACTTATAAACCACCCTAAGCAAAGTGTCTATGGCTGATCACCACCATCGAAATCAGCCAAGAGGACATGGTATAGTGTGCAACCACTGGATATGTTTACATAGTCTAATCATTAGTTATATGAGCAAATTGCACCACAGTGATATTTATTGCTTGCTTGTAAAAAAACACAGCTAGTGTTGCTAGCATTATCCAAGTTCATGTAAACACAGTCCAAATAGTGAAATTAATGTTGTATTCATCTGTTATTGAGGTAATCGTTTGACAAAATCAATTGCATTGGTTTTGAAAGGGTATCCACGTTTATCAGAAACATTTATTGCGCAAGAAATCCATGCTTTAGAACAGCAAGGATTTGCCATTACCCTGATTTCATTACGCCACCCCACTGATCACACAGTACACCCAATTCATCGTGAAATAAAAGCACCTGTTGTCTATCTTCCAGAGTACTTGCACCACGAGCCGAGACGCGTCATTCGTAGTTTTTGGGCGCAACTGTTTCGGCCACACTTTTGGTCAGTACTACGCCTTTGGTGGCAGGATTATCGCCGTGATCCAACCCGTAATCGAATCCGCCGACTAGGACAGTCATGGGTACTTGCCACAGAGCTACCCCCAGATACACAACAGCTGTATGCCCACTTTATCCACACCCCAGGATCAGTAACACGCTATACCAGCCACCTGACTGGGATTCCCTGGTCAGCTTCGGCGCATGCTAAAGATATCTGGACCACACCTCGCTGGGACCTAACTGACAAACTGGCAGACTTAGCCTGGCTGACAACCTGCACCGAAAGCAACCAGCACTATTTACAGAGCCTCACCCCAGACCCCGAAAAAGTGATGCTGGTTTATCACGGTTTGGACTTTAACCGCTTTCCCATTGTAGCCGAGCCTCGTGAAACAGCACCCTCTGATCAGGTCCAGATTCTGTCAGTAGGTCGTGCCGTACCTAAAAAAGGCTATGATGTAATTTTAGAAGCACTGGCAAAGCTGCCTTCTGAGTTATCTTGGCACTTTACCCATATTGGTCAGGGGCCAGAATTAGCCAAGCTACAAAATCTAGCAGAACAGTTAGGTATAGCCGATAAAGTCACTTGGCTAGGCGCTCAGTCACAGCAAAGGGTACTCAGCCAATACCGCCAAGCAGATATCTTTATCTTAGGCAGTCGCATCACTGAGGATGGCGATCGCGATGGGTTGCCTAACGTGCTAATGGAAGCGCAAAGTCAGCATGTAGCATGCATTGCTACTGCTATTTCTGGCATTCCAGAACTCATCATCGATCAGCAAACGGGGCTGTTAGTGCCACCAGAAGATATCAATGCCACAAGCCAAGCATTGCAGCAGCTAATCACCCAACCAGAATGGCGGCAAACTCTGGCAGAAGCAGGCTATAAGCGTGTTACAAGCCATTTCAGCCTGCAACAGGGGATTGCTACACTAGCCTCATGCTTTGCAGGCTCTTGTAAGTCATGACCTCGTCAACAGCAAACCGTTCTGTTGCGTTTTATGCTCCCCTTAAAGCACCCAACTACCCAACGCCATCAGGTGATCAAAAGATTGCTCAGCACTTCTGGCAATGTCTACAACTCTGTGGTTGGATGCCTGAGTTAGCCAGCCAGCTCCGTAGCTTTAGTCGGGAAGGTGACCTGCAACACCAAAAGCGCCTGGCTCGACTGGGTAAGTGGCAAGCCAACAAACTTATCAGGCGCTATCTTCGCCTACCCGAAGCTCAACGCCCAAAGTGCTGGTTTACCTATCACCTTTACCATAAAGCCCCTGACTGGCTAGGCCCTCGTGTCAGCCGTACCCTCAGCATTCCTTATGTTATTGCTGAAGCTTCTGTTGCTGAAAAACAGCGTTATGGACCTTGGCGCCATAACTTTAGAGCAACACTGGCAGCACTGCACCAAGCCGATGCGGTTATCAGCCTGAATCCGAAAGACCTGCCGGGAATTCAGCCATACTGCCATGCCGTTGATGTGAGTCACTACCTGCCACCCTTTATGGCTATCCCCCCACAAGACAATATCGCCAGATCGATCCTTCGCCAGCAACTAGCCCAGCAATACCCTATCCCTGAGCATCAGCCTTGGTTGTTATCGGTCGCTATGGTCCGACCAGGCGACAAGCTCGCGTCATATCGCTATCTCTTGCACTGCCTTCAGACGTTAACCGATTTACCCTGGCAGTGGATTGTTATTGGTGAAGGCCAAGCCCTTACTCAGCTGCAAAAGGAGACTAGCGATTTGAGCCACCGAGTGCACTGGTTGGGTAAACTTACGACCGAGCAGATTACACCCTGGCTTAGAGCCTGTGACCTGATGGCTTGGCCGGCGATCAATGAAGCCTTAGGCATGGCTATTTTAGAGGCGCAAATGCACGGCCTACCGGTCATCACAGGTGCAACCCCTGGTGTTTGCAGCCTCTTTGCTGATTCACCCAATAAGCGCGGTGGCTTCATTATTCCTCAACAACAGCCAGATACCTTCAAGCAAGGGTTATTTAAATTACTCACCCAACCTAGCCTGCGGCAGCAATTAAGTCATCATGCCCAACAGTGGAGTCATCAACACCATAGTCTGCTCGCGGCAGCAAACAAATTGAACCAGTGGTTAACACCTCTGATAGGAAAAGCAGATTAATGCTCACGATTTATTGTTTACGCCACGGTACAACAGAGTGGAATCAACAGCGCCGGATTCAAGGCCGGCAAGATACCGTTCTACTGCCAGAAGAAGTATCCCGACTACAACACTTGGAGCTGGCGCTCGCCTGGAAGCAACTTGACTGGTATAGCAGTCCACTGATGCGGGCCCAGCAAACGGTCCAAGCACTCGGTATGAACTATCAAACACTAGAACCCTGGCAGGAAATGGACTGGGGATGTTGGGAAGGGCAGACCTTAGCTAACCTACGACAACAACATCCAGAGGAACTGATATATCAAGAGCAACGAGGCATTCATTTACACCCTGCTCAAGGCGAAAGTCCCTATCAGGTACTACAGCGAATTACACAATGGGCAGCCCAGGAAAATACCCAACAATTAACGCATTCTCCAAAAGTCATAGTGACCCATAAAGGCGTCATTCGTCCCTTGCTCGCGGCCGCTACAGGTTGGCTCATGTTGGACAAATATCCAACGCGGCTAAATTGGCAGCGTGCTCATGGCTTTACCTGGAGTCCTGCTCAAGGCTGGCAGTTGAAGTCACTGAACATTCCGCTTACTCAGCCGCCATTAGAGGTCTGAGGGTATCGCAAAAGGTTCGGCAAGTCAGTGACTTTACAAGCGGCGATTGGGTGAAAATAACGCCATAGGTGACTGCCATCGGACGGTTACTTGTTCTTCAATCCAGGGCAAAAAAGTATTTAAAAACAGCCAGCATTTATCATCATGAGCCAAGTGGTGGGTCATTAAACCGATAGGTGTTGGCAACTCATCCGGGGTTGTTGCTGCGCGCTGCTGCTGCAAAACCCGCAGCCACTGCCCAAGAACCTGTCCTGTCCCCGCAAACTGTCGGGTTCTCCAGTTAATAATGTCGATATGTACATTGGCCACTTTAAGTCCTGGTACAGCACTTGCCGGTCCCAGCCCTGACCACCCCCAGTAGCCCCAGGCCGGTAGGTGAACAACCAAGTCACTCCGCATTCGGTTCCAAGGTGGTACCAAAACAGGTAAAAACTGGTCACCCAATAGCCCCGCCAAGTATGTAGCGCCACTTTGCAGCTCCTTGGCAATCACCGCTAATGGTCGATCCTCATCAAGCTCACACTTCTTCCGGGTAGACGGTGCAAAGTTCTTATGACGATAACCATGCTGTAAAACCCAGCAGTTAGCTTCTGACTGTAAGCGCCGGGCAAGCGTGTTGGTTGCACCTGCCGGGATAACCGCCAAAGCCAGTGTGCTACTGTACTGCTGGCGATTGATCTTAAGTAAACGGTCAAGAGCTGGCGTGTAGGTTTGTGCATCATCATCTCGCCACCAAAGAGGAACCCCACCAAACTGTTGCTGCCAGTGTTCCAGCTCAATGGTTAATGCCCGCCACAACGCGGGAGCCTCATCAAGCAAACTACTCATTCAACCACCGTTTGATAAAGTTCACTGTTTGCCATTGTCCACCTAACTTAATGGGAGAAGGAAGTGACTTGGGGTTTAGACTGACGGCGTTATCTATACATTGGGCCAGTCCCTGGGGAGACAACTGTTCAGGTTGTGCATAGTGACAGTACCCAGCAGCCGCTAATCGTTGAGCGCGAAGCAGTTGTTCCGTTTCATCCGCATTGGAAAAGGGTAAAAGTAATGCGGGACACTGGGCGACTAAAACATCCATCACGGTATTATAGCCAGCCTGAGAGATTGACAGGCCTGACGCGGCGAGTAAGGATACAAAATCATCTCGCAGCCCTTCAACCTGAATGTCACCAAGTCCAGCTTCCTTATCCGCCTCAGCAAGTGCTTGCTGGAGCCGATGGCTACTCCGAGGCCCAAGTAAAAAGCGCCAAGACCAGCTGGCAACTGATGAGTAGGGACGAGCCGCCAGTAAGTCCATCATCATCTGCTCAGCCACAGCACCACTGCCAGCAGATACAACCACCTGTCGCTGAGGTGCCACACTCACCTGGCTATCATGTTCTGGTCCAACATAGCCTGTGTAGTATAGCTGCGATGAGACCCGTTCCGCGGCTGGAAAGGTCTCCTGTAAAGCAATGAAATTTTCATCACCATGTACGAGTACTGCATCAAAATACTGTTGTAACTGATCAACAACCCAATCTTGACGCTGAGGATCCCGTACAAACTTGTCTACCAAGATGTCTCGCAACGAACACATAACCTTGCATGCATCACCCGCTTTAAGCTCTGCCAGAATAGGGGTAAGCTCATGCCGAAATGCCCGACGACCAAAAGGATACATTTCAACCAAAAAAACATCTGGCAATGTTTGCTTAATCGTCTCTCTCAATACGTGTTGTCGTTGTTGCCAGTAATCTGCCGAAACTGACTGTCCATCAGCCGTTACTAGCTCACTGAATGAGGCATCTGGCACTTTAATCGGCGGTAGCTGAACCCAGTGACACCCTTCAAACAAAGATTGGCCTACTGACTCGCCACCGGCTACAACAGTGACCTTAAACCCTGACTGCACACAAGCTGCCGCTAGCCGAGCAAAACGATACAAGTGACCCACTCCCAGCAGGTGCTGGCAATACATCAAAATATGGTGACGCATTACCCCTCCACCTTATTGAGTTGCTCCACTTGGTGCTGACCCAGTAATGTAAGGAAACGCTTGGCTATCCGTTCCTGTCCAGTCAGTAGCCCATTGACTTGATTTTCTTTAAGTGGAGGCTGACAAAACAGTTGCTGTAATGCCTGAACCATACACTCAGTAGAGTCATCCTCTTCAAGATCCAGTACCTTGACTAGCCCCAACGCTTCAGCTTGTGTCGCACGAATAAACTGCTCCAGGCGGGGTTTTTTTCGTGGTACAAGTAACGCTGGTTTGCGCAGGGATAGAATTTCACAAAAAGTGTTATAACCTCCCATTGCTACGACAGCGGCGGCATTCGCCATAAGCGCTTCAATATGTCGATCAAACGTGTGGATAATGACCTGGGGTAAGCTTACCGCACGCCGTTCAAACTGCTCACGCTCTGCCGCCCCCATAAAGGGACCAAGAATAATGACAGCTGCAGCAGGAAGATTGCTGGATGACTCATAGGCGCGCAAAACCCAATCCACCATTTCAACGCCATCACCGCCACCACCTGGAGTGACTAAGAGGTAACGATCTGGAAGGGCGCTTAAATCAAGTTCAGCTGTTTTCGGCACATGACGTGCCAGATAACCGGTAAAATACAAGCGCGGGTCAACTGGCTCAGGAAACTCAATACCAGTCAATGGACTCCCCATTGATGCTGGGCCATAGACCCAAATATCATCATACAAATCAAGCAGTTTGGGAGGAATGCCTTTTTGCTGCCACTCATCTGCTAGCCACTGAGGATCATCCATCACATCGCGCAGCCCTAGAACCGTTTTCACACCAATCTCTCGAAGTACACGTAGTGTTGGTTCAACCTCACCTTTAAGTCCCAGTGGCTCCTTATCCACCAGAAATACATCAGGTTGAAAGCTCAAAGCAGTATGCTGAATGATCGCTTTACGAATATCCAATGTCTGCTGTATATCAATATGCAAACCAAGTGATGTGTATTCACCATTGTAGAGTTTAATCACGCCGGGGATTCGTACATAGTCAACCCTGGCTCTAAACTCAAAGCGACCAATAATGGGCGAGCCTGAAACTATTAAAACTGACAGACCTTTAAACCGCTTCACCAACGCATGAGCAATCGTTCTACAGCGGCGTAAATGCCCTAAACCATATGTATCATGACTATAAATCAACAGACGTGCATTGTTCAGTCTAACCTGAGCCATGGGTCCTCTCAGTGATTATGCGTATACCGCAAATTAGACATCAAGCGCGGTATAATCACGGTTTTTGGGACTAATATAATGCCCTTGCAACACCTAGTGGTGCAATAAAGCTACTAGTTTCTCACGGAAAAATGGCAAACTATAATGCAACACCCGGCGTATTGGTAGACTGTTGGCCTTGAAGAAACTGCTGAAGCGTATGAATTTGTAAAGGTTCTGCCACGCCTCGTACACTGTAGCTACCCAGAAAAACAGTGGGCTCTGTTACTTTCTCTGCAAATTCGGCGGTCAAAAGTAGATCAATACCTAATGTTTTTGTCAGTTCTTCAAGTCGAGCTGTCCGGTTAACGGCGGGCCCCATCACAGTAAAATCCAAACGTGAAAGTGAACCCACATTGCCATACACCACTTCCCCCATATGGAGTCCCACCCCAAACTCCAAGACGGGTAATCCCTTGGCGACTAAGTCTTTATTCAGCTGTTGTAACTGATTGTTCGCATCAATTGCCGCCTTTAGTACAGCAGAACAAGCCTTGGTTACTGACCCCAGCGCTTCAGTGGTAAAGACAATCAGCATGGCATCACCAATAAAGCGTAAAACCTCACCACCACGCCGAGTGACCGCATTCGTTACCACTTCAAAATAAGTGTTGACCAGCTGCAGCATAGGCTCTGTGGATAGAGACTCTGTCAGCTCGGTAAAATTGCGCAAATCGCTGTACCACAGTGCACACTCAATAAGTTCAGAATCACCACGCTTAACCCGGCCTTTTAATATTTTCTGGCCTGTTCTAGGTCCAACATAAGTATTTAATAGCGAGCGAATAATACTTCGGGCAGAAAAGACTTCGAGTACTGGCAGCAAGTACAGCAATAAAGCTCGCCACTTTTTTAAATCTTCGGAGGAAAAGCCTTCGGGATGGTCACTGGCAATAATAAATGCATTCACCGATTGATCGGAAAACTGTAGTGGGAAAGCGACGTAGTCTGTAATCCCCTGTACCTTGAGTTCTTTGAGCACAGAATGCGCCTTTCGAGGCAAGTCACTTATAAGTGAATAGCGTACCATTCGTCCTTGTTCTCGCACCTCTTCAATAGGGCTTCCTCGATAGGAAGGGGTGCTATCAATGCCATGTGCAGGGGCAAATACTTCAATTTCATCTTGATCACGCCACCAGGTATAGGCACGCCCAGTAATCTCTGGGTCAATGGTATTAAGCGTAATGCGGATACGCGCAACATCCGCTCCAGCTCTTAGCAAATGGGCGGCTAAACACTTTAAGAAAAGGGCAGGGTCAGTAACCGCACGACCTGAAGTCAACAGCCAGCTCACTGTTTCTGAAATACACCAGCCATCAAACCCACCCCACAAAACCTCTTGCCATATCTCATGTTTATTGGATGCCACAGGCGTTGACTCATTTTTTGTTGAATGACGTGTCTCTACTTTAACCCTATTAAGTCTTAGTCCCCTCATGCACCATAATCCAGTCAGGGGCTACACTTTTTTCTATTGGCAAGTCATTGCTTGCTAAAAAGGCAACAGTGGTGTCGCCAAACCTGAGGAACATTCATTGTATATACCCCGGATTCGACAACTTCCTAAACGCATTCTGTACGCTGTTAGCCAACAGCAGGCTGAAAGTGAGCGAGTGATTGCATGGGTAGAACTTGTTATTGTGTTACTGTTTATCCTGCTTTATAGCAGCTCCCCCAAAACATTTACCCGCCAACATAGTATTTTTAACTTTACAGAATGGCAGAGTGACTGCTGTACACTATGGGAACTCATTCAGTCAGAGCCTGTTCCTTGGGCGCTAGGCATTTATCTTATTTTTTCAGCCCTTCGCCTAGCATTAGTTTATCGTCATCCTAGCCATAACTGGCATGCCTATCTCGCCATTTTTATGGACTTCGCTCTGCTTTACTGTCTAATTTGGAGCTTTCATATTCAGTATATGCAACCTGCTGCTTTTTATTTAAAAGCCCCCACAATGTTGTATGTTTTCATTTTTATTGCCATTCGAGCCTTGCGCTTCGAGCGACGTTTTGTGCTGTTTTCTGGGCTATGTGCTGCAACCGGCTGGCTTTTGCTCATGCTTTATGCGCTATACCACGATTCAACCCAGAACCTTATGACGCGTAATTATGTGGAATACCTGACGTCTAATACTATTTTAGTCGGTGCAGAGCTAGACAAAATTATCACTATCGTCTGTGTCACTTTGATTCTGGCAATAGCCATAGGGCGTGGTCGCCACTTATTAATTGAAGCCGTCTTTGAAAGCAGCACGGTGCAAGATTTATCTCGTTTTGTGCCAGAAACTGTCGTAGAAAACCTGTCAACCAGTGAGGAACGTTTACAGGCAGGTAATGGAGAAGTGAAAGAGGCAACCCTACTATTCACAGATATCGAGGGATTCACTAGCCTCAGTGAAAACTTACCTCCCGAGCAGCTCATACAAGTGTTAAATGACTATTTCAGTATTATTGCTGAACCCTTAAAGCGCTATGGTGGCACTATTAACCAGTTCCAAGGGGATGCTATTTTAGCTTCATTCAATATTCCAATTTCTGCAGCAACCCACGCGGCTAATGCCATTCAAGCGGCCCTGGCCATTCCTGAGGCACTCACTATTGGTGATATTACCTTACGAACGCGCATAGGTATTAATACTGGGAGGGTAGTGGGTGGATTGATAGGTACTAGCGACCGACTGACATATACCGTCCATGGTGAAGCTGTCAATCTTGCTGCCCGGCTTGAAGCTCTTAACAAAGATTATGGCACCAGACTGCTCATCACTGAGTCAACAAGGCTATCGGCTGGTGAAGAAGCATTTGTGTATCAGCAAGTAGATAAAATTAAAGCCCGCGGATTAACACATAGCACTGAAATTTATACTGTTAGACTGAAGCAAACCCCATAAGCGATCGAAACACTATTAAAGAAAATGTTTAAGGGGCTGCTTGCTCTTGAGAGCTCAGCCGGCCTTGCTTTACTTCGAGAATAAAACGTTCAAGATTTTGCTTAGCCTGTTTGCCATAGCATTTTTCAAAATAATCCGTATAAAAAAACCGTGGCCTTTTTAATAAAGCCGTGAAAAAGGCAATTTGGCGCTGATAGTACTCGTTATCACAGAGAGGGCTCTCTGCACGAACATTCATGGTATCACGCAAAAACTCTGGCCAGGGCAGGGCAATACTGGATAAATCAATATCCACAATAAAACGACCATCATGGGTTTTGGGGGGAGCCTTATGGGTAGTATCCATAATCAGCTGACGGACTTTACCGTTATAGAGCTCACTCAAGCGCTTACAGCTACACTCACTAAAATACTCAGAGCTTTGCAGCTCATTATCCTGCGCACCACACTCATAAATCACGTCATGAAACCATAATGCAAGCTCTACCGCATCGGGATCATCCAGCTCAGCTTTGACCTTATCAAATTGCGCTAAGCAAAAAGTGATATGCTCTGCGGAGTGGTAGTGCCGCTCGATAGAGTCATAATAAGAATAGAGTCGATTAAAAATCGCCTCAGCTTCCTCATAATCGGAATCAACCACCCGGCGCCATAAATCAACAAACCGCTCTCGATTCATGCACACTCCCTCAAGAATAGCCTACATTACTATTGTAGTAGCTGTACCTGTAGGACTTCATATTGATGCTGAGCTTCAGCAATTTTACGACTCAGTTGACGCATGACATCCAGTGCCACATCAGGGTTCTCAGTCAACAGTTTTAAAAACAGATCGGAGCTTATTTTCAGCATTTGCACAGGTCCCTTTGCACGAATTGTTGCTGAACGGGGCTGATTAGTAATCACCGCCATTTCACCAATCAATGCATTTTTACCGCGGACCGCATTAACCACTTCTCCTGCGCTTGTATTTGAAACTACTTCCACTTCACCTGACATGACGACATAAGCACCATCAGGCGACTCACTTTGGTGAAAAATAATTTCCTTATCCCTATAGCACAATGCTTCACTGGTGAATGCCAATAGCCTGAGCTTGTTCTTATCCAGCTTGGCAAACATTGGCACGTGACTTAGCAAGTCAACTTCCTCATTAATATCCACGTGCAAACCCTCGATCATTATTGTTGTCGTCAGTGCTCAACGCTACCATAACCCAATAACCACAACCCTCGCAAGCACCTGCCCCTACGTATATAAGGATATACGTCACTTATTAACATAACCTAATTTTTATAACTTAGTTGCAGGTAATTATTGCAAGGCTCGAAGAAAATTTTGGCAACACAACCTGTTTTAAAAAAAAGCTATAACAAATAATATGCGATTATAAGTAGGAAAAAAGTATGATGGGATATACCCATTTCTCGAAGGATATACTATTAATAGGCAATAGATTATGTATTTATAGCCATAGTACGTTTTTTTGATGGTACTTTTTTTTGATGGCTAGCATGACAAGGAATAACACCGAATGGATCAGGATATCCACTTAACAACATACAGCCCTATCGACAATAGCCTTTATGTTGAACGCCCATTTGCAGAGCCTCGCCAAATAACCGCCATTGTCGACCGCCTGCATAATGCTCAGCAGGGTTGGCGATCACTGGCTTTACCTGAAAAAATACAGCTGTGTATTGCTGCATTGACCCGGTTACAAAGTCAGCAGCATGAAATAGCAGAAGAAATCTGCTGGCAAATAGGGCGTCCAATTACCCATGCCGGAGAGGAAATAAGAACCTTTACCGAACGCTGTAGCTATTTACTACAAATTGCTGAGGAGTCACTGGCCCCCTTGCCAATTTCTGGTGATACCGCACTCATTCGCTATATTAAGCGCGTTCCCCTGGGAACAGTACTTATCATTAGCGGCTGTCATTACCCTTATTTGAATTTAGCCAATACCCTCATTCCTGCCTTACTTGCGGGTAATACAGTATTGCTATGCCACTCTCACCAAGCGCCTTTGTGCGCTGAGCGACTGGTTGCTGCTTTTAAAGAGGAGGGGATACCTGATGGTGTGCTGGAGTATTTGCATATCACAACAGACCAAACTTGTGAGCTGATTGCTTCTAACCAAATTGACTATGTCTGTTATACCGACCAGTACGGGGCCAATCCTGCCATAAGCCAGCAGCTGGTAGCGTCAGCCAAACCCTGTTACCTAGAGCTCAGCGGCAAAGATCCTGCTTACATTCGCCATGATGCCGACCTTAACTACACCGTACCTCAGGTCATGGATGGGGCTTTTTATAACGCAGGTCAGTCAAACTGTGCCGTAGAACGTATTTATGTCCATCATACTTTGTATAAAGCCGTGCAAGAAAAAGTCAGCCGCTGGGTAAAACAGCTGGTTCTAGACCGTCCCGACTTACCCGAAACCACCCTGGGGCCACTCGTTAATCAAACTGCCGCCAATCATGTCCGCAATCAGCTCAAACTCGCACTAAAACAAGGAGCAACGCCCTTAATTGATCCTAACCACTTTCAAAATGCAGCACCTCACTCACCCTATGTTGCCCCTCAAGTGCTTACAAACGTGCAGCAAAGTATGGCTATCATGCAACAACCTACCCAAGGACCACTGGTCACTATCACCCCCGTAAATTACGATGCCGAAGCCATCGCCTTGATGAATGACTGTCAGTTTGGCTGCTCTGCGGGTATTTTTACTGAAGATATTGAGTCAGTTGAACTGATAGGAGAGCGCCTCAATACAGGTACGATTTATATGAACCGCTGTGACCTGGTTGACCCAGCATTAAGTTGGCGAGGCTGTAAGCAGTCAGGCATAGGTTCGTCGTTATCTAGAACTGGCTTTGATCAGTTAACACGACCAAAGTCGTTTTATTTGCAAGCCGCCAGCGGCAGCAAAACCAGTGGACATTGGATGCTAAAGGTTGCCAATTAAATATACCCTCCCTTAAACAGCTGAAAGCAGCCTAATTCAGGGGAGGGGATGATTAACAATTTAAAATATATTACATATTGGGGTAATTAGGGCCACCACCGGCTTCTGGCGTTACCCAATTGATATTTTGGGCAGGGTCCTTAATATCACAGGTTTTACAATGTACGCAGTTTTGTGCACTGATCTGAAACTCTGGCTGGCCCTGATCATTTTCTATCACTTCATAAACACCTGCAGGACAATAACGCTGCGCAGGTTCTGCATATTTCGGTAAGTTTTCACTGATTGGAATAGTCATATCTGCCAGCTGAAGATGGCTTGGCTGGTTCTCTTCATGGTTGGTAAAAGATAAGTAAACCGAGCTGAGCTTATCAAACGTCAGTGTATTGTCCGGCTTAGGATAGTTTAACGGTTTAGCATCAGCGGCAAGCTTAAGGGTCGCATGATCCGGCTTGGCATCTTTCAAGGTAAAAGGCAATTTGCCACGCATAATATTTAAATCAAAAAAAGCAAATGCAGCACCTACAATATTGCCAAACTTATGCATTGCTGGCCCAAAGTTACGTTGCTCATGCAACTCATCATGTAACCATGAAGCTGCAAAGGCACGTTCATAGTCATCCAGAGTATCACCTTGTCGACCTTGGTCAATTGCCGTAAATACTGCTTCTGCTGCCAACATACCAGACTTCATCGCAGTATGAGTGCCTTTGATCTTCGCATAATTCAGTGTTCCTGCATCACATCCAATCAACACTCCGCCAGGAAATACCATTTTAGGCAGCGCTTGGGGACCGCCCTTGGTTATGGCCCGAGCACCATAAGAGACGCGCTTGCCACCTTCTAAATAATGCCGAATGACTGGATGTAATTTATGACGTTGAAATTCATCAAAGGGACTGACATAGGGGTTGCTGTAGCAGAGGTCAGTAATCAAACCTAACGCTACCTGGTTATTTTCTAAATGATATAAAAAAGTCCCACCTAAACTACCTGACTCACGCAATGGCCAACCTGTCGTATGTACTACTAATCCTGGTTCATGTTTTTCTGCAGGAATATCCCATAACTCTTTGATACCTATACCATAATGCTGGGGCGTTTTATCTGCATCAAGGTTATACTTAGCAATCAACGCTTTACCTAAATGCCCCCGGCAGCCTTCAGCAAACAGCGTATATTTTGCCTTTAGCTCCATCCCCGGCATATAACTATCTTTGGGCTGTCCATCACTGCCAACTCCCATATCTCCGGTAATCACACCCTGCACATTACCTTGCTCATCATAAAGCACTTCAGCGGCAGCAAAACCAGGGAATATTTCTACACCCAGGTTTTCCGCCTGCTCAGCCAGCCAGCGACAAAGATTACCCAGACTCACAATGTAATTACCTTCATTGTGCATTGGACGAGGTACTAACAGGTTGGGTATTTTTATACTCTTTTCTTCATTTGGCAGGACATAAATATCATCCCGCAAGACTTTTGTATTGAGAGGCGCACCACGCTGAGCCCAGTCAGGAAACAGCTCATCCAGTGCCGTGCTTTCAATAACAGCCCCAGATAGAATATGCGCCCCCACTTCAGAACCTTTTTCTACTACACATACCGTGATTTCCCGCTCTTGTTGCTGAGCTAATTGCATTAGTCGACAAGCGGAAGATAATCCTGCTGGACCAGCACCTACAATAACAACATCGAATTCCATCGATTCTCGTTGCACGGCTTATCTCCTCTAGGTAGGCGATTATAAGTAACTCGCTGTATTTATATGTTTATTAGTACTTTTTTATAAGTACGTTTTTACTTATAAATTTGTTGTTTTTAGTCTTAGTGAATAGGTTTATGTGTCGTATAAACTGACATAAAACGATCATTTACCCAAACATCTAAGGCTAATTAATCCAGTGATGTGAAAAAGTATATTTTTTTCGCATTTTAAACACTTGTTTGATTTTTGTCTAATAAGCGCGTAGTTTATGGCAATCAGCATACGACCTTGGATCAACGTACAGCTCATCTGTGCATAGGCTACTTTCTCATGGTTATTGACATCACGGCATAAGGCCATGGAATGATAATGAGAAATAGCCAGATCAAAATGACATGAAAACCATGTTAGTGTTGACTTGACCTGTTGTAGGTTAACGTTCAAGATACAGCAGATTACATGTACTACTGTCGTATTTTAAAAGAAAGAATTCCGCCAGGGATACTGGTGGTGGCATTAATAAACATCATAATGAGGACGCTATGAAAGTTCTTGTAGCGGTTAAGCGAGTTATTGACTATAACGTCAAGGTCCGCGTCAAACCTGACCACAGTGATGTCGACCTGAATAACGTAAAAATGGCAATTAACCCTTTCTGTGAAATTGCCGTGGAAGAGGCTGTTCGCCTGAAAGAAAAGGGCGTCGCTAGTGAAATTATCGTGGTCTCCATTGGCCCTAAAGAAGCTCAGGAGCAAATTCGTACTGCACTTGCCCTTGGTGCTGACCGTGGCCTACTCATTCAAACGGAAGAAATGCCTTCATCCCTGGGCGTGGCTAAACTACTGAAGGCTGTTGTAGATGAAGAGCAACCCCAGCTTATCATTCTTGGTAAACAGTCCATTGATACCGATAACAACCAAACGGGCCAAATGCTTGCGGCTTTAACAGATTACCCACAAGGGGCTTTTGCCTCCAGTGTTGAGGTTGAAGGCGACCATATCAATGTAGCCCGTGAAATTGATGGTGGCTTGCAAACACTAAAACTGTCTTTACCAGCAGTCATCACCGCTGATCTCCGCCTTAACGAGCCTCGTTACGCTTCACTACCTAATATTATGAAAGCGAAGCGAAAGCCTCTGGACACCAAAACACCAGCAGACTTAGGAGTAACACTCAGCAATACGCTAAAAACAGTAAAAGTCGAGCCACCCGCTGAGCGCCAGGCAGGGATCAAAGTCGCCAGTGTGGAAGAATTAGTTGATAAACTAAAAAATGAGGCGAAGGTGATCTGATGAGTATTTTAGTTATTGCTGAGCATAATAACCTCGACCTGCATAAGCCTACACTGAATACCGTGACAGCAGCCCTCGCACTGGGTGATGACGTTGATATCCTGGTGGCAGGTGCTAATTGTGGCAAAGTAGCTGAGCAAGCCGCCCAAATCGCTAAAATCCGTAAAGTATTATTGGCTGACCATGCGACCTATGAACATCAGTTAGCTGAAAACGTTGCAAAATTAATCGCTACAGTAGGAAAAAGCTATTCCCATATTTTGGCGCCAGCAGGCACTCAGGGTAAAAATACATTACCCCGTGTTGCCGCATTACTGGATGTGGACCAGCTATCCGACGTAATCCGTATTGATAGCCCAGATACCTTTGCCAGACCTATTTACGCAGGCAATGCTATTGCCACGGTCCAGTCCAGTGCAGCAATTAAAGTCATGACTATCCGCGCTACCAACTTTGATGCGGTAGCAACCAATGGCAACGCGCCTATCGAAACATTGGACGATACCTTTAGCACATCAAATGCAACCTTCATTAAGGAAGAGATTGCAGAGTCTGACCGCCCTGAGCTCACTGCAGCGGATGTTGTCATTTCAGGAGGCCGCGGCATGGCAAGCGGCGAAAACTTTGAAATGCTGTATACGTTAGCAGATAAACTGAATGCAGCAGTAGGTGCCTCTCGTGCTGCAGTTGATGCAGGTTTTGTCCCTAATGATATGCAAGTAGGGCAAACCGGTAAAATTGTGGCACCTAACTTATATATTGCTGTTGGTATATCGGGTGCTATTCAGCACTTAGCGGGCATGAAAGACAGTAAGGTTATTGTCGCTATCAATAAAGATGAAGAAGCGCCTATATTTCAGGTTGCAGACTATGGCCTGGTAGCTGATCTTTTTGAAGTCGTTCCCCAGCTGGAAAACCTTGTGTAACTGGTCAGTATTCTCAAAAGAGATACAGGCATTAGCTAAAATGGCTGGTTAAATCAGAAGATGCTGATAGCTTAATACACATAACTATAGGCATCTTCTGATAATCAATGTGCTCATAATTTGCAGTCAATGCAGCACAAAATAAGCATGATACCGCACCATTAAACAACATTTGCGGTAAGGCCCAGCAAAAAGGTAACACGTACATTCTTTTTTATGTTACTTGCTGAGTTTAATAACATGACTTGTGAAAGCATTAGTATTAAGGATAAACTGACTGGATTAACTTGGACGAAATAACCAATTAAGTCCAGAATATATTCATAGCAGCAACAGGCTTTAGCGTTTAATAGCCTGCTATGGAAGTAGACTGTAGCGAGCTGATTCGCTCATCGGTTGGTGTTACTGTTCTTACCTACAGGGTTTTGCTATTTTATTCAATATCTACCCTATTCAGTGGCGCTAATGTTGATCTAGTAAGATTTATGCCGAGGAGTGTTCCATTTGATTAAAATCCTTGTTGCCGATGATCATGACCTCGTCCGCACTGGCATCACCCGTATGTTACAAGATGTCAATGAGTTGGAAGTCGTCGGTGAAGCGCGATCCGGAGAAGAAGCTGTAGATATGGCGCGTCGATTAGCACCCGATGTAGTGCTGATGGATGTCAAAATGCCAGGTATTGGTGGATTGGAAGCCACACGTAAAATCACTCGATCTAATCCTAATGTCAAAATTATTGCCGTTACCGTCTGTGATGATGAACCTTTTCCTTCCCGCTTATTACAAGCAGGGGCCTCTGGCTATGTCACCAAAGGTGCCATACTGGATGAGATGGTTACCGCCATTCGCATGGCTCACCAGGGTAAGCGCTACATTAGCCCAGACATAGCCCAACAGCTGGCTTTGAAACAGTTTGACCAGGAAGGCAAACAATCTCCTTTTGATAGTTTGTCTGAGCGGGAAATCCAAATCGCAATGATGATCGTTAATTGTCATAAGGTTCAGGCTATATCTGACAAGCTATGTCTTAGCCCCAAAACCGTTAACAGCTATCGCTATCGAATCTTCGACAAACTGAATATCTCCAGTGATGTGGAGCTCACCCTATTAGCCGTGAAGCATGGTATGCTGGATGCTGAAACCATTCGCTAGGCACTAGCCTATTATGTAATGGTTACCCCCTGAGCTGGATAGGGTGCACTTTTTCAGATAAGTGCGCCTTATATAGCTTGTTTCTGTATTTTGCTACCAATTAATGACTAACCATCCTTTGCCATATTTTTATCCCCTCCAAGATAGCGTTACAATAATAATTTGAATCCACGTAAATAAAACAAATCCCAGTGCGCTTTGACTGGTCCCTAAATCACAGACTCTTTTTCAATTACACATATGACTCAACCGGCTGCCAAAACATTTGATGCCAAGCACTTTTTACAGCTCACCCCCAAACAGCCCGGGGTTTATCAAATGTATGATCAGCAAGACAAAATTTTATATGTAGGAAAAGCGAAAAGTTTACGTCAACGCCTAGCCAGCTATTTTAGCCGCCAGCCTTTAGCACCAAAAACCAGTGCCTTGGTGAAAAAGATTGCCCGAATAGAAACCACGGTGACCAACTCAGAAACTGAGGCTCTCCTGCTAGAGCAAAACTTAATTAAGGCCCTAAAACCACCCTATAATATTCTCCTGCGCGACGATAAATCCTACCCCTTTATTTATCTTTCCAATGACACATTTCCACGCCTCAGCTTACACCGAGGACTGCGAAGTGCACCTGGAGAATACTTTGGGCCTTTTCCTTCTGCCTATGCAGTAAAAGAAAGCCTAAACTGGTTACAAAAAATATTTCAGGTTCGCCAGTGTGAAAACAGCTTTTTTAGTAACCGAAGCCGGCCTTGCCTGCAATACCAGATTAAACGCTGTAAAGCCCCATGTGTAGACCTTGTAAATCAGGAGGAGTATGCCAAAGATGTAGCTCAATCCCGACTATTTTTACAGGGTAAAAGTCAACAACTGATGTATGACTTGATTGAAGAAATGGAAAATGCAGCAAATAAGTTAGAATTTGAGCATGCCGCCACCCTTAGAGATCGCATTAATCATTTACGTCAAATTCAGGAGCAACAGGCCATTGTTGGCTCAGGACAAGGTGATCATGACTGTGTCTCTTTTATAGAGCAACAAGGGGTAATCTGCTTTGTCGTGTTAATGATTAGGGGAGGGCGCTTACTAGGCCAGCGTACTTTTTTTCATGATATAGCCCTTGAATTAAGCCAGGAAGAGCAGCTACAGGAGTTTCTGGCGCAGTTTTATATTTCCAATGCCAAGCAGCGAGACTTTCCCAAAGAAGTCATTATTTGCCAAGCGATACCAGAACCCTCTATTTTTATTACTGCACTACAGCAGACTTGTGGGCAATGCATAACATTAAAACATAATGTTCGAGCTGAACGCCTCAGTTGGCTTCAGCTGGCAGAAAAAAATGCCAAACAGCAACTCGCTGGCCGTTTAGCAAATAAACATCATATGCTGCAACGCTGTCAGCAACTACAAGCTTTACTGCAACTGACGTTTTTACCTGAACGCATTGAGTGCTTTGATATCAGCCACACTCAAGGTGAAGCGACGGTAGCATCGTGTGTGGTATTTGGCCAAGAAGGCGCATTAAAAAAGGATTATCGTCGTTATAACATCCAAAATATTACCCCGGGTGATGATTACGCGGCGATGGAGCAAGCACTCCAGCGACGTTTTGCCGGTTCAGCGGAGGGCGGCAACATACCTGATGTATTACTTATCGATGGGGGAAAAGGACAGTTGACTATTGCTCAGCAAGTGTTAGCTAATTACTCATTATCATCCATCACATTGGTGGGCGTGGCTAAAGGCCCCTCCAGAAAGCCAGGACTAGAAACACTCCTTGTCTCAAACGAGCAACGCACGTCGTATAATCAAGTTGATCCAGCACCTGACCATGGTGGCTTTTTACTTATACAACAAGTGAGGGATGAGGCACATCGCTTTGCCATTGCTGGTCACCGCAATAAACGCAGTAAAGCACGGCAACAGTCGGTTCTTGAGCATGTCCCGGGAATTGGACATAAGCGCCGTCAGGCATTACTGAAATATTTTGGTGGTATACAGGGTATTAGCGCTGCAACAGTCAGTGAGCTGCAAAAAGTAAAAGGTATTAGTAAATCTTTGGCGCAACAGATATATGATACTTTACATCACGAATGAAGCCTCTACACTAGCGGCCGAACTAAGAAGAATGCCAACCAAGGAATAGCCCAGAAGTCGCATGAACATTCCGAATTATTTAACGTTACTCCGCATTGTCCTCATTCCTGTTATTGTGCTTATTTACTATTTACCTATACCGTGGAGTTATCAGGCCAGTGCCTGTATTTTTGCCCTGGCAGGTATTACGGACTGGTTCGATGGCTATTTAGCCCGCAGACTGAATCAGGCAACGCCTTTTGGTGCTTTTCTGGACCCTGTTGCCGATAAACTCATGGTAGCTATTGCCTTGGCATTGCTGGTCGAAGAATACTCTCATCTATGGCTGACAATTCCTGCCATCATTATTATTGGCCGAGAAATCGTGATATCTGCTTTAAGAGAGTGGATGGCCGAAATAGGTAAAAGAACCAGTGTTGCTGTTAGCTTTGTAGGTAAGTTAAAAACTGCCGTACAAATGCTAGCGATATTTTTACTATTGGCATCACCTGCTGGATACCCCAGTACAATCTTTTATATTGGTATAAGCTGTCTCTATCTTGCAGCAATACTCACGCTTTGGTCTATGGTAGTTTATTTACGGACAGCCTGGGCAGACCTGATCCCCTTAAAAGAGTGAAGGTTGATCATTTGTAGTAGATGCTTTTAGTTATAATGACGGTTTTTATTAATAACTGCTTGACAGAAAAGCTGAGATGCCTAAAATACGCAGCGTGTCTCAGGCGGGAATAGCTCAGTTGGTAGAGCACAACCTTGCCAAGGTTGGGGTCGCGAGTTCGAGTCTCGTTTCCCGCTCCATTCTTGAGATAATGGCTGGGTGGCAGAGTGGTCATGCAGCGGACTGCAACTCCGTGTACGCCGGTTCGATTCCGACCCCAGCCTCCATTTTCTTAGCAATAGTCCACCCAACATTTCAATCTATTGCTAAACACCTCCTTTATACTTATCCTCTTAAAAATTTCTGAATAACACTAAGAACGTTCTACCTGTTTAAGATAAAGCATCCCATTACTAAATACTTTGAATATTTTTGCCTCTTTGCTTTCTGAGCAGAAAAAAGAGCAGGGCAGTACTCAGCTGTTCCAAACGTATCGATGTCATTTGAGGTAGGTTAATCTGACGATGGACACACTTTATTATATTGGGCTGTTATGTGGCGGGGTCTTTGCAATCACAGGTGTTATTGCTTCACAAAATAAAGGGCTTGATATTTTTTCTGTCGTCTTATTAGGCGTTGTAACCGCGATAGGCGGGGGTACTATTCGTGATTTACTCCTAGCCAACTATCCTATTTTTTGGATTGCTGATTTAAACTTTTTATGGGTTGCCATTTTTGCATCTATCATCGCTTTTTTTACAGTCAATATTATTTCAAATAAACAAGCATTATTACTGTATTTGGATGCATTAGGAGCCTCACTGTTTGCCATTTTAGCAACCCATAACACTTTACAAGCAGGTTATCCCGAGATAGTTGCTATTATCATGGGCCTCATTACAGCTATTTTCGGCGGTATTCTTCGTGATGTCCTGACGGGAAGACCCACCTTACTCATGAGCCAGGAACTCTATGCCACCCCTTTATTGGCAGGCTCAGCCATTTTAGCCTTACTGTATCACTTCAATATTCAACTGGCGGCTCTAATCCCCCTTAGTATTGCGCTGACATTTTTATTTCGGGCGGCATGCATATACTTTCATATTCATTATCCAGTCTGGCTCTGCCGACAGTGAGTCATCCCATTTTGCGCTATTTGCTACACCTTATGTAATGCTATTATTAGTAATGTGCCTCTATTTGCTTTGAAGTAGGATTAGCAGAGAAGGATGTAGCAATGGACCTCTTTAATAAAATCCGTGGCGAATTTATCGACATCATTGAATGGACTGATGATAGCCGCGACACCATGGTTTATCGCTTTGAGCGATACAATAACGAAATCAAAATGGGTGCTAGACTCGTTGTCCGAGAGTCTCAGGTAGCTGTATTTATCAATAAAGGTAAGATCGCTGATTTATTTGAACCCGGTGATTACACATTAGAAACTGATAACTTACCCATACTTTCAACACTGCAAGGCTGGAAGCATGGCTTTCACAGCCCATTCAAAGCAGAAGTTTATTTTATCAATACCCGCCGCTTTACTGATTTAAAGTGGGGAACTAAAAACCCTATTACCTTACGTGATCCTGAGTTTGGCCCAATGCGCATCCGTGCATTTGGCACCTATGCTATTCGTATTACCAACGCCGTAGATTTTATTAAAGAAATTGTCGGTACTGATGGCCACTTCACTACTGACGAAATTACCAGCCAACTGCGAAACCTTATTGTCTCCCGTTTTGCCGATATTCTTGGCGAAACCAAAATCCCCATTCTGGATATGGCCGCCAACTATGATGAACTAGGAGAGTTTATCACTAAGAAGATTCATGGTGACTTTTTAGCGTATGGTATCGACATCACCAAAATGCTGGTCGAGAACATATCCTTACCCACTGCAGTTGAAGAAATACTGGATAAACGTACAAGCATGGGAATTTTGGGGAACTTGCAACAGTACACTCATTTTCAAACCGCTACAGCCATTGAAAAAGCGGCTGAAAATGAAGGTGGTATGGCGGGTGGAGGCATGGGTATGGGCATGGGCTTTGTGATGGCAAATCAAATGGGGCAAAGCATGCAACATAATCAAGAGTCTCAAACACCGAATCAGCCATCTACTCCCGTACCGCCCCCTCTACCTCAAGAAAAACCCTTTTATGTCGCCATCAATGGCCAACAGCAAGGCCCTATGCCAATCAGTCAATTACAGG
Source organism: Zooshikella ganghwensis (assembly GCF_018263875.1). Classification (NCBI taxonomy): domain Bacteria; kingdom Pseudomonadati; phylum Pseudomonadota; class Gammaproteobacteria; order Oceanospirillales; family Zooshikellaceae; genus Zooshikella; species Zooshikella ganghwensis. Next base: position 264,344 of record NZ_JAEVHG010000003.1, read on the forward strand.
CATTAGTCAATAATGGCATGGTCACGAGGGAAAGCTTAGTATGGTGTGAAGGTATGAGTAATTGGGAAAAAGCCGCAGAGGTTGATGCACTCAATGACTTATTTGCCGCGACACCTCCACCCTTACCACCACAATAGTACGTTAAAACAGCACGGAAGCTGTTTTTAATCACCTATTACAGTGAGTCACGCTTATGGCCAGCAGCCCACCCCCAATGCCTCCAGATCAAGAAAATAGAAACAATGAACAACCTGCTCGCAAAGCCAGTAGCGACTTTAAATGCCAGCAATGTGGTGCCAAACTCACATTTAAGCCTGGTAGTCAGGCCTTAGTTTGTCAGTACTGTAATTTTAAAAACGTCATAAAAGCCAGCGAGGAACCTATTGAAGAACTTGATTACCATGAATACTTGAAAAAAGCAGAAGCTGGCGATGTTACAGAGGAAAAGCTTTATATAAAGTGTAATACCTGTGGGGCAGAGTCTACCTCTGAAGCCAATGTCACATCACAAGAGTGTGCCTTTTGCGGTAGTGAAATTGTCTCTACAGCCCACTCTAAAAAGCTTATCAAACCACGCTCCCTACTCCCTTTCAAGGTCACTCGAAATACCGCTCGAGAAAGCTATAAAACATGGCTACACAGCCTATGGTTTGCGCCTAACGCTTTAAAAAAGAAAGCTCGACTAGAAGCATCATTAAATGGCATTTTTGTACCCTATTGGACATTCGATTCAATCACTACTAGCGACTACACGGGAGAACGTGGGCAGTATTATTATGTTACCGTAACAAAAACACGTACTAACGCTGAAGGAGAGCAGGAAACCTATACTGAACGAGAGCGACGTACCCGTTGGTATTCAACAGAGGGTAGGGTATTTAATGACTTTAACGATGTTTTGGTTCTTGCCAGCCGTACCTTACCCAGAAAATACACAGAAGCGCTTGAACCCTGGGATTTAAAAAACTTAGCTCCCTACCAAGATAAGTATTTAAGCGGTTTCAAAGCAGAGAGCTACCAAGTCAATTTAAAAAAGGGATTTAAGCTCGCTAAAGATATTATGGATGATGAAATTCGAGAAACTATTAGAAGGGATATCGGCGGTGATGAGCAGCGTATTCACTCCGTCAACACTCACTACAAAAATATATCCTTTAAACATATTTTATTGCCCGTTTGGCTCAGCGCTTATCGCTATCATGAAAAAGTTTACCGCTTTTTGGTTAATGCTCGCACTGGAGAAGTTCAAGGAGAGCGCCCTTACAGCTGGGTTAAAATTACATTGGCGATTTTGGCAGTGATTGTCGTCGGTGCTGGAATTTATTATTGGCATCAGTCGCCATAGCAACTCTAAAACCAAGCTCTAGTTGCAATTAAAAATAAGATAAAAATCGCACTAATAGTTCGAATATAAATTTTCTTTTAAAGAATAATAAAACCAAAAAGAGGAGGGCAACGCAGGATTAAAAATATCAGCCGCTTAAAATTTATACTCAAACCATAAAAAAATAAACATGAATATAATATAAGCTTAAGAAGAAGTGGTGCCCGGGGCCGGACTTGAACCGGCACGGAGTTAACCTCCGAGGGATTTTAAGTCCCTTGCGTCTACCAATTTCGCCACCCGGGCTTCACGCTTAGAAATGATCTACTGAAAGGCTGATTTTGTCAATCTTGTAATCAGCTTAGACAAAGCTATCAAACCGTTCTATCGCTACCAAACTTTTCTGTCTAAATAATTTATCTTTGCAGACATTTTCTTCAGACTTAAGCTTAATAACAAGGTCGGCTGCTTTGCTGGGCTGTTTCCCCTCAGCGACGAGGCGTATTATACATAGAAGTATTATGTTGGCAAGACTTATGTCATACACTTATAAAGTTACTTGATAAAACTGCCGATAATGAACAGAAAAAGACTGCAAGAGCAGCACATCCCACTGGACAGCATTTAATACCTGAAAGAGGATACAACATAATCGGTATACTTTTTATGGAGGCTATGTCTTCACCGAGCAAACATCAAAGTGGCAATAAAGGAATCATTGCTACAGCGTTTCTCACCTCAAATAACACTAAGGAAGGTAAAAATTATGCAAAATACAACACATTCTTCGACTAACTCTGCAGCAGCGGCTTTTGACCATGAACACAACCCGCGCCCAGCTCGATATGACGTAGTTATTATCGGCGGCGGAGCAGCAGGGACAGCCTGTGCCAGCAGCCTCTTAAAAAGGACAAAGCAGCTGAGTATTGCGATTGTCGAACCTAGTGACCATCATTATTACCAGCCAGGATGGACATTAGTTGGCGCTGGAGTTTTTACTCAGGCACAAACCATCCATAAAATGGCAGACTCTCTACCTAAAAAGGTGACCTGGATTAAAGCAGAAGCCACCGCCATTGATCCATACCAACATCTTGTCACACTCAATAATAATGAACGACTAGTCTACCAGACGCTTGTCGTTTGTCCTGGACTCTGTCTAAACTGGCAAGGAATTAAAGGTCTTCCTGAAGCGCTAGGACAACAAGGTATTACCTCCAACTATCACCTGGATTTTGCACCTTATACTTGGCAACAAGTGAAAAGCCTGTGCAAAGGTAAAGCCATTTTCACTCAACCGGCAATGCCCATCAAGTGTGCAGGTGCACCACAAAAAGCCGTTTATTTATCCTGTGATTACTGGCGACAGCAACAGTGTTTAGACCAAATTGATGTTGAATTCCATATAGCAGGAGCGGCTTTATTTGGCGTCGCAGCCTTTGTTCCTGCATTACAACGTTATATTGAACGCTATGGTATTGACCTGACGTATAACTCCAACTTAGTTGAAGTAGATGTCAGTACAAAGACAGCTTATTTTAGCCAACAAGCTGCAGACAGCGAGCAGACAGAAATCATCGCCAAGTCATTTGATTTTCTACACGCAGTACCTCCCCAGCAAGCACCTGCTTTTATCCGTAATAGCCCACTCAGTAATGCTACAGGCTGGGTTGATGTTGACCCACTCACACTTCGCCACAACCAGTTTGATGATATCTTCAGTTTGGGAGATGTCACCTCAACCAGTAACGCAAAAACAGCTGCCGCTATCCGAAAACAAGCCCCCGTAGTCGCAGAAAACTTGCTGGCATTTTTAAAAGGTCACTCACTGACAGCATACTATGATGGCTATGGTGCCTGTCCTTTAACCGTGGAACGAGGCAAAGTCATTCTGGCGGAGTTCGGTTATGATGGAAAACTGTTACCGACGCTGCCACTTAACCCAACGATTGCAAGGCGCAGCTATTGGCAGTTAAAAACACATGGCTTACCCTTTCTATACTGGGATGTATTACTAAAGGGACACGAGTGGCTCGCACAACCGAAGCACCGTGCAGAAGAAGCACACCCTAAACATCAGGCTCAAGCAGCCTCATCAAACAGCGCAAATAAACAGCACCCCTAAAACACCAAGCCTTGGTAACATATTTATGGCCCAACACCTAAAGCCGTTGAGTTGGGTCATAAACATGTCATGATTTTTCTTTATTAATTAAACATAACAGCATGATTTCTTAAAATACACGTCAGTATTTGTTATTTTCCAGTACCTTAAAAATCAACCAAACATGACTACAACAAAAAGCGGCTGTTTATAATTGAGAGAAAAATGCCAAAATCAGTGTTATTTAAAAAAGAACGCACAAATCACCCTGTATACTAGCCTCAAATTTTTTGAATCCATGATGATCAATTTTTATTCATCATATAGACATGCATGCAACTACTGAGTAAGGAATATTCATGCTGATTCCCGTAATTTTATCTGGCGGAACAGGATCAAGACTTTGGCCACTGTCTCGGGAGCTTTATCCAAAGCAACTTTTAAACCTAGTCAATCAGGATACCAGTCTGCTGCAAGATACCGTGCTCAGGCTACCCACCACTCCTGACATACAAGCCCCTATTGTGGTGTGTAATGAAGCCCATCGTTTTATGGTTGCCGAACAACTGCATGCGATTAATAAACCTGCAACCCGCATTTTACTCGAACCGATTGGCCGTAATACAGCACCGGCTATTGCTATTTCAGCTTGGCAGGCCATGGCTATTAATGCTGAGGCTGTCCTGTTGGTACTGCCTGCAGATCACACCATTGCCAACTTACCCCATTTCCACCAAGTCATCGCACAGGGCAATGCACAAGCACTTGCCGGCAAACTTGTGACATTTGGTATCGTACCTGACTACCCAGAAACGGGTTACGGCTATATTGATGCTGGCGAGGAGGTCAGTACAGGGGTTCGTCATATATCTCAGTTTGTTGAAAAGCCCAGTGCAGAAGTTGCCAAGCAATACTGTCAGTCAGGCCATCACTTCTGGAATAGTGGCATGTTCATGTTCAGGGCTGATCGCTACCTACAAGAGCTCAAACAATTTGCTCCACAAATTCACCAGGCAACCCAACAAGCTTTTGAGCAGGCTATTGAAGATTTGGACTTTGTTCGTCTAGATCAAAAGGCTTTTGCAGGCAGCCCAGAAGATTCCATCGATTATGCAGTCATGGAGCATACTCAAGCGAGCGTTGTGATTCCTACCGACCTGGGGTGGAGTGATGTAGGATCTTGGACCGCACTGGCAGATCTCACCCCTCCAGATGCTCATGGTAATGTTCAGCGTGGTGATGTACTTGTTGAAAATACCAGTGATTGCTACATTCGCGCAGAGCATCGACTGGTCACCACCGTTGGCGTATCCAACCTGGTCATCGTTGAAACTAAAGATGCCGTTCTGGTGGCGAATAAAGATCAGGTTCAGTCCGTCAAGCAGCTGGTTAATCAGCTCTCCAGTCAACAGCGCACAGAATACCAGCTTCATAAACAGGTCTACCGTCCTTGGGGATCTTATGAAGGCATTGATGAAGAAGATCGTTTTCAAGTGAAGCGGATAACTGTCAAGCCAGGTGCTAGTCTGTCTTTACAAAAGCATTTTCATCGAGCAGAACACTGGATTGTCGTCAAAGGAACCGCAAAAGTCACTTGCGGCGAAAAAACGTTCCTTGTTTCAGAAAACGAGTCGACTTATATTCCGCTTGGCGAAAAACATCGTCTCGAAAACCCAGGCAAAATTCCGCTGGAACTCATCGAAGTTCAGTCAGGCAGTTATTTAGGTGAGGATGATATTGTCAGGTTTGACGATGTTTATGGCCGGAGTGACCAACAATAAAACTACGCTTACGACAAAGCCAAGTGTTCATTCACTCATTAACTGACTAAGTTAAGGTATTTTTTACGAATGATTAAAAAATGTTTATTTCCGGCAGCAGGGTATGGAACTCGGTTTTTGCCCGCAACCAAGTCAATGCCTAAGGAAATGATGCCCATCGTCAATAAACCCCTGATTGAGTATGGTGTTGAAGAAGCTCTTGATGCAGGTCTCAATGAAATTTGCATTGTGACGGGTCGAGGCAAGCGGGCACTGGCCGACCATTTCGACACCAACTACGAGCTTGAACATCAAATTAAAGGCACCAGCAAAGAAGAAACACTTAAAGACATCCGTCACCTTATTGAAAGCTGCACCTTTTCCTACACACGTCAACGCGAAATGAAAGGGTTAGGGCATGCAATTTTAACAGGCCGTGCCATTATTGGTGATGAGCCTTTTGCTGTGGTTCTAGCGGATGACCTATGCATTCACCCAGATGATGGTGTCTTATCCCAAATGGTTAGGCTTTATAACCAGTTTCGCTGCAGTATCGTGGCTATCCAAGAAGTCCCCAAGGACCAAACGCATAAATATGGTGTGATTGCAGGTGATATTATTCGTGAAGACTTGTTCCGAATTACGGATATGATTGAAAAACCTAAACCTGAAAATGCCCCCAGCAACTTGGCCATCATTGGCCGATACATCTTAACACCTGATATCTTTGACATTATCCGCGACACACCCCCAGGCAAAAATGGCGAAGTGCAAATTACCGATGCGCTTCTGTCTCAGGCCAAAAGTGGCTGTGTGTTGGGTTACAAATTTAAGGGCAAACGATTTGATTGCGGTAGCATTGAAGGTTATATCGAAGCAACCAATTACTGCTATGATAATTTATATTTGAAAAAATAATGCAATAAGCGCCTATGCCAGGTCAGTCCGACTGACTTGGCCTACTAAACTATAGGCAAACAACATGAGGTGCATAATGGATCTTCATTATATCAACCACCTGCTCAAGCTCATTCATGATCAGCCCCCTCCCTTTGTTGAGTACGACTTTCTCCGCAGTGAAGTGGCCAACTCTGACCGTTACAGCCTGGCAGAAGGTGAGCAGCTATCAAAATACCTATTTCTACTTGAGGACGACAACCTGGTTGAGCTTGTGATGACAGAGGACCGTATCATCACTCATGTTCGCTTAACCGCCGACGGCTGGCGACGACTAGAAAAAGTACCACAAGTGTCCTAGTAGCCTACAGGTGGGCTATTGAGATAACGATTATTGCTTCTCACGCACTGACGCCATAGATCCAGGGACCAGAGACATGCATAGTGAAGCTGGTGTTCTGATTTTAATATTTGTCAGTCTTGCGCTGATCATAGGTGCGGGTGTCAGAAGCCTGGTTAAAAGTATCCAACTGCCGTATACCGTTTGTTTATTGACCATTGGGCTATGCCTGGGATACTTAGAGCGTATTGGTATTACTGAGCAATATGCTCCTCTTTTGGACAAAACCCTGGCACTGGTTGCAGGCGTTGACCCCCACCTCATCTTATTTTTATTTTTACCCACATTGGTATTTGAAAGTGCCTTTTCTTTAGAGGTTCACTTATTTCGTCGTATATTCGCTCAAATTGCCCTGTTAGCCGTTCCAGGCTTAGTTATTGCCACCACCCTTACCGCTAGCCTGGCTAAATGGATGTTCCCCTGGGATTGGAGTTGGGCATTATGTTTGATGTTTGGGGCACTTATTAGTGCGACAGACCCTGTTGCTGTGGTAGCGCTTTTGAAAGAAGTAAGTTCCCGTAAGCGACTGGAAACCTTACTGGAAGGAGAATCACTATTAAATGATGGCACAGCGATTGTCTTATTTACGCTGTTTTTTGGCTGGGTTATCAGCAGTCAAGCTAGCCAGCAAATAAGCTTAGTCAGCCTGACAGCAAATTTCACCTGGGTGGTCACAGCAGGGCTTCTGGTCGGCGTAGTCGCCGGTGGTTTAGTGATGATCTGGATCGGTAAAGTCTTTAATGACCCGCTTATCGAGATAACCTTATCAATTGCCACTGCCTATTTGGTGTATTACATCGCAGAGAGCCTACATGTCTCTGGCATTGTGGCGGTTGTAGCACTTGCCTTAATGTTTGCCGGAATAGGGCGAACGCGCATTTCACCTGAAGTAGGGGAGTTCTTACATAATTTCTGGGGCATGATGGCCCATATGGCCAATACCCTGATCTTTTTACTGGTAGGTATTCTCATCGCCAGCCGAGTTCATTGGGATAACCCTGAGTCATGGGTTACGCTGGGTATTTTATACATAGGCATTCAAATCATTCGTACCTTCTCTGTATTTATCCTGACCCCACTTTTAAAGCGCTTTAGTGGGGGTATCACCCGCGAAAAAGCTATTGTGCTGACCTGGGGAGGCTTACGCGGTGCTGTATCTTTGGCTCTAGCGCTAATCGTTGCACAGGAAAATCTATTACCAAAAGAAATTGGCGATCAAGTCCTGTTTTTATGTGCAGGCATTGTGGTTTTAAGTATTGTCATTAACGGCTCAACCATGAGCTGGATACTTGCCCGTTTACATCTCAACCAGCTGCCTGCCGCTAAGCAAGCCACCGTTGACAAAGCCCAACGATTAATTACTGAAGACCTATTAAAATTATTGCCAAAGTTAATGGGCAATAGCTTTTTAAAAGGAGCTGACTGGGATGAGGTTAAGCATAATACAGGATTACTCAGACCCATTGAGGTTAAAGACAAAGACCACGAACCCAACCAGGTATCCTCACAAGAACTCACGATCGCATTTAGGCGCCGCCTGCTAGAAACTGAGCGTCAGCATTACTGGCTCCAATTTGAAAAGGGAACACTGGGTAAGCAGTCGACAAATAAACTGGTGGAAGCCGTTGAACATGCCCTTGATGGTGAACCAAAAATTGCACCTCGAGAAACGCTTTATCGTTATTGGCAAACGCCCCCTTTATTACACCTCTTACGCAATATACGAGGCATCAAAAAAATTGCCGTATCGCTGAGCTTTTCAAGAATTACCCTTGGTTATGAAATAGCACGGGGTTTTATTCAGGCTCAGGATCACTTAGAAAGTTACATACCCTCATTAGCCCCCAATGAGGAGGAGGCCGTAGCAGTTAAGCAGCTCATTGCCCAAAATAAACTAAAAACACAAGAATATATTGAGCAATTACGTAATACCTTTCCAGACCTGGTACACACCCTCGAAACCCACTCAGCTATTCGAACCTTACTCAATCGAGAGCGAACAGTAGTCAAACAATTACTCAATCAAGCGGTTTTAGATAAGCCAGAAGCCAAACGCTTAGTACAAAATATTGAGCAACGTATGGCTCGATTACAGCGGGTCGCTACCTTTGCCAAGCCCACTTCACCGGAAGAGCTACTCAGCCAGTTAAACTGGTGTAAAAACTTAGCCGTGGAAACCCAGCAACAACTCATCAAAATCATTGAACACACACTGTACAGCAGTGGTGAGTGGGTTATCCATCAAGGGAAACCATTCTATGGTTTAGGCATCATCGCCAAGGGCTCAATTGAAGCGTATGAATACCACTTAGGTAAAAAATTCAGAAAAACCCTTGGCCCTGGTGAGCTGGTAGGGACATTATCCTTACTCAGTGGTGTCAGTCCTGGCGACTACCAGGCAATGAGCTTAGTGAATATGCTGTGGCTACCTGGAGAAAAACTCAAGCAGTTGATGGCGAAAGACAGTGCACTAGCGGAAGCCATTGGTGAACTATTACAGCCAGCATATAATTCATAACTCAAGAGTACCTAGCAACCTGAACACCTTGATATTCACTTCGAAAATCACACTTTAAAACCTCCAGCCCTAGAAGGTGTTTTTCACTAATTCAGCTAACCTTTCAGTTGAGACTTAGCGTAATTTGACGGGGTGAAGTTTATGAGTTCTGAATCTTATCAAGATATTATCGGCAACTCTGGTTATTTAGTGTTAGTTGAGTCCAATCCTTTCGATTACAGTGACTACATAAAGTTTTTTGAAAATAAATTACAGGCTAGACGCAAACGACTGACCGGAGTTCTGTCGATTTGGCGCGTGGAAGGATTATCTCCAGATAAAGGGTGTACAAGTTTACTTTTAAGGCTTTTGAATAGCTTAAAGCAAGATTTATACGAAAAGTTTGGGAGTGACAGCGATTATTGCTTTAATTACTCATTACTTTACGTTTCAGGCTCCTTCACAAGTGAGGGTTTTTTAGATCCTGGCGACCTTCGTATTCACCAGCACCCAGCATAACTGGCTCCGATAACTCAGAGAGTTGGGATAGTTTACGGGTGACACAAGGCTATTATTGTAAACTAGAGTAATAATCAAGTGCTGAGAGGTTTTAGAACTCCTCTCAAGCTATTCACCCAACTTCGCATAATGTATATTATGTTAAATTAGATATTATTTTGGGTTAGTCGGTTCCTTTCACTCACTTCTGCCCTAAAATCAAAACTTTTCCCTGGAAACCAATTATTTAGCACTTTAATGCCCTGATTTTGCATAACTTCTTTATCAAATGATGGGATGGTCTATGTTATTTCTTAGTAAAAAGCACCCAAATGGGTGCTTTTTATAACACGATAAACATGTTGAACAATGGGCATTAACTACTGACGAACAACAGCATCACCTGGTGCAAAGTCAGCCACATTGATCGGTGAACGACTCTCCAGGTAAGCCTTCAACACTTCAGCATCAACAAAACCAGTATTAACATAGTTTGGATGTCCATCCATCTTTGGATAACCATCACCACCAGCGGCTATGTAGCTGTTAATTGCTAAACGATAGGTTTTGCCTGGTTCAATGGCTTTTCCTTTAATGGTTGCTGAAGTCAGTTTACCTTTCTTGATCAGTAACTTGACGCCGTCAAACTGCGCAAAAGCACCAGAGTCAACTGGCTTGCTGGCAACAACCCTCAGATAATCCATTAACTCTTTGCCAGTTAAATCAACATAAGCCACCATATTGCCAAAAGGCTGAACTATCAGTACATCTTTATAGGTAACGGTGCCACCCTCAATACTGTCACGCACCCCACCTGAGTTCATTACCGCTAAATCAGCTTGGGTTTTTTCTTTCTGTGAGCGGGCAATCAGCACGCCAAGATTTGTTGGCTTAAATCGAACCACATGACGGTCCCCTTCCAACTTACCGTTCGTTTCAGCAATTGCCTGACCTAGCTGAGCTTGACCTTTATCTTGGTAAGGTGTCAAAAATGCTTTCATCTGCTCATCAGGTTTAATTTCCTGCTCAATGAAAACGCGGTTACCTTGCTCATCTTTCTGTTTCAAATTAACGGGAATCAAACGATAGCTGACAAGTTTTAACTGACCATTTTTAAACTCCAGGTCAGCACGTCCCACATATTTACCCCATTCGTAAGCCTGTAAAATAGCTGTTCCATTCTGTACATCAGGTTCAAATAATGGATCTTGTGAGTGACCACCGACAATGATATCAATGCCATCAACTTTCCGAGCCAGCGTTACATCACCTGGTGCATTAATACCATGCTTAGCATTGGGGTAATGTCCCATGTGCGTTGCAGCAATTACAACGTCCGCTTTTTTATTTAAAACAGGAACAAGTTTACTGGCTTCTTCTACTGGATTACGAAAGTCAAAAGCCGAAATATATTCAGGGTTACCGAGTTTAGCGGTATCTTCCGTTGTCAGCCCCATTACCGCAATTTTGACACCATCGAAATTAAACATATGGTAGGCATCAAACAAACGATTACCTTCTTTGTCGTAGATATTGGCTGACAATAAAGGGAAATTAGCCCACGCCTCTTGCTGACGAAGTACGGTTATTGGGTTATCAAACTCATGGTTACCTAAGGCCATGGCATCGTAACCAATATGGTTCATACCTTTAAAGTCAGGCTCTGCATCCTGCAAGTCAGACTCAGGCACTCCTGTATTAATGTCACCACCAGAAAGCAAAAGGACATGCCCGCCTTCAGCTTTTACTTCTTGACGAATCTGATCAATTAACGTTTTTCTTGCAGCCATACCATATTCACCATGACGGTTTGGCCAAAAACGACCGTGATGATCATTGGTATGTAGTAAAGTGATTTTATAGGTTTTATCCGGTGTGTACTGACCTTTACTATCCCAGGAAGCACACCCAGAAAGTAATACGCTCAATACACCCAGGCAAATAATGGTAGACCAAGCAGATGGACTTTTTATTTTCATAGCACTCTCTTCTACTTATTAACTAAGCCTTTTTATTAAATGCTTATGACTATTTTCCAGCTTTTTCAGCTGTTTGGTAATCACACTCAACATGTTATATGTGTTGTACGTGTTTTAACACGCTACTGCAACATACTAGGAATGTCATCAAATTGAAATGTTGTGCATCATTATTATTGTCGTTATGATCGCATCCTAGCAGCTGCAACCTATAAACACATATTATCTGCCGTATTTTTTTGCTGCTCCCCACACAGGGATGATGACACCAGCTATACTAAACTCAAAGTAAAGTGCCGCGAGAAAGGGATTAATCGGTATGGAATTTAAGCTTTATAAATGCCATGACAGCATTGTCATTGCGCTCAATCGTGACTTTGATGCAAAAACAGCTGCTAAAATCCGCCCTATCTTTGATAAGTTAATTGATCGCGCTGAAGGGGATATGCTAGTTGATTTAAGTGCGGTGCTCTTTCTTGACTCAACGGGTATTGGGACACTGGTTCATTTCTACAAAAAATCAAAGGAAAAAGGCAAAAAACTCATCCTGATTGGGGCTGATGGACAGCCTATGGGGCTCATGGCAATGTTGCGCCTCAACCGAATTATTAAACATTTCCCTTCTATGGAAGAATACCTTGTCAGTTCCGGCAAGAGTCATCAAGCAGACCTGGAAGAAATACTAAAGTAGTTAGCAACTGATACTTTATTGAAAAGTGCTTGAAATTTGCCTAATATTTCAAGCACTTAATTATTTATTTTGAAGTAAACTCTAAGTTATTTATTATATGAAGTGTTTTCTCTCACTAAGCTATTTCAGGTATTACTAGATCAATCTTTGATTTTACTCACACTTTCACCAACGGCATTTGTACAATCAGCACTTATATAATCACCTACATTAGTACTAAGTTTTTGCCAAATAAATACATCACATATTATAAAAAGTAACCAATCTTTACGATTCCGTAAATTTATTGTTCTTATTGTTACTAATAAATAGCTCATACTCACACTGTTTTCTGTTATATTCCTACTCGCTTCCCCAATTTATAATCCAAAACGATAATAACGATCGGCTTTCTGGCTTAACTGCTATCAATAAGAGGTGTTTTTAGCAGTGGATAATGCAAATAATGTCGCAAAGCGAAAACAGGGTCGGCCCCCAAAGTCCCCTGAAGAGCAGGCTGCTATACGTAATCGGATTATTGATGTAGCAAAGGAATTGTTTTTAAATGACGGATTCGAGCAAGTCTCTGTCAGAAAAATTGCAGCTAAAGTGGGATGCACACCAAGAACGCTTTATTACTACTTTGAAAATAAGCGCTCTCTTCTTCACTTTATTTGGGTAGATATTTTCGCACAGCTTGCAGATTATGCTGACGAACATATTCCATCCAACCTGTCTCCCAAGGAGATCATTAAGGCCTCCCTTCAAGCGTATGTCAGCTACTGGCTGGAACATCCAGACCGGTTCCGGGTGATTTTTTCAATTGAAGATTTGAATTCCACACCAGACCAAGACCAAGACGCCAGCAAGATTGTCTTGGAATCACGGTTCTTTCAGCGGCTATTTAGGGCAGTAGAAACATGCTGTCAACAAAATATGTTTACTGAAGACAACCATGAATTGGTCGGGCACATGTTAATGTGCAGTGTGCAAGGCATCGTCAACAATGTGTTGACCATTAAACAAATCCCCTGGTCCCCGGTTGATCAACTGCTTAATCTGCAGTTGGACGGATTACTTACCGGTCTCGCCCGACACTAATTCAATTCCCTAACCAATAAACAGCCAGCAGTTGATATCAACTCACTGCTAGGCTGTTTCATGCTGAGTAACTGGTCGAAAAAACACATGCTCAGTGATATCCCCAACATGAACATTACCAAGACGCTGATAACCCATTTTTTCGAAAAATGTTACATATCTAGGATTACCAGTATCCAATACGATACCCGCAGAGGTTTTATCCTTTGCACAGTAGTCATGAATACTCGTCATAAACTGAAGGCCATAACCTTGATGCTGTTGCTGGGGGTGAACAGCAATAAAAGCCAGGCGATGAAGTGGTTGCTTTGGCAGGATTGACTCAACTTGCTTACGATAATCCAAAAAGCGCTCAGTTGCTGAGAAGCCGGCGGTTAAGATCATTCGCCAGCGCCAGCGGAAGTGATTATATAGGTCAGCCGTCACCAACGGAGTTAAGATAAATGCAAAACCAATCACCCTATTCTCTTTGTATAGTGCCAGTACTGGTTGCTGCTCAGAAAAGTGTAAATTGATCGTTTCCCGAATTACCGCCCTCACCCGCTGCTCATAACCTGTCTTTTCAGCATTGAGCAAATATTGATAAGCGGGTTCCTGACTGTATGAGTGAAATAATAAAGATCGGGCTTCGCGTTCTACTTCTGCCCCAACTTCCAAAATGGTCAATTGATCAGCATGTTGACTTGCTGTTAACATATTCACCTCACCAAACCCTACTTCCCTGATTATTATTGTTTCCAGCACTACACTGCTATAAGCCTTCCATAATCTTAAAGTACCAGCACTGGGGTTATTTGTTGTTATTCATCTATTTAGTATAGGTTGAGGGTTAGACACTAACTTATTATCATCTCGCCAAACAGCTACAACTGTATGATCAGTGTGTAGGATATGTGCCTTATTCCCTACAAATCCTGCCTTTTATACCCTTCACGAATGATTTCCAGGTTTTGTTATCTTCACTCTTGACCACCAAGGATGGTGGAAATGCAGTTTATGCATAATGACATGGATGTCATGTAGCAGAGCAATGCAGGAGCAATTGCCGAGGAGCATTTAACTGCCACCCCAATTACCTATTAATATAGGCTCATGGGACTTCGTCACTCGATGGCCGCACCTAAAAACCATTCGTATTAGGTATAATGAAACAGTTGTCGATCTATAGTATTACTCACTCAATGTTGGGATGGTCTAAAAGTGCGAATAATTTCATTTAACTGTAATGGCATCCGTGCCCGACTCCACCAAATAAGCTCACTGCTCTCTACTTACCAGCCAGATGTATTGGCACTACAAGAAATAAAAGTCGCAGACGAACTATTTCCTACCGCCGAAATTGAAAATCAAGGCTACCAGGTCGCCTTCTATGGGCAAAAAGGTCACTATGGTGTTGCCCTGATCAGCAAAGCCGCCGCACACCAAATTCAATGTGGTTTCACGGATTCTCTACTGGCTCGCCTTCCTGGAGAAGCACCAAATGACGAACGACGGCTGATTTCTGCCACTTTCAACACCCCCTCAGGGCTTTCTTTACGCGTGATTAATGGCTATTTCCCACAGGGTGAAAGCCGTGATCACCCCAGTAAATTTCCCAACAAACGTGCTTTTTACCAAGCTTTACAGCAAACACTCCAACAACAACATCAACCTCAAGAGTTACTCATAGTTGTCGGAGATATGAACGTTGCACCACTGGATCTGGATATTGGGATTGGCCCTGATAACGCTAAACGATGGTTACGCACAGGCAAATGCTGCTTTCTTCCTGAAGAGCGTGAATGGTTACAACATTTAATGGACTGGGGCCTTGCTGATTGTTACCGCCAGCTTCACCCCCAAACTGACGATCGGTTTAGCTGGTTTGATTACCGCAGTAAAGGTTTTGAGCGAGAACCAAAACGAGGCTTACGCATTGATCTTATTCTGGCAACCACGCCTTTACTTGCCAAGCTGACTCACTGCCATATTGACTATGACACACGCGCCATGGCAAAACCCTCTGATCACTGCCCTGTGATAGCTGACTTTGATATTTAAACAACAATTGCCTTCATTTTGTCTAATGATGACAGTTGTAGTAGGTTCACTTAATAACCCACAAATAGCGCCTTTATAAACAAGGAGTTTTATACGAAAGTTGGCAAAAATACCGCAACCATCTACTTTTGGTATAAGGAGTGTTGCGGTTAGATGACATTGTTTGTCTTACAGCATCGGGCTTGCACAGAAGTAATGCAGTTGTTATGCAAGAGGCCGGTCATGAACCTTAGTAAAATCGATCTCAATTTATTTGTCGTCTTTGATGCGATATACACTGAAGCCAACCTAACTCGTGCAGGGCATATTATTGGTATCACCCAACCTGCCGTCAGTAATGCCTTGTCCAGATTACGAGAAATATTTAACGACCAGCTTTTTGTGAGAACAGCCCATGGCATGGTTCCCACCCCTGTTGCCCAAAATGTCATCGGGTCTGTACGTCAGGCATTGCAACTTATTCGAAGGAGTGTTCAACAGACTGATCAGTTTGTAGCATCCGACTCAGAGCGCCAATACCGTGTCAGCATGGGTGACTTGGTTGAAGCGGTCATCCTTCCCCGCTTATTTGGCAAACTCGATGAGATAGCACCACGTATCAATATCACCAGTATGCCTGTTCAACGTCGCGAAGCTGCCAAAGAACTTGCCTCAGGGCGCCTCGACTTTGTGATTGATGCCCCACTTAACACTGATCCTCAGGTTAAACATGTGTCTTTATTTGAAGATAATTATGTCTGTGTCATGCGGAGTGATCACCCCCTGGCTAAAGCCTCTATCACTAATGAAGAGTATCTTTCTTTAAAGCATGTACAAATATCCAGTCGCTTTGATAGTCGCACAGATGAGATCGACATAGCACTTGGCCGCCAGGGCATTAACCGTCACATTGCCTTAAGTGCCCAGCATTATTTAATGGCACCACTCGTCGTCAGGCGAAGTAATTTAGCCATGACGGTACCTGAACGATTCGCTCGGGCTTATCCTGACCTGCATTGTGTCAATTTACCCTTTAACGATATCCCCACCATGGAAGTTCACCTTTACTGGCATGAAAGCACTGAGCTTGATGCTGCAAGTCACTGGATGCGTGACTGTATTATCAATATTTGTCAGGCACTTAGCGCAAATAGCACTATGCTGTAGGACGAACAATCACTGTCACAAATAGTTGACACTTTGCACTAATGTCATAAAGCTTTCTAAACTTGCCAGCTTCCTTCCTTAAGATTTACGTTTACGTAAAGGTTATACGTCATTCTTGCTGACATAATTTTCCCAGCACCCCAATATTCGCATAAACAGTTCCTGCATAGCTGGGTATATAAGCAGCTCATAAGCCATCAGAATAAAAACAATGAATCATTCAGAATCAGTAACTTATAGTATTTCTGAGTTAGCTAAAGCCTACAACGTTACCCCTCGTGCTATTCGATTTTACGAGGACAAAGGACTACTTAACCCTAAGCGTGAAGGAAGTCGACGCATATACAACAATAAGGACCGAGTCACTTTAAAGCTCATCCTACGAGGCAAACGTTTAGGATTTTCCCTCGATGAGTGTTTAGAGCTGATTAGTATGTACGATCCTGCAACCGATAATCGTAAACAACTCCAGCATTTTCTAGCAGCAATAGATCGGCGTCAGGCACAGCTCATTCATCAGCTTGAGGACATCAAAGCTATGCAGGAAGAACTGACTACCGCTAAAGCCCGTTGCCTAGCCGCTTTAGCCAAGCAGCAAGACACAGCCTCGCCACCGCCGAAACATCAAAATAATTAAAAAAACAACAACTCATAACAAGGACCTTACTATGCATACCTGTTACCCCACCCTTAATTTTGCCCTTGGCGAAACCATGGACTTGCTTCGCTCTCAGGTTTATCAGTTTACCCAAAAAGAAATCACCCCCTTGGCAGACAGTATTGACTGTGACAATGCCTTTCCTAAAGCGTTATGGCGCAAGTTAGGCGATCTTGGCTTACTGGGCATTACCGTTGAAGAAAACTTGGGAGGAAGCGGCATGGGCTATTTAGCCCATGCCATTGCCATGGAAGAAATCAGTCGTGGATCAGCCTCCGTAGGCTTAAGTTATGGCGCACACTCTAACCTTTGCGTTAACCAAATTCGTCGTAATGGCTCACCCGAGCAACGACAGCGTTATCTCCCCAAGCTGATCAGTGGTGAGCATGTAGGCGCTCTGGCCATGAGCGAACCTAATGCCGGTTCTGATGTTGTGAGTATGAAGTTAAGTGCTACCCGAGAAGGTGACTACTACCGGCTCAATGGTACCAAAATGTGGATTACCAATGGCCCAGATGCCCAAACCTATGTGGTCTATGCAAAAACCGATAAAGAAAAAGGTCCTCGAGGCATTACCGCTTTCATCATAGAGCGCGAGTTTGCTGGCTTTAGCCAAGCGCAAAAGCTGGATAAGTTAGGTATGCGTGGTTCAAATACCTGTGAGTTGGTTTTTCAGGACTGCAAGGTGCCTGCCGCCAATATTCTTGGCAAAGAAAATGAAGGGGTTAAAGTGTTAATGAGTGGCCTGGATTACGAGCGTGTCGTTTTAGCCGCAGGCCCAGTAGGCATCATGCAGGCTTGTCTGGATGTGGTTATCCCCTACATACACCAACGCCACCAGTTTGGTCAGCCCATTGGCGAATTTCAGCTGATTCAGGGCAAAGTGGCAGATATGTATACCACACTGAATGCCTGCCGAGCCTACCTGTATACCGTTGCTCAAGCCTGTGATCGAGGAGAAACAACCCGAACCGATGCAGCAGGCGTTATCCTGTATTGTGCGGAAAAAGCAACCCAGATGGCACTTGAGGCCATTCAAATCCTGGGAGGCAATGGTTATATCAATGATTACCCTACTGGACGGCTGCTTAGAGATGCCAAACTGTATGAGATTGGCGCAGGCACGTCTGAAATTCGGCGTATGCTGATTGGCCGTGAGTTATTTCAGCACTCAGAGTAAGCCATGCTAGGTGAACACCTACAGGAATAATAAAAAGCAGTATTTACCTGACTAATGCGTTGATGTGCAGCCAGGTCAGGTAATACAGGATTCTACAGTAAGGACATCAAAGGTTATGCCTGTTATCACCAGTCAACTTGATACTCAAAGTGATACCTTTCGACGTTATAGTGATTACCATCAGCAACTTACCCTGACCCTGAAAACCCGCCTGGCCGCTATCACTGAAGGAGGCGGCCCGCAGGCTATGGCACGGCATCAATCTCGAGGCAAACTCCCAGCCCGCGAACGCATCAACCACTTACTGGATAGTCGCAGCCCCTTTTTAGAGGTGGGTCAATTTGCGGCCTGGGAAGTTTACGATGAGGCCGTTCCTGCAGCAGGGGTAATTGCAGGTATCGGCCAGGTGGCGGGTATTGAGTGTATGATTATTGCCAACGATGCCACCGTAAAAGGAGGCAGTTATTACCCTTTAACAGTAAAGAAACACTTACGTGCTCAGGAGATTGCCGCACACAACCACCTGCCTTGTATTTACCTCGTTGACTCAGGTGGTGCCAACCTGCCACGCCAAGCGGAAGTCTTCCCTGATCGAGACCATTTTGGTCGAATTTTCTTTAACCAGGCACGAATGTCAGCCCAGGGTATCCCGCAAATCGCGGTAGTGATGGGGTCCTGCACCGCAGGTGGTGCCTATGTGCCTGCGATGGCTGATGAAAGCATTATCGTAAAACAGCAGGGCACTATTTTTTTAGCCGGACCACCTCTGGTGAAAGCTGCCACCGGGGAAACCGTCAGTGCTGAAGAACTGGGTGGTGCAGATACACACTGTAAGGAGTCTGGTGTAACAGATTACTATGCTGAAAATGATGAGCATGCACTCCAACTGGCGCGGCAATGCATTGCACAGTTGAACAGGCCTGCAAAAACGGCACTGGACGTGATGCCTGTTGAGCCACCTTTGTACCCTGCCGACGAGTTATACGGCATTATTCCTGATGACACTCGCAAACCCTTTGATGTCCGTGAAATCATCACTCGCTTAGTCGATGGCTCAGTTTTTGATGAATTCAAGCGTCTGTTTGGCACTACATTAGTCTGTGGCTTTGCTCGGCTCTGGGGCTACCCCATTGGCATTTTAGCGAATAATGGTGTGCTGTTTTCAGAGTCTGCTCAGAAAGGTGCTCACTTTATTCAACTGTGCTGCCAACGCGGTATTCCACTGCTGTTTTTACAAAACATCACGGGCTTTATGGTTGGCCGACAGTATGAAAGTGAAGGCATAGCTAAACATGGAGCCAAACTGGTCAATGCAGTAGCCTGTGCAAATGTCCCTAAGCTTACGGTGATTATCGGTGGCAGCTATGGGGCAGGCAACTACGGTATGTGTGGCCGCGCCTATGATCCCAGGTTTTTATGGTTATGGCCCAACGCCCGTATTTCGGTCATGGGGGGCGAGCAAGCTGCCGATGTATTAGTACAAATCAAAGAAGCTGCCCTGAATAAGCGTCAGCAAAGCTGGCCTCAAGCAGAGCGTGATAGCTACCGAACAGGGCTGGTCGCTGAGTACGAGCACCAAGCCAGTGCCTATTATGCCAGCGCGCGGCTCTGGGATGATGGCATCATTGATCCTGCACAAACCCGCACCGTACTCGGGCTAAGCTTATCAGCCTGTCTTAATGCCCCTATCCCTCACAGCCAGTTTGGCGTATTTCGTATGTAAGGAGTTGTCATGGAAGCACTCTACTCATCTGCTTATTTACAAACCGCTTGCCGTGCGGATGGCGTCGCTACCCTCACCTTAAACCGGCCACAAGTACACAATGCGTTTGATGACGAAATGATTGCTGAACTGATTGCGCAGCTACAGGTGCTAGCGGCTCAACCCCAGGTCAGATTGTTGGTGATCAATGGCGAGGGCAAACATTTTAGTGCAGGTGCCGACCTTACCTGGATGCAACGCATGGCATCAGCCACCCATCAAGAGAATATGGCCGATGCTGGCCAGCTGGCAACCTTGCTACAAACCATTAATGACTTCCCACACCCGGTTATCGGTCAGGTTCATGGTGCAGCCTATGGCGGTGCTGTCGGTTTGGTGGCCTGTTGCGATATTGCCTTAGCCACGACCAACGCCTCCTTTTGCCTTAGCGAAGTGAAGCTAGGGTTAGTGCCTGCCGTCATTAGCCCTTATGTCATTCAGGCCATTGGTCCCCGAGCTGCACGACGCTACTTCCTGACAGCAGAAAGTTTTAATGCTGAAATTGCAGAGCAACTAGGACTTATTCATTTAGTCTGTGAAGCCGATGAACTGGTCACTACGACTGAACGCTTTATTCAGCGTCTATTGAATAATGGTCCTCATGCGTTACAAGCCGCTAAACAGCTCATTGCTAATGTTGCTTTCCACCCCATTTCACCAGAGCTGGTGCGCTATACCCAACAGCTCATCGCAGACCTTCGCACGTCTGCAGAAGGCCAGGAAGGCATGCAAGCATTCCTGGCTAAGCGCCCTCCTGAGTGGCAGCACCCTACTCACGCACAAGCAACAAAAGGCCAACCTAAAAGCCATAATAACAACACAGCGGAGTCTGAATGATGCATACACTCCTAATTGCCAATCGTGGGGAAATAGCCTGCCGAGTTATTCGTACAGCACAGGCTATGGGAATACGTTGTGTTGCGGTTTACTCGTCGGTAGACCAACATGCACTGCATGTGCAACTGGCCGATGAAGCTTATGCACTCGGACCTGCACCCGCAGCTGAAAGTTACCTTAACAGTCAAAAAATACTGACTATTGCCAAACAAGCTGGCGCCGATGCGATACATCCAGGTTATGGTTTTTTATCCGAAAATGCAGACTTTGCAGCAACCTGCCAGCAAGCAGGCATAACCTTTGTCGGACCACCAGCTGAAGCCATCCACATGATGGGCAGTAAACAGGCTGCCAAACAACATTTACAACAAGCTGATGTGCCTTTGCTGCCTGGCTACCATGGTCAAGACCAGTCACTTGCAGCCTTTCAACAGAGTGCTCAAGAAATTGGTTACCCAGTACTGCTTAAAGCCGCTGCCGGTGGTGGCGGAAAAGGTATGCGTATTGTTCATCAAGTGAGTGAGCTTGCTACAGAAATGGCAGCAGCCCAGCGTGAAGCCAAAAAGAGCTTTGGTGACGATACCTTACTTCTGGAAAAATACCTTGCCCAGCCACGACATATTGAAATCCAGATCTTTATGGATCAGCAGGGACACGGGGTTTCACTGTTCGAGCGTGACTGTTCCTTGCAACGCCGTCACCAAAAAATTGTTGAAGAAGCACCAGCACCTGGCTTATCAGCAAAACTACGTGAACGAATGGGAGAAGCCGCACTTCGCGCCGCCAAAGCGATTGGCTATGTGGGCGCAGGAACCGTAGAGTTCTTGCTCAGTGAAGATGAACAGTTTTACTTCATGGAAATGAATACTCGCCTTCAAGTAGAGCATCCTGTAACAGAACTGATTACCAACCAAGACTTGGTGGAATGGCAGTTACGTATCGCACAAGGTGAACACCTCCCCTGTCGCCAACAACAGTTAGCAATACATGGTCACGCCATAGAGCTACGTCTTTATGCAGAAAGCCCTCAACAAGGTTTCTTACCAGCAACAGGCACGATTAATCGCTTGAGTTGGCCAGAGTTAAGTCATCTTCGTATTGACTCTGGTGTTCAACAGGGCGATGACATTACCATTCACTATGATCCCCTGATAGCCAAAATTATTAGCTGGGGCGCTACACGTCCTGCCGCTATCCAGCGCCTTCAACAAGCGCTCAGCAAGTTGCAATTACAGGGTGTTACCACGAATCAAGGATTTCTATACCGTTTATTACAACAACCAGAAGTACGTCATGGCCAAACTGATACCCAATATGTTGAGCGGGTGGTTTCAGGCATCCAACAACCGTCTGAACAACACCGGAATATCGCGCTTATTGGTGCGGCTTTAACCTGGCTCGATGCTCCCCGCTCCCCAGCTCACCATCAGACAACAGATCCTTATTCACCTTGGCGTAGCAACCATGCCTGGCGGTTAAACCAGCCAAACTTGCTGACGTTAACCCTTCATCATGAACAACAGGCTTTCACAATTGCCATGCGTGAAATTGATGCCCAAACGCTGGAAATAGCCTTAGCCGACGAGTCTCAAACATGTCACTTTTGGCGAAAAGATAATGTCATTACAGTACAGACAGCTGACCAGCATCGACACACTCTGATTACTCATTACCAGCTTGGTAAATTAGGGGAAGCATCTATTGCTGTGCAGTGTGCGGGTGAATGGTTTCACTTTAAACAACAACGTCATCACCAGGCAGCCGAAGACGAAACTGGCTCAGAACTCACCGCCCCCATGCCTGGCAGTGTTGTTGCACTCTTGGTCAAGCCAGGCGATGCGGTAGCCAAAAACACCCCCCTGCTGATCTTAGAAGCGATGAAAATGGAGCACACCATCAGAGCACCCGCTGCTGGAAAAGTCACCCGCTTTAATTGCCAACCAGGTGCACTGGTGACAGCTGGCTTTGAATTATTGGATTTTGAGTGTGCAGATACTGAGTCTTCCGCATGTGAGGTAACCGCATGAGCTTGCCCAGTCATGTTCGCATTGTGGAAGTGGGTCCCAGAGATGGCTTACAAAACGAGCCGGCTTCATTATCAGTTGCGCTTAAGTGCCAGCTCATAGAACAGCTAGTCTCAACGGGCATCCGGCACATTGAAACCGGTAGTTTTGTTTCACCCAAATGGGTGCCGCAAATGGCTGATACCGAGCAAGTCATGCATCAGCTTCAACGCTCATCCGGGGTTATCTACAGCGTGCTAACCCCAAACCTTAAAGGATTTGAACGAGCCTTGAGCTGTCAGCCCAGTGAAATCGCTGTATTTGCTGCTGCCAGTGAAGAATTTAGCGCACGCAATATTAACTGCTCCATTACCGAAAGCCTTGAGCGTTTTAATCCATTGATTGAGAAAGCAAAAGGCCAAAAACTGAGGGTTAGAGGCTATATCTCCTGTACAGTGGGATGCCCTTACACGGGTGATATTACGCCACAACAAGTAGCCTGGGTTGCCCAACAGTTAAACGAAATGGGCTGTGATGAAATCTCACTGGGTGATACGATTGGGGTGGGCAATCCATTAGCCTGTAAGCGGATGTTAGCGGCAGTGGCACACTATGTTCCTCTTTCTCAGCTTGCCGTTCATTTTCATGATACCTATGGGCAAGCATTGGCAAATATCTATGCCATGCTGGAGGAAGGAATTGCAACGGTAGACACTGCTATCGCCGGGCTGGGTGGGTGTCCCTACGCCCAGGGAGCCAGCGGCAATGTCGCTACTGAGGATGTGGTGTATCTGCTAAATGGATTAGGGATTCAATCCAAAATTGACCTTTCACAGCTTACAGTGGTCAGTCACTGGATTTGCCAGCAACTTAATCGCCCCAATCAAAGCAAAGTCGCACGTGCACTTCATCCTCAGCGGAAAAAACCATGATATGGACCGCTTGCGTAACAATAAAAATTTAAATGTACGACATTGGGATGACTATGAGTAAACTGCTGTGGAAACCGAGCCAAGCCCGCGTAGCAGCCAGTAATATGACTGCCTTTATGACTAGGGTTAATCAGCACTATACAACAACATTAGTAGATTACCCTCACCTCCATGAGTGGTCAGTAAACCACCGCCCGGAATTTTGGTCATTGCTCAGTGAATTTTATGGTTTGCGCTGGCATCACCAACCTAAATCGATTCTGGAAAATGACCAAAACATGCCAGGTGCTGAGTGGTTTAAGGACGCTACTTTAAACTATGCAGAACATTTACTTACACGACGTGACCACAAACCCGCCATTATTTTCCGTGGTGAACAGGGACAGCGCAGGGTAATCAGTTATCTTGAACTCTACCAACAAGTGGCTCAAGTCGCGGCTCAGCTAAAACAACTGGGGGTCACCACAGGTGATAGAGTAGCAGGCTACCTGCCAAACTGCCCCGAAGCGATTATTGCAATGCTCGCAGCAGCCAGCTTAGGAGCAGTGTGGACCAGCTGCTCACCTGATTTTGGTTGGCAAGGTGCGCTTGACCGATTCGATCAGATTAAACCTAAGGCATTATTTACGGTTGATGGCTATTTTTATAATGGCAAACACATTGATATTCAGGATAAAGTTTTTCAGCTCATTCAAAACTTAAACACCCTTGAGCAAACTATCATTATCAGCTTTGCCAATCCTGATACAAAACCACCCAGTTTGCCTAACATCTCAGTTTGGCAAGATTGGCTAAACAACTCACCTTCCACCCCCGATCTCACCTTTACACCTGTCCCCTTCAATGCACCGCTTTACATTCTTTACTCATCTGGTACTACAGGTAAGCCTAAGTGCATTATCCATAGCGTAGGTGGCACACTACTTCAGCATTTGAAGGAACTAGGCCTGCATACCGACCTAAAAGATGATGATGTCTTTTTCTATTTCACTACCTGTGGCTGGATGATGTGGAACTGGCAAGTTAGCGCTCTCGCCTTAGGCTTAACGCTAGTGATTTATGATGGTTCTCCCTTTTATCCAACCCCGGCTATTCTTTTTGATATTATGGAAACAGAAGACGTCAGTGTGTTTGGTACCAGTGCCAAATACTTGTCTGCACTGCAAAAGCAAGAGGTTATACCGGCCCAGCGTCACACGCTCTCAGCTCTTCGCACCCTACTGTCAACAGGCTCGCCGCTGGCAGATGACAGCTTTGATTATGTGTATCGTGATATTAAGCAGGATATCTGTCTGTCCTCAATCTCAGGGGGGACAGATATCATTTCTTGCTTTGCTTTAGGCTGTCCTATCCTGCCGGTCTATCGTGGCGAATTACAATGTATTGGGCTTGGCATGGATGTTGTCTTCATGCGAAATGGTGACCAAGCTAAGGTGGGTGAAAAAGGTGAATTAGTCTGTCGCCAGAACTTCCCCTCCATGCCGATAGGCTTTTGGGATGATCCTGATCGACAAAAATACCATGCTGCTTATTTTAGCCAACACCCTGGACATTGGAGTCATGGTGATTTTGGTGAAATCACTGAACATGGAGGGGTTGTTATTCACGGCCGAGCGGACGCAGTATTGAATCCAGGTGGTGTACGCATTGGCACAGCGGAAATCTACCGCCAAGTTGAGGCCATTCCAGAGGTTTTAGAATGCATCGCCGTCTGCCAGGACTGGCAAGGAGACAGCCGTATTGTACTGTTTGTGAAACTAAAACCGGCGCTATCGCTAAGCGATGATCTGGTGAATACCATTAAACAAACCATTCGCCAGAATACAACACCCCGTCATGTTCCCGCGAAAGTCTTGCAGGTAAATGATATTCCCCGAACCCGAAGTGGCAAGATTGTCGAAATAGCAGTTCGGGAAACAATCCATGATCGACCAGTGAAAAACACTGATGCACTTGCCAACCCTGAAGCACTAGAATATTTCAAACAACGAGAAGAGCTGCTTTGCGATTAAGCTGACTGTGACTAAGCCAGCTGCCCTGAGTATTCGCTCCAGTTAGGCTTTTGCACTGCTAAATAAACGAAAGAAATTGGCACTGGTTTGCTCAGCCAGTGTCGCTAACGATTCTCCTCTTAATTCAGCTAAGAAAGAAGCAACCGCTGAAACATATTTTGGCTCATTGGTCTTACCACGAAATGGTACTGGTGCTAAATAAGGCGCATCGGTTTCGACCAATAAACGATCCAAAGGAATTTTTTGCGCAACCTCACGCACATTATCCGCCTGGCGGAAAGTAACAATCCCTGAGATCGAAATGTACATACCCAAATCTAAAGCTTGGCGGGCCATATCCCAGTCTTCAGTAAAGCAATGTAAAACCCCACCAAAGGATTCAACCGAGTGGCTACGCAATAAGGCCAAGGTATCCGCTTTCGCTTCCCGAGTATGAATGACTACAGGCTTATTTACCTGTTGCGCAACCTGTAGCTGGGTTACAAAACGCTGCTGTTGTTGCCGAACAGTCTCTTTAGCATAGTAATAGTCCAACCCCATCTCGCCAATAGCCACCACCTTGGGGTGATCAGACAAAGCAACCAGCTTATCTGCATCAGGCTCTTGGCCATCTTGCTCCAAAGGATGTACCCCTACAGTAGCAAATACATTGGGATACCGCTCTGCAATAGAAACCACCTGTGGGCTGTTTTCCATACTCACAGCTATCGCTAAAAAATGACTGACACCTTCCTGTTCTGCCGCTTGCAGTGCCATAGACAGGTTATTGTCATAAGCATCCAGTTTTAAACGGTCTAGGTGACAATGAGAATCCACTAACATTATAAAAACATCGCTCCCAAGACTGAGTGAAATAATCACTCAGTCAGCATGATCTGAAAAAAAAAGGAAATAGACCCGCTTACGAGGTGTAGGAATGTACTAAAGGGTATGCGTAGGCCGATCAGATTGCAGCGCACCAGCCAAATAAGTTTCAATTTTACTGCGCGCCATATCATCCTGACCATTAAACTGCACACCAATACCTGCAGCACGATTACCTTGAGCACGTCGTGGTGTAATCCAGATTACTTTGCCTGCTACCGGGATTTTTTCCGGCTCATCCATCAAGTTGAGCAGCATAAAAACTTCATCACCCAGCTTATATTGCTTATTGGTAGGGATAAACAGTCCACCATGCGCAACGAAAGGCATGTAAGCTGCGTAGAGCACAGCCTTATCCTTGATGGTAAGTGACAAAATACCGTTACGAGGGCCAAGTCGAGGAGGTTTATTCATGTTACTGCCTTGCTTTTCAGCGTTGAGTCAGACCGCGCCAACGTATGAGAACCCCTTCTATCAATAACGGAAGATTTAAATTGCCTTGGTTTAACAGGTGCTGGCGCTGGATCAGCAGCCAGTCATAATATTGATAGAGTGCTTGAATACCTGCCTTATTAGCAATATAGGTCAACATTGGCGTTACGTCTTTATTTTTGCAACATCTATCACACCCGAGTTGCGAGATTTTTATCATATCGCTTAACCAGTCCAACAGCCAAGTTAAAACAAGTGATAATTCAATAGATTGCCATTGTTTCGCTAAGCTCACTGGGGAAACTTGCCGCTTGGTAATAGCTTTTACCCCCTCTAAAACCTGTTGACGAATAGCCAAAGCATCTTTTTGGTAATAATCACACGCCAGTAAAGGTGCTTGGCTAGCAAGGTTTAGCAAAAACGTAGCCGATTCTTGAGTAAGAGAAGACTCTTGCGCCATCAGCCAATTAATACCACTTTGTGGATCAGGAAGAGTAAATTGCAACCGCTGACAGCGGCTTTTTATCGTTGGGAGTAATCCACTACTGGTATCAGTAATCAGTAATATTACCGTATTATCACCAGGCTCTTCTAAGCACTTTAGTAAGGCATTCGAGGCATTGATATTCATCGCATCTGCAGGATAAATAATAATAACCCGATATCCCCCCTGCTGTGCTGTCTTACTGGCAAACCCGAGCAGCTGCCTAACTTGATCAACCCGAATAGGTTTGCCTTCTTGTTCTGGTGTCACCACTAAGAGATCCGGATGAGATTTTGCTTGCAGCAATTGGCAGCTTTTACACGCCCTACAAGCCAAACCATCCGTCAAACTCGTACAAAGCAGTACCGAGGCTACGCATTGAGCAAAGTGAAACTTGCCAAGCCCCTTGTGGCCTTCCAGCAAATATGCATGAGCCATTCGTCCTTGCTGATGCTGCTTGCTCCAGTGCTGCCACAGTTTTTCCTGCCAGGGAAAAGGTAGCTGGCTATTTACCGAAAAACTCATCAAGCACCTGTCTAATTTGTTGCTGGACATCAACTAAAGGCTGAGCAGCATCAATAATACGGAAACGATCAGGAAAAGCCCTTGCTCTAGCCAAATACCCTGCCCTCACTCGCTCAAAAAAATCGTGCTGCTGCTGCTCAAAACGATCACTCTGACCTCTTTTAGCGACCCTGGCCATACCATCAGCGACCGGCAAATCCAAAAGCAGGGTAAGATCAGGTTGAAGCGCCTGCTGGACAAGTTTTTCGAGGGTTTCGAGTACAGTGATTGACAGACCTCTTCCCGCACCTTGATACGCAAAACTAGCATCTGTAAAGCGGTCACTTACGACAACCTTACCTGCATATAGAGACGGCTTAATCACCTGAGCCAAGTGTTGTGCCCTCGCAGCAAACACTAAAAGTAACTCAGCCGTAGGGTCCAATGCTTCATCTGCATGGTGCAGCAATAAGTCTCTTACCTGCTCTGCTATTGGAGTGCCTCCAGGCTCACGGGTTTTAACCACGGAAAGGCCACGATTTTTTAAATCATCAATAATAAAAGCCAGGTTAGTTGATTTGCCGACACCCTCACCACCTTCAAGGGTAATAAACGAACCTGTCTGCTTGTGCTGCTCAGTCATAACTCTTTTTCTAATTTGAATTACTTTCAACGTTGATGGTATTTGTACCACAAATACCATCAAGCAATCATTTAGTGTTGATATTGCTAGTTAGCTTGAGGATTGGAGCGGTAGTCCTGGCGGCGACGAAGCTGATACTTTCGAACAGCACGATTATGCTCACTTAACGATGATGAGAAGTGGTGACTACCATCCCCTTTAGCCACAAAATATAAGCTATTACCGGGTGCGGGGTGCAGTGCTGCCTGGATCGCTAATTTGCCAGGAAGAGCAATAGGAGTAGGAGGCAATCCCATTATACGATAGGTATTGTAAGGTGTGTCTTGCTGCAAATGCTTGCGTGTTATATTCCCCGTATACCGCTCACCTATACCATAAATAACGGTAGGGTCAGTCTGTAAACGCATATTTTTCTGTAATCGTCGAACAAAAACTCCTGCAATAGCAGGGCGCTCTTCAGGCACTCCCGTTTCTTTTTCTACAATGGACGCCATAATCAGTGCTTCATAAACATTTTGATACGGTAAGTTTTGAGCACGTTTTGGCCACTCCTCTGCCAAAGTGCGCTCCATCTTTTCATAAGCACGTTTCAGTAATGCAGTATCTTTAGTGCCCGCAGAGTAAGCATAAGTATCAGGAAAAATTAGCCCCTCTGGATGACTGTATGTACTTTTAAAACCCAATAACTCAGGTAATTTTTGCCATTGATCAGGGGTAATGGTGTGTTCAATTTTTGGTGCTTGGGCCAGCACTTCAAGAGCTTGACGAACCGTCCATCCTTCGACGAAGGTAATCGTGTATTGACGGGTTTTACCGCTCACTAATAAGGCAATCAGCTCATCAATTGAGCTTTGCGCCGGTACTGCATATTCACCCGCTTTAAGTTGCAATGCTTTACCACGATAGCGCACATATACCTCAAAAGACCAAGGTTCCTTTACAAGTCCCTGGCTAACCAATTGTTGGCTTAATTGCCTTACAGAAGTACCTGAAGGAATATTAACGTTAAGAGTCTGCTGATTATTAAGTAGTTTTTTTTGTCCATAACCTTGTAAATACAAATAGCCACCAACGGCTACACACATTATTATCAAGGTGACTAATAAAGTTGACCACAAAAAAAATTTTTTCATCCCAGTACTTCTATTAAGGTCTGTTGCCAGTATTGAGTCATTTGCCCAACAGGCCAGTGCTTTTCTTCTGACCAACTGGGTGCTTGAAAAGCTCTAACTGGCCAGATCCCCAGCACACTATTACACACAAACACCTCAGTTGCAGTGAATAACATCGCTAATGTGACGTTTAACACCTCAACTGTTCCCCCCCGCTTTTTAGCCTGTTCAATAATAAACGCCCGACAGGTGCCCTCAACCCCGCAAAGGCTGAGGTCAGGAGTTATCAGTCGATTATCACTAACCAGAAAAATATTACTCATGGTTGCTTCAATCACATGACCTGTCGAATCCATTACAAGGCCTTCGCCATACTCAGCAGACTGCCATTCCTGTCTCGCCAATACTTGCTCCAAGCGATTTAGGTGCTTTAGTCCCGCCAGCAGTGGCTGGTGAGCAAGATATGTTGTACAGGGAAAAAGCCGTATACCTGTAGACCAATTAGCTTGGGGGTAGTCTGGATAAGGGTATAGTTCAACAAGTATTGATGCTGGTCCACTCCCTACGGGGTTATAGCCACGCCCACCTCCTCCTCGGGTAACCGTGAGCTTGACCACACCAAGCGCTGTAGACTGTTGTTGGCAGGCCTCAAAAACACAACGTTCAATCTCAGCCAGGTCACAAGTGATTTTCAAGCGCGCCAAACCTTGAACCAAGCGCGCTTTATGCAAATGCCAGAGCGAAGGCTGTTGATTAACCACTTTGATCGTTTCAAAAATGCCATCGCCATAGCTTAAGCCACGGTCACCAACAGCAATATACTGACAAGGTTCGCCATTTAACCAACACCCCAGCCGCGCTACCATAATCCCCCCTTACACTGGCGCCACATACTTATTCTAATCAGATCGAGAAAAAACCAACGTACCATTGGTGCCACCAAACCCAAAAGAGTTTGATATTGCATGACGAATTTGTAAGGGCTTTGCGTGATGAGGAACATAATCTAAATCACACTCATCATCAGGGTTATCCAGGTTAATTGTTGGTGGAGCTATTTGTTGATGCAGTGACAATACTGTAAATAGAGCTTCAACAGCACCCGCAGCTCCCAACAAATGTCCAGTCATTGATTTAGTTGAGCTTATAGCAAGTTTATAGGCTTGACCTGCAAAAACGCTCTTAACCGCACGGGTTTCCGCTATATCCCCTACAGGGGTTGAAGTACCATGCGCATTAATATAATCAATATCCTCAGGGTTGAGTTGCGCGTCCAGCAAAGCATTTTTCATAGAAAAGGCTGCACCTTCTCCATCTTCTGGGGGCGCTGTCACATGAAATGCATCACCGCTCATGCCAAAGCCTGTTAGCTCCGCATAGATTTTTGCCCCCCTACGCTTTGCATGTTCAAGTTCTTCTAAAACCAAAACACCTGCGCCATCACTTAGCACAAAACCATCACGATCTTTATCCCAGGGGCGACTCGCTTGCTGCGGGCTATCATTACGGGTAGAAAGTGCACGTGCAGCACCAAACGCCGCCATACCTAATGCACAGGATGCTTTTTCTGCACCGCCAGCCACCATAACATCAGCTTCCCCATACATGATATTTCGAGCCGCCATTCCCAAACAGTGAGTGCCTGTGGTACATGCTGTCGCCAACGCATAATTTGGCCCCTTTAAGCCAAAACGCATCGAAACTTGGCCGCTTACCATATTAATAACGGACCCAGGAACAAAGAAAGGAGATATACGGCGCGCACCCGCCTCAACAATCACTTGCGCATTTCGCTCAATAGTAGATAAACCACCAATTCCTGAGCCAATTGCCACACCAATACGGTGTGCATTTTCAGTTGAAACAGATAACTTAGCGTCATAAATCGCCTGAGAAGCCGCAGCAATACCATACTGAATAAATACGTCTACTTTGCGCGCCTCTTTAGCTGACATGTAGGTCTCAATATCAAAATCGTTAACCATGCCAGCAAAGCGGGTATTTAGGGATGGAACATCAAGATGTTCAACTGGGGAAATGCCGCTTTTACCTGCTAAAATATTTTGCCAGCAACTTTCGACATCATTGCCGAGTGGACTGATTAAACCAAGACCGGTGACCACCACTCTTCTACGAGACACCTAAGCTCTCCTCTCTACACAATATAACAATGCCTTTAGAACAGCTGTATACTTCCAGTATCGTATGTATATGGCAAATGTCGTATTCTTCAGTAGAATAAAACCGCTCATTATTTATACGTGTAGGCATTACTAAATAATATAAAAGCCGCTCTACAAAATGCAGAAGCGGCTTTTATTTAATCGAAAAACTAGAAGGGATTATTGATTAGCGATAATGTAATCAATTGCTTCTTGCACAGTAGTAATTTTTTCTGCTTCCTCATCAGGAATTTCAGTTTCAAATTCTTCCTCAAGGGCCATTACCAACTCAACAGTGTCCAGTGAGTCTGCGCCAAGATCTTCAACGAATGAAGCATTGTTAGTTACTTCTTCTTCTTTAACACTAAGCTGTTCACAAACAATTTTTTTGACGCGCTCTTCAATGGTACTCATACCTAGTTTTGCTCCTATGTAAACAGATGCAGCCTTGCTGCTGTGTAAGTTTATAAAACCGACTGTAAAAATTGCAAGTTTAACAATCAACCAGCAACTTTAAATAACCGCAAAAATTTAAATGCATTGGCTTTATTATGCTTTCACAAATAAAGCCAATACTGGGTTAACCCATGTACATACCACCGTTGACATGCACGGTCTCACCCGTCACATAAGCTGCAGCATCCCCAGCCAGAAAAGCAACCACAGAGGCAATCTCAGCAGGATTACCTAAGCGATTTAAAGGAATTTGCTCAAGCAGTTTTGCTCGGTGAGCTTCTGGTAATTCTCGCGTCATGTCGGTATCAATGAAACCTGGGGCGACAGCATTAACAGTAATTCCTCTTGCTCCAATTTCACGGGCTAATGCACGAGTAAAACCTTCAATGCCTGCTTTAGATGCAGCATAGTTGCTTTGCCCAGCATTACCCATTGAGCCGACTACAGAACTCACATTAATAATCCGTCCCCAACGTGCTTTGGTCATTGCCTTTAAGCACGCTTTAGAAATTCGAAACGCAGACGTTAAGTTGGTATCCAATACTTGCTGCCAATCTTCAAGCTTTAAGCGAAGCATTAAATTATCACGGGTAATTCCCGCATTATTGACAACAATCAGTGGTGCGCCAAATTCTTCTGTTATTTGCTTAATAACAGCATCAACTTGTTCTGCATCGGTCACGTCCATTGCGTAGCCACGGCCCGCAATATTTTTTTCAGCCAATGCTGCAGAAATTCGATCAGCACTATCACTTGATGTTCCAGTACCAATAACAGTTGCACCTGCAAGCCCTAACTGCTCCGCAATGGCTTTACCTATACCGCGCGTTGCTCCAGTAACTAGGGCGACTTTACCTTGCATGTGTTTTTCACCTTTTTTCTAAACACTTATACCGCGACGCTTGTTGATGAGATCATTTTACTCATCAATTCAGGTGTTTCTAAAGATGACACCTGCAATTTACGCTGAATTCGCTTATTTAAACCTGATAATACTTTGCCAGGTCCACATTCGATAATCGTGTCAACCTCAGCTGCAAGCATTGTATTGACTGTAGCCACCCACTGAACTGGGCTATATAACTGCTCAATCAACTGAGTTCTAATAACTTCTGGTGTTTCTGCAATTTGCCCTGAAACATTTTGCACTACTGAAATTTCAGGTACAGCGATATCAATACTTGATAGCACATCTGCCAGCTGTTCTGCTGCAGGCTTCATCAGCTCACAGTGCGAAGGAACACTCACAGAAAGCTTTACCACCTTCTTTGCACCCAAGGCCTCAACTTCACTGATGGCTTTATCCACAGCTGCAGCTTGTCCAGCAATAACAACCTGACCAGGTGAATTGTAATTGACAGGGGAAACTAACCCTGCTTCTGCTGCCTGATCACAAGCCTGCTGCACAATATTATCATCTAAGCCCAGAACGGCAGCCATCGCACCCTGTCCATCAGGAACAGCAGCTTGCATTAACTGACCACGACGTCTAACTAGACGAACCGCATCTACTAAACTGATACTTTTAGCGCATACAAGGGCTGAATACTCACCCAAGCTATGACCTGCCATAAACACTGGTTTAGTGCCACCTAAAGACTGCCATACACGCCAAATTGCAACACTTGATGCTAATAAAGCAGGTTGTGTGTTTTCAGTTTGATTTAATACATCAGCTGGCCCTGTAAAAATCAGCTCGCGCAAATCTAAACTAAGCGCATCAGAAGCTTCTGTCAGGGTTTCATTGATCTCAGGGTATTGATCAGCCAACAGTTGCAGCATACCAACTTGTTGTGAACCTTGCCCCGGAAAAACAAACGCAATTTTACTCATAACAATGAAATTCTTCTCAGTTTATAAGTGCGCGCCAATTATAGGCGATGGCAAATGAGACTCATAGTAAAAATATGTTGCTGGAAAATTACAAAGTTATATTGCAGCATTTAGCCTTGAATAATATACCGAATAATTACCAAAAAAATGTAAACTGATAGCCCTTTTAATTCAATCTTTCTGCACTAAAAACCTAATACTATCCACATTGTGATCAAAAAAACTGAATAACAAAATTTATGATACTAATATTTTTTCCAGCTCTTTAGACAACAAGTCAGGAATACTCTTTTCAACTTCATAAACCGCTAGACCAATAGCCTGCTGTAATGCCAGGGCATCTGCAGCCCCATGGCTTTTAACCACAACCCCCTGCAAGCCCAGCAAGCTTGCACCATTGTAGTACCTGGGGTCCAGTTGCTGCTGTATGGTCTTTAGTACTGGCTGGGCAAGCAAAGCTAGCAGCCTCCCCCACCAGACCTTTTGAAAGGCATTAATAACCGTATTTTTTATGTATGCGGCCAAGCCTTCACTTACTTTTAATGCAACATTGCCAACAAAACCATCACAAACGACAACATTTACTTTATTTTTGTAAATATCATCGCCTTCAACAAAACCACTATAATTAATGTCGTCATTACCCTGTAGTAACTGAGCAGCTAAACGAACAGGCTCATTACCTTTAGTTTCTTCAACGCCGACATTGAGTAAACTTACCTTTGGATCCGGTATGTCGTGTAGCAAGCGGACTAAGCAGCTGCCCATCACCGCAAACTGATAAAGCTGATCAGCACTACATCCAACATTGGCACCAATATCGAGCAAATACGTCACGCATTGCTCTATGGGTAAACGAGTAATAATTGCTGGTCGATCAATACCAGGCAAAGTACGTACTATAACTTTACCTAACGCCATTAGAGCGCCAGTATTACCCGCACTGACGCAGGCTTGAGCCTGCCCTTCTGCAACTAACTCTAAAGCAACACGCATAGAAGCTTTTTTTTTCATGCGCATGGCTTGCACAGGCTTATCAGCCATAGAAATTACTTCAGGTGCATGAATCACTTGTAGCCTCTGTTGCACCTGAGCAAAACGATCACCCAGCAGCTCACCAATAACTGCAGCATCACCCACTAACAGGAGTTTAAGGTGAGGATGAGTTGAGAGGCATTGGAGGGCTGCTGTCAATGAAACGTGGGGACCATAATCCCCACCCATCACATCAAAGGCAATCGTGGTCAAGAATTACTCGTCGTCGTTGCTAGATACAACTTTACGACCACGATAGAAACCATCTGGAGAAACGTGATGACGGCGATGAGTCTCACCTGTATTAGCGTCAAGACTTAACGCAGCAGTAGAGAGTCCATCATGCGCACGACGCATACCACGCTTAGAACGAGTTTTACGGTTCTGTTGAACAGCCATGCTTTAGCTCCTGATTAAATTTAATTAGGTATCAGTTTTTAACGATGCCAACACCTGAAAAGGGTTTTCTTTAGATGATGTACTTGATTCAGTGTTATCACCATCTTGATCAGATGCCTCAACGTTGCCTTCAAAGTGACAATCTGTTTGCTCATGTCTTGCAACAATTGGTAGTGCCAATATGAGCTCGTCTTCTACCAAATCTGTTAACGCCACATTAGTTTCTGCAACAATAACAGGGTCATAGTGCGCTGGAACCGCCTTTGCAGCTTCCTCATGCCAAACAATAGCTAAACTACAAGTCACAGATAAAGGTAAGTGCATAACTTGCAAGCAACGTTGACACGTCAACTTTACCTCTACAGACAATGAGCCCTGAACGACATAGAAGCCCTCTTCATCTTGCAAAAACTGCAGATCGAGCGCCACTTCTCCTTCAGGATCTATTATTGCCTCAGCAAACCTGGGCAGGTCAGTCACTAAAATGCTGCCTGCAATGCGGGTTTCAGCATGTGCCAGTTTGCGAGGATTAATACTTATTGGTAATTGCCCAGTTAACATAAGCGCGCAATGATAGGGATATGGATGGTATCTGTCAAAAGATTTTAATGGAATAAGCCTTATGTACTTTAAGCTATATACTGAATGAAACAACACTCCCTTAAAATGGCTTTAAAATTACTGTTATTATGCAGCATAAACAAAACTCACGCGCGTAGTGTAATTTTTTTAGCTAAATTGCGCATGACTACATTTCTATTAATAGCCCCCTTTAGTCTATGAATGCTACTTCACCACCCTCCAAGCCCATCATTCTTGCTTCATCCTCTCGCTATCGACAGCAGTTACTGCAACGTCTCAATATTTCATTCACCGCCTGCGCACCTGATATCGATGAACAACCCGAACAGGGTGAAATTGCCAGTCAGCTTGCTTATCGATTAGCAACCGCCAAAGCCTATGCTCTGTCACCTCTGCATCCTGAAGCATTGATTATTGGTTCAGACCAGGTTGCAGCGCTTGATGATCAGATTCTTACCAAGCCGCTAGACAAGACCACCGCATTTAGTCAACTGCAACACTGTCAAGGGCGTCAGGTAACCTTTTTTACAGGTCTATGCGTTCTGGATAGCAAGCTACAGCAACATAAAACCGTTGTGGAGCCTGTGGTCGTAAAGTTTCGCGAACTTACAGATCAAGAAATACAGGATTATATAGAACAGGAGCAGCCTCTAGACTGCGCGGGAAGCTTTAAGTGCGAAGGGCTTGGGATTGCTTTATTTGAGTATATCAACAGCCAAGATCCAAACACCCTGATTGGCCTGCCACTTATTCAACTGGTCAGCCTGCTAAAGGAATTTGGGGTTAATCCATTGTTACTGCAAAAATAAGCAATTATTAACAACAGAGTAAAACAATAATTGCTTGCAACACCAAACAGCAGTTAAAGGCTATTGCAAGCAGTTTGGTATTCTACTAGCGCAACTTCATTTCTTGAGATAAGCCAAGCTTGTTACTGATGGCATTCCCCATACTTGCCCCTAATCCTTCAACAAAGCGCTCAAAGGGATTTTCCTGAGGAGTGAAGTCAACAATATTTTCCTGCTTAACAATATCTCTGGCGACATAACTGGCACTACCAAGGCCATCAATCAAGCCTAGGGAAAGCGCTTGCTCACCTGACCAAACCAAGCCGCTAAAGAGTTTAGGGTCATCTTTAAGTCGCTCACCCCGCCCTTTTTTAACACTGTCAATGAATTGCTGGTGCGTGGTATTAAGTACCGTCTGCCAGAATTCTGTTTCTGAGTTGTTCTGCGGCAAAAAGGGATCCAAGAAACCTTTATGCTCTCCTGCCGTGTACACCCGGCGACTGACACCTACTTTATCCATAGCGTCAACAAAGCCAAAGCCAGAAGCCACAACACCGATTGAACCTACCAGACTGGCTTTATCTGCATATATTTCATCCGCAGCAGCAGCAATGTAATAAGCACCTGATGCGCCCAGATCCATAATCACTGCATAAACTTTAATATCTGGATGCAAGCCACGCAGACGCTTAATTTCATCATAAACGTAGCCCGCTTGCACGGGGGAACCACCAGGACTATTAATACGTAAAATTACAGCTTTAGTGTGCTTATCTTTAAACGCAGCACGCAGCCCCGTCACAATACTATCTGCATTAGCAGCCTCATCAGCAGCGATGACACCACTAATTTCAACCAGCGCTGTATGATCACCTGACTTGACCATTGCATCTTTGCTAATACCACCCAGGGTAAACAAATAAAGCAAGACAAAAAGATAAATAAATGTCAGTAATTTAAAAAATATTCCCCAACGTCGAGTACGACGTTTCTCAACTAAGATGCCACCCACTAAACCTTCAATAAGCTGCCACTCTTTATTTCCACTACCTGCTCTTTGACTATTTTGCCCCAAATCCGTCTCTTTGATAGTAGATGTTTCATGTCCAGGCTTAGCCACAGCAGATGCCTCATCAGCTCCTGGTGAGCTTTCTTCCTCTCGCCACGGCTTATTTTCGGAGTCAGGTCTGTTTGTACTGTCTGTCATCTCAACACCCTAAAATGCAATATTAAAGCGCTAGGCCCTTTCATGTAGCCACGCAACAAGCTCACTAAAATGGTCAACACAGAGAACAGGCTGATATTTCAACAGCCGATCCAGATGATGAGCACCATAACTGACAGCCACACAGTCCATACCAATAGCTGACGCCATTGCCATATCAAACTCAGTATCACCCACCATAAACGCTTGCTGAGGGTCAAGCTGAAGAACCTCTAGAATTTCCCATAGCATTTGAGGGTGGGGTTTAGAATGAGTTTCATCAGCACACCGTGTCACCGCAAATAAGTCATCCCAGTTTTTTGCTGCTAATGCTCGATTTAGACCATGGCGACTTTTACCTGTAGCGACAGCCAAAGCAAAACCGGCTTGCCTAAGGCTTGGCAACCCATGGACAACTCCCTCAAAACAAGCTAACTGTTGCTGCTCCCACTGGCGGAAGTAATAGCTATAGCGCTCTCGCATATCAACCTGCCACTGTTCACCAGACAAATCGGGGTATAACGTCTGCAAGGCCTCTGCTAGCCCTAACCCAATAATATTCTGGTAGTCAGTTCTGGAAAGCACGGGCAGTTGTAAATCGGTAGCTGCGGCTTTCAGGCTCTCAGCAATGGCTAACGTTGAATCTAACAACGTACCATCCCAGTCAAAAATAATAGCTTGATAAGAGGACTTCATTGCAAACAACTCAAACCTTTCTGCAAGTCATCAGGTAGTGGGGCGGATATGGTAAAGGGCTTACCTGTTTCGGGCAAGATAAAGGTGATGGCTGCTGCATGAAGGAAAAGACGCTTAATGCCTATGCCGCGCATAGTGCTATTCACTTCCTCCACCCCATACTTTTCATCCCCAATAATTGGATGCCCAGCATATTGTGAATGAACCCGTATTTGATGCGTTCGTCCGGTTATAGGTTTCGCCTCCATCAGGGTCGCCGATTTATAACGTGTTAACACTCGGAATTCTGTTGAGGATGGCTTACCCGCACTATCGGCCTTCACCATGCGTTCACCAGACTGCAATGTGTTTTTCTGCAACGGCACATTAATCATTTTTTTTCGTGCAGGCCAGCGACCCACAACCAGCGCATGATAGACCTTATGCACCTGATCATCTCGTAGCTGCTGATGAAGATGCCGTAACACACTTTTCTTTTTGGCAATCAATAAACAGCCCGAAGTATCACGATCCAATCGATGCACGAGCTCAAGCACCTTACACTGTGGCCGCAACTGCCTGAGAATTTCAATGACACCCAACTTAATACCACTCCCACCATGCACTGCAAAGCCTGTGGGTTTATTGATCGCAAGCAGCCCACTATCTTCATAAATAATGGCATCTTCAATTTGCTGCAGTTGAAGTGGCCTTGCCTTTGGCTGCTTTTCTTTTGAGTCAGAA
Organism: Zooshikella ganghwensis; assembly: GCF_018263875.1. Taxonomy (NCBI): domain Bacteria; kingdom Pseudomonadati; phylum Pseudomonadota; class Gammaproteobacteria; order Oceanospirillales; family Zooshikellaceae; genus Zooshikella; species Zooshikella ganghwensis. Next base: position 304,061 of record NZ_JAEVHG010000003.1, read on the forward strand.
ACACGAATCGGGGGAAGTCGAAGCTGATCCCCTGGTGCTAACCGGTAGTGCGCCTTGATACGCGATTTATTTACACGAATTTCACCTTTACGTAGAAGTCGATAGATGTGTGTTAAAGGAACCCCTTTCAAAAGGACTTTTAACATATTATCAATACGCTGACCGGCATACTCTTCCGTGACGACCAGGTGCTGGACTTGACTAAAGTCAGCAGCAGTTACTGCATGGAGAGTTGAATCATTACTCATAATAATAGTGTAATAGTTTTTAAGCAGATTGAAGCACTTACGAATTACTGATATAGTTCGCGACCTGCTATAATCGGAATAATGCGCCAAAAGTCAAACATTTAATGGTGCAAAGCAGCAATTTTTTTTGTCTTGACCGTATTAATGGCAATACACACTATTTGTTCATGCCATTTGAACTAGTCATCAAGACATACAATTAATGGCGTATCGTTACATAACTGTTGATACGTTAAGTTTAACACTGGGCCTTGAGTTTACATGTGCCCACATATCAGCCTTTATATGTGAAAGGTGGCGACGCCCAATCATCCTGACGCAAACACATATGTAATCGTATAAATCACATACCTACGTGGGAGATTGGCTTTTTGCCAGGTAATTGCAGCGGCTTTCAACATATCACTAAGCCGCACAACGCATCTGCAAAAATGGGACGTTAGACCAAATAAATTTGCTAACCTCGCTTCAGCATTAAGAAAGCCTAATTTTCTGAGCGCGGCCTAAAATAGCACCTTCACAATAAAACAATGATAGGTGGTGCCAATGTGATGCTCATGGCGTTGCAACTATAATTGGTACTACAAACCATATGAAGAGAATGTTAATTAATGCAACTCAACGTGAAGAGTTGCGTGTTGCGCTGGTTGATGGGCAGCGCTTGTATGATTTAGATATTGAGTCTGGAGCAAGGGAGCAAAAAAAAGCCAATATTTACAAAGGACGCATTACTCGTATTGAGCCCAGCTTAGAAGCTGCATTTGTAGACTTTGGCGCTGAGCGTCATGGTTTCCTGCCTTTAAAAGAAATATCTCGAGAATACTTTGCCAAGCAACCGCATGAAATTCAGGGACGCATTAACATACGTAATGTAGTGTCTGAAGGCCAAGAAGTTATTATCCAGGTAGATAAAGAAGAGCGCGGCAACAAAGGTGCAGCACTCACCACACTAGTCAGTCTCGCTGGTCGCTACCTCGTGCTTATGCCAAACAACCCACGGGCTGGAGGTATTTCCCGCCGTATTGAAGGTGAAGAACGGGCTGAGCTTCGTGAAGCGATGAGTCAGCTGAATATTCCATCAGAAATGGGCGTTATAGTTCGCACAGCCGGCCTAGGACGTACCCGTGATGAATTACAGTGGGACTTAGACTATCTCCTCCATCTGTGGAACTCGATTAAAGACGCAGCTCAAAAACAGCCTGCACCGTTCCTGATTTATCAAGAAAGCAATGTCATCATTCGTGCTATCCGTGACTATCTGCGCCATGATATCGGTGAGGTCTTAGTCGATGATGAAGCTGTTTATAGTGATGCATTAAGATTTGTTGAACAGGTCATCCCTCAATACCGTAATCGTATTAAGCTCTACCAGGACTCGATCCCACTTTTCAACCGCTTCCAGATAGAAAGCCAGATAGAGACTGCATTCCAGCGCGAGGTTAAATTACCCTCAGGTGGCTCTATTGTGATAGACCCTACTGAGGCGCTTGTCTCCATTGATATCAACTCTGCCCGCGCCACGCGTGGTGGGGATATTGAAGAAACCGCCCTGCAGACAAACCTTGAAGCCGCAGATGAAATTGCGCGTCAACTTCGACTGCGCGATATTGGTGGCTTAGTTGTTATCGATTTCATTGATATGGGACCACTGCGCAATCAGCGTGAAGTTGAATCCCGGATGCGCGATTCTCTGCAAATGGATCGCGCCCGTGTCCAAGTCGGTCGTATTTCGCGCTTCGGCTTAATGGAAATGTCCCGTCAGCGACTTCGGCCCTCTCTTGGCGAAACCAGTGGTGTGGTTTGCCCCCGCTGTAACGGTCAAGGCATTATTCGTGATGTAGGCTCTCTCTCTCTAGCAATCCTTCGGGTCTTAGAAGAAGAAGCACTTAAAGAACGCACAGCTGAAATACGCGCCCAGGTGCCAGTGGTTGTTGCTACCTTCTTGCTGAATGAAAAGCGGGCTGCGATTGCCGATATTGAGTCTCGTAATGCTATTCAGGTTATCATCATACCGAACCCTAACCTTGAAACCCCCCACTTTGAAGTCCAACGCCTCCGTGAAGATCAAGTAGGCCAAAGTGAAAACGAGCTTAATTACGAGCAAGAACCCCAAATTGAGACAGAAAGCATTGAGCTCAGTGCTGGGCGAGCTGTTCGCCAAGAAGCTGTAGTAAAAAATATTGCTCCTGTTCAACCAGCCCCCGTACCCAGCAAGCCTGGCCTGTTCAAATCACTCATGAGTTCGATCAGTGGTTTGTTTGCGGGTGAGTCAACACCTACTGAAAAGCCCGCCAGCTTAGATCAAAAAGAAGATAGAAGAGCTCGCAGCCCTCAAGGCAAGCGGAGCGACTCTCGTCCAAGTGGTCGCCGGCCTTCTCGTCAGCAAGATAATCAAGACCGCCCAAGAACTAGCAATAAAGATTTTTCAGCAGACTCTCGTGGTGACAGATCTCGTGGAAAATCTCAACAACGTAATCCAAAGCGCCGGGAGCGGGAAACACAAGTTGCTACAGAAGCGCCTGTTCAGATAGAGCAACGCGAAGTTGCCACTGAAACTTACACTGACAACACAAACCCTAAGCGTCGTCCCAGGGGTAACAACAGTAGTCAACCCCAAAGAAGGAAGAGTAATCGCCCCTCTCAGCGTCAAAAGGATGATAACCAAAGAGAGCAAGAAGCTATTACTCAAGCACCAAGCTCAGAGACATCACAGCATGATGCGAATCAGGCAAAACCAGCAACAGCTGCCTACGAAGCACCTGCTCATGAAGTTAAGCAAGATGCGATGCCTACCATGATGCCTGCTAGTGAGGAACAAAAACCCTCGCCTTCTCATAGGCAAGCCACCGCTGAGCAGCCACAGGAAACCATACAGCAAACAGCTACTCAAGTAGCAGACTCACCAGCTCAAGCTGTCGCGTCATCCGCTATTATTGAGCCAAAGTCTGAAGCAGCCTCAGGCAAAAAAGATGCCAAACCTGTCGCTAGCTCGCCTAAGGTAGAAGACAATAAAGAGGATGATAAGCCTGTCATTTCAGTCTTTGATACTAAAGCAGCGGAACCAAAGGTAAACTCAGCTCAGGAAGCCACACCAACATCACAAGCGAGTCCATCAGAATCATCTGTAGCTGCTTCTGCGCAAACTCAGGCCAGTAGCAAGCCAAAACGCCGCCGAGGTAGAGCATTAAACGACCCTCGACTCAAGCGTAAACAGCAACGACTGGCAGCTAGTGATAATACTGCAAATGCTAATCAAGAGACCGGTGCTTCTGCTCAACCAGCACAAGGTGACTCAACACCACCCAGTGCAAAACCGACTCATCTAGCTGCTGATTTAGCAGAAGTTTTGCATACACCAACAGAGCCTCCTAAAAGTGCTTCTGCGGTCATGAACTTAGAACCCGTAGTTGATTACCAAACCACCAAACCACAAACCAAACAGGCATCAGAAGTATCACCTTCAGAGCCCGTTGAAGAAGCATCAAGAGATGCTTAGTTTATAATCAAAAGCAACAGCAGGGTGAAATGCCCTGCTGTTGCTCTTAGTCTTTTATTTGTTTTACTCAAGGGACAGCAGCATTATTTATCTGACTGCGTTAAGACAGGATTATTGAGGATAGATTCTGGGTTCTATTTCCATTCTGACGGAAAAACGTAGCCATACCTGTTGCTGAATATCCCAGGCAAGTGACAATAAATCTGCCACACAGCCCTCCCCAAAGTGGACCAAAACCAAAGCTTGATGCTTATATACTCCCACATTCCCTTTACGCGTGCCTTTAAAGCCACACTGATCAATCAACCACCCAGCAGCCAGCTTCCAATATCCATCTTCAGCAGGATAAGCGACTAGGTTAGGGAATTTCTCCTTTAGCGCCTGGTAATGTTCTGCAGGAATAATTGGGTTTTTAAAAAAACTCCCCACATTACCTAACGTTTGTGGATCTGGTAGCTTAGCTTTTCGAACACCGACAATATAATCACTTAACTGCAAAGCATCAGCGGCATGGCTGCCTTGTAATCCTGCATAAGACAGGTTTGGCGTAAAAACTGAAGACAAACGAAAAGCAACTTCTGTAATCACAATTTGATCTCTGAGCTGTTGCTTAAAAATACTATCTCGATAACCAAACAAGCAGTCACTCGCACTCAACTGTATGACTTCACCTGAAGCAATATCAATGTAACGCACCCAATCAATCACATCTTTAACTTCTACTCCATACGCCCCAATATTTTGAATAGGGCTGGCACCCACAGTGCCAGGAATTAAAGATAGATTTTCTAAACCATAAGCGCCTTGCGCTAATGTCCAACGTACAAAGCTATGCCAGTTTTCACCGGCCGCGCCATAAACCATTAACCTGCCGTCTACTCCCTGCTCAATACGCCGTCCTTGTATACAAACACGCATTACTATTCCCGCAAAATCTTTTGCAAAAATAGTATTGCTACCCTCCCCCAAAGGAAGGACAGATAGGCCCTGCTGCTTAGCAAAAGAGAGAACGTGATAAATATCCGCTTCACTATAAACATTAACAATCCCTTTAGCCTTGACATCAAAACCTAGGGTATGCCATGGCTTAAGGGAGGCAGGTTTAAGTGTTAACTGACCTATCACAATGGAATCCTGTACTGCTGACAAATATGCTTAAGCAACCCGTTTGCACCTTGCTCTACAAGATCAAGTACATCGCTAAAGCCATCAGGACCACCATAATAAGGATCAGGCACTTCTAGCTGATTCACACCTGCATAGTTTAAAAACAACTGTAACTTCTGCTCGTGCCCCTGAGGACACAGCTCACGCAAACAAGCTAAATTACTTTTATCCATGGCCAGAACAAAGTTTGCTGAAAAAAAGTCTTCCTGAATAAACTGTTGTGCCCGAATCATTGATAAATCATAACCCCTGGCAGCAGCAACTTGCTGACTTCGTGTATCAGGTTGCTCACCGATATGGTAGGCAGAGGTCCCTGCTGACATGACCTCTATTTGGTCAGCGAGGCCTTTTCTCTTCACCATATGCAAAAAAACACCATGGGCTGTGGGTGAACGACAGATATTGCCCAGGCAAACAAACATCACCTTAATCAATTCGATTCCCCTAACAGCTGGCAAACCCGTAGCAAATCATCTTTTGTATCCACACCTCGTGGTGGCGTTACCAGCGCTTGTGCAACATGAATTTTCTTACCATGCCATAATACACGTAGCTGCTCCAATGCCTCTGTTCGCTCTAATAAGCAACTTCCCCAAGAAACAAAATCATTGAGTAGGCTAACACGATAAGCATAGATGCCAATATGGTGGGCTACGGGCAAGCCCGCAGGAAGGTTTTGCGGCTGGCCTGCAAACTCATCTCTAGGCCATGGTATAGCTGCTCTTGAAAAATATAGTGCATGTTGCTTGGCATCTGTCACTACTTTAACCACATTCGGGTTTAGCATCATTTCCAGCTCAGTAATCGGCTGACAAAGAGTTGCCATCACAGCATCACGATCATTACGTAGGTTATGTGCAACCTGGTCGATTAACGCTGGAGGAATAAGCGGCTCATCCCCTTGCACATTAACCACAACAGCATCATCATCCAGCCCTAGCTCACTGGCCGCTTGCTGCAATCGATCAGTGCCAGATGGATGGTCAGCATCTGTTAAGCACACTTCAGCACCAAACTTCTGAACAGCAGCCACGATATCAGGATGGTCTGTTGCAATAACCACACGTTTTGCATTACTTGCACAGGCTTGCTCATAAACACGCTGCACCATTGGCTTTCCTGCAATATCTGCCAATGGTTTGGCAGGTAATCGGCTTGATGCATAGCGTGCGGGAATAATAACGGTGTAGTCCGTTGAGTTCATATATCATCAAATCTAGTAAAGTTAATAAAACCAATCTTGCTGTTATTTTTTTTGAAGCCGCTCTTCAGTTGTCAAAGTTCGAGCTTCCGACTCAAGCATCACAGGAATATCATCACGAATAGGAAATGCGAGTCCATCCTGTCGACAAACTAATTCCTGTTGCTCACGGGCATAATAAAGCGCCCCCTTACAAAGTGGACAGGCTAATATTTCAAATAGTTTTTTATCCATTCCTCTCCCCTGTTTACTAGCTCATTATCTGCTTGCCAGCCAAAAACGTTACATCAGTCGTTACACACATTCGAAAAACCACACCTATTAATAAGTTCATTACCACTGATTATGCAAGGCTAGCCGTTTTAGCTAAAAATGATGTCCAAAATGCCTCTGGTAATTCAGCCTCAACAACAAGACACCAACAACGCTCACTCGCAAATGCACTGCATTTTACGGCATCTTTGGTGGTCATAATAATAGGATGATCACTGTTAAATGCTAAATCCTCTACCTTATATTGATGATGATCAGCAAAAACATGCTTCCTAGGCTTAATGCCAAGATTATCCAGTGTCTCAAAAAAACGGTGGGGATTACCAATGCCCGCGACAGCCTCTACCGTTTTCCCCTGCCAATGATGAACGTCATATGCTTCACCTGTCTTTAAATTATAAAGCTTGACCGGGTTAAGCTGCATTTCAAATACAGAGACGGGTAAGTTGCTTTTTGGCTGATAAGCACCATTGCAAATCACAAAATCCACTGAGTGTAACCTGTCAACGGGTTCTCTGAGTGGCCCCATAGGTAAACAGTGACCATTACCCATCCCTCGCTGTCCATCAATGACAACTACCTCAATATCTCGTGGCAGCCGATAGTGCTGTAAGCCATCATCAGCAACAATAATATCTACTGCATACTGTTGTATTAGATATTGAGCAGCTTGATACCGGTAAGGAGCAACCACTACAGGTACCTTTGTTATTTGCCTTAACATAAGTGGTTCATCACCACATAGTAAGGGGTCTATTTGGTCATTAACATCCAACGGGTACTGTGTTGCATTGCCACCATACCCCCGGCTAATAATACCGACCTGCAAACCCTGCTTTTGTAATTGCTGAACAATAGCGGCCACTACAGGGGTTTTTCCTGTACCACCCACAGTAATATTTCCAACAACTATAACGGGTTTAGATAATGCTGGAGGTGGCAAGGATAAGAAGCGTTTTCGACGTTGGCGGGCAATACATTTAAATAAATAACTCAATGGGTATAGTGGATATAGCCACTTACTCCCCTGATACCAGGCTTGAGTTATGCACTGTTTTATTGACATTAAAAAACTCGGCACAAAATTAAAAGGGCTTATTAAAAGCCCTTTTAATTATGGAGATGACTCTTCTGCTTTTTGCTTCGTGGTTACACGCAAATGCACAAACCCCATTTGCCCTGCTGCATCCATTGCGGTTACTACAGCTTGATAAGGGGTGTTCGCATCAGCAGTAATGACTAAAGGTAAGCTAGTGTCTCCGTTAGATACCTTTTGCAAAGCATTTTTGATGGTGGCTATAGAATTATTAACAAGAGCCTGGGAATTCACAGCGTAATTTCCCTGCCGGTTAATCAGTATTTCTATCTGCTTGGGTTGCTCAGCCACTTGTTTACCTGAGGCTTCAGGTAGATCGATTTCCAGGTGAGACTCTTTAGTAAACGTAGTCGTGACCATAAAGAAAATCAGCAATAAAAAAACCACGTCTATCAAAGGCGTCAAATTGACGGAAACATCTTCCCTGGTCTGACGCTGGAATTTCACTGCTTTCCTACCTCGCTATAGTCCACTTCACGATCGCCATGAACCACCTCAACTAACTTAGTGGCCTCCTGTTCCATCGTCACTACCAGTTCATCCACACGACGAACAAAAAACCGATGAAACATTAACGAAGGAATTGCAACTGTTAAACCTGCAGCAGTAGTAATCAGTGCTTTGGAAATACCGCCCGCTAAGCTATCAACATTGCCTAACGCACTGGCAGCACCAATCTGGTTAAATACTTCGATCATACCTAACACAGTACCTAATAGGCCCAATAGCGGAGCAATGGCAGCAATCGTTCCGAGGGTATTCAGATAACGCTCTAACTCATGGATAACACGAGCAGCTGCTTCAGAAATACTTTCTTTCATGATCTCCCGACCATGCTTGGAGTTGGCTAAACCTGCCGCCAAAATTTCTCCAAGAGGAGAGTTGCTTTTTAACTCTTTAAGCTTCTTAGAATCTAACTGCTTATTTTTGATCCACTTCCAGACTAAGGCTAGAGTATGCTTGGGGGCAATTTTGGTCGCACGTAACGTCCAAATACGTTCAATGCAAATTGCCAACGCCATCACCGAACAAATCAGGATTGGCCACATTAGCCATCCACCGGCTTTGATGATCTCGAACACGACTTCTCCCCTTCATTTTCGTTGCGCACACTCTAACACAAACTATCCCTTGACCGAATACCTACCAGTTCACTTTTTCAGACCAATAATGCCGTACATCACGTCGATAAAGTGAAGTCGAAATTAACTCCAGTCCAGGATCATAATTTATCTCTACCGTTCCATCCCGACTGGTTTGGAACTCCTTGCTGGCTAACACATTAATTCGTTTCAATACTGCAGGTGCAGGATGTTTAAATGGATTAAGGTAACCCGCAGAAAATACGACAAAAGTCGGTTGTACATGTTTAAGAAATAGCATAGATGAAGAATATTTACTGCCATGGTGTGCAGCAATCAACACATTAGCCTTTAATTGATTACCATACTGCTCAACTAAACGGTGTTCTTCTGCCTGACCAATATCACCAGGAAGTAATACGCTCAATCCTTCTGCAGATACTTTCAACACACATGATGCGGCATTATTATCATGCCTGTGCATGTTTCCACCTGCGAGTATTTGAAACCTTATGTTATCCCACTGCCAATGCTGTCCAGGTTTGCACTTTTCCACATCTAAAGTATCAGTTTGCAGCTGCGCTGGTGTTCCAGAGAGAACACGGCTGACAGGAAACTGCTCAATAATATCCTGCATACCGCCACTATGATCTAAGTCACCATGACTAATTAACAATGTATCAACGGCCAACCAGCCTTTCTGCTGCAAGTATGGGATTAACACTGCTTTAGCAGCAGAAAAACTTGGAGAAAACGCTTTCCCAGTGTCATACACCAGTAGATGATGCTCAGTTTTAATCACAACAGCCAAGCCTTGTCCCACATCTAAAACAGCCAAGTGTAAGCCACCATGAGCAACGCCAGCAGGCTGTGTCCAAAAAAGTGGCAGCCACCAGCACCAGCCTAGCCAGCGGCCGGGGAGTCCTGAAGGTAACAATATCCACAATGCCCCTAAACAAGCCATTACCAGGGGTAACCCATGCAACTGTATTGTTAGTTTTGGTGTGATTAAGGAAGCACTCCAGTGAATTCCAAGCAGCAAACCCTGGGTAGCAATAGATACGGGCATAGCAGCCCAGTCAGGGGGCAACGAAAGAAAAGTCAATAAGCCACTTAACAAAGCCATTGGTAATAGAATTAAGCCAAGATAAGGTATAGCAAGCATATTAATAACAGGACTTAGCCAGCTCACACTTTGTCCTTGGCTATACAGTATGGGGAGCACTGCCACCATCACAACACATTGTGGCCATATATACCTAAAAGACCATGAAGGTTTACCTGGTCGGTTTGCAAAACGCCAGAGTAAAATACCCGTGGCAATAAACGAAAACCAAAAGCCACTACTTATCCAGGCTAAAGGGTCCCAGGCAATCACACCTGCCAGGGCAGACAACCACAGCGTGACGGGTCTAAACCTCACACCAAGTAATACCCCAGATAGTGCAATAGCCACCATGATAAGCGCACGTTGGGTTGGTAATGAAAAACCGGCGAGCAGTGCATAACTACAGGCAAAAGCCAAAGCAACGATTGCTGCACAGCGAGGACGTGAGATAAATTGCCATGGCCAGCTGACAAGGCGCCCAATACAATGAACAAACAACCAGCCCAGTGTGGCCATCAACCCAATATGCAGCCCAGACACAACTAACAAATGAGCTGTTCCCGTTGAGCGAAATACTTCCCAAGTACTTCCTTGCAAATATTGTTTATCACCAAGCAGTAAAGCTGTCAGCACACCATGAACCTCAGGAGGCATATGGTCACGCCAAGACTGAGGCCAAAACCAGCGAAACCAGGAAACTTTATGCCCAGCAGGCGTTAACTGTTGCTGTGCCTGGTGAATATAACCTACAGCTCCCACTCTTTTTTGGAATAAATACCCCTCATAGTCCCATGCTCCAGGACTGGCAAAACCATGAGGACGTTTTAATTTTACACGCCAGCGCCACACTTCCGTCGGCTGATAACTGGCTTTGCCCTGATAATCACTCAGTAAAATATATTCAGGTGTGGGATTAATCGGCTGCTTGAGTGCTGTCAACGCGTGAACTTTTATCAGTAGCTTTTGGACGCGATGATTACGCTGTCGAACTTCAACCACTTCTCCCTCAAGCTGAAGTACTTGCTGCTCAGCACTTTTCGGTAATTGCTGTGCTAATCCACCATAACCAAAACTATAGCCACGTAGTAACCCTAGCAGCCCCGCCAGTATTATCAGGCAAAGCATTATTCGGCGACGTACACATGCACACAAGATACAGACTGCAACTGTAAAAATGCCTATGCTTAGAAGACTGGGCAGTACTGGTAAACAGCCAATACCTATACAGCCAGCAATAAAGGCCAGTAGAACTTTATGTAACATATTGGTATAGCGCTAACTTTACAGGCATAATACCCCAGCTTTTGACAGTATTTGGTTAGTTGAGCCCTTTCATGCCAAAGAAACTTATCCGTCGATTTTTACCCAGTCCCGAAAAAATTAAAAACAACCGCTCTCTTCACTACCTTGGAGATCGAATTCATGACCCGAACTTATGGCATTTAAATCGACGATCTGTTGCTGGTGCTTTCTTCGTTGGTATTTTCTGTGCATTCTTACCAATACCAATGCAAATGTTGGTCGCGGGTGTTTTAGCAATGTTTGTTCGCTGTAACCTGCCCATATCTGTTGTATTGGTTTGGATTACCAACCCCATCACCATGCCAGCCATTTTTTACTTCACTTATAAAGTTGGCTGTTATTTATTGGGCACACCTGTAAGTGATATAGATTTCACCATGACTGTTGAGTGGTTTGAGCATGAACTTGGGCGTATCTGGCAGCCACTTTATTTTGGCTCTATTATTACAGGACTATTTTCTGGTGCTGTGAGCTACTTAACTATTCGCCTCTACTGGCGTTGGCATGTCACCCGTAGTTGGAACAGTCGAAAGCTACGTAAAACGCGACAACAAAATGATTAGCTTATTTAAACCAACAATTTGATGTAGTTGAGTGTTATGAGAAAAGGTTACCAAGGTTTCCGTAAAGGTAAGAAAAAAAGTCAGGGTAAAGGCATTTTGGAAGCCATTAACACTGACGGTCCTCATAAAGAATGGTTAGGAATGCCAGAATATTATATTCATACCCTGACTGTTGATGGGGAAAACTACAACTATTTATCTGCAGAGCAAACCCTTGAGGTAGTAGTAGGTGATATGGTGGTATTTCGGTATGAAGTGGTTGGTGGCAACCGCCGTATTGATAAACGATCTCTGGGAAAAACCATTGACCCCAGCCAGTATCAGTCTCCCTCTGACGATGCCTAGCTAATAAAACCGGTGTAAGAAGCAGCCTCAAAGAGGTCTGCTTCGGGTGTTAAATTTTTTTTCTATGCTGAAATCCTAAGCAGCAATTAGCTCGCCTTCTACCAGCTTTAAAACCCTGTCCATTTGATTAGCTAAGGCCAGGTCGTGTGTTACGACTAAAAAGGCTGTTTTTGTCGTCTGACTTAGTTCCTGCATTAACTCATGAATAGTATGTGCTGTATGCTGATCTAAATTTCCTGTCGGTTCATCTAACAGCACACAGCAAGGCTTTGTCACAAGTGCTCTGGCAATAGCGACCCGTTGCCGCTCTCCCCCTGATAACTCTCCGGGCTTATGTTCCAATCGGTGACTTAAGCCGACACGGGTAAGCAGCTCTGTTGCCTGCTCTTTCACAGTTTTAATCTTAACTTGAGGCCTCATTAATAAAGGCATCGCAACATTTTCCAGTGCAGTGAACTCAGGCAGTAAGTGATGAAACTGATAGACAAATCCCAGCTTGCTGTTACGCAGTTGTCCCCGCTCATTTTCAGCCATAGAACTAACCTGCTGGCCATCTAACAACACTTCACCTTCCGTTGGTGTATCTAGTCCTCCTAAAAGGTTCAGCAAAGTGGTTTTACCTGAACCTGAGCTTCCTACAATCGCAATTCGCTCACCAGCACTTAGCTGTAAGTTGACTCTCTTGAGCACCTCAACCTCAGCAGGACCTTCCTGATAGCGCTTAACCAACTGTTGACACACTAGTACATGCTGATTATTCATAACGCAGAGCCTCTGCAGGTTGAGTACGGGATGCTCGGTAAGCAGGATAAAGAGTTGCTAAAAAGCTTAAAGACAAAGCAGCGACAGTAATAATACCAACATCACTCCACTGTAATTGGGAAGGCAAATAATCGATAAAGTACACATCACCACTTAAAAACTGTATTTCAAAGGTCCTTTCAATCCAGTCCACTATTTCTGGTACATTGGCACCTACCAGAACCCCCAGGATAACACCCAGTAGCGTTCCTGAAACGCCAATAACTGAACCTTGGACAATGAAAATCCCCATAATAGTCTTGGTGCTAGCACCAAACGTACGCAGAATCGCAATATCTGATTGTTTATCGGTTACCACCATAACTAACGTAGACACAATATTAAACGCGGCTACCGCTACAATCAGGGTAAGTAACAAGCCAATCATGGTTTTTTCCATTTGGATTGCTTGAAAAAGACTGCCATGGGTACGGGTCCAATCACTATAGTAATAACGATCATGCAACGTGTTTGCGAGCTTGCCAACATCCTCTCGGGCAGTAAATAAGTCCACCATTTTCAAGCGAATACCCTGCACACCTTCCTTGATGCGTAATAACTTTGCAGCATCCTGAAAGTGAATAATGGCGAGCGAACTATCTAGTTCAGCACCCACTTCAAAGATACCCACCACATTAAAGCGCTTCATCCTAGGGAAAACACCTGCCGGATTGACAGAAGCATCAGGCAATACCAACGTCACCTTGTCTCCTACTTGTGCCCCTAACCTACGCGCTACGATATCACCTAGTACAATATCAAACTGACCCGGTTTTAAATCAGCCAGTTTACCCGCTCGCATATGATCATTAACGATCGAAACCTTTTGCTCATAGTCTGGTGCTACCCCATAAATGGCAACAGGCTGCACACGCCCATTACTGGTCAGCATGCCTTGAGTATTATTAAACGGCGCCGCACTGATCACCCGAGGTGAGTTTTCCATTTGCTGAATTAAGCTTTCCCAGTCAGAGATGGTGCCATACACCTTGGTGATTTTTGCATGAGGGACCATACCGAGAATTCGCTGCTTCAACTCACGGTCAAAGCCATTCATTACAGATAACACAATGATCAAGACCATCACCCCCAATACCAAGCCAATCAGTGATATCAGCGAGGTAAACGAGATGAAGTGATTGCGCCGCTTTGCTGCGGTATATCGCAGCCCAATAAACAGTGGTAATGGTTTAAACATGCAGTTTTGCCTTAGCCCTCAATAAATGGCTGCTACACTCTAAAACAGATATTCTTGAATGCAAAAACGAACAATAATGGTTTGGTTAGCTATGGCTGACGATGCACAAGATCACCGCGACTACTTCCGTATCGATGACATTGTTGCCATCGAGTATCAACTCATGCCAGAACTCATTGCGCCTGGTGCAGCAGCCTTTCCCTTCAGTGACACTTCTGAGCAATTTCAACTAATAACTGAAATGCAGACAATTGAAGCTGAATCACAGCAAATATTACGTTCAATTCACGAGCAAGACCGCCAAGTGGCGAATTACTTAAAGAATATTGACCGCCGTATTCAGTTACTCAGCCGTATCATTGCCGCTTGCAGTGAAGACATTGCTTCATTGCCACGCCAGTCTGTCAACTTAAGTGAAGGCGGTATCGCCTTCAGCTCATCAGCACCTTTACCAAAGGGAGGGTATATTGCCATAAAACTTGTTTTATTTCCTTCTTATGCAGGAATGCTATTATCAGGACAGATTGTATCTTGTGAAGAAGCGAATAAAACCTACACAAACCACATCACATTTGAATGCATCAGTGACAGTGATAGACAACTGTTAGCGAAACATGTTATTCAATTCCAGGCCCAGCAACGCCGGGCAAGGCTTGATCAATCTGTCTAGGAGTATTCATCATGAAGTCATTAGTGATTAGCAGTCTTACACTCTTTTTAAGCCTTAGCTGCTGGGGTGAAACCGTTAACATAGCAGATCAAAAGCAACAGTCTCAGGTGGGAGATCTTCCCCATCATGGCTTAACTGAGCAGCAGGTACGTCACCAGTTTGGTGAACCTAAAGCCACTCACTCAGTTGGCCAGCCGACTATTACTCGTTGGGAATATGACAAATTCACTGTGTATTTTGACCGTCAGCAGGTGTTACATAGCGTCGTTCATCGTAATCCATAACCTTTATTTGTAATGCTGATTATTGGACATCGTGGTGCTCGGAATGAGGCACCTGAAAATACCCTTACAGGTTTTCGACATGCTATTGACCAAGGTGTTCGCCACTTTGAGCTTGATTTAAGATTGAGCCAGGATCATCAATTAGTGGTTATCCACGATAGCACCGTTAACCGAACGACGAATGGACAAGGAAGAGTCGCTGCCCATACCTATGATCAGTTGAGAATGCTTGATGCCCGTTATGGACTTAAGGGATGGCCTCAATCTGCTCAGATTCCATCCCTAAGTTCACTGGTTGAAGCATGTCCTGAAATTGAACATCTGCAACTGGAGCTAAAAGCAGACAACCGGGCAGAGGCTTATGCTGTTGCAGAGGCTGCTCACCAGTGGCTCGCGCATCATCAACCTCGGGGTGATGTTGTCATCACTTCAGGAGTTTGGCACTGCTTAGACTATATTCAAGGCCTCGATCGGTCATATCGGCTGGGTGCGGTGATTGAACACCACCCACATCCCCTTCGCTTAGCCCAGGCATTTAATTGTCAACTCTTGGTGCTTTACCACAAACGTTGTAATCCAACCCTGGTCGCTGAAGCTAAAACCAATCAGTTGGAAGTATCAACGTGGACGGTAAATGAGGCTGAGGATATACAGCGCATGCTTGACTGCAAAGTTGATAGCATTATCACCGACTGGCCTACTCATTACCTTCATTTGGAGACCTGATGGTAATGAGTAAGCTCTGTGCAGTCCTATCGATATTTAAACAGTATTTAAAATAAACGGTTTAACCCATCAAGTGCGGCCACTCGATACGCTTCTGCCATCGTTGGGTAGTTAAAGGTGGTGTTAACAAAATAACGTAAACTATTGGCCTCGCCTTTCTGGCTCATAATCGCCTGACCAATATGTACTATTTCTGATGCTTGATCACCAAAGCAATGAATGCCCAAAATTTCTAAGGTTTCACGATGAAACAGAATTTTTAGCATGCCGACGGTTTCATTACTGATTTGTGCTCTAGCCATCGCCTCAAAGTAGGCTTGGCCAATTTCGTAAGGAATTTTTGCCGAGGTCAGCTCTTGCTCCGTCATGCCAATAGAGCTAATTTCAGGAATCGTATAAATCCCCGTAGGTACATCATTTACAAATCGCCATTGCTCAGTGCTTGCCGCATTGCCAGCGGCTGAACGACCTTGGTCAAATGCCGCACTTGCCAAGCTGGGCCAGCCAATCACATCACCTGCCGCATAAATATGTTCTAACACCGTCTGATAATGCTCATTAACATCCAGCTGGCCCCGGCTATTAGGCATTAAGCCAATATTTTCCAGGCCCATCCCCTGAGTATTGCCTGTCCGCCCATTGGCCCACAGCAAGGCATCGGCTTTAAAGCGTTTGCCAGAGCTAAGATGGATAATGACACCATCGTCCACCCCTTCAACCTTTTCGTACTCTTCATTATTCCAAATCACCACCCCAATATGTCGCAGGTGATAGCTCAGCGCATCTGATATTTCTTCATCCAAAAAAGACAACAGTTTATCGCGGGTATTGATTAAGTCGACTTTTACCCCTAAGCCACTAAAAATAGAGGCATATTCACAACCAATAACACCTGCACCATAAATCACAATCCGGCGAGGTGTGTGCTTTAAACTCAGGATAGTATCGCTGTCATAAATACGTGGATGGCTAAAATCAATATCAGCAGGACGGTAAGGCCGAGAGCCTGTAGCAATAATGGTTTGCTTGGTTTCCAGGTGCTGGACTGTACCATTTCGATCTAATACCTCAATGGTATTTTCATTAACAAAGCTTGCCCGCCCAAAAAAAATATCAATGCGATTACGGGCCAAATATTGAGTTCTTGACTTAACCTGCTTCGCAATCACTTTTTCTGCATTCTTCAGTACATTATGAAAGCTGAACCAACGTGGCTCACCAATCTCGCGAAACATGGGCTTAGTGTTAAAACTAATAATTTCTTTTACAGCATGACGTAACGCTTTAGAGGGGATAGTCCCCCAGTGTGTACAGTTACCACCAAGCTGTTGCTGCTGCTCAATTAAAGCAACCCGCTTTCCCAGTTTGCGTGCATTGATTGCAGCACCTTCTCCAGCAGGTCCAGACCCTAATACAACCACATCATAATTTGTGACACCCACCATGGCACTCCATCAGTCTTAAGTATTCTTGCTAGGCTAAATGACTGCTTCATCACAAGTATTTTGTAATAAAGAAATATGCTGCTTCTTAAGGCAGCGGGTTCCAGAATATCTGGCCACATTTAAATGCTATTGAAGCAGTGTTGTTCACGGCTAAATTATTTAGTCGCATCATAAAATTCAGTGGTGGATTCATCCACTTGGCTATCGGAACTGACATTACGCTGCGTATTTTTTTTACATTTATCCTGATTGCCGCCACAGACTTCACAAGCGGTTTTCATTCCCAGCGCATTTAAGCCTCCACAAGAACCTTTGATCGGTTTTCGCGCAAAAATCACCCCTACAGCCATCCCTACAATGATCAGTAACATCATGAAAAACACTAACAGCACAACAGTCATGGCTTACTCCTCTCTGGTACTGGGCGCAAGAAACGGTTTAAAGGAAGGCGATGGGTAACTGGCAAACCCTTCCCCCTCTTTGACAATAAAATAGGCCGCAAGATCGTGCTCTTTTGCCAGCGCCATACCCTCAGGGTAGCCCACAACCATTAACATGGTTGCTAACCCATCGGCCATCGCAACAGATGGGTGCACCACTGTCACAGATGCTAACTTATGAGTAATAGGACGCCCTGTCAGCGGATTAATGGTGTGAGAGAAGCGCTGTCCATCTATTTCATAATAGTTACGGTAATCTCCTGATGTGGCTATTCCCTTACCGGGTGCTTCAATCGCCGCGCTGGCCTTACGCTGACCTAAAGCAGGCTCTTCAATACCAATACGCCAAGGTACGCCAGCCGCTTTTTCGCCTTTGATTTTTAGCTCCCCGCCGACTTCAACCAAATAACTATTGATACCCATCGTGTCGAGGGCTTCAGCCACTTTATCGACTGCATAACCTTTAGCAATAGAAGATAAATCAACAAAAACAGGTTTTACTTTAAGTAAGGTAGAGGCCTGCTTATCCGCCTTCACATGGTGATAACCAACCTTATCAAAGGCTTCAGCAAGTGCTTCATCTGAAGGGATGGTTGTCGGTCGCTTATCGGGACCAAACCCCCATAAATTAACCAAAGGCCCAACCGTTACATCATAGCGACCGCCACTCATCTCCGAGATTTCTTGACTTAAGGCCACAAGTGTCACGATATCATTCGAGAGCTTAAACATCTCACCAGTAGGAGCCTGGTTAAACTGCATAAGTTCAGAGGTTGGAATATACGTTGACATACGCTGATTGATATCAGCCAGCACAGCATCAACGCGTTGTGCTACTTCTGACTGACTTACACTGCTATCCCCTGCAATATACTTTACCTGATAAGAGGTGCCCATCGTTGGGCCACTGACCTGCTCTATTGTCTGCTGATTACAACCCGTTAATAACGCAAGCAGAGACAATAAAATGGCACAGCCAAAAACATTTTTTTTTACATACAAATATTGTTCAAGTATGTTCACTACAGTACTCACTGATACTAAACAATGATTGCTTGAGTGCCTCACATAAGCAAAAAAGGGTTCAATCATGCTGACCGAACCCTTTTTTGACGTTATCCAAAGCTTTGTATTATGACAGTATAAACTGACATAGTATGTTCACTTTTAACCAGCTCAGTATTAACCACCAAAATCATCAAGCAGGATATTTTCAGGCTCAACACCTAAGTCTTCCAGCATTTTGATTACAGCCGCATTCATCATGGGTGGCCCGCACATGTAGTATTCACAGTCCTCTGGTGCTGGGTGATCTTTCAAGTAGTTTTCAAGCAATACCTGATGGATAAAACCAGTGTACCCAGTCCAGTTATCTTCTGGCTGAGGATCTGACAGCGCAACGTGCCACTCAAAGTTGTCATTTTCAGCGGCAAGATGATCATAGTCTTCAATATAAAACATCTCACGCTTACTACGTGCACCGTACCAGAATGACATCTTACGCTTCGAGTTCAAGCGTTTGAGCTGGTCGAAAATATGGGCTCGCATAGGTGCCATACCCGCACCACCACCGATAAAGACCATTTCCGCTTCTGTGTCTTTCGCAAAGAACTCACCAAAGGGACCATACACCGTCACTTTATCGCCAGGCTTAAGGTTGAACACCCAGGAAGACATCTTACCGGGTGGCACATCTGAGCCAGGCGGTGGTGAAGCAATCCGAATATTAAACTTCAGAACACCCTTTTCTTCAGGATAATTAGCCATTGAGTAGGCACGGATAACAGGCTCATCCACCTTGGAGACGTACTGCCACAGGTTAAACTTATCCCAGTCCGGGCGGTACTCCTCTTCAACATCAAAGTCCTTATAATGAACTTCATGAGGTGGCGCTTCCAACTGGACATAGCCACCCGCCCGGAAATTGACAACCTCACCCTCTGGTAACTCCAGCACCAACTCTTTGATAAAGGTCGCCACATTGTGGTTTGACTTAACCGTACATTCCCACTTTTTAACCCCAAAAAACTCTTCGGGGACTTCAATTTGCATGTTCTGCTTGACTGGAACCTGGCAAGCCAAGCGCCAACCTTCATTCGCTTCCCGCTTGTTAAAGTGAGACTCTTCAGTCGGCAGAATTGAACCGCCACCATCGAGCACCTTACACTTGCACTGAGCACAGGAGCCACCACCGCCACAGGCCGATGACAAGAAAATGTTATTCTCAGCTAGCGTCTGCAGTAGTTTACCTCCAGCCGCCGTTGTTACTGATTTCTCGGGATCATCATTAATGTTAATGGTGACATCACCGGTACTCACCAGCTTGGAGCGGGCTACCAGGATTACTGCCACCAGTGCAAGGACGATGACTGTAAACATGGCAACCCCGAGCAGGATTACACTGATACCTGACATATCGTTTCCTTATTATTCATTCACTGTTGGTCCACATAACTGCTTAGAGTTGAACGCCAGAAAAAGACATAAAGCCTAATGACATCAAACCAACAGTAATAAATGTTACACCTAAGCCACGTAACCCTTCTGGGACATCGCTATACTTGAGTTTTTCTCGGATACCGGCCAGAGCAACAATAGCCAGCGCCCAGCCTACACCTGCGCCAATACCGTATACGGTACTTTCTGCAAAGGTATAGTCTCGCTCGACCATAAACAAAGAAGCACCCAAAATGGCACAGTTAACGGTGATCAAAGGCAAGAAAACACCTAGCGCGTTGTAGAGTGCAGGCACATACTTATCCAGCACCATTTCCAGTATCTGCACAATAGCTGCAATCACACCGATGTAACTTAAATAACCAAGAAAAGACAGATCAACATCAGGCAAGCCCGCCCAAGCTAAAGCCCCCTCTTTTAAAACATGCTGATAAAGGAGGTTATTGACTGGTACTGTTACCGCCAACACCACAATGACCGCTATTCCCAAACCAATAGCCGCCTGAACCTTTTTAGAAATGGCAAGAAACGTACACATTCCCAGAAAGAATGCCAGTGCCATATTTTCAATAAAAACAGCCTTTATGAATAAGCTAATGTAATGTTCAAACATAATTACATAGCCTCCTTATACTTGCTGTGAGCGGCCAGTTTATAGTCAGGCTGTTCCACTTGGCTCTTCTTCCAAGTTCGGAGGCCCCAAATCAGTAAACCAATTAAAAAGAACGCTGAAGGTGGTAAGAGCAGCATGCCATTGGGTTGATACCATCCACCTTCACTCACCAGCGGCAGAATCTCAACACCAAACAGTTTGCCGGCCCCAAACAGCTCTCGAATAAATCCTAAGGTCAGCAAAATAATACTGTACCCTAATCCATTACCAACACCATCGATGAAGCTGGGAATGGGTGGGTTTTTCATGGCAAAGGCTTCAGCACGACCCATGACGATACAGTTGGTAATGATCAGCCCTACGAAAACTGAAAGCTGTTTGCTGATGCTATATGCAAAGGCCTTCAACACCTGATCCACCACAATAACCAATGAAGCAATAATCGTCATTTGCACGATAATACGAATACTGCTGGGTATGTGGTGGCGGATTAACGACACTGACATATTGGAAAAGGCCGTTACCAGCGTCAGTGCAATACACATTACAACGGTTGTCTGCAAATTACTGGTTACCGCCAGTGCAGAACAAATCCCCAGAATTTGTAACGCAATCGGGTTGTTATCAAAAATGGGGGATAAGATGGTTTCTTTGGTCGTACTCATTTTACGCTTTCCCCGCTCTTAAGTTTGCCAAGAAAGGTCCAAAGCCATTTTCACCCAGCCAGTAATGCAGCAGGTTTTCAACACCACGTGTGGTTAGCGTTGCTCCCGCCAAACCATCAACCTGGTGGTCAAAGTTGGGATTACTCGGGTTCGCTGCACCTTTGACCAAGTTAATCTTCACTTTAAACTGGTCATCAAATACCTCTTTACCAGTCCACAGTGCTTTCCATTTGGGGTTGTCCACTTCACCACCCAGGCCAGGAGTCTCTCCCTGATCATAGAAGCCAAAGCCCACAACCGTTTTGGTATCCCCTTTCAAGGCCAGAAAGCCATACATTGTTGACCAGAGCCCATAGCCATGAACCGGTAAAATGATGGTATCAATGCTATTGTTTTTCTCTACCACATAAACTGTCGCGTAATGCGCTTTGCGCTTAATGCTGGCAATATCCTGATCAGCTGGCACGATGTCAGATTGTTTCGGGTCTTTTGCAGCTTTACGCTGGTCATAGCCACTGGCATTGATCTCATCCGTAAACTGGCCTGATTGCAGATCAACAATTTTCGGGGTAATCGCCGCAAACTGCTCTGCAATAGACTTATCTGGCTGCATCAAGCCCGCAATTTCCAGAATACTACGCTGTTTATCCAGCTGTTTGTTTTGCTTCTGAGTATCCCGCAACATTACCGCTGCACCGGAAACTAAAACAGAGCAGACCAAGCACAGCAGGACAGAAACGGTAATCGTTTTCTTGATTGAGTCATTAGCTGACATTGAGTCTCGCCTCCCGCCGCTTGATATTCGCTTGCACCACAAAATGGTCAATTAACGGCGCAAACAGATTGGCAAATAGAATGGCTAACATCATTCCTTCAGGGAAAGCGGGGTTAATGACCCGAATCAACACCACCATCACACCAATCAAACCACCAAAGTACCATTTACCTGTATTCGTCATTGACGCTGAAACAGGGTCTGTGGCCATAAAGAACATACCAAAGGCAAAGCCACCCAATACCAGATGCCAGTACCAAGGCATGGCAAACATATAATTGGATTCTGAAGAAATAGCGTTGAATAGCAGCGATGTGGCAATCATCCCAATCATCACACCAGACACAATCCGCCAAGAAGCTATACCCGTAACCAGTAGTACAAAGCCACCTAGCATAATGGCTAAGGTAGAAGTCTCACCAATTGAGCCAGGGATCGTACCGACAAAAGCTTGTGCCCAGGTATAGGTATTTTGCAGCGCGTCCATACCATCAGCAGCCGCTACACCTAAAGCTGTTGCTCCTGTGAAATTATCAACTGCAGTCCAAACCGCATCACCAGATAATTGCGCAGGATAAGCGAAGAATAAGAAAGCTCGCCCTGTGAGTGCAGGGTTAAGAAAGTTTTTACCGGTTCCGCCGAAAACTTCTTTCCCTATCACCACACCAAAGGAAATACCCAACGCAACCTGCCATAAAGGAATGGTTGGCGGTAAGATCAAGGCAAATAAGATTGAGGTTACAAAGAAGCCCTCATTTACCTCATGACCACGAACTGAAGCAAATAATACTTCCCAAAAACCACCGACAACGAAGGTCACGATATAAACTGGTAAAAAGTAAGCAGCACCGTATATCAAACAGTCCCACCAGCTATTAACATCATAGCTGCTGAACAAGCTGATAAATGCACCACGCAAACCATCTACTTCTGAAACACCTACTGTTGGCATCGCCTGCAGTGCTTGCAAGCCCACGTTGTACATGCCAAAAAACATAGCAGGAAATGCACAAAACCAAACGGTAATCATAATCCGCTTTAGGTCAATACCATCACGGACATGTGCTGTGCCACCAGTGACTTTACCAGGGGTATAAAAAATAGTATCTGCAGCTTCATAAAGCGCATACCACTTTTCGTACTTGCCCCCTTTATGAAAGTTAGGTTCTATTTTGTCGAGAAACTGTCGCAAGCTCATCTTCAACCCTCCTGCTCAATACGGTTCAGGTTGTCACGTAAGATTGGCCCGTACTCATATTTGCCAGCACATACATAGCTGCACAATGCCAAATCTTCTTCATCAAGCTCCAAACAGCCTAATTTTTGAGCCATTTCCGTATCACCAACGATCAGTGACCGAAGTAACTGCGTAGGTAAAATATCCAATGGCATGATTTTTTCGTAATTCCCCACGGGCACCATGGCTCTGACACTACCATTGGTTGTAGTGGTAAAGGAAAACCGTTTGCTCGCTGAAAGTTTGGATAAAAACACATTCATAACCGAGTGCTTTTCTTGTCCAGCAGCCAACCATCCCATGAATTCGCGCTTGTAACCTTCCTCAAGCACCACAACCTGATTATGGTAACGACCTAGAAATGCCAGTTCATTTTTAGCTGTTGAGCCACCAAAAATAGAGCCTGAAATTATACGATTGGCCTTATCAGAAACTTCACCTTGAACAAGGTCAGTGAGGTTAGCGCCCAGCTGGGTCTTTACCAACCGAGGCTTAGTCACTTGAGGGCCTGCCAGTGATACGACACGCTCTACCCATAGTTTACCTGTAGTAAACAGACGGCTAATCGCAATGACATCCTGATAGCCAATATGCCAGACGGTTTTGTTAGTGCCTACAGGATCTAGGAAGTGAATATGGGTTCCAGGCAAGCCCGCAGGATGCGGTCCAGAGAAACTATGTAATGAGGCTGGCGCTTGCCCTACATTAATTGAAGCATTGTCACCGTGACAAACAAATACTTTGCCTGAAGTGAGCCTAGCAATAATTTTCAGCCCCTGCACAAAGTCATCTTGATACTCTTGAATGATGACAGCAGGGTCTGCAGCCAACGGATGGGTATCCATTGCCGTGACAAAAATGGAGTGTGGCGTAGTATCTGGCGCTGGCACCTTGCTGAAAGGACGAGTCCGGAAAGCTGTCCATAAGCCAGATTGAACCAGGTTTTCCTGTACTTGTGCTGGTGTCAGTTGATCAAAGTTTTTTGGCTCATAGCTGGCAAATGTTTCAGCATCATCACCATCAACTTCTATCACAAGCGATTGGAATACCCGTTTTTCACCTCGATTGACCGCGGTCACTACTCCACTTGCAGGAGCAGTATAAAGTACGCCCGGTGTTTTTTTATCAGAAAAGATAACCTGTCCTGTCTTTACCCGATCACCTTCAGCAACGGCCATGGTTGGTTTCATACCAACATAGTCACGGCCAAGCACCGCTACAGAGCGGACTGGGCGGCGTGCAGCATCAATGGACTGCTGTGGCGATCCTGTGATCGGTAAATCAAGGCCCCGTTTGATGTTGATCATACGTAATGCCTATCACTGGTTGAACGTTCAAGGTTACCCTAATTAACCCATCACGGACGACTGACACTTGTTGTTGTATTGTTCAGTCAAGTGGTTGCGCTGAGAAGCATGACTTACTTATGAGCTCATAGGCTCACGTTAAAATCATAATGCCTTGTAGGTCAAAACCCATTTCTAGGGATATCTTACAATGCGGTTCACATGAGCATCATCAGGCTAATTAGAGTTATTACCCCACAGAAAAATCGCCAGCATTATAATGATGCAGTCGAAATTATGCCACCTATAACGCCGTATTTATTCAGATTTTGCGGTACTGCGGAGCAACAGCGAACAAAACCCGATGGCAAAGCCACAGGGTTTTGATTCAAATTTTATGGTTTTGGAAACATGGGATAACGAATATTAGCCAACGTTTGCAGTATTCGATTCACCTGAAAACTATAGCCGTACTCGTTATCGTACCACACATAAAGTACACAACGGTTGTTGTCTGCTATGGTTGCCTCTCCATCAATAATGCCAGCATAGCGAGAACCAACAAAATCAGACGACACTACTTCTGGCGAGTTGACATAATCAATCTGCTTTTGCAACTCTGAGTAAAGTGAAATTTCTCGTAAGTAATTATTAAGCTCATCAGCTGTTGTGTCTTTATTCAACGTTAAATTAAGAATAGCTAAAGAAACATTCGGTGTAGGTACGCGTATCGCATTGCCGGTCAACTTACCTTTCAACTCTGGCAACGCTTTGGCCACCGCTTTCGCCGCTCCTGTTTCCGTAATTACCATATTCAACGGCGCACTTCGGCCTCTGCGGTCAGCCTTATGGTAGTTATCAATAAGATTCTGGTCATTGGTATAGGAGTGAACGGTTTCTACATGACCGTGTTCAATACCAAACTGATCATTGACCGCTTTAAGCACAGGGACAATGGCATTGGTCGTACAAGAAGCTGCCGTCACAATTTTATCATCTGCGGTAATTAACTGATGATTCACTCCTTGCACAATATTTTTCAATTCGCCCTTGCCTGGAGCTGTTAATAACACGCGACTCACACCAGCACACTTAAGGTGCTGGGATAAGCTTTCTTCATCACGCCAAATACCGGTGTTATCCACCACGACAGCATTGTCTATACCATACTGAGCATAGTCTACCTCAGCAGGTGAATTGGCATAAATCACTTGAATAAATGTACCATTGGCAATAATCGCGTTATTGGTTTCATCAATGGTTATGGTTCCGCCAAATGAACCATGGATAGAGTCCCTACGCAGGAGGCTGGCACGTTTAAGTAAATCATTTTTAGCCCCGCCTTTACGCACCACAATAGCTCTGAGGTTTAGCCCATCACCACTCCCTGCACGCTCAATTAATATTCTGGCCACCAAACGACCAATACGACCAAAGCCATATAAAACAACATCCTGACCTTTACCATCGCCTCCGGGGTGTTTGTCAATCACATCTGCAATTTCTTGGCGGACAAAGGTCGCCAGGTCCTGTGTTTGTTGTTGCTTCTTGAATTTAATAGCCAACTTGCCTACATCGATGTGAGCAGGTCCTAAGTTGAGTTCTGTGAGTATTTGGAGAATGGGAAAACTGTCCTCAATCGCCAGCTCTTCTGCTTCAATCTGGCGAACAAAACGGTGAGCTTTAATAATATCAATGACCGAGCGGTTAATGATTTGTCGGCTGTAAATGGAAGTCACGACATTGTGCTCACGATACAGCTTGCCAATTAGCGGGATCATGGCCTCAGCCATCGCTTCACGTTTTTTCCAATCCTGGAAACAGTCATGCTGTATTTTTTGATTCACGTTTTTTTACCTTTATTTGTTAGCCAATACACTACGGTATTGTTTTTTGTCGATACACACTCTAGGTTATAAGCGCGTATATTATCGAGGCTCGCTACCGGCAACGCAACTCAGTGACGGGTTATTCTTAATACTCGGCGTGCGTTATATCCCATATCTCGCGTATGATGCGTGGTTGGAAAGATTATCTGAATTTTTGTAGGACAAACTGGTAAGTCAATGACCGTTCAACATACGACTCTGGAATTACCCACGCATCGTGGTGATCGACGTTTTCTTGGCAACTTACAAGGTGCAGCAACCAGCTGGGCTGTCGCCACCGCCGCTCACCAATTTAATGGATTAAGTCTGATCATTACCCCAGACACGGCCAGTGCGAACCAGATTGAACGTGAACTAGGGTTGTTTTTAGCCGACAACACACTTCCTGTGTTGTCTTTTCCTGACTGGGAAACACTCCCCTATGATAGCTTTTCCCCACACCAGGATATTATTTCACAACGATTACTGACCCTTTACCGTTTGCCCCAAGTGCGTCAAGGTATTCTTATTGTTCCGGTCACGACCCTGATGCATCGCATTACACCCAGCAACTACTTACAAGCAAACAGCCTTATGTTGACGGTTGGCGACCAGTTTGTACTGGAAACTGAGCGTAAACGCCTAGAAAGTGCTGGTTACCGCTGTGTTGATACAGTTTATGAGCACGGTGAGTTTGCGGTAAGGGGCAGTATTATGGATATATTTCCAATGGGTTTGGAAACCCCAGTGCGTATTGATTTATTTGATGACACCATTGAAACCCTGCGTTTATTTGATCCTGAAACACAACGCTCAACAGAAAAGCTTAATGAACTTCACCTGTTGCCCGCTAAAGAATTTCCACTCAATCGCAAAGCGATTGATCATTTTAAGCAGGCATGGCGTACAACATTTGATGTGGACTTTAGGCAGTGCCCAGTTTATCAAGATGTCACTCATGGCATTGCCCCTGCAGGTGTAGAGTATTATCTGCCGCTATTTTTTGAAGAATGCGCCACCCTGTTTGACTACTTACCCAGTCAGGTTCAAGCCATCCTATTTGGTAATGTGGAACCGGCCATTGAGCGTTTTTGGCAAGAAGCCAGTAATCGATACGAAAGTCGTCGTCATGATATTCAGCGACCCATTCTGCCGCCGCATCGCGTGTTTGTCCCTAGCAATGAGTTTTTTTCAGCGTGTCGTCAGTTACCGCGACTGCAGCTTGAAAAAGAGACCGTTGAAGAAAAGTCGGGGCGTACCAACCTTGCCAGTTCCCCCTTACCCTCTTTGGCAACGGATGCCCGCCATGAACAACCCCTACACTTACTCAAAGCGTTTATTGCTGAGCACAAGCCTCGCATTCTATTTTGCGCTGAGTCAGCAGGTCGAAGGGAAACACTGCTAGAGCATCTTAAAAAAATAAATATCAACCCTACATTTTTTAGTCACTGGCACGCCTTTGCTGATGATACCAGCAGCGCTTTTGGCATTACCGTGGCGCCTATTGATCAAGGTTTATGGTTCACCGATCAAAACCTGTGTCTGATTACTGAGTCAGAATTATTTGGTCAGCGAGTGGCACAGCGCCGGCGCCGACGAAAACAGCAAGACCAAAGTGATCAGATCATTAAGAATTTAACTGAGCTGAAAATAGGCGCACCTGTTGTTCATATTGATCATGGTGTAGGCCGTTATCGCGGCTTGCAAACACTCACCATTGATGATCACCCAGCTGAGTTTTTAACCCTGGAGTACAGTGATGAAGCGAAACTCTATGTGCCTGTTTCCAGCCTCCATTTAATTTCCCGCTACACAGGCGCCGATGACGAGTTAGCCCCCTTACACAAACTAGGCAGTGAACAGTGGAGTAAAGCACGGCGCAAAGCTGCCGAAAAAGCCCGTGATGTTGCCGCCGAACTATTAGATATTTACGCCCGCCGTGCAGCCCGACAAGGTTTTCCCTTTCCTGCGCCCGAGCTAAGCTACGAGCAATTTGCCAGCAGCTTTCCTTTTGAAGAAACCCCTGATCAACAGTCAGCTATTCAAGCCGTCATACAAGACATGACCTCGCCTCAACCGATGGACCGCCTGGTCTGTGGTGATGTGGGCTTTGGTAAAACCGAGGTCGCGATGCGAGCAGCGTTTATTGCCGTGCAAGGCAGCAAGCAGGTTGCCGTCCTCGTCCCCACCACCCTGCTCGCCCAGCAACATTATGAAAGCTTCAAGGATCGCTTTGCCGACTTACCCGTTAACATTCAAGTACTTTCACGCTTTCGTAGCAGTAAAAAAGTGAATCAAACCCTTTCAGCCTTAGAAGAAGGCAAAGTGGATATCGTCATTGGAACTCACAAGCTGTTACAAGGGTCTGTCACTTTCCGCAACTTGGGCTTAATCATTATCGATGAAGAGCATCGGTTTGGGGTACGCCAAAAAGAGCAGTTAAAAGCCCTGCGCGCTGAAGTCGATATACTGACCCTTACCGCCACCCCCATTCCACGTACTTTAAATATGGCGATGGCCAGCCTGCGAGACTTATCGATTATCGCTACACCACCAGCACGCCGGTTATCGGTAAAAACCTTTGTCCGTCCCTCTGACTCACACTTGATTAAAGAAGCCATTCTCCGTGAGCTGCTACGTGGTGGGCAGGTGTATTACTTACACAATGAAGTCAAAACCATTGAGAAAGTCGCTGAAGAACTTACCGAGCTGGTACCCGAAGCTCGTATTGCCATTGGTCATGGGCAAATGCGAGAACGCGAGCTAGAGCAAGTCATGTCTGACTTTTACCATAAGCGCAGCAATCTGCTGGTGTGTACTACGATCATTGAAACCGGTATCGATATCCCAAGCGCTAACACCATCATTATCGACCGGGCAGATAAATTTGGTTTAGCGCAACTGCACCAGTTACGTGGTCGGGTTGGCCGTTCTCATCACCAGGCTTACGCTTACTTACTCACGCCTGAGTCGAAAAAAGTCACTGATGATGCCGTAAAACGCCTGGATGCTATCTCGGTAGCAGATGAACTAGGCGCTGGCTTTACCCTAGCGACCCATGACTTAGAAATCCGTGGAGCAGGTGAACTGTTAGGTGATGAGCAAAGTGGGCAGATTCAGTCGGTAGGCTTCAGCTTATATATGGAAATGTTAGAGCGTGCTGTTGCAGCCATTCAAAAAGGTGAAACCCCTGACTTGGATAAACCTTTACAGCAAGGCCCTGAAGTTAATTTGCGGGTACCCGCCTTACTGCCTGACGATTACATTGCCGATGTTCATACCCGACTGATGATGTATAAGCGTATTGCAAACGCCACCACCACTGAGTCGCTAGAAGAACTGCAGGTGGAACTGATTGATCGCTTTGGCCTACTACCCGAACCTACAAAATTCCTGTTCAGGCAAACGGAGCTTAAGCTGTTAGCGCAAAAACTCGGTATCCATAAAATCGATACTGGAGCAGAAACGGGCCGCCTGGAGTTTGGCAGTGAGCCTCAAGTAGACCCATTAAAGATTGTGCAACTGGTACAGGCACACCCTTATCGCTACCGACTGGAAGGCGCGACCATCTTTAAATATTTTGAAGACATGCCTTCTCCTGATCAGCGTTTAAAAACTACCCAGCAGGTTATGACTCTGCTGGCAAGCTAGTCCTGGTGATCACTGTTAAAGAGCGTATTCACTGTTTTTGGCATATCCATTGTTTTAATGGGTAAACTGACTAGCCTCTGGCTAAGCTTAGGGTGTGATTATTGAATGGAATAAGCTAACAACTTGAAAATGCAAAGCATTGGATGCTCACGATTACTCATCCTAACAGGAGCGCTGTTGACTGTTGCTGCCTGCCTGGCGGCAACAGCACAACCAAGCAAACCTGCTGCAAACGGCTTAACAGAGCCTTTACCCGAATGGCTGCAAGTCGAAGTCATTATCGTTCAGCAAGAGTTTAACGAAGATACACTGGAAAACTGGCCCGCCCTCAATAAGCACCCCCTTCCCGCCCACTATGCTTACCTTTCTGATCAATCCCTGAGCAACATTGAGAGCAACTTAACCGCCCGTACGACTTATCCAGCACTGCAAAAAGATCAACAAACCTTATCGACAACTGTACAAAAACTACAACGCAACCATACCTTTTATGTGCTGACCTATGCCGGCTGGATGCAACCCTACCAGCAAGCAGAACCTATCCGTATAGAGGGTGGGCAGTACTATGAAGACCAGCCCGAACTTATTGGCACCTTACACATTCAACCGTTTGAGCATGTTTACCAGCTTAAGGTCGACTTGTGGTTTCGCACATTTGAAGTAAGCGCCCCGACCAAGCAGCAAGCCGCACGCCAGCAGCGGTGGAATGTAGTGGAGTTTGAAGATGAAGCAGAAATGACTGCTGAGGAGCGCTGGCTTGCCTCAGCCAGTCCAGATGACCTGCGCTACGAACTGAAAGCCAACTACAGTTTGCAGCAAACTGAAATGGTTACGCCAAAAACACTGCACTACATTGATAGCCCTGTTATTGGCGTAATTATCAAGCTGACACCTATTTTACCTTCCCAGGAAAAACCGACCTCATAACCATGAGAGGCATCAGATCAATCCGCCTGCCAGTCCAAAATTTATCGGTTTAGGGTCGCCAGCAGAAGTCGTTTCACGTTTTGCATACCTTTGGCTAACGCCAGCTCAATTTCATCCATGGTTATAATCCCTGAGCTTCGTCCAGCGGCCATATTGACGACTAAAGCTATACTCGCGTAATCCATTTCCATTTCACGCGCTAAAGCGGCCTCTGGCATGGCTGTCATGCCAACAATATCAACACCATCTCGCTCCAAACGATTGATTTCAGCAACCGTTTCTAAACGTGGGCCTTGGGTACAGCCATATACAGCTTTTGTTTTAACCGATAACTGAATATCCTGAGCGGTCTGCAATAACCGGTCCCTCAAATTAGGGCTAAAAGGCTCAGTAAAATCAATATGATGCACTGGCTGATCATCGCCAGGAAAAAAAGTATGTTCACGGCCGTAGGTGTAATCAATTACTTGATCAGGTATTACAATACTCTCAGGTGGTATTTCTGAGCAGATACTCCCCACCGCATTTACGGCAAAAATCTGGTTCACGCCAAGCTTCTTTAACGCAGCGATATTCGCTCGATAATTAATACGATGTGGCGCAAACTGATGAGGACAGCCATGGCGTGCCAAGAAAGCAACCTCAACATTCCCTAACTTGGCAATAGTAATAGGCGCAGATGGATTACCATAAACAGTTTCGTGCGAAACGGTATCCTTTAGCTCCAATTCTGGCCACTGCGTCAGCCCCGTGCCCCCAATAACAGCCATCGACGGCATGTGTTAATCTCCGTGTTCTAATGCAACTTTATTATCAGGATGATGTAAACCATTTGCTGTATTAACCTGTAATGCATCAGGTAAATGGACCGTTTGTGTTGGAAAGGCTACCTCTGCCTGGTGCTCAGCAATGATTTTTAGAATTTTTAGCAGAATATCCTGCTTAATCTTATGGTATTCGACCCAGTTTGTCGTTTTGGTAAACGTGTAAATAAAGAAATCCAGAGAGGATGGCCCAAACGCATTAAAATTAACAATCAAGGTTTGCCGGGTATCAATATCCGGGTGACTTTCCAGCATACTTTTCACCGACTCAATAATCAGCTGGACTTTATTGGCATCATCATAACGGACACCAATGGTTTCATAGATCCGTCGATTCAACATTCTTGAAGGGTTTTCAACCGAGATATTGGTAAATGTTGAGTTAGGTACATACAAAGGTCGTTTATCAAAAGTACGAATACAAGTTAACCGCCAACCAATATGCTCAACGGTACCCTCAATATTTTTATCTGGAGAGCGAACCCAGTCACCGACTTTGAAAGGCCGATCTAAATAAATCATCAACCCACCAAAAAAATTGGCTAATAAATCTTTTGCTGCAAAACCTACAGCAATACCACCAATCCCCCCAAAAGCCAGTACACCCGATATGCTGTACCCTAACGACTGAAGTACAACAAGTACTGCAGTAATAATAACAGCTGCCCTTAGCAGCTTACCAATAGCCGATACTGTCGTTGCATCCATCGGCTGGCGATGAGAAGGTGGCGAGATCAGTGTTTGCTCAATATTATGTATTAAGCGCACAAGAAACCACGTGATTAGTCCAATCACTATCACTTGACGTGCCGGCTCAATAATATCAAACACCACAGCATGCGACACTTTACGCGTAATTTCGGCTGCCCAGCTTAAACCTATCACCCAGATTAGGATTTCAAGAGGTTTCCGTGCTGCAGCGATTAACGCATCATCCCAGACATTGACGGTTTTTTCTAACTGTATTGCTAGCTTATTCAACACTCGTCGGGCAATAAAATTTGCCAGCAGTGTTAAAAACACCACCGTAAATACCTGATAAACCCAAATATCTTGGCTTTTAATAAAGTCAAAGTATTGCCAAAAGTTGGTTACCGCCTTATCAACGTCCTCAGTCATAACTCCACCGCATCAAGCGTGCTCGGGTCTCTACCCAGCGCGCATCTTTTTGTAACTGGTCAAAATCAACATAATTATTCGCACGCAGTGTACGGATTTGGTTTCCACAATCAAGCTGAGCAAAAGCTGTCTGCTGAAGCAGCTGTAAGACTTTGGCTCGTTGATTACACACCAATAACAAATCACAGCCTGCATCAAGTGCGGCTTGTGCTTGAGCAACTGCACTGCCATTTAGCCAACTTGCCCCTTGCATCGACAAGTCATCGCTCAAAATAACACCCTTAAAGCCAAGCTTTTCACGCAAAATGGTCGTTAACCAATAATGAGAGAAGCCTGTTGGCTCTGCGGCAACCTTTGGAAAAACGACATGAGAAGCCATTACCGCAGGAATACCTTGCCTGATAAATGTTTTAAACGTTAAGCCATCAGTAGACATAATGTCTTCAAAGGTGCGCTCATCAACAACCTGATGATGATGGCTATCTTCCGCTACCCCACCATGACCTGGAAAATGTTTGATACAAGCTGACATGCCTGCTGCAGTTAGCCCCTCAATAAAGGCACCGGCATACTCAACTACACATTGTGGGTCTTCAGCAAAAGCTCGATCACCCACTACGGTACTGATGCCTCGATCTAAATCCACGACAG
The DNA here is from genome assembly GCF_018263875.1 of Zooshikella ganghwensis. Classification (NCBI taxonomy): domain Bacteria; kingdom Pseudomonadati; phylum Pseudomonadota; class Gammaproteobacteria; order Oceanospirillales; family Zooshikellaceae; genus Zooshikella; species Zooshikella ganghwensis. The sequence continues at coordinate 337,579 of NZ_JAEVHG010000003.1, forward strand.
GAGCTAACGTTAAGTCAATACCACAGGCTAATAACTCACTGGCTAACAACCACCCAACATCACGTAATAATGCTGGAACCTCAATATTTTCGTGTTGTGCCGCTTTAACTAAGCGCCCCATTGCAGGAATACGTGTAAACTCAGCCTTAAAGCGCTGCACACGACCACCTTCCTGATCAGTCATAATAAGCAAATCAGGACGCAAAGCCCTCACCTGCTGTATTAAATCCACAAGTTGTTGTCGATGCTGATAATTACGACTAAATAAAATCAGCCCACCGACCCTGTTGTCATGGAGTAATTGCACATCTTCTTCGGTCAACTGGGTGCCGGCAATGTCAATCACAAATGGTCCAGAACGCATACTGAATCCTTGATCAACTAACGCTTAATAAGCACAGGCGTCCCCACAGGGATCGCATTAAAAAGTTCGACTAAATCTTGGTTTCGCATCCGTATACAGCCATGGGAGTGAGGTTCCCCCATCGGCTCAGTATCCGGCGTGCCATGAATATAGATATAACGACGCATGGTATCCACATTCCCCAACCGATTGATGCCCACTTCACAGCCACATAGCCAAAGAATACGGGACAAAATCCAGTCACGATGAGGGTATTGTTTAGCCAACTGCGGCGTGTAGATTTCACCCGTAAAGCGACGCCCGACAAACACGGCATTTAAAGGGCATTCTCCACCAATTTTGGCTCTAATATAGTGTTTGCCCAATGGGGTTTGGCCACTGCCTTGATGTTGCCCTACCCCTTTTTCTGCTGTCGAGATGGAATAACATACAGGGGTATCATTACCAGTATTAAATAGCAGCAGTTGCTGTGTACTCACACAAACTTCAAGGCGTGGCATTACAGACATCATGTATCAAATGCTGTTTGTTCACTCGAAGGATGAGATGAGGTTAATGTTGGTACATCAGCACGCATACCACTGGCAAGAAAAGGCACCATTCTTTCAAGTATCACAGGAATATTCGGATGCTCACCATATTCAGCCTCAGCAATCGCACGTAACGCATCCAGTCCAGACATGGTGAATGCTACCGAGCCAAGCATAAAGTTAATACGCCAAAACAGCTCTTCTTTGGGTAACCCAGGTGCAGCGCGGACCACAAGTTCAATGTAACGCCTAAACGTATCACCATAGACTGACTCAAGATACTTACGCAAATGCCCTTGGGTTTGACTAAAAGCCAGTCCAAGCAAACGCATAAAGATAGATAAATCATTTTTACCGCGAGACTCTACGGATAAAATCTGCTGGAAAAGCAGTTTAAGTAACTCTTCTAAACTCAGCGTTTTTTCATGCCACTGCGCTTCAACATTATCAAGCGCTTGTGATAACTGCTTACTAAATGGGTCCAGAAAACGGGAAAAGACCGCCTGTATCAACACTTTTTTAGAGCCAAAATGATAATTAACCGCTGCCAGGTTAACTCCAGCTCTACTTGTGATGGTGCGTAATGATGTTTCTGCAAAACCTTTTTCAGCAAATAAGGCTTCTGCTGCATCAAGTATTCGCTCTACCGTGTCTGATTGCGCCATAATAAATTCGATTTAAATACCATCAATACCCTTCACGAATCGTGCTTTGGGTTCACTGTTTAACTCAGGGAAGTAATAACCTGGTTAACTACTCAACAACAGACATTAACCAACCAGTAATGGTTCCGAACACCTCATGCTCTTCGGCCTGTAGTGAGTCAAATCGTTCCCCCTGTATTTCACTTAACTGAGAAATACCTACAAACTATTACACTAATATGACCTACTGGCCTCATTAAGCACTCATCTAAAGGTGACTTGTTAGACAAAAAATAGTCAAAATTCAAACGATTTGAACATACGTATTAATCATGTATAAGTCAAGCAACAGGAAAGCAGGTTGGCAAGTCAGGCAGCATGCTACATACAACGTATTTTCGAATGACAGGCTGCTGCTCACTTAATAACCTTTAGACTCCATAGGTCTTACAACTGAACATTGTATTTGATCAGGTAAGTCAAGCTTTAAATATTGACAATATCCTCAATTGCGCTTAGGAAAAAACCAAAGGTTAAATCTGAAATAGCAAGCTAATTGAATACTATGGTTATCAAGGCCGTATTGTCACAGGAATCTATCTTTGGGAAGAATCGTAAAAGGGGTTTACGTTCAATGTTAATAAGCCTCAACGCATATTATTAGTCCGTTTTACATTGGTACTCTTAAAAAGTCCATTATACATAGTGGGTCAATAACTTAGTGGACTACCCTACAAACAGTACACTAAAGGTATACCCTAAATGCACCGATGAACTAAAAATTTTGCTATGGTTGAATTACAGGCGCTACAAGACCTGGGATGAGGTTAGATTTTGTAATTAGGTAATGCTTGCTGACTGTTGGCTGAAAAATGATTTCTCGACTAAAGTAGAAGAGTTCAAGGTTTGTATTACAAAAAATATTTATCAATAAATATCAAGACAAAATGAGTTATTTTAAAAAAAATACACTGATTATTTGGCTTATTATAAATTTTTTTATTTTATACTACGTACTTAGCTCCACGCCTGAATTAGAAATACATTACTTTGAGTCCCAGCTTTTAGTTGGGCTTGCGATGACCATAATATCATTTCCACTTGGCCCTCTTATTTCATACATCTTCTGGACTTTTTTACCAATTAATTATATTAATAATTATTACTTTGATACCTTACTGTTTTGGATTCCATATTTCATAGGAGGAACCATTCAATGGTTTTGGTTGCTTCCAAAGTTAGTTCATAAAAAAAGTAGTAAAAAAACAGATAAAGATTAGTAAATTAAACGTTGAAGAATATATCAATGTCCTTATTTTCCTATCATGTTGAGCTTCCGAAAAAATATCTTGTCGATCAATAATCAGCCGTTCACTAACTAGTGCACTATAGGTGTACCCTAAATGGACTATTCAATAAGTCAAATCTGAATGGCTATAAGGCTTTACGAAACTTATTGTATTCATAAAGCCTTTCTCACATTACAGTAAGTGCTAACACTTATTATTACAATCTTCCAGTCACTTTAAACCTGTGTAAGACCACCATCAACAATTAAGTCTATTCCCACAATATACGCAGCTTCGTCTGAGGCTAAAAATGCTACAGCATTCGCTACATCTTCAGGCTTTCCGATTCTGCCTAAAGGTATGGCTTGTCTCGCTCCCTCACGCACATTCTCTCCATCAACGCCCATTTTAGTGTGGATAGGCGTATCAATAAGACCTGGAGAAATGGCATTAATACGAATACCTTTACATGCCAAGTCTGCAGATAATGTCCTTGCTAAAGAGCGCGCAGCTGCTTTTGATGCCGAATATGCCTCTAATTGTTGAAACCCTTTAATACCAGAAATTGACGCATTTATGACTATCGACGCCCCTGATGCTAAGTAGGGTAATGCTTGCTGAATCGTAAAGAATACACCTTTTGTATTAACATTAAACATTCTATCAAAATGATCTTCTGTCACGACATCTAATTGAGTAAATTCACCCTGTCCGGCATTGGCAAAAATAATATCGAGTTTACCAAACTCTTTGTGCACATAGCGATAAAGTTTAGTAAGATCTTCCTGACTGGTTACACTCCCTTGAAAAGCAAAGCATCTATCACCTAACTGATTAACAGCTATTTCTAGTTCATCTTTATTACGGGCAAAGATTACAACGGTTGCCCCTTCTTGTAAAAACTTTGCAGCCGTTGCCAACCCAATCCCTGTACTTCCACCAGTCACTACAGCAACTTTGTTTTCAAGTCGTTTCATACAATGCTCCATTTATTCTTAAAAAAAACAAAATATCATCGCCATTTTTTATAGGATCGATAAAAAGAATTCACACTATCAAAACCCAGCAGAAATGCAATTTCTCCTTTTTTTAAGCCTTTTTGCTCCAAATAATACGAAGCCATTTCCTTTCTAACTTCTGTTAATAATGTATTGAAGTTAGTGTTATGCAGGCTTAACTTCCTTTGCAATGTTCTTGGACTCATTGAAAGCTCTGCAGCAACACGTTCCAAACTTGGCTTTTCACCTGTTATTATATTGACTAAAACCTTTTTCACTTGCAAAGTAATTGAGTGATGATGATGAGAAAGTGCTAATTTATTTTTTAACGGTATATCTAATATCTCAAGTAAGTCAGGATTCGCTGTTATAAACGACTTTTGATAAACATCTTTTCCCAATACCAGTATATTTGCTTTAGCATTTGGCTTAACATAACACCCAATTTTTTCAGCATACCCAGGAGCAATAGCATCTCTCGTCAATTCAACTCGATTTGGAATGACTTTTTGTTGTAAGCCTAAACTACCCAAACGAAGAATAAAGCTGATTTCTGTATCAACTAACATATCGGGTTCAGAGTCATGAACGCCAGTCCAACAATGGGAAATGAGCACCTCACTATCATTTTCAATAATGTGGATTTTCGCGGGATATAATAATTTCTTAAATCGAGCAAGTCTTGATAGTGCATCCTGATAGGTATTACTGGCTAGTGCAGCCAAAAAGACAGGGTCAAATGTTTCAGGCTTTATTTCTGCCCCTAACTCTAAACCAAGTAATGGATTAGTTGATATATTTTTCAGCGTACGCCAAAACAGGAAATACTCATCAACCGTAAGCTCAAAGCCTGTACTAGAACAGCTTATAAGCTCCGAACAATGTATTAGCCTTAAAAGTTCATTAAAATCAATGCCTTTCTGCTGTAATAAAATACTCAGCATAGTAGGCAGCCGACACTTTACTTTGCTTATCATGCTAAGAACAGACCTTTCACAACGTTATTCTTAGAGTAGACAAAGTACATCATGGACAACAACTCAACAATAAACAGATATTAATAATTGATAATATAACGATTCCAAACACGCTATTCACTAACAAATAATGACAAACTTCATTCCTATTACGTCATTTCGAAAGTCAACTTGAACAGCCATTACAAAAGAAATCAGCTATTGATCATCACTAATGTATGAGTGAAACCTATACCAAACTAAAAAGCCAAAGATATTAGTCACACAAGAGCGTTGATACGTAAAATCAAGCCATTGACATCATTCTACTCAGTACCAAGCTACCCAATCAGCTAAAAGTGTTCGTAAAAAAGTAAGTGCTCATGGCATTTCAGGTAATATTAAGATTTATCGAAGCTTTATTTTTTAATCAATCAATTTTAGTTTTTGTAAAGCATCTTTACCATGTAGTATTCTTGATAACTCATGTATTTCATAAATTTTATTATCTTTGAGGTAAGATATTTGAATAACCTCTATCATGGCCTTACTACCATCAAATAGTTCTAATGTCACTACATGCCTGTCTGAAATTGTGTTTCCAGTTTTTGCGGCTTTAGTAACAATAAAACTGATTTGTTTCACTTTTGGTTTTATATAGGTAATGTGTGCCTTGAAATCTTTAAATTTTAATATATCACCATCCGAATGATGAGTATAATCAGGGGAGAAATATATATCAATATAACTAGGGTCATCAAAAATATTAGTGTAAAACGTTTTTAAACAGTTTTTTAAATCATAATCGCATGGCAACACGCTATTGAGCACTGATTCCTTATTAGCATTAACCGTTTGTGAAAAAATACTAATCAATAGTAAGAACAATAATTTACTCATAATTCATATTTTGCTTTTTTGTCAATCGTTATTGTCTGATCATCAGCTATTACTTAGGACCTGTTAACACTATTTGAGCTAATGCCCAGCATACGTTTTAGGGTATTATCTTTGTCAAACATATGATGTTTTAGTGCACCTAAGATATGTAGGGCTAGTAAAGTCATCAAAAAATAACTGGCTATACTATGCACTGCTGCTGCAGTACTTGATAATATAGGATTGGTTGCAACAATTTCAGTTGGGTTAGTCGTGGAAAGGTTGGCACTGATTAACTCTATTTGAAAAAAAGAAACACCATAGCCTGATGCAATAGACATAGTGATACCAGAGAGAGGAATAACTAGCGTACAGATGAGTAGTAAACAATGCACGCCTTTTGCTAAGACATGTTCTATTTTGGTGTATTGGCCAGCAGGGGTAGGAAACTTATTAATTAAACGCCAAATTAAACGTGTTAAAGCAATAACTACCAAAAGTAGACCAAGTGATTTATGAATTGGGTACAATTCATATAACTGGTTTTCAGCCATGTAAATACCCATTCCAACAAGACCCATTATACCAATGCCTACTGACCAATGGAGAATAATCGTCACTGGTGATAGCTTTTCGTATTTATCTCGCATTTCAGACTACCTCTTACTACAAATTCTGAAATAGTGAAAAAAAAGTGCTTGGTTTCAAGTAATAAATATGACGTTTTAAAAATACCTTAGATATTGTAGCCAACACTTAACTTGGATCATCTTGCAAAAAACAGAAACGTCACAACGTCATACTTTGAGTAGACACAGTACATCATAGACAACAACTCAATGATAAACAGGTATTAATAACTGATAATATATCTATTTTAAACACGCTATTCACTAACAAATAATGACAAACATCATCCCAATGACGTCATTACTGAGGCTTCGTCATACAGCCTTTTTATAGGAAAGAACAGGACACCCAGAGCAACCGCATATAAAAAACGTTTGTGATGAGCAGAGATTGCATGCAATGCTAGAATTCATTTGTTCCTCTCGCAGCAGAAGACCATACTTGGTCTCTACTGCTCACGGCGCTCCTGGCACCTGCTTCACAAACAAATTCAAGTATTGCCAACCCTCATCGTGCTATACCCTAATCTCGCTTAAATAAATAACAGTAATAACTCACTATACCCAAAGCGAAGGGTATAATAAAACGTATATTTGACACTCGGCAGGCATTTACGAGGTTCTTTTAAAGTAGATGAAAATCGACGAGCATTGCTTTACACATACAACACATAAGGCTATTTGCGACACCAACAATCTCATATACCCTCAACTAACTGCATACATGGTATTACATAACTATTCATACTCATTCAACCCAAGTGTAAAGTTCATTGAAATATTTCATAATGTAATTTATAACTGGTTTAATGCCTAAAAACTACTACAATTTAGGTATGCTCTTCCGTAACGATCATGATTAAGTTTACTGCATAGCAAGGATGCAAGCAGCTATGAATATATTGAAAGACACTTTATCTAGTAAGACTTTTTGGGTTTATGCTATATTATGGTGTGCTCTAATGGCTTTATTGCATCAAGGCTTACACGCACTCTTTTAAAGAATACCACCATTATTTCTATAGCAACTTATTTCAAAGTTAGTGCAACTCAGCACTTTACTGATACAAGATAACTATTAAAAAACCACCAAAATGTCATACAAATACAATGCTTTATCAGTAATCACTTGCATAAAGGCGAATGGTTTCCAGTTGATGTGCAAATATAATGGTTACCACAGATCAACCACAAGCATCACTCTGGTCACAGCACTGGTAGCTTAACAGATGTCACTACCAACGCTGATCTACCTGTGCTTGCCATGGTAACGAAAGGCCATGAGTAGCATAAACAGCTTATAGGGTAAACTATAGGCAAACACTACCACTATAGATATCTACGCAAACTAGCCTACAAACAGTCCTGTTATTGTTCAGCTCTGGTCATATGTGCTATCCAACTGAACGAAACTATCAGAACTATACTGCCAACTTTGTTCCTTTTGTTCTAGATAGTTCTACTTTCTGTTTTGCTTTCCATACAGAATGTGCATATGCAGGCATCCATAAACTGACTAAACAAGCTCCAAATATAAGGATTTGTAAAAAGACGTTCAGCTCACTAATTGGTGTTCTAAACAGTGTGAGTGTATAAAGCAAAATTATATGGTAAGTAAATACATATAGTGAGTGTTGCCCTAAATATATTAAAGGTTTTTGCTTAAAAAAATTAGGAAACTTACAAGCAGCCCAAAATAAAATATATGCAAGCGTAATAGTGTTTAATAATCGTAGTGGACCAAATGAAGAGATACTTGTCCAATATTCTTGTAAAGGCATAACTAATTGAAGATTAGACGAGTGCCGATGGCAAAGCATGAAAGTAGTAAATAATAACGAAACCACCAATAAACTTCTTGATTTAGGAAGCTTTAATGTTCCGTTTACTAAGGAATAACCAAACCCCAGCCCTAAAACAAATATCAATTGCCAAGCAAGAATTTCAAAATATCCAAAATTCCACGGCAATTGAGGAAACCAGGAGTGCACCTGCGTCCATAATACATCCTGTGGTCTGAACTGAGCAATAAGCCAAAAAACAAAACAGCCACTAATAATAGCTTTTAATTTACCATGTAAAAATGCTTTCAATATAAATGGAGTGATTACTAAAAATAAGACATACACTGGTAAAATATCAAGTAAATTTGGTAGGGATGTAAAAAAAGCTCCCATAATTAAACTAACCATAGGACTTTCTACAAAGTCAGTCATATATGGGTTTTCTGCCCAGCTTGACGTGATACTTGGGAAACAGAAGATAATTAATGCTGCCAAAGTAAAACATAGTAGGTGCCAAAGGTATAACTCTCTGGCTCTATGTAACAGCTTAGAACGTGCATAACCGTAGGATTTGCTTACTATAAGATTAGTGAAGACAATACCAGAGACTAACCCCGATAGAAAGAAAAAGCCTTCTGCCGCGGTTACATATCCTGCAAAACCATATGTAACATTTGACCAACCTTCAAGGTAGGAAAAGGGAAGAAAGAAAAGATGGTCTACAGTCATTATTAAAAGCATCCATCCACGAAAACAATCTATTTGAAGAATCCGACTCATAAAAACTACCCTGTAAACACTTACTGAAATATATTGATAACAGGCTGTAAAACAAACTAATATTAACTGTATCTATTATTAAATACCATGCTAAAAAGTAAAATTTAGTACAAACCGAATGTTGCCTTCTCTGGAACCGTATACAGGTTAATTTTTGGCCAGCATACTCAACATTCAAATGGCTTAGGCAAGTTATCTATATATCAGTCTTATACGTTACTTCCCAGCAAAGCTACACAATTATATGTTTATTTATCTTTTTATCTGATAGAGACTTTGGCCCTTTACCATCAGAACGTTTACAGTTAAAACGTCGAATGCTTCTGTAAACCTATCTAGGGAGATTATGGTTAATCCTAACTTATTACATAAATATTTTCGCTTTAATTATTTAGTCTAATTAAGCACTCAAAAGAATCTTTTTATATTTTTATCAACTGCTTTATACTTCCTGTAAAAGCACGGAGTTTTGTCAACTTCGCGCATTTGTCGTTGTAGCTAAAACGAGTTTCTTGACCTTGGCAGCTAAACAACTGTATACAACCCCACCTGCCGTCGGTTCTCATATAAAGCATCTGAGGAAGAATTACAGATATCTCTGTTTGAGCGATCAAGTATGGAAATGAAATTAACAGAAAAAGAGAATGCTTTGTTAACAAAGGCTCAAAATGGGGGTTAGACATATTGATTGGCTGGGTTACATGTACTAATCAAGCACAAGGCCAATCAGCTAAGATATTGCTACCTTACTGGATAGCCGCTATGTTAAAGCCTACAATGAGAATATGCTTTCGTCAGAGTCTCGTAAATTACTGTTAGACTCAAACAAGGGATGTCATGTGAATCAAGATGAGTCGTTTCACGACAATACAATCCATTCGATTGAGTTTATTGATGAAGACTTTGAGACAAATTTAATACTCAATATCGACCACATAACTGAATGGGTTCAATTAAAGGAGTCCTGCAAATTTAAGGTGGCTCCTGCCCAGTTAACTTTCCGCAAGGTTAGTGACCTAAATATCCAAATTAGTAAGCCTGGGTTTACTATAGGAACTTACATGGAAACAATTCTGGATATCGTCAAAGACAGCCTGCCAGGCAATCGATATGAGTACACAATAAAGCTACTCAACGGAAACTTTATTAAATTCAATGCTTGTAGCTATGACCTGACTTTAAATGGCAAACCTAGACTGAAAACTGAGCAGCAACTTACTTGTTCAGAGCGAGAAACCATCTAGTCAGCTAATAACTGCTTCCTAGCCAACTTGCTGGATATGAATAACCAGGCCTAGAATGTGGCTAGGTTTGGTGTTAAAGGGGTATTTTTGAAAAATGCAATTAGATCAAACTTACAAGAATGTTGTCGTCAACGATCTACACGTAAAACGCGTTGGCAATGAATTTAATGCCACTTTATCGTTCCACAGCAGGAACACACAAAATACTGTTGAACTACTAGGAATTCAGGACATAGAAAGTCTTGGTGAAATACTTTGTGCACACACACTTTGGCTGGAAAAACCTGCTAGCGGAACATATATCATAAGCGCCCTACATAATTATCTAACGCAGATCGCGTTTGACTCACTGTCTCAGAAAAAATCTTAACTGCTAATCAAACATATTATTGAGTACTGCCTCTACCAAAATAGTCGATAATACTGTATATCGACTATTTGTAAAATGAACACAGCATAGTAGACCAACTTAGTGATCAGTAAGGTGATAGTTGATGTATATTTTTTAAGTTATATACTGTAATCTGCGTTTACAGAGTAGGCACAGTTTATTCGTAGTTAAGGGATGTATGAAAATTACTCTTCAGCACGCTAAAAAATATGAATTCATAAAGAATTTGTTTCAATACTACATATACGACATGTCAGAGTATACGGGCTGGCCTCCATATGAAAATGGAACATTCAACGTTGATGATTCGATTAGTGGCTTGAGTGACTATTGGAAAAAACCCGAGCATTACCCATATTTAATTATGGTGGATAAGGAGGTTGCTGGTTTCTCACTTGTTAGGAAGTACCCTATGAGTGACAGCTTTTACGATATGGGGCAATTTTTTATTTTACGCAAATTCAAGCATAAAGGTATTGGCAAAAAAGCATTTCAGCTATCTGTTTCAAGGCACCCTGGAGCTTGGATAACCAGAGTCCTTCCAGATAATGAGGGAGCAAAAATTTTTTGGCTAAAAGCAGTAAAATCAGTGGCAACGGGAAATATAAGTATTTCTACTGAGTTATACAAAAGCATACAAATGGAATTTATACGCTTTCATGTATCAACTCTTTAACTGGCTAAAAGCTGTTAGCTATACTGGAAACTGCTTTCTTAACAACCTTGTGCTTCAAGGCAATCGCATATAATTTTCCTTTAAAGCACCTGTTCCCAAAGCCTAAATAATACCCTTCGAACACGCCGTAAATCCTTCCCTGGAGGCTTGGTTGCCGCTTCCTTGCGGCAAACAGTTCAACGGCTATTATCCAGCCTTTGTAGAGCCCTTAAAATATCGTGAGCTATTACTGTTACTGATTTAAGCGAGATTAGGGTATAGCACAAAGAGAGTTGGCAATACTTGAATTTATTTGTGAAGCAGCTGCCAAGAGCACAGTGAGCAGTAGAGACCAAGGATGGTCTTCTGCAGCGGGAGGAATAAATGAATTCAAGCATTGCATGAGTACAGATCATCACAAACGCTTTTTATATGCGATTGCCCTGCCTTGTGCTTGGAAAAGTTTATCCTTACACATGCTAGCCAAGGTATACAGATAAACTCTCTCGTTGAAAATCACTCTTAACCCCCCTGTTAGTTGTTGAGACCAAAAGCAGATGCACAAGATAGATAAACCAAGCAAAGACCACCAACAACATTTACCACCATGCTAGATTTTGAAAAGCTAAACCTCTCTTGCGCCACTATAAATAGAAAACTACAGATTATTGTCCATACAGCCATTGTTAAAATATGTAATGAAGAAAGGTATAAGTAGTTGGTGACATCAATGCCAGCAAAGATAGGGACGATCGTAAGATAAAACAGTAATGCTTTAACATTGAAAATGTTCAATAAGAATGCTTCTTTCACGCCTACTTCTTTCAAGGACTCAAAAGTGCCAACATGAGCTTTTAACCCGGAGACCAAAAGCCTAATGCCAAGATAAAATAGAAATGCAATACCAGCTATCTTTAAGACACTTAATAAAGCCATATTTTCAACAAGCAAACTTGATATACCTAATCCAACGAGAGCTCCATGAACGATAATACCTAGTCCAGTTCCTGCTATGACTTTAAAGGCTCCTCGAAGCCCTGTTACCGACACATTAGATATAGCAAGAGTAAAACTAGCCCCCGGAGAAAGAGCAACTGGAATCATTGCTAATATAAACCCTTTTAAATCAATCAATAGCGGCCCCTTCAATATTCGAGATGAGCGAAAAAACTAACACCCTGCTCACAAGTGCGGCAAGTTGGTTGTATTCTGCACAAAAGCTCGTGTAGCGAATGTGTCCTGTACAGCTACAGATCACGTATGATTCAATACCACAGAAAAAGTCATAACAGCTAATCAGGCATGTTATTGAATACTGCCTCCACCAAAATAGCAGATATCCCCACGTATCAGCCTTTTACGCACTAATAGACTTACAACATCCATCGGCTTGTTTTAGTCATCCAAAGAGCAATCTACCGAGTATAAGCACACAAATATAGAATTGATCTATCAACACCAATTACGTGATTCAATAAATTATTGGAGTACTTTTGATAACCCTACCCTCTTAAAATGTATACTTTTTGAGAAACAACTAGTCCGTTTTACATTGGTACCCTTAAAAAGTCCATTATACTTAGAGTGTGATTTTCGGATAGTAAAACTTGCTTCAGATTACAGCTTAATTCAAGCTGTTTGTATTTACACTGTAGTGGTCAATAAAACACTGCAAAGATACGGATTACTAAAACATGACTATAAAAAAAATATTAGATCAAGTAAAAGATACTCCTGAATATAGTGGATTCGATGACGTTGAAGTAAATACTCCAAGTCTAATTGGAGATACTCCTATTTTTTCTGTGATTATTTCAGGCTCATTGAATGATGTACAAATACTTATAGAAGCTGGAGCTGATATAAACTACCAAGGAGATGAATTATATACGCCGCTCATGCAAGCTATAGAGTTCGAAAAGTTTGATATCGCTAAGTATCTAATAGAGTGTGGTTGTAATACTTCATTAAAAAATGCTATTGGGATGACTGCGTTAGATATTGCTCTTGATTCAGAGATACCAAAAGCATTAGAAATCTGCAAAATATTAAAAAATAATAGGACAGCATAGAGCTGATTTTAACTAAAAACCAGTCATAACTATAGAATTAGTCCTTCATTTATAAATTAGTCAACCCTGGCAACGTAAATTTTTCAAAAGAATTTTACTTACAAAACAGCTATTTTCTTCAAATCATATGCAATATGCGCAACTTGATGATTGAAAAATATTGTGCCAAATTAAACAATAATAAATGGATTTTCATCCCTTCCGATCATGCTTAAATAAACAAATAATGATATGCCAATGTAGGATCAGGTAAGAAAAAGGCTGGGTAATGTACTTCGAACTGTTTGCCGCAAGGATGCGGCAACCAAGCCTCCAAGGATGGATTTACGGCGTGTTCGACGTACATTTTACAGACTTTGAACAAAGGTAATTTAAAGACACTTTATATGAGATTGCTCTGCTTATAAGATATATGTATCTACACACATGACTAATAACACTATTGTTATATACCTTTCGCGAATCAATTTTATGTGCGCTATCCATAGCACTCACCCTAACGGGCCAGCGAAACTGTTCTAATGTGTTCCCGACACATTAGTAGGGTTTGTTGCCTTCGCTCTTCACCCCAGTCACATATTAATATAACCGCCCAGCAACGCTGTGATATCAATTAAAGTGGCTACCGCAAGTTTCACAGCAGTAAACTTGCCCAGGGGCTTCATCGCTTGACGGCCGCCCCTAAAAATCCTTCGCCGTGGGTATAACTACTAAACAGACATTAATGGCTTAAATAAATGTGCTCGACAAGCCGATGGTTCTTTCAATTTAATCATCTTTGACTGGATGATAGTGAAGTAAGTCACCTGGAGTACAGTCTAAAATCTCACATAGCCGTTCTAAAGTAGAAAATTTAATACCTTTAGCCCTGTCATTAACTAAAACAGAAAAATTCTGTGGTGTAATACCAATTTTTTCAGCAACATCTTTTGACTTTAACTTTTTCTTGGCTAGTAAAACGTTTATTTGACACTCGATAGGCATATACGAAGTCCTTTTAAATATAGTCATCCAGTTCAGACTTTATTTCTCTGCCAAGATTTAAGATATACGCTATCGGCAGTATAGTGATTCCAGCCACGATATGCTCTTTATTTGACTGTGGCATTAAAATTAAACTTAAATTCAAAGTGAATGAGCCTGACTTTTGCTCAGGGGAAAAGAACAAGTCTATTATAAGATCTGCTATATAGGAGTAAACTGGATACAGTATAAAAACGACTCCAATAGCAAAAAACAGCCTTAGATTTTTCTTTGAAAATATATCCCCCACATAGAATTGATAAAAAATGCTTACCATGAATCCTACGATAATAGCTTGATAAATAAACTCCACAATAATAAAGCTTATTACATGCTCATGCATACCGTCTACAGTTTCACTGTTTAAGACATAGCTGTCCCCACTTATTATTAAAAAAAGATTATACAATACAAAGCATATCAAACATAAAATTGCCAACAAGCTTGTTACACGTATTTTTGTTAAAGGACTCATCATCAACTCTCAGCATAAATTAATCATTAAGAATAAATTACCAAATTGATACACAACATAGTGCCAAAGCACACTATATACTGTTAACGTACCATTATTTTTCCTTCTTCTATTCGTTTAACTTTCCCATTATAAAAAGTGATATAGTTAAAAGGCAGACCTGGTTTACCATATGTCCAACGCAAAACAACTGTTTCACGAATTATTTTTGTGTTCTTATCCTCTTTTGTTTCTTCTATGATGGTGCCAAGATCATCTATGCTCATAGGTTCACCACAAATATTCTTAACTTCTGCTGTTGTTAAGCCCTTTTTGACCATATAGGGACCACAGTACACTTTAGCCAAACCCACTCTCAAAAACGACATGCCTATAATCAGTAATAGAATCTGAATGAAAATATATTTACTTGGAATACGCATATGACTTCCCACGATCTATGATTACTAAACAACAATAACATATTATCGTTTTTCGATAATAAATATCAACCCATCAACATGTAATAAATTGTCGCCTAACCTAGGGCCTGTTAACACTATTTGAATCACCACTGCCGTAGACTATTTTTCCACCTGGCAAAGCACAAGGAATGCCGTGTAGTCATTCTACATAAGTGACTTGTAACGCTGCTAGGTGGAAAAATAATCACGGCCCGAAGGGTTATGATGGTAAAAGCACTACTCGTTGTTGCTCATTGTTCATTTAGAACCACTAAACTTCACGCTTCGCGCCTAGATTAGTGCTTTTACTCCCATAACAGTGATATTAAAATAGTGTTAACAGGCCCTAACATCAGTACCATCGGAGAGCTTAAAAGCACTATTGGCTAATGGTAGTGTAAGGCGTAACATGTCGTACTCAAGCAGCATTTATATAGAGCTAAGCTTTTCGCCATTTTGCCTTCCGTTCTCCCCTTAATTGGTTATCATAAGCAACCTCCAATACATATGAACTCATCGGTGACAAAGTGTTAAACGAAAAATGGTTAGATATTGACGGTGATAAACTTTATAGTTTGTTCTCATCCTTTGTTGATACACGAGATACTTTAGTTTTTATCCATGGACTGGGTGAATCCCACTTGTGTTTTGCAGATGCGATTGACTGGTTGCCACAATACAATTTAATAATGTATGGTTACTCTCCTGCTTCTCACTTTTCCCATAGTACAGAGTCACAAGCTAAGCGTATTCTAAAGGCCTTAAGCTACTTTAGTATCGATAAGTGCTATTTACTGGGTCATTCTTGGGGTGGTGATGTCTGCACACTTGCATGTCAGCTTGATGAAAATAAAATCATACAAGGGTTTATCAATGCAGAAGGAGGGCTGCACGAAGAAAACATTCTGTTATCGAAAATCATTTCTGAACATTACTCTACATTGAATAAAAACGAATTCAGCGCTTGGGTTAAAGGAAGCGGTTTTGCTAATCAATTTCCCCTTGCTTGGCACCACAGCGCAGGAATAAAGTACCTATCTTCTGTTCGACGATGTGAGCCGATGGTATTGGGAGAAACTGCTAGTGAAATTTATGCTCAGCATAATACACTGGATTGTCGTGGTGTAGTGGGTTGGGGGCAAATTTATGAAACACTTTCAATTCCCAAAAGTTATTTTTGGGGTACTAAAAGTCTAGCAGGTTGTGAACGCGCTATTGAATTCATTAAAACACTCGATAATGTCGAGTTTAAAAATGCTAATCACTGGATACAAAATGAACCTATGGCTTTTTACTCTGCTATTAAAAACTTCATCTCAGAGATAAAACAATAGCAGAGTAAATACTGACATGAAAGCTGGATAACATTCTGTGCAAGTTATAACTGAAATCGAATTACTTGCAATTTTTTGTTTTCCAGCACTGGCAACCATTTAGCGATATTTTCATAAAAAAATTAATACTGCATATTGCAATCAAAATAAAATTCTTCGCACTCAGAGAAATCTGTATTATATTTACTCACAATCGTACCAAATTGTAACGCCGCACACAGCCTGATCAAATCTCACCCAAGAGCTGTATAACCCTATATGCATGGCTCTCTCACATTCATCTACAAAGCTATCCACAGCCTTGGTGGATAACTTATTGCTATGCCTAGGGCCTGTTAAGGTAAAGTAGAGGTTATCTGAAACTGTTTACCACAAAAATAATCGTTTTGTTTAAGGGAATACATGAGTGCTAACTGTATGTTAAAAAGTATTCTCTATACGAATGCCCTCCCCTTCTTCTAGAGACATTTAACAAATAAAGTCAATTTTTCTTGGTATAGTCAAAAAACTTCCATTAACTCTCGTTATTATTCTAGATTAGAAAACCAGTCCCAGAATACTGGGTATTCACTATTTTAATTAATAAACGCTTACAGGTAACATTTAATAACCCATTTTACCGTTCTTAAGTGTGTTATACCCAAAACGAAGGGTTTTTAGGGGTGGCCGTCAAGCGATGAAGCCCTGGGCAAGTTTACTTCTGTGAAACTTGCGGTAGCCACTTTGATTGATATAACAGCGCTGCTGGCCCGTTAGGGTGAGCGCTAAAAAATGATTCGTGAAGGGTATATTTCGTAGATATTTAAAAAGCACCTCTATGTTAACGCTTCACTGCAGGGATAAAAAAATAACAAGGAAAACAACATGCTTTCATTTAACAAGCTTCCAATTAAGCACCTTTCTAATACTTTTGCTTTAAAACGGTTACTCACAGTTATCCTATCGACTAGCTTGCTCTTCACAGGGATATTTAGTAACACATCTCTAGCCAATGAAACTAACTGGCAAGACCCTCGTCGGGTACTTTTTGTAGGCAATAACTGGGAAGGAATGATTGATGTTATAGATGCTGAAACATATGTCAAAGTTGGCCGTATTAACGGTGTGCCAGACAAGCAACAACGAATGACAGAAATCATCTTTAATCCAATAAAACTAATTGCTTTCCAAGCAATACGTCACATGATAGGTGAAGGTCATGACCAACTTGTGGATGATATGTACAGTACAAAGGATGGACGATTATTAATTGTATCCCGCCCCAGCTTTGCTGATGTGGTTGCGATCAACATTGCCACCAATGAAATAGCATGGCGCTTCCCAGTAAAAGGTATCCGTGCTGACCATATGGCACTGTCTCCCGATGGCACCCAAGTAGCTGTATCAGCCTCAACAGGTAAAGTTGTTCATATTCTGGATGTAGAAACAGGAAAAGAGCTGGGCCAGTTCCCAAGTGGTGACTCCCCCCATGAAAATGTTTACGCAAAAGATGGCAGTAAAATTTATCATGCCAGTATTGGTATGGTGTTTACTCCTTTAGACGAGCATTTCCTGGACTTTACTAAAGGTATACGCCGATTTCAGGTTGTTGATACCAAAACGCTGACGATCATAAAACAATTCAACATGGCTGATAAATTAAAAGAAGCAGGACTGCATAGCCTGAGTCCAGCAGTTCGACCAATGACTCACACTCCAGATGAGCGTTATTTTTATTTTCAATTATCATTCCTCCATGGTTTTGTTGAATATGATATGCAAGAGGATAAAATCACAAGACTGGCACTATTACCCAACCTTGTGCCTGATATGCCAATTACTGAATACGTAAATGACTCTGCCCACCATGGTATTGCCATGAATAAAGCAGGAGACACTTTATGTGTTGCAGGTACTATGGATGATTATGTTGCCCTAGTTGACCGTAAAACATTTGAATATCACATTCTTACAGAGCTTGGAGAAAAGCCTTACTGGGTCACCAGTGACCAGGCTGGTGAGCATTGTTATATTTCCTGGAGTGCTACCGATCAAATGTCCGTCATCAACTATAAAACAAAAAAAGAAGTTGTTCGTGTTGATGTGGGTGATCACCCTCAACGAATCCGAGAGGGATATGTGCCTGCTATGTGGGCAGGTTATTAACCTTATATGAGGCCCATTTTTTTAAAGGGCGCCTCAAAAATTAAAGCTTGAAGGAGGCAACTGCACAGTGCCAATGTTGCCTCCTGTTATCAAAGAAGTAGCCATAAGGTCCAGAAACCATAGACTATTCTGATCAAGGCACCTTTTTAAAACCTTGAGGAAGTTCAAACAAACTTGGTGTCTGTAGTCCAACCCGAAGATCTCGCAAAATAATAGAGACACCAGACTGTCCTGAAACTTTATCATCGGCTTTTTCAATTTTCAGAGGTATGCTTTTTTCAGAAAGCCATATATGCCCTGCAAAAAGCCCTTTGGCTGAAACTGCTTTATACTTAATCGTCTTAATACCCTCAATATTCTCTTCTCCCACCATCTTCAACTTAGATCGATCAAAATAACGCTCATGATTTACACTGAACGTATTATCAATAGCGATCTCCTGATATGTTTTTTCCTGTGGGCTTAATAACCAGGCAACGTGTTTATCTGGGCGAACAATGGTGATCATGTACTGAGACCCAACCTGTGTTTCTATGCGTTCTTTATTACCTGATACATATATTTGACTTGAGACTTCTCCCTCAAAAGGCCCCGATCCTGACTGAATTATCCGAGTTGCGGCATACTCTACTTTTGACTCTTCCGCAGCAGATAGCTCAATGAATGGTAAAACAACGACGATAGAAACAATCCACTGCCATAAACGCTTCCTTGTCATTTGCTACTCCCTTGATTTTTATCATTAGTTATTTTCAGCATAAATATACCCTTCACGAATGATTTCTAGGTTTTGTTATCTTCTCTCCTACTCAAGGTGCTCCTGGCACCTGCTTCACAAACAAACTCAGTAACAGTAATAGCTCAATATATATTAATGACATTACAAAAGCTGGATAATAGCTGCTGAACTGTTTGCCGCAAGGAAGTGGCAATTATTCTGATATAAGGAGCCTCCAGGGAAGGACTCACAGCCCGATGGGTTATGACGGTAAAAGTGCTTTTACCGTCATAACAGTGATATTCAAATAGTGTTAACAGACCCTAGCATCAACATAGAACAAAATTCACATTCAACACATCACTCACTCAACAAGTTTAAAAAACTTGTCTCGTTTCAAAAAAAGTACGAAATATTTTTCAGAATTTAAAGCTCTATAGTCCTACATCCATAAGCAAAATCAAAAATGAAATTTTATTAAAAGATATTTAAAAGTATTAAAAAACAACTGTTATTTATATAAAGGTCATCTATTAAAATGAAAATTAAACAACCATTGTTTTTATATCGACTAGTGCGTGTTTCTATCAATCATCATGCTGTAAGCAATCATGACCATTTACTAATCAATACTCAGTACTACTGAACAAGTCCCATAACCTAACGCCACTGGGTAAAATTATGCTAATGAATACGTCAAATAGTGAGTATATGATTGCTATCAGCTGTGTAACTGCCTGGTGTATTGCGCAGTTGACAAAAGGTGTGCTTTTTTGCAGGGCACAACAGCGTATCAATCTTCAGTATTTAATATTTGGACAGGGTGGTATGCCATCCTCCCACTCCGCTTTTGTCAGCGCTTTGGCGTTTTCTACTTTTTTTTACCAAGGGCTATCAACAACCAGCATCATCGCTTTTGCTTTAATGCTTATTACTTTAAGAGATGCTATGGGGGTTAGACTTGCAGCAAATGATCATGCGAAAGCCATTAATCAATTAAATAAAACTTGCTTTCCCTCAAAAAACTTCTCTTCACCATTATGTGAGCTTATAGGTCATCAACCTAAAGAAGTAGCCATAGGTGTCATGATTGGTTTGATATGTGCTGCTGGAGCTTCATTATGGGGGTAATACCAACCGCAACTCAAATACAATATCAACCAACATTACCTTTTTATGCAGTAGCATGGAAAAAAATACGTTTATTTCTCCCCTACTTAATGGCAACTTTAATCATGGCTTGGCAATGGTTACAAATGAATAAAGCACAACTTGCTAATCGTCAAACAGGTTCTTTCTTTATTGTTTCACTACAACAATTACAGATCAGCCTTTTACTTGCAGGCATAGTCGTATTAATTGCTGACTATTTAATCTTAATTCCACCACTTCTTTATATCATTATTTTTGCGCTTATTGGCGTTATAACAATAACTATTAGTTTAGTAAGACGTATGCAAGGCAAACAAATACAATCATGGGTTTGGAGTTGCTGGGGAGGTTTAGCGATAGGTATTAGTTTATTTGCATCCTGCCAGTGGTTCGCTCTCACCAACACGATAACGGAAAGTATTTTATGGTGGTGGTTGTGCCTGGCAGGAATTGGTATTGCCTTATTAAACCCTTGGTTGCTTGGTTTTAGTTCAATTCTGGCTACTGTTTGGAGTTATTTTAGCTTTCTATATGGGGAGCTCCTTTGGTTTAACTTAATTATATTAATAGTAAACGCTATTTACTTATTTACTATCCAATGGCGCCAAGGCTTAGCCACATTAACTTTATTTAATTTTACACTTTTCGTATTGCTTAGCATCTACCCCTTATTTAACCCTGACTACTATCCATTACATTTAACCGTAGAGCTGTTCTATTTTACCCTTTGGTTACTTACAGTTTGGCATGGGGTTGCTGGGTTACTATGCCCACATAAACGAATCACCATAAATAGATTTTGCTATACAGTTTGGACCATTCTACTGATTGCTTTAAGCACTGAAGCGGGCTGGCAATTTTTTGCAGCGTTACCGAGCCAACCCGTAAATACTTTTTCTTATTTTCAAATATACGGTGGATTATTTAGTATTTTATTATTGGTAGGATTAATGCTATTAAAACAGCAACGACATCAATCACCTCAACCATCTTATATTGGCGTACACCTGGCTTTTTTTGCAATGACGCTTGGGGTATTAATGTCTCTTACACTACTCAATAGTGAAAGTTATCGGTTATTTGGTGTATTGGGTTGCCAGCTACTGTTATTTATTTTTGGCTGCTGCTTTTTATTTAGCGCAAAAACGATGACTACATTGTTTTTTGGTATAGGGATCAGTCTTATTAGCACCATCCTTAGTATTTCAACACTCGTACTTAACAACTGGCCAATCTCATTATTGCTTTGGTTAACCGCGGGTGTCATTGGACTTGGTTACAAACAATTTAGCCGTCAACACTTATCAATGACTCAAACACCAGGTGTCGTCCATGCCAGATAACCCATTTAAACTCCATAATCCACTGCGTAGACACTTTATTCGTCAGCTTATGTATGGTTCAACGGGTATCTGCCTAAGCTCTTTAGCTATATCCAAAAGCCGCTCTATAACTACAGCCGTAGAACCAAATACACACTACGACTATATCGTAATCGGTTCAGGTGCTGGAGGTGCCCCCGTAGCGGTTAATCTGGCGAAAGCAGGTTATTCCGTTCTCCTGTTAGAGGCTGGTGCAATGGAAGCAAAGAATCTGAACTATCAGATTCCTGCTTTTCATTTATTAGCCTCTGAAGACCCGACCATGAACTGGAACTTTTATGTTCAACATTATAGCGACCCTAAACTCCATGGCCGGCGCTTCGTCAAGTCCCAACAAGGCATGCTTTATCCCAGAGCCTGTACTGTGGGTGGCTGCACCGCTCACCACGCCATGTTAACGCTTTATCCCGCCAATAAAGACTGGGACAACATTGCACAGCTGACAGGAGATAAAAGCTGGCAAAGTTACCCTATGCGACAATACTTCGATCGGGTAAAGCAGTGGCTGCCTATTGAGCAGGCATCACCAGCCGTATTATTAAAAGATCAGGTGTTAAGTAAATTAATTACCGCTGCTTCACTGACCTCTAATACCACAGGTCGAGCCTTCGATATCGAAGCGAACTTAAATAATCCGGCGATGGCCCTGCGTTCACGATTTAGCTTAAACCCTAACGACTGGGATAACGTGTCAGCCCAGGCCGAAGGCTTATTCATGATTCCTCAATCAACTTACCATCATCAGCGTCGAGGCACCCGCGAATATGTCCTTGAAACCATGCAGCAACACCCAACAAAACTAGTACTGCAGACAGAAGCCCTTGTACAAAAAATATTATTCAAACCCAGTAAAACGGGTCAGTTACAAGCAACGGGTGTACAATTCAGTATAGGCAAGCACCAATATCAAGCCGACCCACTCGCAGCGACTTCAAGCACTACGCCAAATAAACCGCAGGTCGCATTTGCCCGTCGAGAAGTCATTGTTGCTGCAGGCGCATTCAACAGCCCACAACTGTTACAGCTATCAGGCATAGGCCCAAAAACACTGTTAAAGCAACACCGTATTCCAGTACTGGCAAATCGTCCTGGTGTAGGAGAAAACCTGCAAGACCGCATTGAGGTTGCTGTGGTCAGCCGTTACCAGCAGCCTTTTAATATCCTCAAAAACTGCACATTTGGTGCGCCTAATGATCCTTGTATGCAAGAGTATCAACAGCAGCAGCCTTTTAAAACATACGGCACTAATGGCATTCTTGCAGGAATAAAAAAACGCCACACCGCTGGAGGCAAAGAGCCTGAGTTATTTATCTTTGGAGGCCCAAGTCGTTTTGAAGGATATGAACCAGGCTTTGCCGGTAAAGCTATTGCTGATCCACGCTATTTTACTTGGGCTATTTTAAAAGGACATACTCGCAACCGAAGCGGTTATGTTCGTATTCGCAGTCAAGACCCAACCCAGCCTCCCGAAATTAATTTTCGTTATTTTAATGATGGCCATGACGGTGACTATGATCTTACGGCAGTTCGCGAAGGCATCGAATTTGTCAGAACAATTAATCAACGTGCCGAACAATTAAGCTGGCTGGATACTAACCATGGTAACGAAATTGTTCCTGGTCCCGACATTGATACCAAAACGGAAATGGATGCATTTATAAAAAAAGAAGCATGGGGCCATCATGCCTCCTGTAGCAATAAAATGGGCCATCTTAGTGACCCAAAAGCCGTAGTCGATAACCAATTTAAAGTGATAGGCACTGAAAATGTTCGCATCGTAGACGCTTCAATTTTTCCAACCATTCCTGGTCTTTTTATTGTATTACCCATTTACATGATTGCCGAAAAAGCCAGTGATGATATTCTGAGAGAGGCATACCTCCATGACCAGAAAACAAGCTAGTCAATATCAACGCCTTTCCTCATTAATCGGCACACAGCCAACCAGTAATGAATATTGCTTCACGGCAGTTGTGGTAGGCTCAGGCTATGGAGCCTCCGTTATGGCTGCCAGGCTTAGTCCTTTTTTTCCAAATGGACAACTAGTAGTTCTGGAGCGCGGACAAGAATATCAGCCAGGTGATTTTCCAAAGTACCTGAAACAAGCAGTACACGCACTTAAAACGCCCATAACCCCATTGGGTCTATTTGACTTTAAACTCACAAGTGATCTTGATGTGCTTGTTGCCAATGGTTTAGGTGGAGGCTCACTGATTAATGCGGGTGTGGTATTAGCACCAGCACCATCAGTGTTTGAGCAAAAATCTGAAGGTAAACCCGTGTGGCCTCGTCGGTTAACTGCCAGTCAACTGACGCCTTTTTATCGACAAGTACGACAGATGCTTGCTGTTGAAAAGTACTATGATCATCATGATGTTACGGTTGTCCGACGTCATGACCCGCAGCTGGAAGGCTCATGGCTGTTTGGTAAAGAACCCAAAGCACATACCTGTACAAGTTACACTCTAACTGACTTTAGAGGACAAACTATTTACCAGCGCTCGCCACTGGCTAAAGGGCAATTATTTCGCCACACTGTAAAGTCATGGGCAGCACATCATCAGCGTCGCAGCTGGGTCGCTAAAGCACCTATCGCCGTCAATCTTACTCAACATCATGGCTCGCTCAACACCCAGGGTATTCGACAGTTTAAGTGTAATCTGTGTGGTGATTGTGTGACTGGGTGTAACCGTGGAGCAAAAAATTCACTGACAATGAATTATCTACCCTTAGCTAAAGCACGAGGAGCAGAGATTTTTAGTCAAGTTGAAGTTACTCATATTCGGCCAAGTGACCAGCCTGATTACCGTTACCTGATTCAAGCAACATCACGTTATTTAGAAAATAACCAGCTTAAACAAAAAAAATTAGTCATTTATTGTAATTTACTTGTTTTGGGTGCAGGTGTATTGGGGACACAACAAATTCTGTTACGTTCAGCTGCAACTAATTACATGCGGTTTAGTCAGCGTCTGGGAAAAAACCTGTCCGGAAATGCCGATGCCATTGCCTTTACCTCAGCCCACAAAGCCTTTTCAGGAAGTGTAGGTTCTGGCCAACAGCATCATACAAATTACGATACTGGTCCCACTATTACCCATATCGCCCAATTTTTTGATCCACCTGAGCAACGTTTTATTCTTGAAGAAGGTGCTTTTCCATCACCACTCTTGTCACTTTTGCATAGTTTGAGCCGCTCCCCTCACTCTGCCTGGCATGCAAAAAGCCCCTTAAATCATAGTTTAGTGTGGCTAGCGATGGGAAAAGATGAAGCAAAAGGCCAACTAAGTTGGCGTGGTAATAGTCTTCACATTAACTGGCAACACGCTGGTCAGCAACAGATTTATCAAGATATACAACAAGTATTGCAACAACTTGCCAATCAACAGCAAGCTCATGTCAAAAATAACCCAAGAGCTGTCTCTTTATTAGGAAGTCAAAGCGCTGTCCCAATTACTGTCCATCCTCTTGGGGGCTGTAACATGGCTGATGATATAACGCATGGCGTCACGGATGATTGTGGCAGGATTTATAACCCGGATGGTGGCGTATATCCAGGACTATATATCGCTGATGGTTCACTTATACCTTCCAGCCTGGGCGTTAACCCTTTGTTGACCATCACAGCACTTGCTGAACGTGCTAGTTATTTCATTATTCGTCATGACCTTCCCAATTTATTTCCTCAACATACCCAAACAACTAACAAGATAGCTACTGCTCAGCCAGCCACCACAAAACCCTTTAAACAAGCAACCCAAACATCAGCTTAGGATTCCCTGTTATGACTACTGATAATAGGCTTAGCAGTTACCGAACGACTTATTTACTGCCGTGGATTATCTACCTTACACCTTCTTTTAAAAAACTTATTACATTTGTCATTTGTGCAGTGTTGATTTCCCACACATATGCCACTCAGGAGTTTATTCAACTGCCGATTAACAATATTAAAGCTCAACATAAAGGTTATGTACGCGTTGGTATTTTCCAACCCAAAAATCGTTCAGCGCATGGAGATATTTTATTTTTGCATGGCCATGCTGACCGGCTTGATAATCACCCAACCCTTTTTAACACATGGACCCAGGCAGGATTTCGGGTGATTAGCTTTGACTGGCCATCACACGGTCTGTCACGCACCATGCCAATTGATACTTTTACCTTTGATGAGCTGGCAGCCATCGCAATTTTGGTAGAAAAACAAACTGCAGCTGAAAAAGAGCGGCCACTCATCCTGGCAGGCTGGTCATTTGGTGGTTTAGTGGCAACTCGAATCAGCCAACAAGTAAATTTACATCGGATCTTCTCCAGGCCATTAACAGCCTTATTATTAATTACTCCAGGTATAGCTGTTCATCCTTTTTCAGGTGGTGATGGAGTAGCACGGTTAAGCACATTAACGAATAATCCTAATCCTCCCGTTGCTGGGCCACCGAGTCCTGCTCTTCCCATCCAGAATCCATTATTCGCTATACGCTTACTGGCTGCTGCATGGCAAGCTCAGCAGCAGGCCCTTCCACAAAAGCTACCAACATTTATTGCACTAGCGGGAGACCAAACCGACTGGTATGTAAATACTCCCAAACTTAAGCATTGGATCAAACGATTTCCCAAGCAACATACTCAAGTAGATATTTGGCAATGCCCAGAAGCCAAACATGCTTTAGATCATGAGCCTTATCCTGTAGGACCATATATTCGCAATCAAATAATAGCTTTTTTAAGCGAGCAAATTGACAAGCAACTTGTGTTACCCACTTTAATATCACCACCATGCGTTAGGTTAAACAACAAAATAAAGGGTGACAACAACTCATGACCTCCGTTTGCTTTACCGAAACCATGTCTGGCCAGCTAAGCTGGCAACCCAATATTGATGCACAACACCCCGAGTTAAAAGATATTGATGCCTTTAAAATAGCGGATCAAGTAACACATCAAATGGTACTTAAAGATATTAGCATTGAGGTAAAAATCCCTAATAAAAAGCAGCTTACTGCATCACAATACCAAAAAGGGTTACCAGGAAAGATAACAGCAGGTCAGTTATGGCTTAATCCTTTATTTAATAAAACAAACCAAGCCTTAACAACGCAGCACCAATTAACGATCCTTAGTGGTCGGTTTACACTGTTTCGGCACATCAATGCCAACACGAAACATATGCAATATGTACTCATAGCCACCAATGCCAATCATAGTCGTTTTTTTTTGGTACATGGTTTTAAAAAAGTGAGTAATGCTGGTTTTTCCTGGCTAAAACCATGGCGTATATGGCAAGACACCACCACACTATTTACTTCACTATATGCACTTACACCAGACGTCACTCAACATAAGCAAATCAGTCTTGATAAAATACGAGATATACTTGTCTACAATCAGCCTTCCGCTTATGGTGTTATTTATATTTACCCTTGGCGCTTTATTCAACAACTTATATCATTTTCAATTAAAGCCACACATCCACTTCGGACACTCAAACAATTTCTGGTATTTTTCATACGCTCTTTAACACAAGTATACTTTTCTAAACAGCACTCCAAGAACAGATAAAAAGGATAAAAAAACACTAGGGTCTGTAAGTATAAACGCCTCTGATAAAGTGTATAATTGCGAAGTTGAACATAAACACAACGAACAAAATAGACAAAATCTATTTAACTCGTCTTAGTTAACGAATAATCCTGCGCCTAATCTACTATAATCAGCGAGCTTCATTTAGGCCACATTAAGTCAGAGAAGCAATACTCTTTACATAACAACATCTGAAGAAATTATGCCGTTCAAAAAAATCATTAACGAACTTTGGCTATTTGGTTTAAAGCAAGCATATGCCAGTATATTTGGCGGTTTTCTATTGGCTACCATGATTATCACAAGTTATTGGTACCCCCTTGAAAACCTTCACCGCTACGACTTTATTTTTATTGCGGCTATCGCTTTTCAAGTTTTACTGTTAGCAACCAAGCTAGAAACGATGAGAGAGTCACTTGTTATCATCGTTTTTCATATCGTTGCGACAGTTATGGAGCTGTTTAAAACATCAGATGCCATACAGTCTTGGAGTTATCCAGAAGAGTATGTCTTTGGTATTGGTAACGTACCATTATTCACTGGCTTTATGTATAGTGCTGTAGGTAGCTACATCGCGCGCGTTTGGCGTATATTTAAGTTTGAGTATTCCCATTACCCCTCAAAGCCTGCCACCCTAATTTTAGTCACATTAATCTATATAAACTTTTTTACCCATCATTATATTTGGGATTTCCGCTGGCTATTACTAGGGCTTACCATACTCTTGTTTTATCGTATAAAAATTTATTTTAAAATTATCAAAACACATCGCCATATGCCTCTTTTAGTAGGGTGGCTTTTGGTTGCTTTATTCATATGGTTTGCTGAGAATATCGCTACGTTTACCAATATATGGTTATACCCAAACCAATCGTCAGAGTGGCAAATGGTTTCGCTTTCGAAACTTAGCTCATGGTACCTACTCATGCTAATCAGCTTTGTATTAGTATCGTTAATTAATAACGTCAAAATACGTCGGGTAGGTCATTTAAAGATCAATTAAAAGAAATAAAAAAAGGTAGAGCATATATAACGCTCTACCCATTTAGCCATGCAACGATTATGTTATAGCATCAATTATTTTATCGCATCAATGCCACGCTGCATGTCAGCAATCAAATCATTAATATCTTCTAGACCCACAGCAACACGGATTAAATTATCGGAAATACCTGCCTGAGCTTTATCTTCAGCGGTTAAACGACAGTGAGTGGTGGTTGCAGGGTGGGTTATGGTTGTTTTTGCATCACCCAAGTTCGCCGTTAGCGATACTACTCGTGTCGCATCAATAAAACGCCAAGCTTCTTCTTGTCCGCCTTTTACTCTAAACGCCAGTACACCACCGAATTTCTTCTGTTGCTGCTTTGCCAGCGCATGTTGTGGGTGGGATTCCAACCCTGCATAAAAAACATGCTCGATCTCTGGCTGTGCATTTAACCACTGAGCCAGCGCTAGTGCATTATCGCAATGAGCATTCATACGCAGTGAAAGGGTTTCCAACCCTTTTAGAAAAACCCAGGCATTAAAGGGACTCATTGAAGGTCCTGCAGCTCGCATATAAATATGGATCTCTTCCAGTAGCTTATCTGGACCAACAACAACACCACCTACACACCGCCCCTGACCATCTAAAAACTTGGTGGCAGAATGCACAACAATATCTGCCCCTAATTTGAGAGGTTGTTGGATGATCGGTGTGCAAAAACAATTATCCACTACGAGTAAGCAGTCATTTGCTTTAGACAGCTGACTTAATGCACTGAGATCCGCCACTTCACTTAAGGGATTTGAGGGAGTTTCCAAAAACAACATTTTGGTTTCAGGCTTGATGGCTTCTTGCCAACGGGCTAAATCTGTTAAGGGAACAAAGTCGGTTGTCACGCCAAACCGTGCTAAATATTTACTAAAGATGGTAGTGGTTGTACCAAAAACACTACGCGAGCAAACGACATGATCACCCGCTTTCAACAATGACATGCACACACTTAAAATAGCCGCCATACCCGAAGCAGTGGCTACCGCTCGCTCGCCTCCCTCTAATGCAGCTATCCGCGACTCAAATAAGTGAACAGTTGGGTTAGTATAACGGGAGTAAACATTACCAGGAATATCACCCGCAAAACACGCAGCAGCTTCTGCAGCAGAGTTAAAAACATAACTTGATGTCATATACATCGGCTCTGCGTGTTCCATTTCTGGGCTACGCTGATGTCCCATTCGAATGGCTTGTGTAGCAAGTTCAGTTGCAGAATAATCGAACTGGTAACGCTCACCTAAATAATCATATTTGCTCATGGTTATTTCCACTTATCTACTACACAAAACATACGATTTAATATTTTTACTTCATCACTTACGCATCATTATGCAAATCAATGACAGTGTCTTCCGCAATTTTTTTCTTTTTCGCGGCATCACTTCGTTGTTGACGTAATTGTTCTAAATAATCA
Organism: Zooshikella ganghwensis; assembly: GCF_018263875.1. NCBI lineage: Bacteria > Pseudomonadati > Pseudomonadota > Gammaproteobacteria > Oceanospirillales > Zooshikellaceae > Zooshikella > Zooshikella ganghwensis. Next base: position 367,496 of record NZ_JAEVHG010000003.1, read on the forward strand.
TCCGTAATATTACCAGTGATATAATGCCCATCAAAAACTGAACACTCAAAGCCATCAAAAGTCGTTCCTGATCCTTCTGCTACAGCATGTTGTAAGTCTGTCAAATCTTGATAAATCAACCAGTCAGCACCAATAATCTCAGCTACCTGCTGCTCGGTACGATTAAATGCAATCAGCTCATGGGCCGAGGGCATATCGATACCATATACATTGGGGAAACGAATCGCAGGCGCTGCAGAGCAAAAATAAACTTTTGCAGCCCCGGCATCACGCGCCATTTCAATAATTTGTTTACATGTCGTACCACGAACAATAGAGTCATCCACCAATAACACATTTTTGCCGCGAAATTCCAAATCAATCGCATTTAGTTTTTGTCGTACTGATTTTTTACGCTCTTTTTGGCCAGGCATAATGAAAGTACGACCAATATAGCGATTTTTTATAAAACCTTCGCGATATTTAACACCAAGTCGGTTGGCCATTTGTAATGCTGAGGTACGACTTGTATCGGGTATCGGAATGACAACATCAATATCGTGATCAGGGTAAGCTTTCAGAATTTTTTCGGCCAGCTTTTCTCCCATTTTTAAGCGAGCCTTATAAACGGAGCTACCATCAATAATTGAGTCAGGGCGTGCAAAATAAACATACTCAAAAATACAAGGTGTTAACTGAGGAGAATCAGCACATTGCATTTGATGCAATTCACCTTCTGCAGAAATATAAATGGCCTCACCTGGAGCAACATCCGCAACCAATTCAAAACCTAAAGCGTCCAGCGCAACACTTTCTGAAGCCAGCATGTACTCATAACCATTTGCGGTCTCCTTACGACCATACACCAGAGGACGTATACCATGGGGATCCCTAAAACCAACAATACCATGGCCTACCAGCATGGCAACCACCGCATAGCCACCTTCACACCGATGGTGCACTTGTTTAATCGCTTCAAAAATATCCGCAGGTTCTGGTATGAATTTATTTTGCTTTTGTAGCTCATGTGCAAAAACATTTAGGAGAATTTCTGAGTCTGAGTGAGTATTGATATGACGAAGGTCGGCTTTGAATAAGTGCTCTTTTATTTGGTTTGCATTAGTGAGATTACCATTGTGCGCTAAGGTGATCCCGTAAGGTGAGTTAACATAAAATGGTTGGGCTTCAGCTGAGCTTGAACTTCCTGCGGTGGGGTAACGAACATGACCAATACCAATATTACCTGCTAAGCGCTGCATATGCCGTGTTCGAAAAACATCTCGAACTAAACCATTATCCTTACGTAAAAAAAAACGGTTATCTGCACATGTCACGATCCCCGCTGCGTCTTGCCCCCGGTGTTGCAATACTGTCAATGCATCATAAAGTGGCTGATTGACATTACGCTTGGCCACCATGCCGACTATCCCACACATGCAGCTACCTCATCAGTTCTGAATGATCAAACTATAGTTTATATTTTTAAAGGCCAGAGCCTTCTAGAGGCTCTGTTTTTGCAAAGCTAAGTGGTTTTTTGCTTAAGACTTACCTGGTCTAAGACTGGCTGAAGCCATGTCATTAAGGTATCCATAGACCAATCAGCCGCCTCTCTAAAGTAAGGAATTAATTGAGACTGCTGCCACCATGGATCTTGCTCAACGGGTGCAAAGCCCACGATGCCAACTAATAACACCACCACTACAACACCACGTGCACCTCCAAAAAGCATACCCAGCACACGATCAGTGCCTGTTAAACCTGTTGCTTTGACGAGCTCTGACAACAGTTTGGTCACCAAGCCTCCCACTATTAAGGTCGCCAGAAACAATACACTGCAGGCGAGTATTTTTTGAACTGAAGGTGTTGCGACATATTCACTGAAGATATGAGCAAGACTACCGCCAAATGTCCAGGCAATAATCACTGCTGCAATCCAGATAACCAACGACAAAGCTTCTTGCAAGAAGCCACGAGACAAGCTGATAAGGCTAGATATAGCAATAATGCCAACGATTAACCAATCCACCCAAGTAAACATCACAGCCATAAAAATATTCACTTTATTGTGTCAGGAAATTGGCGGGCATTGTAACAGATGGCAGCCAAGCGCCCAAGCTTGGCTAAGGGGTATACCTCACAATGATACCGTCCAACTGCCACTTTTCATGTAGTGCTTGAACAACAGGTTGTAGCTGTTTTTTCGTAAAACGAGGCCCCACAAAAACACGTGTTATCACACCATGCTTATTACTAGGTAATTTTTGACTATAGGCTTTATAACCTTCGGTCTGTAGCTTTTTCACTAACGAGTTTGCGTTATTACTGTCTGCAAATGTTCCGACTTGAATTGTCCAACTAATGGGTAAGCCCTTTGCATCGAGGCTAGGTTTGTCTTCAGCATTATCCTGTTGTACGACTTTTGCTGCCGGTTGCTCCGCCACACTTGGCTCAACCACTTGCTGAGTGTCTTGGTTAGGTTCTGAAGATACAGCATCAGTTTTTTCAGAAACACTTGTCGTATCTAATGCTGCAGTTGATGCAGTCGTCTCATCTAAAACCGGTTCATCAATAACGACTTCTGCTTGCTCAGGGTTTGGATTAATCGCTGCAAGCTCTTTCTTGGCTTGAGCCCTTGCCTCATCCACGAAATCTGGCTCTGCAATAACAGGTGGTGGTGGAGGTAACTCAGCACTCACTCGCTCATAGGTGGTCTTTTCATCAAAAAGCCAAGGCAAAAAAATAGCGGCAATTGCCACTAAAACGATGGCACCAACAACACGTTGTTTTAAACCATCATCAATTAACATGAAGATTCCTCGTACTCGAGCTTATTGTACGACGCCAACAGTATAAGACTTCACATAAATAAAGTTTATGCCAGGTAATAAGCTTACACTGGCATGCTGGCTATTTGGTTGTTCACTATCTAAACGGCTTATAGCGTATTTCTTTTGACAATCATTTTCAGCTAAAGATGCACACTACAGTGCAAGGGCATCCATGGCTGCTGCAACAGTATAAAAAGACCCCATGACTATGATGCGATCTCCCGCAGCTGAAGTCTCAATCGCACTCATCAGCGCATCTGCAACAGTTGTTTTTTGCTCAATACGACAATGTGCTTGCATTTCATCTGCCAATACCGAACAAGGCTTAGCCCGTGACAGACCAGGTATTGTACTAATCCACCAGGTATCAACCATGGCCGCGAGCGGCTTAACCACCCCAAGGCTATCCTTATCCATCATAATGGCCAGTACGGCTTGCATTTTAGCAGGCGGCAACTGTTGTAATTGCCGGCTTAAATTCTCAGCGGCATGAGGATTATGAGCTACATCCAAAATTAGCTCAATCATCTCACCCTGAGGGTTACGCCAGGGTATTCGTTGAAAACGTCCAGCAACTGTCGTTGCTTTTAGTGCAGCACACAGTAGATCATATTCCAAAGTAAAGGGTGACAATGCAAGGGCTTGCAAGGTATTCACCGCATTCACCATCGCCAGTTTTGGTAAAGGAAGCGATGACCAAGTAACAGGCAGCCCAGTGCTTCCAAGGCCGGTAAAAGTCCACTCGTCCCCTTGCTTTACTGCACGATATTCCTGTTCTCGGCAAAAAAGATGGGTACCCAGGTCTTTAGCTTTTACCACAATACTCTGAGGGTGAGGAACCTCTCCGCAAACGGCCCATTGCTCCGCTCGCAAAATACCCGCCTTTTCCGCCGCAATACCCTCAGGATCAGAGCCAAGCCAAGCCTCATGATCTACCCCAATTGATGTGATTATTGCTACATCCGCATCAATGATATTAACTGCATCGAGTCGTCCCCCTAAGCCCACTTCAAGCACCACTGCATCCAGAGGTTGCTGAGCAAACAGCCATAATGCCGCTAAGGTACCAAACTCAAAATAGGTTAAGGGAATATCGCCTCGTGCCTGATCAATGGCGGTAAAGGCACGGCAAAAATCCTGATCACTGGCAGGCTGCTGATTGATAACAACCCGCTCATTGTAACGTCGCAAGTGGGGTGATGTGTAAACCCCCACTTTATAGCCATGATGCTGCAGAATGCCATTGAGCAGTGCAACAGTACTGCCTTTACCGTTAGTACCTGCTACAGTAAAAACCCAAGGTGCTGGCTTACCTAAAGCGAGTCTTTGCCACACCACCTGTATCCGCTCAAGGCCTAAATCAATTTCTTGGCTATGCAAAGACTCTTGCCAATGAAGCCAGTCCTGCAGACAGTTAAACCTCATCTTTTTTAACTGACTCCGGTTTATGCTCAGCAGTTTCAGCGGCTTCATCCGTCAGATAGGACTCTGAGGGGGTATTTGTTTCTGTCTCAAGCTCTCCCGCTGCTGGCGACTCGTCAGCAGCAACCTGATCATCAGTTGCTAGCAAACTACTTTGGTCCTCAGCAACCTTAGGTTGGTCCGCATAGACCAGCTTGCTTATAATTCCCGAAATACGATCCCGTAGCTCAGCACGCGGCACGATCATATCTATCGCCCCATGCTCAAGCAAAAACTCACTGCGCTGAAAACCTTCTGGTAGCTTCTCACGAACCGTTTGCTCAATCACTCGAGGACCGGCAAAACCAATCAACGCATTCGGCTCAGCAATATTAATATCCCCCAGCATAGCCAAGCTGGCAGATACCCCACCATAAACAGGATCAGTTAATACCGAGATAAAAGGCAAGCCAGCCTCTTTCATTTTTTCCAGCGCGGCACTGGTTTTAGCCATCTGCATCAGTGAAAACAAAGCTTCCTGCATCCTTGCCCCACCGCTTGCGGCAAAACAAACTAACGGCAGTCGGTGTTCAAGACACGTATTAACTGCACGCACAAATTTCTCACCCACTACAGACCCCATCGAGCCACCCATAAAGGAAAACTCAAAGGCAGCAGCAACTAAAGGCACATCCATCACAGCGCCTTTCATGACAATCAGCGCATCACGCTCACCCGTTTGCTTCTGTGCAGCACTGAGTCGGTCTTTATACTTTTTACTATCTTTGAATTTAAGACGATCAACAGGCTCTAAATCTGCAGCAATTTCTTCTCGACCATTAAGATCCAGAAAATAATCAAGGCGAATACGAGCAGATATCCGCATATGGTGATCACACTTAGGACAGACATCCAAATTTCTTCTAGACTCTGGCGCATAGAGAATAGAATTACATTTTATACATTTTTTCCAAAGCCCTTCAGGAACACTACGACGTTTGCTACTGTCATCAGGTCGTGAAAGCGATGGCAGAATTTTATCGAGTAGCCAATTAGCCATGTTTTCTCTCAAAATTGTTGCTAAGCGGCGATTAATCGCCCTGGATAATTACTATGAATCCATTGCGTGGCGCATCTCAGCCAAAATAGCAGTCACTTTGGCAAGAGCCACGTCTTGGTTTTCTTGTTCTGCACCGATTTGAGCCACCAGCGCACTACCAACCACAACACCATCTGCCAAGGCAGAAATAGCTTGAGCCGATGCTCCATCTTTAATGCCAAATCCAACGGCAATCGGCAGCGTGGTGTGTTGTCGAATTAAACTCAAACGTTCGGCAACCTCACTGACATTCAGTGAGGCAGCCCCTGTCACCCCTTTAAGCGATACATAATACAAATAACCACTTGAGGCTTTGGTAATTTGTGCAATACGTGCTTCTTCTGTCGTGGGTGACAATAAAAAAATGCTATCAATATGATGTGTATTTAAGATTGTGGATAGCGAGTCAGCTTCTTCGGGCGGCAAGTCTACCGTTAAAACCCCATCAACACCAGCCTCGGCGGCGGCTTGAGCAAAGGCTTCATAACCCATGTTTTCAATAGGGTTTAAATAGCCCATAAGCACTACAGGTGTTGACTGATTAGTTTGTCGAAACTCCGCCACCATTGCCAACACTTGTCGAATATTAATGCCATGTTGTAAAGCACGTTCACAAGCAAGTTGGATAACGGGACCATCCGCCATTGGATCAGAAAAAGGTACCCCAAGCTCAATAATATCAGCACCCGCCTTAACCAGGCCGTGCATCAGGGGTACCGTTAGCGAGGGGTGACTATCACCCGCGGTAATATATGGGATTAACGCTTTGCGTTGCGTTGCTGACAGTGCAGCAAAACAGTCTTGAATACGACTCATGATTACTCCCCCAATTAAACGCGCACCCCATCCAGCGCAGCTACAGTATGAATATCTTTATCGCCCCGCCCGGATAAATTCACCACAATCGTTTGCTCGGGCCTCATGGTTGCAGCCAGTTTTTCTGCATAAGCTAACGCATGGCTACTTTCTAACGCTGGAATAATACCTTCTAATTGCGTCAGCTTATGAAATGCAGACAGCGCTTCTTCATCAGTGATCGCCACATAATTTGCGCGACCAATATCTTTTAACCAGGCATGCTCTGGGCCAACACCCGGATAATCAAGGCCTGCAGAAACTGAATGGGTTTCGATTATTTGTCCGTTATCATCTTGCATCAGATAGGTTCGATTACCATGCAGTACACCAGGGCGACCCGCGCACAATGGTGCAGAGTGTTTGCCTGTGTCAACCCCAAAACCAGCAGCCTCTACCCCATACATAGCGACCTGGTGATCAGTAATGAAAGGATAAAATAAACCAATTGCATTAGAACCACCGCCAACACAAGCTACGAGTGCATCCGGTAAACGACCGGTTTGCGCAATACACTGCTGTTTAGCCTCTCGCCCAATCACCGCCTGAAAGTCCCGTACCATTTGCGGATAAGGGTGAGGGCCCGCCACAGTGCCAATAATATAGAAGGTATCATCAACATGAGTCACCCAGTGTCGCAGTGCTTCATTAAGGGCGTCTTTTAGGGTCTTTGAGCCCGACTGAACCGCTTCGACTTCGGCACCTAACAACTTCATGCGATAAACATTAAGTGATTGGCGCTCGACATCAACCGCCCCCATAAATACCTTACACTCTAAGCCAAACCGAGCAGCCACTGTTGCAGAAGCTACCCCATGCTGACCTGCCCCCGTTTCAGCAATGACCTTGGGCTTACCCATATACTTGGCTAACAAAGCTTGACCAATGGTGTTATTGACCTTGTGTGCCCCTGTATGATTAAGGTCTTCCCGTTTAAGGTAAATTTGCGCACCACCTACAGTGCGTGACCATCGTTCAGCATGATAGAGAGGTGATGGGCGACCAACATAGTGGCTAAGATCGCGATCAAACTCAGCTAAAAAGTCCTTATCTTGAGCAAGCTTCTGATAGGTCTCATTCAACTCATCCAAGGCCGCCATCAATGTTTCAGATACAAAGCGGCCCCCGTATTTACCAAAATGACCATGGGCATCAGGTAAACTCTTTAACATTTCCTCGTTTATATGCTCAGACACTGGCAACCTCTCTCACAAAAGCCAGAATTTTTTGATGGTCTTTTACACCCTTACTTTTCTCAACCCCTCCACTTACATCCACTGCAAAAGGCTGAAGAGATTGAATCGCTTGCTGAACATTGTCTGGGTTCAGTCCACCGGCAATAATTAATGGTTGGTCCAGGTCATCAGGGATAGCCTGCCAATCAAAACATATACCTGTGCCTCCGGGCACTCCAGGCTGATAACTATCCAGTAATATGCCGCAAGCTGTTTTATACTGCCCGATCGCCGCTCTAATATCCATACCTGGCCGCACACGAATTGCCTTTATATAGGGGCGCTTAAACTGCTCACAAAAATGCACAGACTCATTACCATGAAACTGCAGCAAACCAAGCGGGATAGCCTCTAAGTGTTGCCAAATATACGCTGCAGAAGCATCAACAAAAAGACCTGTGACCGTTACAAAACCAGGTACTTTACTCACAATAGCCTGCGCCTGGGCAACTGAAACCGCTCGAGGACTTTTCGGGTAAAAAACTAAACCAATAGCATCAACCCCTGCAGCGACAGCATAGGCAGCATCATCAGGCTGAGTTATTCCACAGATCTTTATTCTGGTTCTTGGCTTCACCCTTACGCCCTTTTCTTTATGCCACTATCAAAAAAATATGAAAAGCGGTGCCAGATTACCATCCAAACACCCCTGACTTATTACTCTGGTAATAACGCTGATAAAAAGTAAGGTCCTAGTACCCCTCGTTCCAGCCCAAAGTGTTCAGGATATCCCACATCCACAAAGTACAAACCATAAGGTGGGGCAGTGACTCCACCTTGTGTGCGATCTTGTACTGCCAACACTTCTTGAATCCAGTTTACCGGGCGCTTACCACAACCAATAGCCATGAGCACACCCGCAATATTGCGAACCATGTGATGTAAAAATGCATTGGCCTGCACATCAATAACCACCAGTTCACCATAACGCTTTACGGTCAGATGCGAAATATTACGGCAAGGTGTTTTGGCCTGACAGCCAATCGCTCGAAAGGAGGTAAAGTCATGCTCACCCACTAAGCACTGGGCAGCTTCGTGCATTTTTTCTGCATCTAAAGGTCGATAATTCCACGTCACCCCCTTAGCCAAAGCAGCAGGACGCACTGGTGCGTTATAAATTACATAACGGTAGCGCCGATAGTCTGCACGAAATCGGGCATGAAACTCTGTAGAGACAGGTTTAACCCAACGCACAGCGACCTGAGGTGGTAGATTGCTATTGGCACCAAACACCCACCCCCGCAAACTACGATCAGCAGAACTATCAAAGTGAATAATTTGGTTAGAGGCATGGACCCCTGTGTCCGTTCTCCCAGCACAGACAACACTGACTGGGTGATTGGCAACCTTGGACAGCGCAACTTCCACTGCAGCTTGCACTGAAGGTCCATGTTTTTGAGTTTGCCAGCCTAGAAAAGGAGAGCCGTCATATTCAACACTGGCGGCATAGCGCTGAGTGTCGGAGTCAACAGGCTGGGAAGTCGAATCCGACACTAAAGTTACTTCTTTTACCATTTAACCCATACTATTAATTAATGTCTGGGCTTCCTGTTTTTGACTATCATTACCTTCTTGCATCACTTCATCAAGAATATCGCGCGCACCTTCATGGTCACCCATATCGATGTAAGCACGTGCAAGATCAAGTTTAGTGGCCGTCTCATCAGCACCAGCCAACAACGCCATATCATCTGCACTTTCAGCAGCCGGTGGTGCTGCCTTAGGTGCTTCAGGTACTGGCTCTGGCTCTACAGCTGCTGGCTCAGGTTTGACCTCTGCAACAGGAGCAGGTTTAACTTGAGGCTCAGGCTCAACCATTTCCTGTGTTACAGGCTCTTCTTCACCTACAGCTCCTGATAATTCTGCCGCTAAACTTTCAGTAGCCGCATCCAAAGAAGCCAAATCGTCATCTAATTCAGCGCCAAGCATAAAGTCTTTTTCTTCGGATGTCAGTTCTGGTTCTGTAACAGTTTCTTCCGCAGTAAGTGGAGCTTCATCAACTAATGCCTCGTCACTGACAGCAAGGTCAAAGGCTTCGTCAAATGCAACCTCATCAGTGCCTTCTAGCTCCAGGTCATCCAAGCTGAAGTCCATTTCGACTTCTTCTGTTTCAGCCAATGGTTGCTCTGGTTCAAGCTTTAGCTCTTCATCCAGTGCAAACTCATCACCTAAGCTTTCTACTTCACCTGTAGCTAATTCTGTGGACTCCAAATCTAGACTGAGCGCATCATCAAGTGATTCAGTCGCTGCAGGCTCTATACTGTCCAGATCAAAGTCTAACCCTTGTGCTTCCGCATCGACTTCAGCCAGCTCTTTATCAAGGTCAAAGTCAAGCCCCTCCATCTCAGTGTACCCAGCCTCACGTTCCTGAGGGTGGATTTCTAAAGAGGCTTCAGCTGCTTCATCCAATGCATCCAGACTCAACTCACCGGATAACTCATCAACTTCCTTTTCCAGATCATCCAGGGATAAATCTAACTCTTCATCCAAATCTGAGGTTAAAACACTCTCATCTTCAGGTGCTTCAACTTTTTTTTCGGGTTCTTCCAGCCCTAAGTCATCCAGGCTCAGTTCTTCATCCAGATCATCCATGGTTAAGGTATCACTGGCTAACTCAGCTTCAAGGCTGGCAAGGTCTTGATCACCTGCCAAATAGTCAATGCCTGCGTCCGTTGCTGCAACACCAAAGGCATCTGAAGGGAACTTCCCTTTTAGAGCATTCGCCTTATTGATTGCACCCTGATCAGACAGCTCTTCAAGCTCTGAAAATTCTCGCTTAAAGGCATCGGCATTTTGCATTTCGGCATAAACTTCCAGCAGTTTTACCCTGAGATCAGTTCTGCTGGGTTCATCATTAATCGCATTACGCAAGAGATCTTCGGCATGAGAAAAGCGACCATAAGCAATGTAAATATCCGCCTCACCCAAAGGATCACTGGTTTCAGGTTTCACTGGCGCTGAAGGTTTCTCGTCTTCCTCTAGCGCGGCTTCTGAAATTTTTTTTTGCTCCAGTTCCTCTTCCTCGTCGATCAGCATGGTATCTGCTTCGGCGTCCAAGGACTCCTGGTATAACTCTTCCTCTTTACGAGCATTTCGGCGAGACAAAAACAGCAGACCCAACACTACTAGCACTACTGTACCGCCAGCTCCAACCAAATACATTGGTTCTTGTAAGATACGGTCGATCAGACTGACTTCAGGTTTTGGCTGAGGTGTGTCGACAGTTTCCGTGGGAACAGGCTCCGTTTCAGGCTGTGGCTCAGGCTCAGTGGTAACAGCAGGTTCTCGGACAGGCTCTGGCTCAGGTACAGCAGGTTGCTGGACCCCAGCAGACTCCTGCTCACTCAGCTTGGCCTGCAATGCAGCAAGCTGCTCATCTTTGAGGCTCAACAAGCGTTGCAAGGTACCAATTTGATCTTCCAATTCAGTAAGCCTGGAAGTAATTTCTTCATTTTCGCGGCGAGCTTTATCTAAGTTTTCCTGAGTAACCGACAGCTCATTTTGCAACGTCTCAACTTGCTGTGCAGAAGGACCTGTTTGCCCTGTATCCCCACCACCGTCCTCTTGTGAAGGAGAAGGCGTTGGAGCTGACACAATTTTCAAGCGACCATCACTGTCTCCAGCTTCAGGCTCAGGGGCAGCCGAAGCACGGCGTGTTGCATCCAGTTGAGGCGCCTGTAGATCGCCCGCTTTCCAGGCCCGGGTTTGTTCGGCCACTAATGAAACGGCTTCGTTGTGTGAAACCTGCTTGATTTGCTCAGAGTTTGGTACTCTAAGCACCTTGCCACGTTTTAGCAGGTTGATGTTGTCATTGATAAATGCATCAGGATTGAGGACCTGCAAGGCAACCATTGTCTGGTGAACAGTGATATCTCGAGATGGCCTAACTTGTGCCGCGATCTCCCACAGCGTGTCATTGGCCCGGATTGTGTATTGATCACCATCTAAACCACCGGTCGTGGCAGGCTGGCTGACTGGCTCTGCTGTAGGTTGTTGAGCACGAGGTTGCTGAGCCGGTGCGCTGGAAACAGGTGCTTGAACAGTTGTAACTGGCTGCTGGCTAAATGTAGGAGGATCGAGAAGGACTGTATATTCACGTAATAGACGACCACTTGGCCAATGTACCTCAACCAAAAAATTTAAATAGGGTTCACTGACAGGCTTACGGCTGGTGACTTTTATATATGACCGACCGTTTTTTTTGACGACAGTTTGAAACTTTAGATTGCTGAGAAAGAATATGCGCTCTACACCCGCACGATTGAAGTCCTCATTGGTTGCCAAATTCGGCAATATCTCAGAAGACCCCAAGTCTCGTACTTGTATCAGCTCTATTTCAGCATCGAGGGGTTGGTTTAATGCGGAATTGAGGGTAATTTCCCCAAGTCCAAGAGCATTCGCCACGCCAGATGACAATAATCCGGCAGCCGCGACTGCTACTACTAACTTGCGCACCATAATTCTCAATCCTTTATTATTCGGTAAAGTCTTGCTCTGTTGAGCAGCCAGAGAATTCATACTCATCCCGACCCGTTTTTTTTCTGCCAGTTCCCCAGGTAACCATAACGTAGCTCACATAAGCAGCCTAAAAAAATAAAATGCATATTCAAGTGATAGCACAAAGTGTCATTTTCTTGATGAGTATAAAACAGAATGGACAGATAAGTAGCCCGCTTACCTGTCCAGCATCACAATAGAACAAGATATTACTTCACAAAAAAATTGATAACTAGTTAATAACAAAATCTAGAAATTAGATGTAATAACCTTACTAAGTATCAATTATAAATAGTCTTTTATCAATATCTCAGCAATTTGTACACTGTTTAGCGCCGCTCCCTTGCGAACATTATCCGCTACAACCCACAAACTGAGACCCAGATCACAAGAAATATCTTCACGGATTCGCCCAACATACACAGGATCATGACCACATGCCTGCTTCACGGGTGTCGGATATCCCCCATCCTGACGCTCATCCATTAACTCGACACCTGGCGCCTTTTGTAAAAGAGATCTGACCTCATCTGCCGTAATTTTAGTGCGCGTTTCAATATGCACAGCTTCTGAGTGTCCATAGAACACAGGTACCCTGACACAGGTAGGGTTAACTTTAATCTCAGCGTCACCAAAAATTTTCTGTGTTTCCCACACCATTTTCATTTCTTCTTTGGTGTATCCATTGTCTTGAAATACATCAATATGCGGCAAAACATTAAAAGCAATTTGGGTTGGATAGACTTCTGCTTCAGCCGGCTGCCCATTTAATAATTTAGCAGTTTGTCCAGCCAGTTCATTAACCGCCTCTTTACCTGTACCCGAAACAGCCTGATAAGTTGCGACGTTAATTCGGGTAATCCCAACCGCATCATAAATTGGCTTTAACGCCACCAACATTTGAATAGTTGAGCAGTTTGGGTTAGCAATAATATTGTGTTTTTTATAGTCAGCGACCGCAGCAGGATTAACTTCAGGCACCACCAGTGGTATTTCTGGGTCATAACGAAAGTGCGAGGTATTATCAATCACGACACACCCAGCAGCCCCCGCTTTAGGTGCATACTCTGCTGAAATACTGCCACCCGCAGAAAACAATGCAATCTGCACTTTACTAAAGTCAAACTCGGCTAAGTCTTCTACAACAACTGATTTACTACCAAATAACACGGTATTACCCGCAGAGCGGCTACTGGCTAGTGCATAAATTTTACCTACCGGGAACTTACGCTCAGCTATAATGCCCAGCATAGTTTCACCTACAGCACCTGTCGCACCAACTACAGCCACATCAAATGTTTTACTCATCTTGCTGTATCTATCCTATTTTTTTGATCAAAGATTAAAATAAATGCACTACGCTAAGCACACCTATTACTCTACAGACTAATGCAAACTGTCGTAAATCACACTGCGAATTATCAATTTAGTGCTTTGATAACCGCCTCACCCATCGCTTGTGTGCCAATAATGGAATTACCTTCGTGAGCAATATCCGCTGTTCTCAAACCCTGTGTTAACACGTCAGCGACAGCCTGTTCAATGGCTGCAGCCGCTTCTGGATACTGTAGAGAGTGCCTCAGCATCATGGCAACAGACAAAATCATAGCCAAAGGATTGGCTTTATCTTGACCCGCAATATCAGGGGCCGAACCATGACAAGGTTCATACATTCCCAGCCCTGACGCTGCAAGTGATGCTGATGGCAACATACCGATTGAGCCCGTTAACATGGCGGCCTCATCTGACAATATATCGCCAAACATGTTACCCGTCACAATGACATCAAACTGCTTGGGTGCTCTCACAAGCTGCATGGCGGCATTGTCAACATACATATGCGTCAGCTCAACCTCAGGGTATTCTGCGGCTAGTTCATTCATCACCTCACGCCACAGACCTGTCACTTCTAACACATTCGCCTTATCCACTGAGCACAGTTTTTTTCCTCGACGTTGAGCCGCTTGAAAAGCCACATGACCAATACGCTTAATTTCACTCTCACGATAACGATAAGTATTGAAGCCTTCACGTTCTCCACTATCTAACGTTTCAACGCCACGCGGCTGACCAAAGTAAATGCCTCCAGTTAACTCCCGCACAATCAGTAAATCCAGTCCAGCGACTACTTCCGGTTTAAGGGTAGAAGCACTGGCTAACGGTTCAAATAACAAGGCTGGACGCAGGTTTGCAAATAACTCCAGTTGCGAGCGAATCCCCAATAGACCTTGCTCAGGTCTTTGTGGCCGTGGCAAAGTATCCCATTGAGGGCCACCCACCGCCCCCAGTAAAATGGCATCACTTTCTTTAGCGGCTGCTAAGGTAGATGCAGGTAAAGGTTGGCCTTCAGCATCAACAGCAGCTCCCCCAATCAGGGCACTTTCCATTTTTATGGGCAGGTTAAACTTAGCCGCAACCGTCTCCAGCACGCGTATACCTTGCTGCATTATTTCTGGACCAATACCATCACCGGCTAAAGTCAAAACTCGTTTTGCTTGCATGGAAATCTCTCTTCTTAAAACAGAAAAAAACTGCCTTATAATCAATTAGTGCGCTGCAAATAACCACGGAAATTGCTGCTGATGACGCGCTTCAAACGCTTTAATTTTATCTGCCTGTTGCAGCGTCAGACCTATTTCATCAAGTCCTTGCAATAAACAGTTGCGCCGAAATTCGTCAATGTTGAACGAAAACTGCTGTCCGTCAGGTAGTGTTATGACCTGTTGTTGTAAATCTACGGTCAGCTTTAGCCCTTCATTAGCCGCATTTTCTGCATGAAATAATGCTTCTACTTCTGTTTCGGAAAGCGTTATCGGCAAAATGCCATTTTTAAAACAGTTGTTGTAAAAAATGTCTGCAAAGCTGGGGGCAATAATACAACGAAAGCCGTAATCCAATAGTGCCCAGGGAGCATGCTCACGACTTGAACCACAGCCAAAGTTGCGACCTGCTAATAAAATAGAAGCCCCCTGATAACAAGGTTGATTCAATATAAAGTCTGGGTTAAGTGGGCGTTGGCTGCAATCCTGGTCTGGCTGACCTTCATCCAGGTAGCGCAACTCATCGAACAGATTTGGCCCAAAGCCTGAGCGCTTAATGGACTTTAAGAATTGCTTGGGAATAATCATGTCAGTATCAACATTGTCTCGCTCTAAAGGCGCGACCAAACCGGTTAATGTGGTAAATGCCTGCATGATTTCCCCCTACTGCCACTGTCTTATATCAACAAAATGACCGGCAATCGCTGCTGCTGCCGCCATCGCCGGGCTCACTAAGTGGGTTCTACCGCCAAAACCTTGCCGCCCTTCAAAGTTACGGTTTGACGTTGAGGCACAATGCTCGCCTGACCCCAGCTTGTCTGCGTTCATGGCTAGACACATTGAGCAGCCAGGCTCTCGCCACTCCATACCCGCACTTATAAAAATCTGGTGCAAACCTTCTTGCTCGGCCTGCGCTTTTACCAATCCGGACCCAGGTACAACCAATGCCTGCTTAATGGTGGCAGCCACATGTTTACCTTTCACAACGGCGGCGGCAGCGCGTAAGTCTTCAATACGGGCATTAGTACAAGAACCAATAAATACACGATCCAGTTTAATGTCGCTTATCGCCATGCCTGGTGTTAACCCCATATAGTGTAACGCTCGACTTATACCTTCCCGCCGGGTTGGGTCTGCTTCCTGCTTGGGATCAGGCACTTGGCTGGTCACTGGTGCCACCATTTCAGGGGAAGTCCCCCAGGTTACCTGGGGCTGTATATCGGCTGCCGGTAAAGTGATCACTTCATCAAACTCCGCATCTGGATCAGATACCAGCGTACGCCAATAAGCAACAGCCTGCTGCCAGTGCTCTTCTTGAGGCGCAAAGGGACGTCCCTGCAAATAGTCGATGGTTGTTTCATCAACAGCAATTATCCCTGCCCGAGCACCCGCTTCAATAGCCATATTACAGACCGTCATCCGCCCTTCCATACTTAAGCTACGAATGCCTTCACCCGCAAATTCAATGGCATAGCCAGTACCACCCGCAGTACCTATTTGACCAATAATAGCCAGCACCACATCCTTTGCGGTAACACCATGGGGCAGTGCGCCCTCAACCCGCACCTGCATGTTTTTCATTTTTTTGGTGACAAGGCACTGAGTAGCAAGCACATGCTCTACCTCGGAGGTACCAATACCATGGGCCAGTGCCGCAAATGCACCATGGGTTGATGTATGGGAGTCACCACACACAACCGTCATTCCTGGTAATGTGGCACCTTGCTCTGGTCCCACTACATGGACAATACCCTGCCGCTGATCCTTCATGGCAAACTCATTAATCCCAAAATACTGGCAGTTATCATCCAGCGTTTTTACCTGTATTTGAGAAATCGGGTCGGCAATGCCATCGATACCATGCGCTCGCTCTTTAGTGGTAGTGGGGACATTATGATCAGGTGTCGCCAGATTAGTATCGAGACGCCAAGGCTTTCGTTGTGCTAAACGCAGCCCTTCAAAAGCCTGAGGGGAAGTCACCTCATGCAATAAATGTCGATCAATATAAAGTAAAGCAGAGCCATCATCTCGGGCACTGACCACATGGCTATCCCACAACTTGTCGTATAACGTTCTACCTGCCATTTGGCTATCCTCTCATTTAGGCTAAACAGCAGAGCCTGCGCTTGAGCACTGCTAAAAAAGCATAGCCAGTGCCTTGGGCTATAAGTCACAGGCTACACAGATAAAGGATTGTGATTATTAGGTTGCTTAATGCTAATTTCTTCCACCGGATAAAACAAATTAATAATTTTTAATTATTGCATAAAAAAAAGGAATAGCTTAATGTTAAATCATGGACCCACAAACCTTACAAGCCTTTATTGCCGTTGCTGAATCCAAGTCTTTCTCATTGGCTGCAGACCAGTTATGCCTGACCCAGCCGGCCGTCAGTAAAAGGATCGCAAACTTAGAGCAGTTACTCGCTACCCGGCTGTTTGACCGGTTTGGACGCCAGATCACTTTAACAGAGGCAGGAAGCGCATTATTACCCCGTGCCTACCGAATACTTGCCAATATTGAAGACACCTGCCGTGAGATTCGCAACCTAAGTGGTGAAGTTAATGGGCGACTCGCCATTGCCACCAGTCACCACATAGGCTTACACCGTTTACCACCAGTACTGCGCCAGTTTAGTCGGACATATCCAGAAGTCACACTGGATATTCGCTTCTTAGATTCAGAACAAGCCTATGAAGCCATTCAGCATGGTGAGGTCGAAGTGGCAGTAATTACACTAGCACCCAGTCAAGTTGACCACACCAGTAACGGTGTGAAGCTAGTGACAGAAAATATTTGCAGCCAGCTAGTCTGGCAGGACAGGCTCAACTTTGTTGTCGCCCCAGACCACCCCCTGGCTACCCAATCTTCACTGACGTTAGCACACCTATGCTCTACAAAAGCCGTATTCCCTGGTAGCCATACGTTTACTCATAGCATCGTCAAACAAGCCTTTCGCACAAGAGGTCTGACCCCTACCATTTCAATGACCACAAACTACCTAGAAACCATCAAAATGATGGTTTCTATTGGGCTGGCCTGGAGTGTACTGCCGGCAACGATGCTTGATGACCAACTCACTGCTTTAAACCCAGAAAATATCTTGCTAAATCGCTACTTAGGCTATATTCACCACAGTGAACGAACCCTATCCAATGCTGCAAGTGCATTTATTAAGCAGCTTAATGAACAAATAGAGTAATGAGTTAACAAACATATACCCCGATCTTGAAGGGTATAGTGCTAATGACGTGTAATGAGGATGTTCGGTAAAGGAAGACATATATGAAGGAACTCATTTTATTACGACACGCCAAATCAAGCTGGAAAGACAGCACACTCGAAGATTTTGATCGCCCCTTAAATAAGCGCGGAAAAACCGTTGCTCCCCAAATGGGACAGGTATTAGCCGATGTCGGTTGGGTTCCACAATACATTATCGCCAGCCCAGCAAAACGTTGCCGAGCAACCACTAAGCTGTTACTGCCTTATTTTAAAATAAAGTCGAAAAACGTGCAGTGGGAAGAAATGATTTACGAGGCGCCTACCTCTGCACTGTACACGGTGATCAGTGAAGTACCTGATAAAATTTCAAGCTTAATGGTTATCGGCCATAACCCTGGTTTAGAAATGCTTGCGACTGAGCTAGACAGTGCTTTTCCTGGACACCTCACCACCTGCGCAGCAGTGTGTATTGATTTACCTATTAGTCATTGGCGTGATATTGGCCCTGATGCAGGGAAGGTACGAGAGTGTTTACGCCCCAAGGAGGTATTAACGCGTGATCAACGCACCTGAGGTAAAACAACATACGTCAGCCATAAGCCCAGAACACAAACCAGGCTAGCCATACTGAATGTCATAGCTGCGCCGAGGCTCTCCCAGCCATAGCCTGCTGCTAGCGCCCCCAGGCCTGCTCCCAGGCCAAAGCTAATACCACTATAAAGTGCTTGCCCTCGCCCCGCCAGTCCCTCAGGGAATTGGCGGTGAACAAACTCAATCGAAGCGGCATGACAGGCCCCAAAAGACAGGGCATGGAGCAACTGTGCCAAGGTAATGAGCACTAGGCTGTCTGCCCACCAGCCAATCATAAACCAGCGCAGGGCAGCACCTAACAGTCCTAACATCAAACAGTTACGCACCCCCAGCTTTGGTAATAGCTGGTGCATAAACAGGAACAAGATAACCTCTGCTAAAACACCCAATGCCCACAAACTGCCAATGGTGGTATGACTATAACCATGATTCTGTAAATGAATACTGAAAAATGCGTAATACGGCCCATGGGCTAGTTGCACAAGCGCCGCTACAGCGAAAAAACCAACCACAGGCGTCATTCTAAAGTACATCTTATGTGGTGGAACGACCGCTGTGCCAGAAGCCCTTTTAGTAGACATCGGCAACGCCAGGCTGGCAAGCCATAATCCCCAAAATGCTAGCCAGCATAACCAAGGTACCCAGTCCAGGCTAATGAAATCTAATAATCCACCGACGCCTAACACGGCAACAATAAACCCAATAGAGCCCCATAAACGTATCCGGCTATAAAACTGTGTTTGCCCCACTAAAAAACGCAGAGTAATGACTTCAAGCAGCGGTAATACCGCATTCCAAAAAAAGCTAAAGCAAGCCATGACAAATGCCATTGGCCAAAAGGCATCGACACCAAATACGCCTGCAAAAGCCACAACACTACAAAGTGTGCCTATACGCACCAGCCTTAATGAGCAAAAAAAATAATCTGCCAATAGCCCCCAAACCAGAGGAGCAATGACTTTAGTCGCCATTAAAATAGCAAGCAGGATACCGATTTCACTGGAGGAAAAACCTTGGCTTTGCAGGTAGGGTGCCCAATAAGGCACCAAAATCCCTAGGATGACAAAGTACCACCCATAGACACTGGCCAAAGAGCGAACAGGCACAGTGTTGGGTGGGCTGTCAGAAGACATAAGCAAAACAGTGGGTAGTTATGTGTCGTTGGTAGTATCGGATACAGGAGCCTGGGCTGGAATGACTGGGGTTGATACAGAAACATCCGCATTTTGACCGCGATGTCTCAAGTAATGATCCATCAGCACTAATGCCAGCATCGCTTCTGCAATAGGTGTGGCCCGAATACCTACACAAGGATCATGACGCCCCTTAGTGACAACCGTAACTGGCTGACCATCAACATCAATGCTATCTCCAGGTAAATGCAGGCTCGATGTTGGTTTAAGTGCAATATGCGCAATGATATCCTGCCCACTGGAAATACCACCAAGGACACCCCCAGCGTTATTAGAAGTAAAACCTCCAGGCGTCAACGCATCTCTATGCTCTGTCCCCTTTTGGGTCACTGAGTCAAAGCCAGCCCCAATCTCTACTCCCTTCACCGCATTAATGCTCATCAAACCATGAGCAATATCCGCATCCAACCGGTCAAAAATAGGCTCACCTAAGCCTGGTAGCATACCTGAAGCGACAACGGTTATTTTTGCACCAATAGAATTACCTTCCTTGCGCAGGTCCTGCATATAAGTTTCCAACTCATTAACGCGACTGGGATCAGGGCAAAAGAATGGGTTGTTGTTCACTTCATCCCAGTTCACTTCGGTGAGTACATCAGGCATCACCTTTATAGGGCCAAGCTGCGACAAAAAACCACGCACCATAATACCTTTGGTTTGCAAATATTTTTTCGCCACCGCGCCTGCGGCAACCCGCATTGCTGTTTCCCGTGCAGAAGAGCGACCACCACCACGATAGTCTCTAATGCCATACTTCTGCCAGTAGGTATAGTCAGCATGGGCCGGGCGAAACTGATCTTTAATATTGCCATAATCCTTGGAGCGCTGATCCGTATTCTCAATCAACAAACCGATTGGCGTACCTGTAGTTACCCCCTCAAACACGCCTGATAAAATTTTTACTGCATCAGGTTCACGCCGTTGGGTTGTAAACTTTGATGTACCCGGTTTACGTCGATCAAGCTCCTGTTGAATATCCGCCTCGTTTAAAGGCAAACCAGGAGGACAGCCATCAATAATACAGCCCAGTGCTAACCCATGGCTTTCACCAAACGTTGTCACTGTAAATAAGGTTCCAAATGTATTACCCGCCATGAATCGATTCTCTACTACATATTTACGTTAACTGATTATTTGCTTTTTGCTCTACGCTCATCATATTAGGGCCTGCTTAAAGTCTTCTTGAAATTGACGACAGTTTTCGGCCTCGAGTAAAAAGACACCATCTCCACCATGCTCAAAAGCCAGCCAATTAAAAGGCACTTGTGGGAATTGATCCTGTAAAGCCCACTGACTGTTCCCCACTTCTACAATTAATAACCCTTTTTCGGTAAGATAATCGGCTGCTTGCGCTAAAATCTGCACAGTATGACATAAACCATCCTCACCAGAAGCTAACCCATGCTCAGGCTCATGATGAAACTCAGGGGGCATATCGCTTAGATCTTCAGCATCCACATAAGGGGGGTTACTGACAATAATATCAAACGGCTGTTGAGGTATTCCCTTAAATAGATCCGCCTCAACTGTAGTGACCCGCTCATCCAGTTCATGTTTGTCGATATTAATAGTCGCCACCTGAAGTGCATCATGATCAATATCGGCAAGTACCACTTCTGCTTCTGGAAATGCATAGGCTGCAGCAATACCAATACAGCCACTGCCCGTACACATATCCAGAATACGTGAAACAGCTTGCACCCCCAACCAAGGCTCGAAGTGTTGGTCAATAAGCTCTGCAATCGGTGAGCGAGGCACTAAAACACGCTCATCAACATAAAAGGGTAGCCCACAAAACCAGGCTTGATTTACCAAGTAAGCACTGGGGATCCGCTCATTAACACGTCGAGAGACTAAGCTGGCAACATGGGCTCGCTCTTCCAAAGTCAACCGGCTATCTAAAACACGCTGATCAATGTCCCAGGGTAGATGAAGACTTTGCAAAATCAGATGAACAGCCTCATCCCAGCCATTATTGGTCCCATGCCCATAAAATAACTCTGCTTCATTAAAGCGACTGTACGCCCAGCGGATAAAGTCTCGAACTGTTTCCAAACCGTCAAAAGCAAGCTTTTGCTGACCTACCACATTCGTCTCCTATTGGTCAAAGCTATTGACTATCATTAACGAGACGCTATGTTAGCGCAAAGTTAACGATGATGCTGTTTTTCTATTCAAGTAACCCAGTTATACCACTAACATAGAATTTCATGGCTGTAGGTTTTAATGGTTTTCTCATGGCTGATGCTAAACGTCCACCCGATACTGAACACACTGATACGCCTATTAAGAGTAGCAGTACACTCAACAAGGATGATGAGGCGGCCTTCAATGAAGCCATGAAAGGAGTAAAACGTTACCAGCACAACCATGTGATGCATACTGCCTCAACACCCGACCCGCATAATGTTGCATTACCGGCCCGCCGTCAGGCTGCAGAACAAATGATAAGCCCACCCGTTGATGGCTTATCGGACACACTGTTACTGCCCCTGGGTCCTGAAGATTCGGTTGAATACCGGCGCTCTGGGGTACAACTCAGTCGAATGCGTAAACTAAAACAGGGTCAGTTACCCGTTGAGTACTGCCTGGATTTGCATGGTTATCGAGTGGATGAAGCACGAGCAACGCTTATGGCCTTTCTGGGCTTTGCCCAAGCCAATAATATGCGCTGTGTAAAAATCATTCATGGCAAATCACA
Source organism: Zooshikella ganghwensis (assembly GCF_018263875.1). NCBI lineage: Bacteria > Pseudomonadati > Pseudomonadota > Gammaproteobacteria > Oceanospirillales > Zooshikellaceae > Zooshikella > Zooshikella ganghwensis. Next base: position 389,640 of record NZ_JAEVHG010000003.1, read on the forward strand.
CCGCCGCAAGTCATCCCGCCCTACCCTCAAAGATTATTTAAATACCTGGCTACGACAGATTCCTAGTGTGCAAGCTTTTTGTACAACACCGCCTACTGATGGTGGTGCGGGCTCAATGTACGTGCTCGTGAACCGTCAGCAGCACAAAAAAAATGAGTCATGACAAGACTAAACAGCATGAAGAAGGCCAAGTGGAATATAAAATATCATTATCCCACTTGACCAATTTATTAATGATCGTTTATCGACTGATTAATTAAAACAGGTAATTTTCACCATTATTGTTATCCCAGTAGATTTTTCCTGCTACCTGATAACGCACTGCAAATTCAATCGCTCGGTTTTTGGGATAAATATAAGGAAGATAAAGTACCCAGGACTCACGTCGATCATCAAGTAACCCAACATAACTGCCTATAGATGATTCATACCACTGATCACCATCTGCCAGCCGATAAACCATTTGCACTGTTTTCTCGTAACCTAAATTGGCAACGGCTACATGGACAGTAAAGTCAGCACACAACCCATAACAACCCAAACCTCTGCCTCTTTCTGCCGAAATAAACTGAATAGGTTTACGCTGAAAGTTTTCTTTGGCCAAAAAGTTATGGCCATAATTATTATCCCAATACCATGTACCATTAGCTTGCATCCCTACCGCTAACTGAACAGGTGATTGCCGCGAAGGTATATTAACCTCAAAAAACCAACGCTCCTGATTGTTATCAAGCGTCTCTTGATAATAGGCTTGTCCTGTATACCATGACCGGCCATCTACCGTATATTTCACAACAACCTGCTTGTCCGCCACCAGGTTTTCCACAGTCACAGCAACCTTTAAATGACCACAGGCACCATAACAACCCAACCCAGTACCAATGGTGGCTTTTTCTAATTGAATAGGGTGGCTGGCCCAACTCACGCCCGACAGTAAGCAGAGTAATACCCCAGTAAGCAACCACGGATTGAAACGCTTTAACATAACTAGTCCTTTTGCATTGTTGTTCACCTCCCTGTAACCAGCGCTGGTGTTATACCACAAATTACAAGACAGTTGCTGCTTATTTACAATCACCGTACCAATTACTTCTTTTTTTATCTCATGAGCTTTATGCAAATAATTTCTTTTTGCTTAACTCAACTATGCTAAAAGCAAGGTGATACTAAGAAGTGTTTTTGAGCAATTAACCAGAGTAAGGTGTTCCAACCATGAACTATCAATGGTTAAACATCTTGTTTGTAGCCCTAACACTCAGTGTTAACGCTAAAGACTTGATAAAAATAGGGTTCGTTGCGCATGGCCCACCAATTGATATCATACAAGACCACACGGTAGTGGGTGGTATTGTTTTTGATGTGGGAACAGCCATTGCCCAAGAAGCAGGCTATATTGCTGTATTCCATGCAATACCAACTAACCGTGCTGAAGAGTGGCTAGCAGAGAATAAAATTCATATGCTTTGTTTGTACAACAGACATTGGCTCAAAAAACCTGAACGCTTTATTTGGGGACCAGACTTAACCCATTATGAGGAGTACTTTATTCAGAATGAAGATGCTCCTGATATTAAAAACTATCAACAGCTGCAAGGAATGACGGTGGCAACACGCCTAGGTTATACCTATAGTCCGCAACTTGAAGCGCTTTTCAAAAAAGAGTATTCGGTTCGACTTAACCGGCAGGATACTGATTCAATGTACCGCTTGTTAACACTAAAGCGAGTTGACTCGCTGATTGATAATACCTGGTCGTTTTACCATCGCCAAAAAAACACACCAAATTTTAGTCTGCGCCTAACCAGTCTAAGGGATGCTCACTACCCATTAACCTGTTTGTGTTCCCAGCATCCCCCAGAGCTTAGCAACACTTTACTGCAAAGCATGAACAGCTTGCGAAACCAAGGAAAAATTCGTCAACTTATGGCGAAGTATCTTTCACCTGATTTAGTAAACTGATCACCTGACTTAGTAAACTGGCAGGTTAGGCCGCTGAGCCATGGCTTGCTCAACAAGGTTAATCACCTGTTGCCTTGCTTCACCTTGTAGCGGTCTGCGAGGTGCCCTTACCCATTCTGCACCCTGCCCACATAAATGATCCACTAGCTTAATGCACTGCACCAATGTAGGTAATGTATCTAAACGCAGCAATGGTAAAAACCAACGGTATAGTGCTCTTGCTTCAGCCAATCGTCCAGCACATGCCAACTTATACAATGTAACGGATTCTTTGGGAAAAGCATTTGTCAGCCCTGATACCCAGCCCTTTGCACCGAGCAGCAAACACTCCAAGGCAATATCATCAACACCACCAAAGACGATAAAGCGTTCACCAAAGTGATTAAACAGCTCTGTTATACGGCGCGTGTCTGATGACGATTCTTTAATAGCCACGATATTTTGGCATTGGACCAACTGCGTCATAACCGCAATAGAAACATCAACGCCATACACTGCAGGGTTGTTGTACACCATAATTGGTACATCAGAAAAATGATGAGCAACTGTCTGGTAGTGCGTAATAACTTCATCCTCAGAGGCAGAATATACCATACCTGGTAATAACATAATGCCGTCTACACCCACTTGCATAGCCTGATGAATATAGTGAATCACACCTTGTGTTGTATATTCTGCAGCACCTGACAATAAAGGGACACGATCTGCTACGGCTTCTTTCACCGCAGATAATAATTTTATTTTTTCATTTTCGTGCAAAGAACAGTTTTCACCAACAGTACCCAAGGCGATAATACCATCGACACCTTCCTGAATAAGACGATCCACTTGCTGCTGTGTTGCGGCATAGTTGATCGACTCATCTTGATTAAATTGTGTGGTAATTGCAGGAAATACCCCTTGCCAGTTAATATCCATATTGGCTTGCTCCCTCCGCTGGTTGATTTTTATTCGATATTTTTTGTATTAATATGTATCAAAAACGAGATAAACGATATGGTGATAAATCAATTTCACTCCGCTGCCTTGTGACTAATTGACTCACCAATAAAGCAGTGATTGCCGCTTGAGTTAACCCTAAATGTTGATGTCCAAAAGCAAAATACACACCTTCATCTTCATCAATAATCGGTAAAGAATCAGGCAATGAGGGTCGGCACCCCATCCAACATTGCGAAGCACTGATTTTCTGTTCAGGTAACCCTGGTAACAATGCTTGAGCATGGGGTAATAACATCTTGGCCCGTCGCATATTTGGTGGTAATGATAAACCGGCAAACTCTACCGTACCGGCCAAACGTAACCCTTCACTCATAGGTGTCATTATAAATTTCCGTTCACCTGAAGTGATCGGTATTGAGATAACATTTTGTAAGCCCTGCAAATGTAAATGATAGCCTCGCTCTGTATCTAATGGGATTTTTTTTCCCGTTAACTGATAAACCCATGGCTTTGACCACGCCCCCGTTGCCAGGACTACACGGGGTACCCACCAGGATTTTCCCATCGTAGTTTTAATCTTAATACCTTGCTGTCTATCATTATGCTTTCGTGTTAATTCAAGTACTTCAGCATGTTTAAATTGTCCGCCGGCTCGACGAAAATAATTAAATAACTGTGTCGCGAATTGGCTTGGATTAATCGTATGCCAAGTATCCGAAAAAAATATGCCTGCTTTAATATTGGTATTTAATGCCGGCTCACTTTTCAACACTTGAGCGCCAGACATCAATTCATACTGAACCCCATGCGCCTGCATGACTTCTAGTTGCTTCAAATAACTTAAATAAGCTCGTTGTGTTTCAAACACCAACATAGAGCCCTGACTACGAATTAACCCTTTTAGACCTGTACGTGATAATAATTCTTGGTAGATAACCAAAGCATTATTATTCAATGCAGCAATACCTTGACTATTTTGCTGGTATTTTCGTTTTGACATTTGTCGTAGAAAACGTAGCCACCAGGGCATAATCTTGAAGATATAGCGCCATTGAATAGCAACAGGTCCCAACGGATTTAACAAAATCGACGGTAATTGCCAGAGTAACTGCGGTGATGCTAAAGGCAACACCTGCTCTGTCGCAAAATGCCCGGCATTACCTTTTGACGCACCCATCACCGGAGGATCACGATCAACTAAAGTAACCTTAAAGCCTTGTTCCTGCAGGAAAATTGCACAACAAATACCAATAATTCCTGCCCCAATGACCGCCACATCACTTTTTTCTACTGGCATCTTTATCATTTTTTTTATCAGCCAAATCAAAAACAAGTAACATTAACACACTCTTATTCCTTAGATATTCCCTTAAAATAATGACGTTTACATGACGTAAGTTACTTATACTTTTTAGGGTAGACATAACCAGTAATTCATTTTTTTGACATTTAAATAATCCACTTTTACAGTAAATTTAAACCAAAAAAATAAGGAAATAATCATGCGTAAAGGGACTTTTTTTTGTATCGATGCTCATACCTGTGGCAATCCAGCTCGCCTGGTCACCAATGGACACCCTCATTTAATCGGGGAATCCATGAGTGAAAAACGCCAGTATTTTCTTGAGCACTATGATTGGATCCGTCAAGCTTTAATGTTCGAACCACGTGGACATGCAATGATGTCAGGGGCTTTTTTGTATCCACCCTGCACTAAAATGGCTGACGCCAGTATCTTATTTATCGAGACCAGTGGCTGCTTGCCCATGTGTGGACATGGCACGATTGGCACAGTTACCGCCGCATTGGAGTCAGGTTTATTACACCCCAAAAAAGCAGGTGAATTAATACTCGATGCTCCAGCCGGGACGATTCACCTCACTTATAAAACACACGGTAACTATGTCAGTGAAGTTACCATATTTAACGTGCCCGCCTTTTTAGCGCATCAGGATATAAAAGTGAATTGCCCTGAACTGGGAGAACTATCCATCGATATTGCATATGGCGGAAACTTTTACGCCATTATTGATCCTCAACCCAATTATCAGGGGTTAGAGTCAATTTCAGCCCAACAAATTTTACACTACAGTCCACGTATTCGTGAACAAATTAACCAAACCGTCACCTGCCAACACCCCTTTGATGAAACTATTTCGGGTTTGAATCATATACTCTGGACAGGTGCGCCAACTCAACCTGAAGCGATTAGCCGTAATGCTGTTTTTTTTGGTAAGAACGCTATCGATCGGTCACCCTGTGGCACTGGCACCAGTGCACGAATGGCTCAGTGGGCTGCCAAAGGTCGCTTAAACGAAGGAGATCACTTTGTTCATGAAAGCATAATTGGCAGTCTCTTTACTGGGCGTATAGAAGCTATGACAGAGGTAGGTCACTACCCTGCCATACTTCCCAGTATTACTGGTTGGGCCAAAGTCATAGGGCATAACACTATTTGGGTGGATACTGATGACCCCTACTGGCAAGGCTTTGAAGTAAAGTAACCTGTCATCATTCACCGATATGATGAGTTTTTTCGCTTTTCCGCTGAATACAAAGCAAGGACGCACTTATGCCACAAATACCCTCTTCATCAACCCTTCCCATGCTTCCTTCACTGACAGGGCTTTCCTACATTGCTGGAGAGTGGGTTAAGCCTACTGGTCAACCCACCTTCAATGCATATAACCCTGCTACAAACGAGCTTCTACCGACCCAGTACTATGAAACTGATCAGACCTTGGTCGATTTAGCCGCAGAAAAAGCACAGTCAGCATTTAGCGAATATCGCCTACTTTCCGCTAAGCAACGCTCAAACTTTTTAAGCGCTATTGCAAGACAACTTCAACAGCTTGGACCAGGCATTATTGAGCAAGCCATTAATGAAACAGCCCTGCCTGAAACTCGCCTCACCAGTGAGCTGCAACGAACGATAAATCAGCTCAAACTGTTTGCCGATCTCCTCACACAAGGGCTAGACTTATACCCCATCATTGACCAGGCAAGCCCCAACCGTCAGCCACTCCCCAAACCAGATATACGTCAAACGCAAATACCTATAGGGCCTGTGGCAGTTTTTGGGGCCAGTAATTTTCCCCTAGCCTTCTCAGTTGCCGGTGGAGATACGGCTTCAGCCTTAGCAGCAGGTTGCCCAGTGATTGTTAAGGGTCATCCCCTACATCCTGGCACCTCAGAATTTGTAACCTATGCTATTGATCTGGCGATTAAAGAAACGGCCATGCCTGCGGGTATATTTTCACTGCTACAAGGTCAACAACATTCTTTAAGCGAATTACTGGTCAAACAACCTGCTATAAAAGCAGTCGGTTTTACAGGTTCACTATTAGCAGGTCGCCATTTATATAACCTTGCCTGCGAACGTCCTGAACCTATTCCTTTTTTTGGCGAATTGGCAGCGAGTAATCCTGTTTTTATTTTGCCTGATGCCCTAAAACAACAGCATGAAAATATTGCAGATAATTTATGTAAGTCATTCACCCTTAATGCTGGGCAATTTTGTACAAAACCCGGCTTAGTAGTGGTAATGGAAGATGAAAATTTATCCACGTTTATAGAGACGCTTAAAAAACTATGCGCACAACAACCTGCGCAAACTATGCTCTCTGCCTCGATTTATCAGCATTATATACAGCAATGTGATAAACGACAGTCAATACCTGGTGTAATCACCCTGGCTTCAGGCCGCCCCAGCCAAGGTAATAATCAAGCACAGGTACAACTACTTTCTACCTCAGCAAAACACTTCCTAAAACATCCTAACCTAGAAAACGAGATATTCGGACCTACAACATTATTAATTATCTGCGCTAATGAAGATGAGTTATTCGCAATTACTGATCAATTATCTGGACAGTTAACAGCCTCAATTTTCCAACAACAAAATACGCCCCTTGTTGAGCAATTAATGCTTAGAATACAGCAACGTGTAGGTCGAATTATATTTAATGCTTTTCCTACCGGAGTGGAAGTTAATCATGCCATGCATCATGGTGGTCCTTACCCTGCTACAACTAATAGTCACTTTACCTCTGTTGGTAGTCAAGCCATCCAACGCTTTCTACAACCTTGCTGCTATCAAAATACGCCTGATGAATTACTTCCTCCTGCACTACAAAATGCGAATCCATTAAAGCTCTGGCGTTTAGTTGACGGTAAACTAACGCAAGCAGGCTGGTAATATATTATTATACTTCTGATGGGGAGGTACTCATTACCTCCCCCTATCTCCCCGTACTAAACAAAACCCTACCATTTCCGCTTAAACATTCATACAGCATTTTATAACCATTCAGTCAGTCATCCCAAAAAAGATACTATTTAAATAGAGGTAAAAGTAAATAACCCAAAAGGGTATTATACTTTAGTCTATATTGAGCAATAATATCTTGTCAGAGATTACCGATTTTATATAAAGTCACCCTGAAAGGGAATTTTGGTAATCAGGCAATAGTAATGGACTTTATTTTAATTAAACCCACCTAATTGTTTTCTATCTAAATTAACTTTCAATTGAACATTTTCGTTCGTTAAAAGAAGAACTAATTAGTATTAACCATAAACAAAAGGACTTTTCTATGAAGTTAAAATGTTTAAGTATTGCACTAGCCACATTACCATTAATGGCATCTGCAACGGATTATTATGAGCACTGTAACCAGATATTAGTGAATGGAACGCTACAAACTTATGAGTCAACTTTAAACTACGATTCTAAGATTGCTTTAAAAAAATGGCTATGTAGCCATGAGTCAAGCTCTGGAGGCGGTGGTGGTGGCTTAGAACTTGATGTCATTGGTATTTTTACTATAGGTGGTAGTGGTCAGTCTGCAAAACAATGGAAAAAAGAAAACTGTTCAGGATCTGATTATAATTACGAAGGCAGTAAGTCATCTCATATTTTAATTCAGCACAGTAGCGATAGTGTTATTAATGCATGGTCCCAATGTATTAAAGATATCCGCCCCGAAAACCTGGCTTGCTATGCCAAGGAAACAGAAAACTCATTATTAATGACTGTAGAACTTGGCTATGGCATTGGTAACATAGTAAATGCTGAAGTCGTTGGCACTAACCTTGATCCTCTCACCAGCGTTCCTAACCGTTTCAGACCAGGTAAGAAAAACCTACGTTATAGAATTACAAATCCTCGCTATGAAGCCTATTTTGATTTAAATGGTGAAGCTGACTATATCGATGTTTCTTGTAGCTATACCATTCCATCAAAGCCTGTATCTGAAGATGGTGATAAAGGATGTGAAGTATTTCGACTACAGTCCTTGAGTCAGGGCAAAATCACTGCCTATGAATATGATTATCTCCGCGAAATGAACCAGGTACCGCTATTCAGTAGTAACAATGGAAAGTTAATAGGCTACTACAGTTGCTCTGAATTTGAATAAAATACTGCCAAATATAAATTCTCATAACAATAAAAATTTACATGGAGTATTCAATGAAAGCATCTCTTTTAAAAATATTTATTTCAATTACGTTAGCAGGAATCTCTGTTTCAACCTTTGCAACCGATCCCATCAGATTTGAAAAGCGCTGCGAAGATGATAGCTTAAACTCAAGTTCAGCATTTGGCCGAAATGACTGGGCCAAAAAGTGTCAATATATTAGCCACAGAACCTGGGACTTTAATATTAATGACGATTTTGGTAATCGTCGGGGACGTCCTTTTTATCCAAGTTTTTATCAACCCAATAACTTCGATAATTGGTTTAAAGCACCTACCACAGGGACAGCCAAATGTGGTAGAGGCGCTGGCGATAAATATACTAAGATCCTCACTTGTTTAGCATCTTGTTATACACCCGATCAAAAGTTGTTATTCCCTGAAGGCGAACTCACCATCTATGATGCATTTAGCCGCCAAGTAAAAAAAATCGTCACACTGGCTGATGCTGCAAGTTTAGACAGCCTCCAATATACAACTCGTCCGGTTGCTGCCTATAGCGAGTCTGTACGTGATGTTCTACATGAAATTCTGGTCATTAAAACACAAAATGGCGGCCAGCTTAAAGTAACCCCCAATCATCCACTCCTAATTTCCTCAGGCCACATGAAGAATGCTGAGGACTTAAAAGCGGGTGATGCACTTATTTCCCAAAATGGTACTTTTGATCCTATTAAATCAATAGAAAGTACTGAATTTTTTGGCAAAGTTTACAATGTTCGACCTAATTCCAGTAGTGAAGAAGGTGTAAGCTTAAACGGCCAAATTGTTATTGCTCAAGGCTTTTTAAGTGGTTCAATGTATTACCAAAACACCGGGGCTTATCATGTTAATCGTTTAGTATTACGTGATAACTTGCCAGAGGATTTACTCTAGCATTATCCCAAAAGGCATGAATGATCAAAAGTTACTCTCTAATAATCCATCATATTGATTTATTGAGATCAGTCGATCAATTGCCTTATATATAAAAAAACGATTTGTATATATTTCAACCATTTGCGAATAGTCTTTATGGTATTTTTGATGCAGTGCAGTATAACTTCTCCTAGTAATCCCATAAAACTATTCGCTTTTTCCTGTGACTGAGGCTTTCATGAAAAAAAGACCGTTCGCCATAGCATTAATCGTCATAGCAGTAGGTGCAGTCACATTTAACTATTGGTTATCAAGTCAATCACCTTCTGAAGTAATAACTACGCAGACAAATAATATTATTTACAAAAGCAAAGAAAAACAGACAACTAACGTAAATCTGAATAAAGAACATAAAGAAAACGTAGTTATTCATGAATCCATCGCGGATAAAACAGTATCACCAGAAAAAGAAATTAAGCCTTGGAGAAAACCATCACCTCACTTTCAGTCATTTATTGAGCTGATGGATAAGCCTTTAGTTAGCCAAGAAGAAAAAATAAAACTTCAAGTGTTAATGAATGATTATGCACTCTTAAATACCAGCCGAGAAATACTCTTTCGATCTATCCAAAACAATGAACTTGATTTAGTCTATGAACGAGAGCGTTTAGATGCAGTATTATATTTAACCACTATTCTTGTTGGAAAATATAACTCATCACAACAAGAATTAGCATCTGACCTTGTGATTGAGGTACTTAATAACAGAGCTTATCAGGATAATGTATCAACAGACTTAAAGAAATCTTTGGTAGGTGACAAAGTAGAGTTAGGACTTGCATTAGCGGTATTTCATCCCGAACGCTGGAGTCAATATAAGCAAAATTATAATCTTGGTGAAAAACATCAAAAACTAGTTCACTATATTGATGAATTAGCTAAACTAAAGGCCGAACAGCTTAAAGATAATGCAGCGAGGCTGGCTAATAGATTAAGATCCATGAGTAATTCATAGATATCACTTGTTGTGCTATACCCTTATCTTGGTTAAATCAGTAACTACAGATGCTATAAAGGAAAATTATATGCTATTGCCCTGCACATGCATTACATTGGCATAATCTCCCTTTATGCGTCAGCAGTTTCTATTATGTGTAGTTATACTCTTCACGAACGATTTTTAGGCTTTGTTACCATCGCTCTTGACCACTAAGGATGGTGGGAATGCAGTTTATGCAGGAGCATTTAACTGCCACCCCAGTCATTTAGTTTATCTAAACTCCTGGGGCTTCATCGCTCGGTGGCCTCGCCTAAATAACCCTTCGCCGTGAGTATATACCACTTTATTTTGGCACCTAAAAATTATTCATTATGGGTATATTCAGGGCAAGGGACTTGAATTTGTTAGTGAAACAGGTACCAGGAGCACCGTAAGCAGTAAAGACCAAGGATGGTCTTCTGCTGCGGGAGGAACAAATGAATTCAAGCATTACATAAGTACAATATCTGATCATCATATACTCTTTTTATATGCGATTGTCCTGTTTTTTTAGCCTGTTTTTCAACCATCGTCTAAAATAATCTAGTTGCTTCTCGCTATAAAAGAAATGTTCTCCATTTTTTAAAATGTCCAAGTGACAGTTAAATCGATTTGAAAACGAAGAAATAACTTCAAACTCACTTATGTCATCTTCGGAGCCATATAAAATTGACGTCGGCACTGACCAATTGACAATAGGGTGTTTTTTTACATAACAATAGTAATCCCAATAAAGGGTATGTCCAATAGGTGTAGATATTTCTTTTTCAACTTGCAGTCTATCTTCACTAATGCCAAACCAACTCATCATCTTGTCGATGATGCCTTCCATATCAACAATAGGAGACAGAAATAAGCATTGTTTCAATTCATCATTCTTATACGCTAACAGACTAAAGTATGCACCCACACTACATGCAAACAAACTAATATTTGTAAACCTAAGCTGAGCATAATGCATAATACAGTTTAAGTCTTTGATACCGTTTTGTACTTTGCAAGGGTACGTTTCATTAACCCGATCACCATGCTCAGGCAAGTCAAAACTGAGCACTTGATAGCCTAATTTCGTCGCTTCTTCTGCGAATATAACAGTTGTATTATCTGCTTTATTTGATTTATCTCCATGTACTACTATAAATAACTTCTCTGATACGTCGCCCCACAGAATTGCAGGTATACTACCAATCATTAAGTTTTTTCTTTGCACTGTGAACAGCCTTAATATCTAACTTTTAAACTCAAAGTAGTAAACTACTTGCCTGAGGCTCTTCATCGCATAACGGTCCAGCTAGCGTTTTTTTAGCTTTGACTGTTACTCTCACTAGTTTTTAATCCCACTAAAAACGCTTCTTTTGAATTAGAATCACCTAGGGCCTGTTAACACTATTTGAATCACTACTGCCGTAGACTATTTTTCCACCTGGCAAGGCACAAGGAATGCCGTGTAGTCATTCTACATAAGTGACTTGTAACGCTGCTAGGTGGAAAAATAATCACGGCCCGATGGGTTATGACGGTAAAAGCACTACTCGTTGTTGCTCATTGTTCATTTAGAACAACTAAACTTCGCGCCTAGATGAGTGCTTTTACCCCCATAACAGTGATATTAAAATAGTGTTAACAGGCCCTAGTTTAAATAAACATTTTTTCTAACCAAATAGCGCTTATATACTCTCCTCTTTTTTTAGCATACTCATTAAACACACCCACTTCACTAAACCCAAAACGTCTGTGAAAATTGACCGATGCGTCATTTGGCGAGGCAATTCCACAAAGTGCTCTATGCACTCTTTGAGTAGATAACGCTGAGAATAATCTGGTATACAGCGCTGTTCCTATCCCTGCACCTTTTGCATTTTCACGCAAATAGATTGTTACTTCGACAGTCTCGCTAAAAGCCATACTAGGCCGATAAGGTTGAGAGCATGCAAATCCTAACACTTCATTATGAGTCTGTGCTACATAAATTTGGTGCCTGGTATCATGATTAAATTGTAAAAACCATTCCAAACGATTTTTATAGGTAAATATTTCTTCTTCGAATCGTGCATTTGAAGTCAAAATATAATGATTAAATATTTCAGTGATTGCTTCTACGTGAGAACGCTTTCCTACCAGAATTTCCACACAAGATCCTAGTCAATTCACTATATAACGCCAGTCTTATCAGGTAAATTAGCCCATTATAGAGTCGAAACTAAAAAAAACCATACTACACTTTCATCAGCCATGACCTTAATCCCGTCATCACCATTTCCACGGCAACAGTACCAATATACAGCGCAGTAATTCGCCCAGCGATTTCAATATACCGTTCAATTAATGCTTCTCGACGCACCTGAACATAATCATGAATGAGTTTAAGCAGTATCACAATTGCCACAGATGCGAAAACTGCGATAACCACTATACCACATGCGATAAGTGGATCATGACGTTTACCTATAACAACACTGGCACTAATTGTGCCTGGACCAATGAGAACAGGCATTGCTATCGCACCTGAAATATGAGCGGCTTCTCCTTGTAAAATTTCTATCGCTGTAGGACCTTTAAAAACGAACTGCATACCAATGATAATAAATATCAAACCACCAAACATTTGAAATGATGCAAACTCAGCATGAATGGTTGAAAAAATTGCATCACCTAAGACAGCAAAACAACAAAAGACAATAGCTGCTATAACTCCCGCTCTTATTAACACCTTTTGAAACTGTAGTTGATCAAGCTTTTTCATTGGATCAACCAAATAGATAATCAGTAAAAATGGATTCAGCAGGGCAAGCAGCAATGTACCAGATTCAATTATACTCACCATTTGATCATCTACTCAGCTAGTTAGTGAATTCACACAATACTTGTAAAACTTCAGCATTAACTATTTCATTAACCCTATAAAGTATAGGGCACCTCGCTCTTCAATTCTAAAGCATCCTCTCCCCTGAAATAACAATGATGAATGGCTATTTTCAAGGGATACTTCATAACCCATAAGCTTAATGTTTGTTTTAAAAACAGGCTTATTGAATCGATACCTGGAATGACTATTCGTAAATTAAAAGCAGCTTTCTAAACAGTTGAAAGGCAAGTAAGGTAATGATTGTTGTATATTATGTACGCTATTGACTGTAACCTATGGTAGCTAAACTGTTGTAAATGACAGTCAATTTAGCTTTGATTTTTAATCCTTGTCTTCTAGCTAAAACTGGGTAAGCTGCTGCAAAGCAATTGCAACTGCGAACAGTGCTCCCAGCAGCTGCGTCACAAACCCATTCAAACATTGTAAACCCGCTTTTTGCAATATTCCATTCATGCTTATAAAAACAAAAATGATATTTCAATGTGGTATTTGTAAGACAACGGCTGGGTAAGACATGTCGAACTGTTTTCCGCAAGGATGCAGTAACCAAGCCTCCAGGGAAGGATTCACAGCGTGTTCGACGGGTGTTATACAGACGTTCAACAAAGGTGATTTTTATTGCCGTAAAATGATAAGCGATTGGCCTGGATGCTATTCTTATCCTCCCCCTATTTAAAGCGGATACTCTATTTAGTATTGCGTAATATACCCTTCACGAATGATTTCTAGGTTTTGTTATCTTCACTCCTCACCCCAATCACCTATTAATATAGGCTCATGGGGCTTCGTCACTCGATGGCCGCACCTAAAAACCATTCGTATTGGGGATACTAAAAGTGATAGTATTTTACGAGAAAATGATCAAAATTACCGACAACACCGGTTATCGGTAGTTTTTTCGAGGGGGTTGGTAATCTGGGGGGGAGTAGGAGCACTAAGGGCACAAGCACATATATCAGCAGTCCCTGATATACAGCTTGCGCTTATTAAAATTTATTCAGTGATATAAAAAAACCCACAAATATGGGCGTATAGTTTATCAAAAATAATAGCCCTATTTATGTTTTGCTTTAATAATAAGTAGAAGCAAAATATAAATTGGTACTGTATACACAAAGGCACAAAATAAGGTGTACCAGACACCTATAGAGTCAGCAACATTTATTTTTTCCAAGTAGATTTCTAGAAAAAAGAAAAATACAAAAATAGAAATAAATGTAAAAAAACTTGATTTACTTGACATTTTGATTTGCAGTTTCTGCTAAT